>CAWJHI010000072.1:0-27973 GCA_963842485.1 Terriglobia bacterium | reverse complement strand
ATGTTTGTCATTCTACTTCGTAGGAGACTACGTATTGCTGAATCTTTTCCTGCCGCACCAGGTTTTCCAACTGGCGATTGACCAGTTCTTCCCGCGTGATCAGGCGCTGCTGGATGACGGTAAGTTCCTTGAGCCGCGCCGCCATCAATTGCTCGGTTTCCCTTCTCATTTTCAGCGCCTCTTCATTGGCGGCCAGACGCGCGTCCCGCAGGATGGACTCGGCATCACGCCGGCCCTTGTCCACGATGATCTTCGCCTCCTGTTCCAACCCCGCCCGGAGGCTGCGCTTCCGCCAAGCGCGCACCCAAAAGCCGGCCAGAATGCCAATCAGGAAGATGACCGCGCCTGCGATAATTTGTGGATTCATGTCGGAACTAATCGTTACTCGGAAATTTCCAGCCACGCCCGTTCTTCGAAGGTCCGCCACCATGCATCGAACGGGACTTTGATGATCCTCCCGCCCAGCCTCTCGACGGCCCGAAGCTTCGTTTCGGGAGCGGTGTCGGGTGTCACAACGGTTGCCGGGACGCCCATTCGACGGGCGCAATACGCCACTCCTTGCGCCATGTTGCCAGCCGATGCAGTCAGCACGCCGCGCGCGAGGCGTTCCCGCGGCGTTCGGGCCATGGCGTTCGCCGCACCGCGAATCTTGAAGGACCCGATGGGCTGCAGGTTTTCCAACTTTAAGAAAACTTCATATTCCGCGTTCAGACGTACTAAGGGCGTGCGCAAGGCGACTTCAGCTATATTCCGCCGCGCTTCGCGAGCCGCATCTAAGGTGGTGGACATTCACAACAAATTTACCGTAATTGTTGGAACAACGCCGCATCCGGGTGCATCAGATGAAACGTAATCGAAGTGGGAAGCACTGATACTGATGTGGAGAAGACGCGAAACCTGCCGATAAGCGGTGCAGAGAGAAATCTCGTTGGAAGCCCGCGTGCATGAATAATGGCAGGACGAAATGGGGTCGCATATGATTATCGGAGCCGCAATCGCCGGATTGTTGATCGTTTCCCTGTTCTTGGAGATGGTTTCGTCGTCTCCCAAGCCCAGCGAGCAACGCCGCCGTACGCCAGAATCCTGAACAAATAGTGCCGTAGTGTCACAGTAAGCGTGTCAAAATGACAGCATGCGTGCTGCTGCCTTTACCCTGACCCTGTTCGCTCTTCCGCTTCTCGCCCAACAACAATATGACCTGGTGATCGCCGGTGGTCGAATCATCGACGGCTCCGGTGACCCATGGTTCTACGGCGACGTCGCGATCCACGGTGACTCAATCGCCGCCATTGGCAAATTCGACCCTTCGACGTTGGCCCGTCGACTCGACGCCACCGGCATGGTGGTCGCCCCCGGCGCAATCGACATCCATACCCATGCCCGGCGCGGCATTTTCATCACGCCGGCCGCCGAAAACTACATCCGTCAAGGCGTCACGACCTTGATGGAAGGCCCGGACGGCAGCTCGCCGCTCCCGATTGCCCCCTTTCTAGCCCAGGTTGCAGCCGCGCACCCCGCCCCCAACTTCGGCACCTTCGCCGGCCAGGGCAGCATCCGCCAACAAGTCATGGGGCTGGTGAATCGGCCAGCCACGCCCGAGGAAATCGAGAAAATGCGCCAGATCACCCGGCAGGCCATGCTCGACGGGGCATTCGGCGTCACCACCGGCCTGTTCTATGTGCCGGGGAACTTTACCCCGACCGAAGAAGTGATCGAGATTGAGAAAGTCGCGGGCGCCATGGGCGGGATGCACCATTCCCACATGCGGGAGGAAGCCGCGCACGTCCTCGACAGCGTCCGCGAGACCATCCGCATCGGCGAGGAAGGGGGCCTGCCGACTCAGGTGACGCACCACAAGATCATCGGCAAGGGGAACTGGGGCAAGAGCGTCGAAACGCTACGCCTGGTGGACGAAGCCCGCGCCCGCGGCGTCGACGTGACCATCGACCAATACCCCTACACGGCGTCCAGTACCGGCACGGCCAGCCTGATCCCGCAATGGGCCCAGGAAGGCGGCCAGAAAGCTCTGGTCGAGCGCCTGGACGCCCCCGCCCAGCGCGTTAAGATTAAGGCCGTCGTCATCGAGAACATCAAGTTCGACCGCGGCGGCGGCGATCCGGCCAACGTCGTGATGGCAAACTGCGGTTTCGACAAGACGCTGGCCGGCAAGAGTCTTGCCGACATTACTAAGGCCCGGGGCCGGCAGGTGACCATCGAAAATGCGGCCGAAACCCTGCTCGAAATCCAGCATTCGGGCGGCTGCTCGGCGGTGTTTCACGCGATCGGCGAAGAGGACGTCGAGCGCATCCTGAAATACCCGTTCACGATGATCGGTTCCGACGGAGAAATCCCGCAATTCGGCGTCGGCGCCCCGCATCCGCGCAGCTACGGCACCTTCGCCCGGGTCCTGGGCCGATATGTCCGCGAGCGCCACACACTGACGCTCGAAGACGCCGTGCATAAAATGTCCGGCCTGCCCGCCCAGCGCTTGAAACTCTACGATCGCGGCCTGATCCGCCCCGGCATGAAGGCCGATCTGTCCGTTTTCGATCCGGCCACGGTCGCCGATAAAGCGACTTTCGAGAAACCACATCAGTACGCCGTCGGATTCAAGTACGTCCTGGTGAATGGCAAAGTGGTCATCGATGACGGCAAACTGACCAGCGAACGTCCTGGCCGCATTCTCTACGGACCTGCAAAGCAGTGATTCAGCGGGCAATCAGCATAATCGGCCCGGTGAGCCCAGAAGGCAACGGCTGAAGATTTTCCATATCCTGCGCCTGGAAGCGGACTCCATATCGCAGATTGAGCAGCTTGTAATCCGGCAGGCTCTGCCCGGCAAGCTCATTGATCGCGAGATTGCCGACTTCAATGCGGATCGTGTTGACGCCAGGATGAATTAGCTTCGTCACATCCAATTGATATGGCGGACACCAGACGGCACCGGCGCGCTGGCCGTTAACGTAGACTTCGGCTGCCTCGCGGACCGGACTTTCGAGCCATGCTCGCATTCCTGGACCTGCGGGGCTGACGGGGTCGACGGCGGAGCGACTGCCGAGATCAATCACCACGCGATGCTTGGGGAAGGATTCCGGAACCGATACGGACTTTTCGTACGTGGCCCTGCCTGAGTAGAAGCGTGTGTTGTCCGCCTCGGTCCATGACCGCAGCTCCGGCATTTCAACCGATTGCTTGAGCGCCTGGAATGTGACTGTCCAATTGGTGCTGATGTTCAAGACAGATACGGGACTATCGTCCTCCGGCATAGTTCTTCGTGGTTCCGGACGCGCGGGAGCATCCGAAAACACGAGGAAGCGCGACTCATAGGGCTCCAGATTCAACCGCATCCCGCCGCCCGCCGCGGAAATCTTCCCTGTGACCGGATCCCAAAATTCCCCGCTCTGCCGGTGGGAGCGTGCGTGCGCCCAGGCATCCACCGGCCGATTGCTGGTATTCACGACAAAATAGACATCGGCATCCGCAAGCTTCCTATGGATAAACCCGATCGCTGGATTGCCGGTCGTGAAGTCCGGAATATACAACCGCCCGAGTTCGCCGATCTGCCCCGCTTCGACCACGATCCCACCCTGGTTCTTGAAGTTGTCGATTCGGCGCGCGGTTTCTTGCGGCATCCGCTTCACCGCGGGCAGAACCAGCACCGGATACGGAATCCCAACCTTTTCGATGGTGCGATCATCGATAAAATCGAAATTGAAACCAGCGTCCAGGATCTTCGGGATCAAATCCGGCCCCACCAGCGCTTCCATCGATTGGCTGACAGAAACCTTCCCCACCGTGAACTGCGACCACGCATCCTCCGTGGGAAGATACAGGGCGACGTCATTCGCCGGCTTTCCCTGGCGCAGAAGAAAGCTGACCCGCTGAAGGTACTTGGCGATCTCCGGCATCGCGAAATACCAGGGATTGTGATCGTTGAACGCGCCCGCCGCATAGAATCGCCACCCAGGTTCCCCCTCGAATGGCGCCAATGGCGGCGAGTACGGCCACCCGTGGCCGATAATCTGGTTGACTCCTTGCAGAAAATGCAGATCCGCTTCGGCCTTCATATCGAGCGGAGTCGCCCGGAACGCCGGCGAATGCAGCCACGTCCAGGTTTCCGAAGACGTAACCGGGCGCCCATAAAGATGGCTGGCCGACGAAGCCCAGCGCGTGGTCGAGAATCCGCGCCAATTCCATCCCTCGCCCTCCGGCAAATCGACCAGAGCATTGCTCGAGAGAATCACCGGCGGGGTCCCGTAGGTTTGCGAGCGAAACCGAGTCCCATGCGCCTTAGCCCATTCGCGAACAGGAGTAAGATAGCGCTCCTCGGCAAGCTCGGTCAGGGTCTTCCCCCAATCGCGCCGGACATCGGCGGTCTTTGGACCGAAATCCCCAACCAGAGCCGGAAGCAATGGCCTCAAGTCGTAGCCGCGGCGCTTTTCAAATTCTTCCAGCAGGTCCGGCGTCCAATCCGAGCCGTACACTTCCAGGCTGTCGCTGAACACCGCGTAAGGCGGATGCGTGCCGAATGCTTGCATCAGCCTGTCGCCAACCGTGTGCAGATGATGCTGGATCGCAGCGCGGTCATAGTGGTCCAGCACGAACCCTTCGGCGTTCACCGCAGCGCGTTTCACCTGCTGACCCGTTCGGCTGGAGATAAAGAATAGGACCTCGGTTGGACCGAACAGGCTGGCGGGCAACTGCATCCGTCCGTCCGCAACGCGACTGAAGCGGGGCTCGGTGTCGGGCGGCTCAAACCGCGTCGCCACCCACGTTTCCCCATTTTCGAGACTCGGCAGCGGTACCGAACGCGCATTCTCCGGCACGGGAACGCGTTTGACGCGCAGCCTGGACGCCGCTTGGCTGACCGGCACGTGCGGACCACCATACGGCCATCCACTCCCGAGGGTTATATCAACCCGAAGACCCAACTCGCGCGCTTTAGTCGCCGCGAAGCGCAGAGCGTCGATAAACTCGTCGGAGAGATAAGGTAAATTGCCTTCTAAGTCAAGGGGGTATACAGGTTGTATCTCCACCCCGCCGATCCCGCCTGCTTTCATGGACCTGAGCTCGCGCTCGAGTTCGGGTTTGGCTACTGCCGGCCCAAACCACCACCACCGCATCATGATTCGGGCGTCATCGGGTGGCTGCTCGAATCCCTCCCGCACACGGCTAATGGACTGCGCGCACGCGATTGCCGCAAAGCACACAGCAAGTGTGGTTAACCGCACCTTCTTATTATGCTTAGTTAGTTGACTAAGGTTTCGGTGGGAGGCCGCGAACCGCGAGGCACTGGCACGCCTTGCTGGAATTGAAGACCCTCATCGCTATTCCAGACCACCAGATAACAACTTGGGCACAAGCGCAGGTCCCGAAGCGGCAATT
Source organism: Terriglobia bacterium (assembly GCA_963842485.1). Classification (GTDB taxonomy): domain Bacteria; phylum Acidobacteriota; class Terriglobia; order Bryobacterales; family Bryobacteraceae; genus Palsa-187. The sequence goes on along the minus strand of CAWJHI010000072.1, from coordinate 22,588 downwards.
GTTCCGCTGTCGTTTCAATTGGTTCCATTTCGACGCCGCATTCGGGGCAAGTTATCAACATGGTGGTGACCATTTGGCTGCCGGGATTCACTCACTAGTGAGACGTTTTCGCGGAGCAAAACGATACAGAGAATTCTCTGATAGTCTGGCGAAGGCGTTCGCGATGGGCGTTTCTCTGCTCGAAACACGGTCGATCTCCAAGACGTTTGCAGGCGTGTGTGCATTGAACAACGTTTCCTTTCAACTGCTGGCAGGCGAAGTACACGCCTTAGTGGGAGAAAACGGCGCAGGAAAATCGACGCTGACCAAAATCATTACCGGCGCGACCGTGGCCGATTCCGGAACCCTGGAGGTTCGCGGACAACCAGTGCCGTTCAATAGTCCCCGCGTTTCGCGATCTCTGGGAATCGCCGCCATTTACCAGCAGCCGGCCTTATTCCCGCACCTGAGTGTGGCCGAGAACATCGCATTTTCCCTTGAGGGTGGAAATGTCTGGCGCCGCGTGAACTGGAAAGATCGGAATCGCCGTGCAAGGCAGCTGATGGACCGGGCTGGAGCGTCCATCGATCCAGCCCGGCTGGTCTCTTCCCTGAGCATGCCTGAGCAGCAGATCGTCGAGATCGCAAAAGCAATCGGCGCGAACGCGAAGATCCTGATTATGGATGAGCCCACCGCCTCGCTCACCGATCGCGAGGTGGAGAGCTTGTTTCGCATCATCGCGCTGCTGAGTGGCGAGGGTGCGGGGATTATTTATATCTCGCATCGGCTGGAGGAGATTTCGGCCATCGCGGACCGCGTCACGGTACTGCGCGATGGAGAGACCGTCGCCACTCGGGCGCGAGACGAAGTGGACCGCGCGGCGATCATCGGTATGATGGTGGGTCGCGAGATTGCCAGCGTCTATCCGAAGCGGGAGGTGGCGTCCGGCGAGGTCGCGATCGAATTGCGAGGGATTCACAACCGTGCCGCCGGGTTGCGCGACATCTCCTTTTCGGTGAAGCACGGGGAGATCCTCGGGCTAGCGGGATTGGTCGGCTCCGGGCGAACGGAGTTGGCGGAAACATTATTCGGGCTGACGCCGGCGGATTCGGGAACCATTCGCATGGACGGTGCGCCGGTGCCAATCGGTTCGCCCGCGCAGGCGATTCGGTTGGGAATCGGATATGTTCCGGAGGACCGCCGCCGGCACGGCGTGGTTCCCGAGATGTCGCTCGCCGCGAATGTTTCGCTCGCGAATCTGAGGCGGGTATCAAGTCACGGATGGATCGACGACGACCGGGAGCGCGAGCTCGCCCTGCTATATCTTCGCCAACTGCGCATTAAGGCGCCTTCGATTTATACCGAAACTGCCGCACTCTCGGGCGGCAATCAGCAGAAGGTGGCGCTGGCGCGATGGATGGCAATCGAGCCGCGAGTCCTGATCCTGGACGAACCGACGCAAGGAGTGGACGTCGGTTCCAAGGCGGAAATTCACGAGTTGATGGTGGATTTGGCGGAACGCGGCCTCGCGATTCTCATGATTTCTTCGGAGTTGCCGGAGCTTCTGGGGATGAGCGATCGAATCGCGGTGATGCACGGCGGCTCGATCGGCGGAATCTTGACGCGCCAGGAGGCTACCCAGGAAAAGATCCTCTCACTCGCGCTGGGGCATGAAGTGACACGATGAAGGAGCATAGTCGCGAGGTTTCGGTCCTCATTGCCATCGCCGCGCTTGCGATTTTCCTGGCCTTGGTCGCGCCCGGATACTTCTCGCGGGAAAATCTGACGGACCTGTTCCTGGCGAATGTACCGGTGCTGATCGTCGCGCTGGGAATGACGCTGGTGATCCTCTGCGGGCAGATCGATATCTCTGTCGGATCGGTCTTCGCGATCTGCGGAGTCTTGGCGGGAGTGTTGGCCAAATCGGGATTGCCGGCGCCGGTGGCGGCGCTGGGCGCCTGTGTCGCGGGCGCGGCGCTCGGTTCGATCAACGGCGCGCTCACCGCCTTCGTGCGGATTCCATCCATCGTGGTCACGCTGGCGACTATGGTCGCGCTGCGTGACGCGCTGCGCTGGTCCACCCAGGGCGCGTGGGTTCAGGATCTTCCGCCTGGTTTCCAGTGGTTTGGATTTTCGCGGACGGCCTATCCCGTCGCGGCTGTGTGCATCGCCGTGAGTCTTTCGGTCGCGGCCGGTTGGGGCCTGCGTAACCTGGCGGCCGGCCGGGCGATTTACGCTACGGGATCCAACGCCGAAGCCGCGCGACTGGTCGGAATTCAGACTCAGCGCGTCACGTTCTTCGTATTTGCACTGACGGGCTCGCTGACCGGATTCGCGGCGGCTTTCAATGCCGTCCGCTTTAATCAGATCCCCAGCAACGCCGGACTCGGGCTGGAGATGAAGGTGATCGCAGCGGTGGTCGTCGTCGGCGCGGCGATCACCGGTGGACGCGGGACCGTCCTCGGCACGGTGGCGGGCGTGGTTCTCCTGGGCGCGATCGGCCCGGCCCTGACGTTTCTGGGCGTCAGTCCTTATTGGGAACGCGCGGCACAGGGCGCGATCATTCTGGCCGCCGTGGTGATGGACGCGCTTCGGACCCGCCCCCAACATCGTGGAAAACGACATGGAACCAGTCTTGCCGCCACCCGCGCATAGGCACTGGCGGGAGCGGCTGTTCCCGAACGGGGAATGGGCGCTGCTGTTGACGCTGCTTGCCGAAGTCGCCATGTTCTCCGCAATTGCCGCGAATTTCTTCACGTGGGGAAATTTCTTTGAAGTGATCCGGTCGAGCGTGGAACTGGGCTTGCTGGCGCTGGCGATGACTCCGGTCATCATCACCGGTGGAATCGATCTGTCCGTCGGATCGATGATGGGCCTGGCCGCCGTGATCTTCGGCGCCGCGTGGCGGGACTGGCGCTTCTCCCTCGCGGGCGCGGCTGGTGCGGCGCTGCTTTCCGGATTCGCAGGCGGCATGTTGAACGCGCTGGCGATTTCGCGGCTGAATCTTCCTCCGCTGATCGTAACGCTGGGCACGTTCTCCATGTTTCGCGGAATCGCGGAAGGAATCACGCACGGCGCGGTAAACTACACCGGCTTTCCGAAAGCGTTTCTGTTTGCCGGCCAAGGCTATTTGTGGGGCGTGGTTCCCGTTCAGTTGACGATTTTTCTGCCCATTCTGGCGGGCTACGCCGTCCTATTGCATCGTTCTGTCATCGGCCGGGCCCTCTACGCGATCGGCTTTACGGCCGCGGGCGCGCGCTACGCCGGGATTCCCGTGCCCCGGCGGGTTGCCCTGGTCTATCTGCTGTCGGGCGTGGTGTCGAGCATCGCCGCGATCGTTTACGTCGCGCATCTGGGGCAAGCCAAGTCAGACGTTGGGACCGGCTACGAACTGGACGCGATCACGGCGGTGGTGCTGGGAGGAACGTCGGTATTCGGCGGCGTCGGGACCATCTGGGGTACGGTCTTTGGACTGTTCGCCATTTCCGTACTGCAGAACGGATTGCAGCTCGCCGCGTTGCCGTCTGAGTTGACGGGCGTGTTGACGGGGACGCTGCTGATCGTCACCATCGGCGTCGATCGATTCCGGCGGCGCGGCGCCGGGAAAGGAATCCAAAAGACGGGCCTTGTGAAGAACCGTCCAGTTGCCCTGCTGTGTGGGGCGGTCCTGGCCGGATCGCTGATCGTGGCGGCGACGAACGTGTGGCTGGGGCATTCATTCGAGCGCGCTCCCTCAGCTGCTCCGAACCATCGTCCGGTGATCGCCATGATGCCGAAGGCCAAAGGCGATCCTTATTTCGTGAGCGTGCGCGGGGGCGCCGAGGAAGCCGCCCGCGAGCTCGGCGTCGATCTGATCTGGGACGGCCCGACCAGTCTGGAGGCCGCGCGTCAAAATGAGCTGGTCGAAAATTGGATCACGCGCCAGGTGGATGTGATCGCGGTGGCAGTGGAGAACCGCGCGGGGATCTCCACGGTGCTGCGCAAAGCGCGTGAGCGCGGCATTCGCGTCCTGACCTGGGACGCCGACGCCGAACCGGATGCTCGCGATTATTTCGTGAATCAGGCGACACCCGAAGGAATCGCGAATACCCTGACCGACGAGGCCGCGCGGCTGCTGAAAGAAAATGGCGAGTTTGCCATCGTTACCGGGGCATTGAGCGCCGCAAATCAAAACGAATGGATCGCGTTTATACGGAAACGGATCGCCGAAAAGCATCCGGGCCTGAACCTGGCGGCCATCCGCCCCAGCGACGACGATCGCGACAAAGCTTTCGCCGAAACACAAACGCTTCTCAAGGTTTATCCGCAGATGAAGCTGGTGATGGCCATTTCTGCCCCCGCCGTGCCTGGTGCGGCCGAGGCCGTTCGCCAGGCTGGACGGAAGGATGTCGACGTGATCGGGTTGTCTTTGCCGAGTATCTGCAAGCCCTATGTCCACGATGGAGTCGTCCAGACGGTGGTTCTGTGGAGTACCCACGACCTCGGTTATCTCACCGTCTACGCGGGTTCGTTATTGGCGCGAAATAAAATCCCGCCCGGTTCGACTACGATCCAGGCGGGGAGGTTGGGAAATCTGGAAGTTCGCGGGAGCTGGATCATTCTGGGAACGCCGCTGATCATCAACAAGCAGAATATCGATGGGTTAGACTTCTAAGCGCTCATTGAAAAAGGGGACTGACCACTTTGTCCCCGCCCGCAAAACATTGATTCCCGGTACAAGTGGCGCGGCGGACATAGCGGTCTGTCCCCTTTTTCGAAAAAGCGACTGTCTTTCAATAAGCTCTTAATGCCTGAAAACGCCGGTATTGCACATCCCAACGATCCGTGGAAAATGGCTCAAAACGCTCCGTAGCGAAGGACCGGTCGATGACCGCGCGGGCTTCGGCAAGCGTCGCGACCGCTCCGGTGGCGAGCATTTGCATCGCGATATTGCCGAGCGCGGTTGCTTCCACCGGTCCCGCGATCACCGTGCGCCCTGTCGCATCCGCTGTGAACTGGTTGAGCAGACGATTCCGCGACCCGCCGCCGACGATTCGAATTTCCTTGAAGCGGATCCCGGCAATTTGTTCGAGCGACTCCAGAGTCGCGCGATACTTGAACGCGAGACTTTCAAGAATCGCACGCGTATATGCCGGTGCGTCGGCGGGCGGCTGCTGCTGCGTTTTCGAGCAGTAGTCGGCGATGGCGCCGGGCATGTCGTCACCGGGCGGATGCAGGAACGCCGCGTCATCCGGGTCGAAGAAGGACCGGAATGCATAGCGTTCGTCACTCGCCGCGGCCAGCAGATCGGAATAAGAGAAATCGTTGCCCGCAGCCGTCCAGCGCCGCCGGCACGATTGCAGCAGCCAGAGTCCGGCGATGTTTTTCAAAAGCCGAACCGTGCCGCACACGCCTCCTTCGTTGGTGAAATTCAAATCGCGGGCTTGCGGTGTGATCACGGGCTGCGAAAGCTCGGCGCCCAGAAGTGACCACGTGCCGGAGCTGAGAAACGAGCTCTCCGGCGACATCGAAATGGATGCGACCGCCGACCCGGTATCGTGGCACGCGGGCGCGATCACCGGCACTCCCGTTTTCAAGCGGCCGATGGGAGTGCCAGGCTCGGCCAGCGGCAGGAATAATCGCGACGGAAGCTCGAGTTCCTCCATTAATTCTGTCGCCCACGACCGGGTTCGCGCGTCGATGAGCTGCGTCGTAGTCGCGTTCGTGTACTCGCAACACATTTTGCCGGTCAGCCAGTAGTTCAGCAGGTCCGGAATGGTCACCAATGCTTGCGCTGCGTCGATCAGCCTGGGCGTCGCGCGGCACGCCGCGTAGAGCTGGTACAGCGTATTGAACGGCAGGAACTGGACGCCGGTGACCGAATAAATCCGCTCGCGGCCGACTTTGTTGAGAACGGCGTCCATCACTCCGTCGGTCCGGCAATCGCGATAATGATACGGATTCTCGAGTAGCGTCCCGTTTTCGCCGATCAGCGCGTAATCGACACCCCAGGTGTCGACGCCGACGCTCGCGAGCTCGGGGAGCGAATCGTCAAGAGCACTCTGCATCTCCAGCCACAGCCGAAGAATGTCCCAGCGGAGCGACCCTCCCGCGCGGACCGGCTCGTTCGCGAAGCGGCGGACCTCGCTTACGCTGAGAACGCCGGCTCGCAGCGACCCAAGAATCGCGCGCCCGCTTTCGGCGCCGAGATCGTAGGCCAGATAATTCGCGTCCAAGCGGATTCAGCGCTCCCGAACCAGCTTGTAGCCGACGCCATGCACGGTTTGCAGATAGCGCGGCGCGCTAGGGTCCGATTCGAGCTTCGCGCGCAGCGTGGCGACGTGATTGTCCACGGTTCGCGTGCTTTGCGGAGCGTCATGCCCCCACACCGTTTCGAGCAGTTCGTCGCGCGTCACCACCCGGCCCTCGCGCGCTGCCAGCAATTGAAGTAGCCCGAACTCCTGGCGAGTCAGCTCCACGGGCTGGCCGCCGCGGCATGCTTCGTAACTGCGAAAATCCGCCACAATATCGCCGATGCGCAGCTCGCCCGGCAGCTCAGGCACGGAGCTCGCGCGGCGTAGCAGCGCCCGAATCCGCGCCAGCAGCTCGCGCACGGAAAACGGCTTGGTCACATAATCGTCCGCGCCCAAGTCGAGCCCTAGCACCCGGTCTTCTTCCTCGCCTCGCGCGGTCAGCATCAGGACCGGAATCGCGCTCCCCTCCGCGCGCAGCTTGCGGCAAACCTCGTAGCCGCTCATGCGAGGCAGGCGAATATCGAGGATGATCAGGTCGGGCCGCTGGCCGCGCGCCAGGCCCAACGCGCTTTCGCCATCCGTGGCGACACTCACCTCGTGCTTTTCGAACTCGAGGTTGTCGCGCAGCCCTTGCGCGATGCTCTGGTCGTCTTCGACAATCAGGATTTTGCTCATGACGCGATCGGCAGATACACACAAAAGACCGACCCTTTCGGCGAGTTCTCGCGTACTTCAACGCGGCGGTCGTGGGCGCTCACGATGGCTTCCACCAGTGTAAGCCCGATGCCCACTCCCGCCACGGCTTGATGTTCCGCCAGCGGAACGCGGAAATACCGCTCGAAAATGCGGCCGCGATGCTCCCGCGGAATTCCGATCCCGAAATCGGCGATTTCAATGATGGCCTCCCCGCCGCTGCGTTGCAGCCGCACGTCAAGCTCGCGCGAATCGCCGGAAAACTTCATCGCGTTCACCAGGAGATTCAGGATGGCCTGCTCCAGTGCATCGGCGTCGGCCTGGACGATCCACAGGTCCACCGGCAGCGTCAGGTGAATGCGAAAGCCGCCCTGCTCGAGCGGATGTTCGAGCGCGCTCAACGCCGCTTCCAGCACCGGCGCCAACGCGATGCGATCCCTGCGATATCGCGCGCCTCCGGCTTCGAGCTTTGAAAATGCCAGCACATCGTCCACCAGGCGGGCCAGCCGCTGGCTTTCCCGCGCAATGGTTTCGAGATACCGGCGCTGGCGATCAGGGTCGGCGACGCGCCCCATCGCCAGCGTTTCGGCGAACATCTGAATCGACGTGAGTGGCGTCCGCAGTTCATGCGAGACATTGGACACGAAGCGCGCGCGCAGCGCGGCGAGTTGTGCTTCATTCCGGAACTCGCGCCAAACCACAAAACGCGAAAATAATGTGACGGAGAGCGCGAACACGATGGGGGCGGCGTAAAACGCGAAGCTGAGCTTGCTCCGCCGAAGCGCTTCCTGCACCTGCGGTCCCTCCCGCCGCAGCCGTTCCAGAGGCTGGGATTGCTCGGCCGCCAGCCGCTGAAGAATCAACTCCTGCCGCTGACGATAGAGCTGCACCGCCAGGCCCGCGAAAACGGCGGCGGGGATCAGGATCGACAACACGAAGACCGCGATGCGTGTACGCAACGACATTCTGGCTCTTGCATTCTACTTCGGATCGCGCATGATGATGACCGGCTGGAGAGATCGTGAGCGATTGCGAAACAAATCGCCAAGCGCACTGAGAGGAGCAGTGATCACGGTGTAGACGGTGACTCCAGGAACCTCGAGCAGTCCCCACAATCCGTTAGCGGAGAATAGATTGCGAAAACCATCGGCATAGCCCGCTTTGACGTTGTGTCCATAGGTTTCGAGGTTGGTTCTCTCGATTTGCAGGGAGACCAGGGAAGCCCGGGTGATTTCGACCTGTTTCCCATCGTTCAGGACGATTACGTCCGGTCGCGTCGAGACGAAACGGCCGCGCGTCGTTTTCCCATCTTTGGTCGTGATGGCGATGTATTTTCCTTTCAGGTATTCGCCCAACTCCGACCATTTCTTGGGTCCATACACCGTGTCGGGGTCCTGCGAATCCACACGAATCGATGACCGGCTTCTATCGGGAAATGCAGCGCCTGCCCGCCGGAGCAGTCTCGACTCTGGTCAAGTTGCGCGGCAAGCTTCGAAAACTGCTGGCCGGAGGAAAACGATGATCGCGTTAAAGATCGTGGTGGCCGCAGTCGCGGGCGGCATTGCCTCGTTGTTCCTTTTTCTGGAGGACCGCTACCGTATGTTGGCAAGCGCGCTGTGCGCAGCGTCGCTCGCGAGCCTTCTCGGCCTGGGCATTGCCTTTGTGAATCAAACCGTATGGCGCCAGTATGGCTGGACCATGTTCTTCTTGCTGCCGGTCGCAATGGGATTTCTATCGGTGCTGATCCTCGGCGCGCGGAAGCCGGTTCAGATGCGCGATGCGCTGCAGGTTGCCTTGCTGGCGCTATTGCTCACCGGCGTCGAGCTGCTCTGGGCCGCCCTCGAAGGGATTATCTGCCTGATCATGGCGTTGCCGCTGGCCGCTCCTTTGGCCGTTCTAGGTGGGCTTCTGGGGTACGCCGTGTTGCGGCGCACCGGTGCGGCCGCGCAGCCGGTCACCATGCTCCTGGTAGTCGGGTTGATGCCGGGCGCCGGCTTTCTGGAGTACAGTCATCAGCAGCCCGCGGAGATTTTCTCCGTCACCACGACCCTCGACATCGCCGCGCCGCCCGACGTGGTCTGGCGCGCCACCATCGCTCCGTCGAAACTCGGCCCACCCGACGACGTGATCTTCCGCCTCGGAATCGCCTATCCGATGGCCGCGCACATCGACGGCTCCGGCCCGGCCGCAACGCGCTATTGCAACTTCTCCACCGGAGATTTAGTCGAACCGGTGCTGCTCTGGGATGAGCCGCGCCGGCTCCGTTTCGCGGTCACCTCGAACCCCGAGCCAATGGTAGAAATGTCGCCGTATCACATCCACCCGCCGCACTTGCACGGCTTCCTCGTCTCCAAGCAAGGACAATTCCACCTGATCCCCATCCGCGGCGGCGCTGGCACGCGGCTCGAAGCCACCACGTGGTATCGGCACAGCCTCCAGCCGGCCGGATATTGGCGATGGTGGTCGGACGCCATCATCCATCGGATTCACGCCCGAGTGTTGCGGCATGTGCAGGCCGCCGCGCTACAATAGGCGATCGGTGTCTATGCAAACTCAACGTTCAGTGAGGAAAAAATCCATGATGTGGATCATCTTTGCCATTTGCGCGGCGCTTTCCTGGGGCTTCTATGGCCCGATTCTCGCCAAAGGACAAATGGGTCTCGGCAATCCGATGAAGGCTCTGCTGTGCGTCGGCGGAGCGTACTTCGTCATGGGAATTCTGGCGCCGCTCCTCGCTCTGGGGCCGAATGGGATGACGGGCTTCAATCGGAGCGGGATTATAAACGCCACCATCGGCGGCGCACTCGGCGCGCTGGGCGCGATTTTCATCATCTACGCGTTCAAGAACGGAGGCGTCGCCACGTATGTAATGCCGATGGTCTTCGGAGGCGCGCCGGTGGTCAATGTGATCTACTCGATGTGGATCAATCCTCCTAAGGAACAGATCAACCCGCTGCTATGGCTCGGAATGGTGATGGTGCCGATCGGCGTGGCGCTGGTTCTGCTCTATAAGCCGGGACATTAGCGCTTATACCCGATTTTCCGCAGCAGCCCCTGTCGCCACTCGACGTCGGTTTCCGTCTCGATGCCTTTCGGCGAATTGCCGTCGATGACGCCCAGCACTCCTCTGCCCTGCTCCGTCTCCGCGACGATCACTTCCACCGGATTCGCGGTCGCGCAAAAAATGGAACACATCTCGGGGATCGCGCGAATCCGCCCCAGCACGTTGATCGGATACCCGTCGCGCAGCGCGATGACGAAGGTGTGGCCGGCCGCCAGCGCCTGTGCGTTGCGCGTCGCATTACCCTTGAGATCCGCGTCGTTGCCATCCACGCGAATCAAACAAGCACCCGAGGCTTCGTTGAACGCGATGCCGAATTTCATCTGCGGAACCGTGTTTACGATGGCCTCGTACAGATCTTCCGCCGTCTTGATGAAATGGCTTTGGCCGATGATGAGGTTCCCGTTCTCGGGAATTTCCATTCTTACCGAATGTAGCTGCATGGACTTACCATCATAATGGAACGAGTGAAAAAATCGGTCAAACCGGCCAGCATCCGCGGACGCTTCAGCGCTCATCGCGACGGCTACGCCTTTGTGATTCCGGACGAGCCCGTGGAAGGCGTCACAGGCGACATCTACATCGCCAAGGAAGCCGCGCATCGCGCCATGCACGGCGATCGTGTGTCGGTGCGCATCCGCCGCGTCGATTCGAGCGGCCGCGCGCACGGCGACATTGTGGATGTGTTGCGCCGCGCGCATCCTGAAATCGTAGGCGAGTTTCACGTCCGCCGCAAGCAGAATGTCGTGATCCCGCACGACGATCGCATCCGCCAGTGGATTCGCATTCCCGAAGGCATGGAACGCCCGCCCGCCGAGGCCGCGGCGCATCGCGTGGGCGCGCGGGCTGTGCGCGCCGACGACCTGGAAGGGATGATCGTTACCGCCGAAATTCTCGACTTCGGCGGCGACGGCGACCGTCCCGTAGGCCGTATCACTGAAATCCTCGGGCATCCCGGCGATTTCGGCATCGACGTCGAGATTCTGATCCGCGCGCATCACATCCCGCATCGGTTTCCGGAGGACGTGCTCGAGCAGGCTCGCTCGATTCCGGGTCCGATCCCCGCCGAACAGCTGGCTCGCCGCCGCGATTTTCGCGAACTTGACATCGTCACCATCGATGGCGAAACCGCGCGCGATTTCGACGATGCCGTGTGGGTGGACCGCCTCCCTAACGGAAACTACGCGCTTCAAGTTCACATCGCCGACGTCGGCTCTTACGTTCGTCCCGGCACGCCCATTGACCGCGAAGCGGCGCTGCGCGGCACCAGCGTTTACTTCCCCGATCGCGCCGTGCCCATGCTGCCCGTGGAGCTCTCCACCGATCAATGCTCGCTCCGGCCCAATGAAGATCGCCTGGTCCTGAGCGCGCTCCTCGAAATCGACCCGCGCGGCGACGTGGTCCGCCAGGATTTCACGCGCGGCGTGATCCGCAGCGCGGAGCGCATGACCTATACCGCGGTTCACGCCGTCCTCGAAGGCGATCGGGCCCAGCGCGACCGCTATTTGAAGTTGATCCCACGGTTTGAGCTGATGCGCGAGCTCGCCGGTATCTTGAACCGCAAACGCGCCCGCCGCGGCTCCATCGATTTCGATCTGCCTGAGCCGCTGCTCGAATTCGACGAATTCGGCGAGATGACCGGCGTCACCCGCGCGCCCCGCAACATCGCCCATCGCATCATTGAAGAATTCATGCTCGCGGCCAATGAAGCCGTGGCTTCGCATCTGGAAGCCGTGGAAACTCCCATGATTTACCGCATCCATGAGCGCCCCGACCCCAAGCGCGTGCTCGAGTTCGAAGACATCGCCGCGCACTTCGGATACTCGCTTGGAGCCGGAGCCACGCCCGTAAAACGCCTCCGCGGCGAGACGCTGGCGCTCGACAATCCCAATCTCACTTCGCGCAACTATCAAAAGCTGGTCGCGAAAATCGCCGGCAAGCCCGAAGAGCGGATCCTCAGCTACCTGATGCTCCGCTCGCTGAAGCAGGCCCGCTACAGCGACAACAACGTCGGCCATTTCGCGCTCGCAGCGCCCAGCTACACCCACTTCACTTCGCCGATCCGCCGTTATCCCGACCTGATCGTGCATCGCATTCTTGCCGCCCATCTTGACGATCGCGTCTACGATTCGAACCTGCGCGCCACCGCCGATTCATCCTCGGAATCCGAGCGCCGCGCCGCCGAAGCCGAGCGCGAGCTGGTCGAATGGAAGAAAGTCCGCTTCATGATCGACCGCGTCGGCGACGATTTCGCCGCCCTGATCATCTCCACCACCCGCTTCGGATTCTTCGTCGAGCTGGAAGATCTCTTCATCGAAGGTCTGGTGCCGATGGAAACCCTGCGCGGCGATCGTTTCAACTATCACGAAAATACCCGCAAGATCATCGGCGAGCGAAGCCGCCGCCAATTCTCCATCGGCGACAAGGTTCGCGTCCGCCTGGATCGCGCCGACGCCGTGGAGAAAAAACTTCAATTCTCGCTGGTGGAACCCGAACCATCTCGAAAGCGCCGTTAATACAGCGCCTTCTCCCCCGGCGGCCGCGTCTTCCATCGCCGATGAATCCACAGCCATTGATCCGGATGCTCCCGGATCACGCCTTCGAGCACCGCATGGATGCGCTGGGTATCTGCGCCAGCATCGCCGTCAATGGAGACCGCGGGATAAAAGCGCAGCACATATTTCCTCTCCGCCTCCGACCATAACGCGAATCCCGGAACCACAGCCGCCCCGCTATGATGCGCAAGCTTTGCGAACGCGCTTCCGGCGCAGGCCTTCACTCCGAAAAAGTCGATGAACACGCCTTCTTCGAGCGACGTATTCTGATCGATCAGAATCCCCACAGCCTGGTTCGACGCCAGCGCCCGCAAAATCCCCCGCGCCGCTTCCTTTTTCTCGATGATGCGATTGCCGGACAGCGCGCGCCGCCGCTCCACCAGCGCGTCAACCCGTGGATTATCCAGCGGCCGCACCACCACCCCCATCGGCGCCGTCATCCACGCGTGCGCGAACGCACTTAGCTCCCAATTCCCCAAGTGAGCCGTGGCCACCAGTACCCCGCGTCCGCGCGCCAGCGCCGCGGTGAAATTCTCAAGCCCTTCGTACCGAATCCAATCGCCCACGTTTTCCCGCGTGATCCGCGGAAACCGCGCAAACGCCACCAGCAGCCTCGCGATGGACCGGAACACGCCGTCGGCAATCCGTTCCCGATCGGAAAATCCAGCCATTTCAAGATTGCGCAGGGCCGTGCGGCGCAGCCTCGGCATCGCCACATCCAAAAGCCTCACGTAGAATCGCGCGAGCACGTTCGCGCAGCGTAAAGGAGTTGCACCCAGAGTCCACAGGACCAAAGCCGCCGCCCAATACTCGAGCACTTACTCGATCCAGCCGCCGCCGAGCACCAGGTCGCCCGAATAAAACACCGCGCCCTGTCCCGGAGTGATGGCCCGCTGCGGCTCATCGAAGCGAACCTCCACGCGCGACGCGTCAACCGGCGTTAGAGTCGCAGGCGCGGGCACGTGCTTGTTCCGGATCTTCACCTCGGCGCGAACCGGCGCGGCCGGAGGCGCAATCGAGATCCAGTTGACATCCTTCGCGTGCATCGTCGTCCGCAGCAAATCGCCGCTCTTCCCGATCACCACGCGGCGCGTGGATGGCTCGGTCGCGATCACGTAAAGAGGCTCGCCCGCCGCCACGCCGAGCCCGCGCCGCTGCCCCACCGTGAACTTGTGAACTCCGGAATGCTCGCCCACCACCTCGCCGCTCGGCGGTGACCAGCTCCCCGCTCCAGTCCTCTCGAGCCGATTCCCTGCTCCCGGAAATACGCATCGATGAACGCCGCGTAATCGCCATTCGGAACGAAGCAAATCTCCTGGCTATCCGGCTTTTCCGCCGTCGGCAACGCCCAGGTCGCGCGCCAGTTCCCGAACATCCGCCTTGTCGAATCCGCCCAGCGGAAACATCGTCCGCGCCAGTTGATCCTGCGTCAGCCCGCACAGAAAATAAGTCTGATCCTTGGCGCGATCCACGCTGCGGCGCATCTCATAACGGCCGCTGTCCGGATTCCAGGCGAGCTGCGCGTAGTGCCCCGTGGCGATGCGCTCCGCGCCCACGCCCTCCGCCATTTCCAGAAACTGATCGAACTTGATGAAGTTGTTGCACAGCGTGCACGGAATCGGCGTGCGCCCGCTCAGATATTCGTCGATGAACGGTTTCACCACCTGCTGCTCGAAGCGCTGCTCGAAATTCACCACGTAGTACGGAATCCCCAAGTGTTGCGCCACGTGCCGCGCATCGTACACATCGTCGAGCGAGCAGCATCGCCCGGTGGGCCCATTCGGCGCCAGCTCCGGCATGCGGCGCTGATTCCACAGCTGCATGGTCAACCCGATCACGCGCTCCCCGCGCCGATGCAGCATTCCCGCCACTACGGAGCTATCCACTCCGCCCGACATCGCAACCGCAATTGTCGATTCAGGCATACGCCGGCGCCAGCTTTCTCAAATGCGCGACGGATTCCGCTACCGCCTCGATCAGAGCATCCACGTCTTCCGCCGTATTCGACCGTCCCAGCGAAAATCGCAGACTCGACCGAGCCTGCTCCGGCGTCAATCCGATCGCAATCAGCACATGCGACGGCTCGGTCGCTCCGCTCGAGCAAGCCGAGCCGCTCGAAACCGCGAATCCCTTCAGGTCCAGCGCGATCAGCAAAGCATCGCTGTCGATCCCGTCGAATCGCAAGTTCGAAGTGTTCGCAGTCCGTGGCGCGCCCGCGCCGTTCACGTGCGGTCCGGCACGCGAGCGAGAATCCCCTGCTCCAGCCGATCGCGCAACGCTCCTGACCGCGCGGCCTCACTCGCGCCGGATTCCATCACCCACTGCGCCGCCCGCCCCAGCCCCGCTGCGCCCGGAACGTTCTCCGTGCCCGCGCGCATGCCGCGCTCATGCTGGCCGCCCCGCTGCGTCGGCGTCAGCTTCGTTCCCTTCCTGACGTACAGCGCGCCCACTCCTTTGGGTCCATAAATCTTGTGCCCGCTGATCGAATACAAATCGACCCCCAGCGCACCCACCTCCACCGGAATCTTCCCGGCCGCCTGCACTCCGTCCGAGTGCATCGTCACGCCGGCCTCGCGCGCGATCCGCGCAATCTCCGCAACCGGCTGAATCACGCCGAGCTCGTTATTCGCGTGCATCACGCTGATGATCTTCGTGTCCGGCCGCAACGCCCGCCGGATCGCGTCCGGGTCCACCACGCCGCGTCCATCCACCGGAACCTGGGTCACCGCGGCGCACTGCGCGCTCGCCGCCAGCACCGCCGGATGCTCCACCGTAGTCGTGATGGCGTGGCCGGACTGCGCCATCCCGATCAGTGCCAGGTTGTCCGCCTCGGTTCCACCGCTGGTGAACACGATCTCTTCCGCCGAAGCCCCCAGCATCGCCGCCACATGCCGCCGCGCTTCGTCCAGTTTCTGCCGCGCTGCCTGTCCGAAATAATGGATACTGGAAGCGTTGCCGTACACTTCGGTCATCACCGGCAGCATCGCCTCCAGGACTTCGGCGGATACCGGCGTGGTCGCGTTGTGATCGAAGTAATAGCGTTTCACGGGCTCTACACACAATTCTTACATGCCGATCGTCTCTCTCACAACGGATTTCGGCGGCGCCGACCACTTCGTAGGCGCCATCAAGGGCGTGATTCTCGGAATCGCCCCGCGCGCCACGCTCGTCGATATCACCCATGAGATCGCGCCCTACGAGTTGAATGAAGCCGCCTTCGTGATCGCGCAGGCGTGGCGGCACTTTCCTAAGCGGACCATCCATGTCGTCGTCGTCGACCCCGGCGTCGGCAGCGCGCGCCGCCCGATTCTCGCCGAAGCCGGCGGCCACTTCTTCATCGCCCCGGATAACGGCGTTCTTTCCATGATCTATGACGCCAGTCCCCACAAGGTCCGCGTCATTTCGAATCCGAAAGTGATCGGCAGGCATGTCAGCCGGACCTTTCACGGCCGCGATGTTTTCGCGCCCGCCGCCGCCCATCTGGCCAGCGGCGTCCCCGCCGCGAAATTCGGCAAGTTGATTCATGATTACCTTCGCAGCTTCCTGCTCAAGCCGGAGCGCATCGCGCGCCATGTTTGGACCGGAACCGTCCTCAAACTGGACCGCTTCGGCAACCTGATCACGAATCTCCACATCGACGAATTTCCCGAACGTCAAAACGCGTCCTATCGAGTTGCGGATCGGCCTGGAGCGGATTCACCGCTTGGCGCTCACCTACGCCGAAACCGCCATCGGCGAATTGTTCGCCATCGTCGGCAGCTCCGGTTACATTGAAGTCGCAGCCAACCAGGCATCCGCCGCGAAGATGCTCGGCTGCGGCTCCGGCGCGCCAGTCGAGCTCGAAATCTTCTACGCGTAGCCAAGTCCGGCGTCAACGCGTCGCTTTTCACACAAGCCTAGTGGTCTGCGCCGCAAGTCATGTCCGATCACGGCACAGTGTGCAAAAAGGGGGACTGGCTCGAATTTCGCCGCTTTTGCGAAAGTTCGTGCCTGTACCCCTTTTTGCCCCGTCCAAATCACCCGTCCGAAATCAGCGACGCACTACACTAGGAGCTTGTTGAAAAGGGGGACTGACCACTTTGTCCCCGCCCTCAAAACATTGATTTCCCACAGAGCTCCTGCGGCGGACATAGCGGTCTGTCCCCTTTTTCAACAAGCTCCTGGTGAGGAACCGAACGGTGTTTATTCGTTGACCGTCAGCTCCGAATCATTCGAATCTATTTTCTGCTGATAACCCGCGCACTCGAGTACCGGCAGCCGCGGATACTTCGGATAATTCGAATCCGTGAAAGACCGCTCGCACAAATAGAACGTCGACCCGCGATCCGACCGGATCACGCGGCAGAACGCGCAGGTTTCACACAGCCCCGTCACCGAAAGCACGCGCCGCCTCCACCGTCTGGCGAATATCCTCCTCTGTGTGCGCCGCCGAAACGAATCCAGCTTCGAACTGCGATGGCGCCAGGTACACGCCGCGATCCAGCATGTGGTGGAAGAATTTCGCAAATCGGGCGGTGTCGCTCCGCTTTGCGGATTCCCAGTCCGTCACCGGACCTTCGCCGAAGAAGAACGTGAACATCGACCCCACGCGATTCACCGTTACCCCCGCCGGTTTTGAAGCCGTCAACTGCGCCGTCCGCTTTTCGATCGTGTCGTACACTTCCGGATGCGCCACCAGATACCGCAGCATCGCGAGTCCCGCCGAAACCGCCAGCGGATTTCCCGACAACGTCCCCGCCTGGTACACCGGACCCACCGGCGCGATCTTTTTCATCACGTCGGCCCGGCCGCCGTACGCCGCCATCGGCAGCCCGCCTCCGATGATCTTTCCGAGGGTGGTCAAATCCGGCTTGATTCCGAACCTCTGCTGCGCGCCGCCCAGCGCCAGCCGGAACCCGGTCATCACCTCGTCGAAAATCAGCAGCGCTCCATGGCGCGCCGTCAGATCGCGCAGCGCTTCCAGGAAGCCCGGAACCGGAGGAACGCATCCCATGTTGCCCACCACCGGCTCCACGATCACCGCCGCGATCTCGTGGCACGTGTCCTGCGAACGCCTTCTCCACCGCCCCGATGGAATTGAATGGCAGCGCGATCGTCGTCCCCGCGAACGCCGCCGGTACCCCCGCGGTATCGGCGATCCCCAGCGTCGCCATGCCGGACCCGGCCTTCACCAGCAGCGAATCGACGTGCCCGTGATAGCAGCCTTCGAACTTGATGGTCAGGTCGCGGCCCGTGAATCCGCGGGCCAGTCTCAGCGCGCTCATGGTCGCTTCCGTGCCCGAGTTGACCAGCCGCACCATCTCCATCGACGGCACCATCTGCGCGATCAGCTCCGCCATCTCCACTTCGCGACCCGTCGGAGCGCCGAAGCTGACGCCGGTCTCCATCGCCTCCCGCAGCGCTTCGGTCACGCACTCCGGACGATGCCCCAGAATCAGCGGACCCCACGAGCACACATAATCGATGTACGAATTTCCGTCGACGTCGAAGATGCGCGAGCCTTCGCCGCGCGCGATGAACCGCGGCACGCCGCCCACGCCGCGAAACGCGCGCACCGGCGAATTCACCCCGCCCGGAATGCGCGCCTGCGCCCGCGCGAACCAGGCTTCGGATTGCGCTGTTCTTCATAGACTGGCGCGCGACCGCTCCGGAATCACCCGATTCAGGAAAAAGTTCATCACCACTTCCTGAAGCGTCCCGTTCAGATTCTTCAGCAGCCGGCTCTTCAGCGTCAAATACGGCTGCGTGCCCGCGAACAGGTCCTGCATCAGATCGCGGAAACGCGGGCTGCGCCGCATGAAATGAATCATCCGCGCCGGAACCGAGTTGAACATGAAACTGCCCAGGAAAACCCGCTTCGCAAGCGACGCCGCAAATTCCAGGTCCACCGCGAACTCGTGCGACAGCAGCGCCCGGTACGCCGCCGCCTTCTCCAGCAGACCGTGCGCGTCGTCCACCACCACCCGGCTCGCCAGGTCGCCCGACCGCATCGCGTAATACAAACCTTCGCCCGTGATCGGATCCACCAGGCCGCCCGCATCGCCCACCGCCAGCCATCCTTCGCCCGCCACGCGATTCTTCTTCCACCCCGGCGTCTCCAGCGAAGGCAGCATGTGGCTGTAGAATGCCGCGCCCTTCCAGCGCATTCCGCGCTCGTTCATGTATCGCTCCAGGCGCGCCCGCAGCGATTGCGCCGGTTCACCCTTCCCGCAAATTCCCACCGAAAGATGGCCGCAGCGCGGGAATACCCAGATGTACCCTTCCAGCTGCGGCAGGAACTGAATATCGATGCGATCCTGTGACGCCGGCACGTAATACCCGAGCGCGCTCATCGTGTCCTTGGCTCCCCACTCCGTGCCCACCTCGCGCAGCGGATTGCGGGCGCCCGTGGCGATAATGCAAAAGTCTGCTTCCGCCATCCCGGATTGCGTGCGCAGCCGCCATCCACGCTCGCGCCGTTCGAGTCCCAGCACCCGCGTTTTCTCGAGGAACGCACCCGCGCGCTCGGCGCGTTCCAGCAGCATCTGATTCAGATCCATGCGCGAATAAATCACCAGCGGATGCGTCAGCGACATGGTCACTTCGCCCGCCTGGTCCGCCGCGATCGCCGTCTCCGAAACCAGCCGCTTGGGCGTGTCGTTGTCGATCAGAAACGGATATTCGTGATACGCCTTGTAGGTCAGTCCTCCGCCGCACGGTTTTTCCCAGGCCAATTTTTCGTCGAAGACCAGGACCTTCAGTCCTGCCGCGGCCAGACGCTCGGCCGCGAACGATCCTGCCGGCCCGCCGCCCAGAACGGCGACCGTCTTCATTGTTTCGAACCCACCGAGGGATGCCCTGGCGGCAGCGTCCCGGCCGGCGCGCCCTGGCCCGCGGGCGGCTGGCTGATCGACGGGTGCCCCGGCGGTAATGCCTTTCCGCCCTCTTCTCCGGCCCCGGAACTCGCGCCATGCGGACTCCCGCCGGCTTCCGCGCGCGGCCGCACCACCCATTTATTACCCTTGCGGTCGAGCAGATAACCCATCATCATCGGGCGCCCCCCGCCTTTCGGCCGGATCGCGACCGTCGCGCGAGCTTCATCGCGCTGAAACGAAACCGCCGTCACGTCTACCTGGAGCAGATCGACGTTCAGCCCCGTCTGTGACGTTCTCGCCTTTAGATAGTCGACCACACTCTGCCGGACCGCTTCGGAATTCTGTATATTGCGCGAGCACGCCGCGAGCAGCATCGCGGCCGCGATCAACCCCACCCCAGTTTTTCGCACATCCCGATTATACTCCGCGGGCGTTCATCTTAAAGCAGTTCCGCGATCCGGTCCGGATCGTTCGGCGCCACCACCGGCCGGTTTCCAAACGTCGGCCGGATCCGCACCCCGTCCGGCGCTTCCAACTGGTCCGTGTGATATTTGTAAATGTAATCGGGATCCTTCAGCAGGTTGCCGGTAAGAACCGCGACCACATCCGCGCCCCGATCCATGATTCCGCGCCTGGTCAGCTTTTTGATCCCTGCCAGCGTTGCCGCCGAAGCCGGCTCGCATCCGATCCCGCAGCGCCCGATTTGCGCCTTTGCATCCGCGATCTCCTGCTCCGTCACCTTCTCCACCACGCCGCGCGACCAGGTGACCTCATGCAGCGCCTTCGGCCATGAAACCGGATCGCCGATCCGGATCGCCGTGGCCAGCGTCTCCGGCTTTTCCACCGCGTGAAACTCGCCGCCGCTGCGCGATGAACTCGTGGAACGGTGCCGCGCCTTCTGCCTGCACCACCGCCAGACGAGGCATCCGGTCGATCAACCCCAGTTCCCGGGCTTCTCTCAACGCTTTGCCAAAAGCCGACGTGTTCCCCAGATTCCCGCCCGGCAGCACAATCCAGTCCGGCGCGCGCCAATCGCGCTGGTCCAGCATCTCGAAAATAATGCTCTTTTGTCCTTCAATGCGAAATGGATTCATCGAATTAAGCAGATAAATCCCAAGTTTTTCCACCAACACGCGCACCAATGCCAGAATCTGGTCGAAATTAGCCTCCACTTCGAATGTCCGCGCTCCATATTCCAGCGCCTGCGCCAGCTTCCCGAACGAAATATTGCCGTGCGGCAGAAAGATCAGCGCTTCCATCCCCGCCGCGGCCGCGTATGCCGCCATGGACGCCGAAGTGTTCCCCGTGGATACGCAAGCCACCCGCCGCATGCCCAGCCGCCGCGCCTGCGCCACCCCGCACGTCATCCCGTTGTCTTTGAACGAACCGGTCGGATTGAATCCCTGGTGCTTGAATTCAATCCCGTCTAGCCGCCATACTCCGCCGCCAACGGAGCCCGCAGCAGCGGCGTATTCCCTTCGCGCAGCGTCGTCACATGCGCGTAATCGTCGAGAAACGGAAACAATTCGCGATACCGCCACACGCCGCTCGAATCGAGCGGAGCGTTGCTCATCCGCCGCTCCCGGAACAGCTTCTTCAGCGCAGCCGGATCCGCTTCTATCCGGTACACCGCTTCCAGCAACCCGCCGCACTCGCGTGCAGTTGTAAAGCACGTCTGTAATCGCATACCGCGCGCGGCACGCCCCGTTAAAGCAAACCAGTTCAGACATCGGACGTGACCACCTCCGAGAATCCGATTATGTTGCCGCCCGGCTCGCGGACCCAATACTCGGTGGCGCCGTAAAAAGTCACGCGCTTCTCCACCACCACCTCGGCGGCGCGCAGCGTTTCGATGATGCCGTCGAGCCCGATCACGCGAATGTACAGCACACTCGAAGAGGGAAATTCGGCCATCACCGGAATGTCCTTGGCGACGCTCGCGCGGCTCTGATACATCACCTCCACCGCGGCGCTTCTCAGAATCACGAACCCGAGATGTTCGCCCTCCGGCAGCTCCACGATTTTTTGAAACCCCAGCCTGGTCCAGAAATCGAGACACGGCTCGATCCGGTCCACGATCAACAGCGGCGTCAATGCCTGCATTGCAAAAGCCATAGATTCACTCTACCCTGCATTCGGCCCGCGAACGGTACACTGAGCAAAACCGGGACTGGCTGGAATTTCGCTGCTTTTGCGAAAGTTCGTGTCAGTATTCTTCTTTGCCCAGCGCGAATCAACGGTTCGAAATCGGCGGCGCAGCACGCGAAGCCGCGTTATCCCGCCGGGCAGGCCGCGTTAGAATGACACATGCTCCGGCGCATTGCCTTCCTGCCGCTCCTGCTCCTGCTGGCCTCCTGTTCCATCAAGAAATACGCGATTAATAAGGTCGGCGACGCCCTCGCCGGCACCGGCGACACCTTCGCCTCCGACGACGATCCCGAACTGATCCGTGCCGCCGTCCCGTTCAGCCTGAAGCTGGTCGAAAGCTTGCTCGCCGAAAGCCCCCGGCATGAAGGCTTGCTGCTCGCCGCCGCCCGCGGCTTCACCCAGTATTCTTACGCTTTCGTCGCCGAGGATGCGGACGAAATCGAGGACACCGACCGCGCTCGCGCCGCCGCACTCCGCGTCCGCGCCGCCAAGCTCTACATCCGCGCGCGAAATTACGGCCTTCGCGGCCTGGAAGTGAAACACCAGGATTTCACCGCGCACCTCAAAGCCAACCCCAAGGAAGCCGTAAAAGAGCTGAAAAAGTCCGACGTTGAGATGACCTATTGGACCACGCTCGCCTGGGCCGCCGCGCTCTCCGCCTCGCACGATTTCACCATGCTGCCCGAAATCCCGCGCTTCGAAGCGCTCTCCGACCGCGTGCTGGAGCTCAACGAATCCTTCGAAGAAGGCGCGATTCATGGCTTTCTCATTACCTACGAAATGTCGCGCCTGAACCCCAAGCCGAACCGCTTCGCTATCGCCAGGGAGCACTTCGACCGCAACATGGCCCTCGCTGGCGAACACCAGGCCGGCCCGCTGGTTACCTACGCGGAAAGCGTGCTGGTAGCCCAGAAGGATAAGGCCGGCTTCCAGGAAATGCTCCGCAGGGCCCTGCGCGTCGACGTGAACAAATGGCCGGAACATCGCCAGTTGAACCTGGTGATGCAACGCCGCGCACGCTGGCTGCTATCCCGCACGGACAAACTATTCCCCCCGCCCCGCCCT
>CAWJHI010000071.1:0-31899 GCA_963842485.1 Terriglobia bacterium | reverse complement strand
TTCGGGCTGGCCGAACATCGGATAAATGAAAATGCGCGGGGAAGCGACTTCGCCATCGGCGCTGCGGCGGCGCAGCTCGATGGTCTTGCGCGTATCGCTGCCGACGTCGCGCACGGTGGTGATGCCGCAGGAGAGCCAGATTTTCAGTTCGTAGTCGAGAGGCTGGGGAATGCCGCCGCGTTCATCCTGGACGTGGGCATGGACGTCGATGAGGCCGGGGAGGACATATTTTCCGGTCGCGTCGATTTCCACGTCGCCGGCGGGCCTGCGCGCGTTGCCTTGCGAAAGCGCAGCGCCGTCGAGCGGGACGACATCGGTGATGACGTTGTTTTCGATCACGATGTCCTTGGGGCCGGAGGCGGGGGTTCCGCTGCCGTCGACGACGATGGCTCCGCGAACGACGATGCGGGGATAGCGGCGGCCGCTGGTCACGTTGGTGCGCGGCGTTTGCGCGGCGAGGAAGGAGGCGAAGGCCAGGAGAGCGAGCAGAAATCGGCTTGGCATATCAGCAACTAGTTTATACCGGCCGTGCTGCGGGTCAGGCTCGGAGCTGGTTGAAAAGCGGGACAGACCGCTCTGCCCGCGAGTCGGGATCCTGTGACGGGTGTGGCTTTGCGACTTGGGGCGGAGTGGTCAGTCCCCGTTCCAGGAGCGCTGATTTCGGACGGCGTCATGCGCCGGGGCAAAAAGGGGTACAGGCACGAAGTTTCGCAAAAACGGCGAAATTCGAGCCAGCCCCCCTTTTTGCACACCGTTTGCTGTTAGGCGGAGACCAGTCGTTTGACGCCGTCGACGCAGAGGACCGGCGTGTTTCCGGCGTCGCTGATTTCGGACGGAGTCATGCGCCGGGGCGAAAAGGGGTATAGGCGCGAAGTTTCGCAAAAACGGCGGAATTCGAGCCAGTCCCCCTTTTTGCGCACCGTTTGCTGTTAGCCGGAAACCAGTCGTTTGACGCCGTCGACGCAGAGGACCGCGGCGTGTTTCGAAGCGGGTTCGAGTCCACCGAGGGCGTCTTCGATCATGGCGGGCGTGAGCGCCTGGAGATCAGTGCGGGATTTTCCGATCATCCATTCGGTGAGGGCGGAAGCGGCGGCGATGGAAGCGGTGCAGCCTCGGGTCTGGAAGCGGGCTTCGGCGACGCGATCGTTTTCAAAACGCGCCCAGAGACGCAGCATGTCGCCACAGGCGGGGTTGGAAACGTCGACTTTGACCGCCGGGGGCGCGAGCTCGCCCGAGTTGCGCGGGTTGCGGAAATGGTCAAGCAGACGCTCGCTGTGCATTCGTGCTTCAATTATCGCTGAATGAATGTTGTCGCCGCGGTGATCGAACGAGATGGGCGGGTGCTGATCTGCCAACGCAGACAGGGCCGTCGTCACGCGTTGAAATGGGAGTTTCCAGGGGGAAAAGTGGAGGCGGGCGAGCAGTTCGGCGACGCGCTGGTGAGAGAGCTGCGGGAGGAGCTGGCGATTGAGGCTCGGATCGGCGCGGAGCTGGGGCGCTATGACATTCGGTATGGAAACGGTCCGGTGATGCGGCTGATGTTTTTCCAGGTGACGGAATTTACGGGGGAGCCGGTGAATCTTGAGTTCGAGAGAATGGTGTGGGAAGAGCGCGGAAAGTTATTCGACTACGATTTTCTGGATGGGGATGTGGAGTTCGTGCGGAAGCTGGCAGGCGGCTGAAAAAAAGGCCGCTGAAAGAAGGGTTGTTAGCAGCTTTTTAAAATTTTCGCGAAGCGGTGGATCTCGTCGACCGTGTTGTAGTGCACCAGCGAGGCGCGGACCGCGCCGTCCGGAGCGGTGATCCGGAGGCGCTTCATGACGCGCGGGGAATACATGTTGCCGTTGCGGACGGCGATGCCTTGCCTGGCGAGGCGCACGGCCACGTCGGCCGCGGATTTGTTTTTCACATTGAAGCAGAAGGTGGGCGTGCGGCGATGGACGAGCGCGGGATCGGTGATGCCGTAGATGCTGACGTTTTCGAGGGAGGCTAGGGCTGTCAGAAATTCCACGGAGAGGGAGGATTCGTAGTCGCGGATCGCTTCCATGGCTCGGGTGATCAGGGCGCGTCTACCGGTGGTATTGGGTGAGATGCGCTTACCTAGATTTTCCAGATATCCGATGGCGGCGTCCATTCCGGCTACGTTTTCATAGACGTAGGTGCCGACTTCAAACTTGCTGGGAGATGTGTCGGGAATGAAATCTTCGCGAAAGGTGGCTAGAGAGTCAAGAAGATGCTTGCGGCCCCACAGAAAGCCCATGTGCGGGCCGAAGATTTTGTAGCCGGAATTGACCATGTAGTCGCAGCCGAGGGCCCGGACGTTGACAGGTCCATGAGGGGCGTAATGAACGCAATCGACGAAGACTTCGGCTGCGGAGGCGTGGGCGCGCCTGGAAACGGCGGCTACGTCGAGGATGGAGCCGAGGCTGTTGGAGGCTAGCGGGCACGCGACGAGTCGGGTTTTCCTGGAGAGCAATGCGTCCAGGTCTTCCGCGTGGAGGCGGCCGTCCTTGCGCATTTTCCACCAGACGATTCTTGCGCCGTTGGCGCGGAGAGCGAGCCAGGTGGCGATGTTCGATTCATGGTCGAGGTCGGTGACGACGATTTCGTTGCGGCCGGCGCGGAGTTTTTGGCCGATGGCCATGCTGACCAAGCGGATGAAGGAGGTGGCGTTCATGCCGAAGCAAACTTCTTCGGGTTGGCGGGCATTCAGGAAGATCGCGACGCTTTCGCGGGCGCGGGCGATGGTTGCGTCCACTTCGCGGGATTGTGGGTAGGGTCCGCCGCGCTGGACGTTGCGCAGAAGGAGATGTTCGGCGACGGCATCCAGGGCTCGCTTCGGCATCTGCGCTCCGGCGGCGTTGTCAAAGAAAATGAAGTTTTTCCCGGCGCGTTTCAAGGCGGGGAAAGATTTTCTCACTGCATGAATGGGGAACATGATTTATTCGGGAATTACCGCAGTGACTTCGATTTCGACGCGGGCGCGATGTTCGAGCAGGGCGGCGACTTGGACCACGGTCATGGCCGGATAGTGGCGTCCGATGACTTCGCGATAAGCGGCGCCGGTTTGAGTCAAGGAGGCGAAATATTCCTGCTTGTCGACGATATACCAGGTCATGCGAACGATGTGCTCGGGTTTGGCATGGGCTTCGGCCAGCACCTGGACGACGTTGTTCAGGGCCTGGCGGACTTGAGCGGCGAAATCGTCCGAGACGATCTGCTCACGCGCGTCCCACCCGATCATGCCGCTGAGGAAGACGGTGCGGCCGATGGCGGCAACGCCGCTCGAGTATCCTTTGGGACGCAGCCAGTCTGGCGGTTGCAGGAAATCCATGGATTATGCGGGAGCGCAAAACGCGGCGACGCGCTCGCGGATGTCGTCGGGAATGGTGAGGGCGCGCTTTTGGCGGGTGTCCATCAGAACCAGGACGACTTTGCCGCGGACTCGATCGACGGCATCGGGCCCGCGCAGCAGAATGTCGAGGGCGATGGAACTGGTGCCGAGGCTGGTGACGGCCAGAGTGGCGGAGAGCACTTCACCCAGGAAACTGGGCGCGAGAAAATCGACGTTCAGGTGAACGGTGGGCAGGCCCCAGCCGCGTCCGGAGTGGACTTCCGAAAATGGCAGGTTCAACTCTTCACGGCACCAGTCCTCGACCAGGTTGTTGAACATTTCGAGGTAACGGGGATAGAAGACCATGCCGGCGGGGTCGCAATCGGCGAAACGGACCAGGACGTGGGCGTGAAATACGCGAGCCATTTGTGTAGCGGACGCTTCCCTCACGCACTCATTGTTGCATCCCGCGGGAGGGTTCGTAAAATTAATCTCCTTCGAAAACCGGGGTTTGTTTAGCGACGAAGGCATGATAGGCGCGGTGAAAATCGTTGGTGGCCATGCAGATGGCTTGCGCTTGCGCTTCGGCTTCGATGGCTTCGTCGACGCCCATGTTCCATTCCTGCTGGAGCATTTTCTTGGTCATGCCGTGGGCGAAGGTGGGGCCAGCGGCCAACTGGGCGGCTAAGGCGCGGGCTTGAACGAGGAGCTCGGCGGGCTCGCACAGGCGATTGAAAAATCCCCAGCGTTCGGCTTCGGAGCCATGGATCGATCGGCCGGTGTAGAGGAGTTCCGCTGCCCGGCCTTGGCCGATGACGCGAGGCAGGAGGGCGCAGGCACCCATATCGCATCCGGCGAGGCCGACGCGGGCAAACAGAAACGCGGTTTTGCTGCGCGCGGTGCCGAAACGCAGATCGGACGCAAGGGCCAGCAGAGCTCCGGCGCCGGCGCACACTCCATCGACGGCGGCGACGATCGGCTGCGGGCAGGCGCGCATGGCTTTGACGACATCGCCGGTCATGCGCGTGAACGCGAGCAGGCCGGGCATGTCGAGTTTCGTGAGAGGACCGATGATTTCATGCACGTCGCCGCCGGAGCAGAAATTCTCGCCGGCGCCGGTGACGATGACGGCATGGATGTCGGCGGCGTAGGGCATGGCTCGGAACAGGTCGCGCAGCTCGGCGTAGGATTCGAAGGTCAGCGGGTTTTTGCGCTCGGGGCGATGGAGCGTGATGGTGGCGACGTGGGCGTCCACTTCATATTTGAAGTGGCGGCCCTGATAATTCGCGAGCGTGGCGCGGTTGCCGGGAAGCTGGTGCGGGTCTCCAGGGAGATAGCGCATGAGGTCCTTTCTTAGGTCACTTCGCCGCCGGACACGGATATGGCCTGGCCGGTGATCGATTCGCTGCCGGGCAGGCATAGCCATGCAACGGCGTTGGCTACTTCGTCCGGAAGCACCAGGCGGTTTTGGGGATTGCGAGCAGCTAACTCAGTGCGAGTCTGTTCGGGCGTGCGGCCGGTTTTGACGACGATATTTTCGACGGTGCGCTGCAGCATCGCGGTATCGGTGAAGCCGGGGCAGACGGCATTCACGGTGATGCCTTTGGCGGCGAGCTCGATCGCGAGAGAGCGGGTGAGGCCGATGACTCCGTGTTTCGCGGCGCAGTACGCCGAAACGTAGCTGTAGCCTCTGAGGCCGGCGGTGCTGGCGATGTTTACGATTCTGCCCCAGCCTGTTGTGAGCATGTCGGGCAGGGCGGCCTGGGTACAGAGGAAGGCGCCATCGAGGTTGACGGCCATCATGCGGCGCCACAGGTCGAGGCTGGTTTTCAGGAAGGGCGCGGATTCGGCCTGTCCGGCGTTGTTGATCAGGATCGCGATGGGGCCGGATCCGGCGCGCGCTTTTTCGAAGGCTTGCGAGACAGAGGCGGGGTCGGTTACATCGGCGGAAAGGGGGCTCGTGTGGCGGCCGAGAATGGTTACTTGCGCGCCTTGGTCGCGAAGAAGTTCCGGCAATGGCGGCGCCAATGCCGCCGGCTCCTCCGGTCACCACGGCGTGTTTGCCTTGGAGCGTCACACCTGTAACCTCAGTTGCGCGGCGCGGGAGAGATTGCGCTCCAGTTGCAACTTGCCGCCCATGTAGGGTTCCGGCCACCAGACGTCGAAGA
Source organism: Terriglobia bacterium (assembly GCA_963842485.1). Lineage (GTDB taxonomy): Bacteria > Acidobacteriota > Terriglobia > Bryobacterales > Bryobacteraceae > Palsa-187. Next base: position 26,397 of record CAWJHI010000071.1, on the reverse strand, counting down.
AGCCCTGGCGCGCGGCTTCATGCAGCGTCCACGCGGGATCGGCGAGGTGCGGGCGGGCGATGGCGCACAGGTCGGCACGGCCCGCGGCGATGATCGTGTTGACGTGATCGCTTTCGAAAATATTTCCGACGGCGATGGTGGGGACGCCCACTTCGTTTCGAATGCGATCGGAAAAAGGCACCTGAAACATGCGGCCGTACACGGGCTGCTCGGCTTTACTCACCTGGCCGGAGGAGCAATCGATGACGTCGGCTCCGGCGGCTTTGAACAGGCAGGCGACGCGGGCGGCATCTTCGGGAATGAGTCCGCCGGGAACCCAATCATGGGCGGAGATGCGCACGCTCATGGGCTTTTCCCGAGGCCAGACCGCGCGCATGGCTTTGAAAACTTCGAGGGGGTAGCGGCACCGGTTTTCGAGCGAGCCGCCGTACTGATCGGTGCGGTGATTGGTAAGCGGAGAAATGAAGCTCGACATGAGGTAGCCGTGGGCGCAGTGAAATTCCAGCCAGTCGAATCCGGCGGCGATGCCGCGCTCGGGTGGCGGCTACGAAATCGGCTTTGATGCGCCTGAGGTCGGCAGGCGTGGCTTCGCTGGGGATTTGCGACACTCCTTCGATGTAGGGCAGCGGCGAAGCGGACACGATGGGCCAGTTGCCCGAGGCGAGCGGCTGATCCATGCCCTCCCAGGCGCGCCGCGTAGAACCTTTGCGGCCGGAGTGACCGAGCTGCAACGCGATTTTCGCGTCGGTTTCGGCGTGCACGTAATCGACGATGCGTTTCCACGCGGCGAGCTGTTGGTCATTCCACAGGCCGGGGCAGGCGGGCGTAATGCGCGCGCCGGGAGAAACGCAGGTCATCTCCGTGACCACCATCGCGGCGCCGCCCATGGCGCGGGCGCCCAAGTGGACCAGGTGAAAATCGCCGGGCACGCCGTCGCGAGACATGTACATGGCCATCGGCGAAACGATGACTCGATTCTTGAGCGACACGCCGCGCACGGTGAAGGGCGTGAACATCGGGGGGACGGGATGATCGATGCCGTTGCGCGCGGCAAACCAGGTTTCCAGGTTTGCGACGTATGCGGCATCGCGGAGTTTCAGGTTTTCGTGGCCGATGCGCTGGCTGCCGGTGAGCAGACTGTACGTGAACTGCTCCGGGTCGAGATGGACGTAGCGTTCCACGTCTTCAAACCATTCCATCCGGTTGCGGGCGGCGCTCTGGAGCTTCAGGGCTTCGATCTCGCGCTCTTCCTGATAGCTTTCGAGGGCGGTGGTGACGTCGCCGCCGTGACGGGAGAGCACGCGCGCGAGCGCGATGGCGTCCTCCATGGCGAGCTTGGTTCCGGAGCCGATGCCGAAATGCGCGGTGTGCGCGGCATCGCCGATGAGGACGACGTTCCTGTGGAACCACTTTTCGCATAGAACGCGGTGGAATTTCAGCCACACGGCGGAGCCGCGCAGGTGGCGCGCGTTGGAAATCAGGGGAAGGCCATCCAAGCGCTCGGCGAACAATTTTTCGCATAGCCGGATGGATTCTTTCGCGGTCATGCGGTCGATACCGGCTTTCAGCCAGTTCTTTTCCGGAGTCTCGATGATGAAGGTGGACCATTCGGCATCGAACCGGTAGGCGTGCAGGTTGAACCAGCCCCATTCGGTTTCCTTGAAATCGAAAGTGAAGGCGTCGAGTTTCTTGCGGCTGCCGAGCCAGATGAAGCGATTCTGACGAACCTCGATGTTGGGCTTGAAAACGTCGTCATAGCGGCGGCGCGTCACGGAGTTGACGCCGTCGGCTGCCGATCACCAGGTCGTATTTGGCGGCGTACTCTTCGGGGTCGGTTACTTCGGACTGAAAATGGAGCTTCACGCCGAGACGCGCGGCGCGGCGCTGCAGGATTTGCAGCAGCGCGATGCGGCCGATACCGCAGAAGCCGTGGCCGGAAGAGGTGAGCTTGCGGCCTTTGAAAAAAACGTCGATGTCGTCCCAATGCCGAAAGGCCTCCGTGATGGAGGCATGGGTTTGAGCGTCGGAGTCCTTGAAGCCATCCATGGTTTTATCGGAAAAGACGACGCCCCAGCCGAAGGTGGCGTCATAGCGATTCCGCTCGATCACGGTAATGTGCCAGGTGGGATTGGCTTTCTTGGCGAGGATGGCGAAGTAGAGGCCGGCGGGGCCGCCGCCGAGGCAGACGATCCTCTTGGTGGGCGCCGGCTTCATGCCGTGACCTCATGCAGGGCCTGCGATAACTTTTCTCCGGTGTCGTCGGCCAGGCGGCTTCGCGGAGCTGCTTCAGTCGAAGGGCTGCGTCGGGTCTGGTTCGCAGAGCGGGAAGGGCGTTCATGAGGGCGTCGAAATTCCGGTTGCCGAGGACGTGCGTGTCGCCGTAGCCTTTGATGAGGCGCGGGCACTCGGCGACCTCGATAGCCAGCGCATCATTTTCTCGCGCGAGCTCCGGGATTTGGACGAGCCACTGGGCGATCTTCTTTTGCTCGCGATCGAAGCGGAAGGATTTTCTGCGCAACGGGCGCAGGGCCGACAGGAAATAAAGCTGGAGAAAGCCGCATAATCGACGTGGTCCGTAAGGTCATGCCTTTGCCCGTGAGTTTATTCGACCAGCCGGGCTACCCAGGCTGTGTTCAGCATCCACTGGCCGAGTGCGCGAGGAAGGATGTCGGCGATCTCGCCTACGCGAGGGTGTAGGAATTCGTTGATCTCCAGGATCTGGTTGGGTTGGACGCGGGCTTCCTGATGCACGCGTTCAAAGCGGGCGCGGCGGACCTTGAGGTCGGCGACGCGAATGGCATCTTCATAGGACATCCACAGGGCGAGATGGCGGGCGGTTTCGCGGAGGAGCGTGAACGGGGCACGGTCCACGGCGCGGATCGGGTCCAGGCGATCCAGGTATTCGGCGGCATAAGCCACGTCCTGATAATCGGCAAGACGTTCGATTCCGGCGAGAAGAATGGCGTGCGCGGCGGGGGGGAAATCGCGGGCGATGCGTTGGGCCAGGGGTTCGAGTAAGCGGCCCGGTTCAGGTGGTTGGGACGGCGTGGCGCCGGCTTCGATGGGAGCGTTTGAGGCTGCGTAGCCTTGCGCGAAGGCGGCGAGGCTCGATTGGACGCCTACGCCGCCGCTCTGGATGGCGGCTTCGAACCGGGCGCGATCGAAGGGCAAGGCTCCCGTGGCGGCGAGCGCTCCGAACAGGGCGGCGCTGATGACGCTGTTGGTTTCCTCGGCGATGTGCGCGAAATCGGCGTGCAACGAAACTTTTTGCCGCGGCCTGACACACGCCGATGAATTGTCGCGGCGCCGGCGCGGCCATCGCCCATGGCGGTTTTTTCGGTCATCGAATAGACGCGATGGGTGGATGCGATCAACGTAGTCCGGTCCGGCGTGACCAATCCGCGCTGGACGGCGCGGGCGGCTTCCATCAGTTCAGATCCGAGCACGACATCGAGCTCGCCGGGGACCGGCATCAGCGCGAGCACCGGCTCGCGGCCCGCGTCGTCCGGAAAAAGTTCGATGTAGTAGATGGTGGATCCGGTGCGCTGCGCGACGCCGGGAACCGAAGTGGTCTGCGCGCGGTAGCCGTTCGATTCGGCCAGATCGACGATCCAATCCGCCAGGACCCCGCCGCCTTCGCCTCCCATGGCGAGGATGGCGATGGTGATCGCGCTGTGGTCATTTACGCGGTGATCCCCGTAAGCCGGCGATCGATGCGGCGTTGCAGGAATCCGATACGCCAGCGCGGAAGCGATGTTTGACGCGGTCCCACGCGGTCGGGATTCGAGATGATTTCCGCGCGGAAGAAGGACGGGCACAAGCACGGCCGCGTGGGCGACTTCGCCGCACAGGCCGCATCCGACGCAACTGTCGAGCACCGTAGCCACCGGGTCCTGGCGCAACGCGTCGGGATTCGGCTTGATGGTGAGAGACGGGCACCCGGAGAGGCGAATGCAGGAATGATCGCCCGTGCAGGTATCCGCGTCGACGCCGAATCGTTCGCGAACGACGCGCTCGCCCTGCTCCACCATTTTGCGCTTCAGCGGTTTGGTGCGGCGTTCCTTGTTCAGGCTGCATTCGCTCTGCGCTACGACGACTTTGGGGCCTTTTTCCTTGGTGGTCAGGGCTTCTCTCAAGACGTCGCGCATGGCGGCTACGTCGTAGGTGCGGGTGATGGTCCGGACCCACTTCACACCCACGCCGCGAACCGCATCGGCGATGGAGAGCTTGGTAGTGCGGATGGGATTTTCGGCTTCGGAAGACAGGATGTCCTGTCCACCGGTGGCTGCCGTATAGCTGTTGTCGACCACGATCAGAACGCTGTCGCTTTGATTGAACACGGCGTTGCCGACGCCGCTGGTCAGGCCGTTGTGCCAGAATCCGCCGTCGCCCATGACGCTGATGGTGCGTTTGGAAGTTTCCTTGGTGTTGAACGCGGCGGCGCCGGCCCAGCCGAGGCCGTAGCCCATGGTGGTGGCTCCGATGTTGAACGGCGGAAGGATCGAAAAAAGATGACAGCCGATGTCGCAACTGACGTGATGGCGCCCAAGTTCGCGCTCGACCAGCTTCATGGCGGTGAAGATGGGGCGCTCGGGACATCCGGTGCAGAAGGAAGGCGGGCGCGGATGAATATCGGGGAGCGAATTCGGCGGCGAGGGACGGGCGGCTCTGGGCAGACGATCGCGATCGAGCAGGTGGGGAGCGTATTGCTCGATGAACTTCAGGATGCCTTGAATCACGACCGATGCGGTGTACTCGCCTCCCATGGGCAGGACGTCCTTGCCGTGACTTTTGGCGTTCAAGCCGGCTTTGGGCAGGATGGAGTTGAGGTTCTGCTCGATGAAGTCGGGCTGGCCTTCTTCGATTACCAGGACACCGCGTTTGTTCGCGCAGAACGTTTTGATCTGGTCGTCAACCAGCGGGTAGGTGACGTTAAGAACATAGAGCGGGACCTGAGTATCGCCGAACGGGTCGGAAAGACCCAGAAGCTGCAAAGCGCGTATCACGGTGTTGTACATCCCGCCTTGCAGAATGATGCCGAAATCGCGAGCATCGGCCGAGAAAAATTCGTTCAGGCGGTGTGCGACGATGAAGCGCTGCGCGGCGGGCCAGCGCGTGCGGGTTTTTTCCTGCTCATGCAGGTAGCTGGAGGGAGGGAGCACGATGCGGCTGACGTCGCGCACGGGATGCTCCATGGCATCCTTCAGTGTGAATTGCGGACGGAGATTCGGCTTGGTAATGAAGCGGCCGTGGACGTGGCAGGCGCGGATGCGCAGTTCGAGCATCACGGGCGTGTGGGTGGCTTCGGACAAATCGAAGCCTTGTTCGACGGCGCGGACGATCGACGGGAGGTTCGGGCGCGGATCGAGCAGCCACATCTGGGACTTCATGGCGAAGGCGTGGGAACGCTCCTGCATGATGCTGGAGCCTTCGCCATAATCTTCTCCGACGATGATCAGCGCGCCGCCGGTGACGCCGCCGGAAGCGAGATTCGCCAAAGCGTCGGAGGCGACATTGGTACCGACCGTCGATTTGAAAGTCACGGCTCCGCGCAGAGGATAGTTGACGGACGCGGCTAGAGTGGCTGCCGCGGTCGCTTCCGAGGCGCTGTGTTCGAAGTGGACGCCGAGTTCTTCGAGAATATCGTTGGCATCAGTCAAAACGTCCATGAGATGCGAGATCGGCGCGCCCTGGTAGCCGGCGACGTAGGAGACGCCCGATTGCAACAGCGCTTTGGTCACGGCGAGGATTCCCTCGCCATGGAATTCAGCGCCGGCGGGAAGGCGAAGTTTCTCGACTTCCCGCTTGAAGGACCGTTCCGCCATTTTGTCTACCTTAATAATATGGCGCGCGGCCGGTCGCGTCTGGTGGGGCCGCGCGTTTGCGACCGATCGGGAGCGTGTTTTACGGATTTTCTACGCCATGAACGAAATCGTAGTCTGATTTCGGACGGGGCAAAAAGGGGTACAGGCACGAACTTTCGCAAAAGCGGCGAAATTCGAGCCAGTCCCCCTTTTTGCACACTGTACTGTGATTGGACATGGCTTACGCGACTAATGCAAGCACGCGGCAGGGGCTCCCGGAGCCGTTGACGATCTTTAAAGGCGGAGTGATCAGGATTGCGCCGGTGGGCGGGAGCTGATCGAGATTGGTCAAGCTGGCCAGGCCGAATTTATTGCTGCCGTGCATGATGGAGTGGCACGGAAACGGCGGGTCGAAGCGAAAGGCCTGGCCTGCGTCGGTGCCGACGCCTTCCGAGCCCCAGCCGATCACGTTGCGCTCGCGGGTGAGGAATGGAACCAGGTCCGGATGCGGACCGGGGACGTGCGAGCCGTCTTCTTTGATATTGAGAAACGCTTCCGCGCTCTTGCGCCTGGACCAATCGGTGCGCATCAGCGCCCAGGAGCCGGCGGGGATGCGGCCGTGGTTCTGCTCCCAGGTCTGGACGTGTTGGGGGGTCAGGAGAAAATCCGGATTCGCGGCCACTTCGCGCGACACGTCGATGACGCAAGCGGGCGCGAAGAATCTCTCCACCGGAATCGTGTCGGTGGCGTTGTTCGGATAATCTTTGCCGGTTACCCAGTGGACGGGCGCGTCGAAATGTGTGCCGGTATGCTCGCCACAGGAGAAGTTGTTCCAGTACCAGGCTGGGCCGCGCTGGTCGTATTTGGAAATTTCTTCGAGGCGGAAGGGCCACGACTTGCCGAACTCGGGCGGAAGCTGAATGACGGCTGTGGCCGCGTCCAGAGGCTGGGTGAGGTCGACGACCCGGATGGCGCCGGTGGCGAGGGCTTGGGCGAATTGAGCCAGAAGGTCCATGATTTATGCTCCCTGCTTTGGTCTGCGGCGGATCACGAGGAAATAGGCGACGGTGAGAACGGCGAGCCATGGAATCCCGGAGATCAGCGTGACGCGCATGCCTTCGACCCACCAGGTAGTAGCCAGAATCGCGACGATGGCGGCGGTCCCGGCGATGGATGTGTACGGGTAGCCAATCATGCGCATGGGCAAGCGACGGCCGCCGGAGGCATCCCATTTCCTGCGGAAAGCCAGGTGCGTAACGAAGATCACCAGCCATGCGAACAATCCGCCGAACAGCGAGACTCCGAACAAATAGACGTAGGCGCTGTCGGGATAGACGGTGGCGACCAGGATGGCCAGCGCGAGTCCGGCGGCCGAGATCAGCAGAGCGGCGACGGGGGTATTGCGCCTGGAGACGACGCCGAAAACAGACGGGGCGTAACCGCCGCGCGCCAAGGAGAAGATCATGCGGCCGCACAGGTACAAATTGCAGTTCATGCTGGACGCCGCAGCAGTGATCACGACGAAATTCACCACGTGCGACGCGGCCGGCACGCCGATCATCTGAAATACTTTCACGAAGGGGCTCGCCGTCACGTCGGAGCCGGGCTGAATCTGGTTCCACGGGACGATGCCGACGAGGACGGTGATCGCGCCCAGATAAAACAGGATCAGACGGCCGACCATGGATCGCATGGCGCGCGGCACGGCGGTTTGGGGATCCTTCGCCTCGCCCGCGGTAACGGCGACCACCTCAGTTCCCAGGTAGCTGAAGATCACGAAGACCATCGCCATCCAGACTCCGCGCCAGCCAGTGGGCAGGAATCCGCCATGCGATGTGAAGTTCGAAAAACCGATGGCGGGCTTGGGAGTGAAGCCCAGCAATAGCGCGAGTCCGCATACGACGAACAGGACGATGGCGACGACTTTGATCATCGCGAACCAATATTCGAAGCTGCCGAAATTGCCGACGCTGCGGGCGTTTACGTAAACCAGCGCGATCGAAAACGCGGCGATCCAGAGCCATTTCGGAGTATTGGGGAACCACCACTGGCAGTAAATCGCGATGGCGACGGCTTCGCCTCCGATGGCGATACACTGCGCCGCCCAATAGGTGTAGCGCACCACGAATCCCGCCCATGGGTTCAGGTACAGTTCCGCGTAGACTCCGAAGGAGCCGGCGGTGGGATGCGCCACCGCCATCTCCGACAGCGCTCCCATGAAGAGCAGCGCGATGACTGCGCCGATCAGGTAGCTGAAGATGACGCCGGGCCCGGCGAGGCGGACGGCGAGGGAGCTTCCGAGAAACAGTCCGGTGCCGATCGCGCCCCCGATGGCGATCATGCTGAGCTGGCCGGAGGTCAGTTGACGCGAGAGCTGCTCGCCTTTTTCGATGCCTCCCAGATCCGAGGGACGCGATTCAGTCGTCTTCATAAGCCGCGCCAGGGCTGCCCGAGGGATAGAACGCGCCCAGCAGCTTGATGGTGGAGCTGCCGGCGTTTTCGACGCAATGCCGCACGCCCATGGGGAAATAGACGCTGCAACCGGGTCCGAACTCGCAGGATTCCTGGTCGGTATGCACGATGCCGTGGCCTTCGAGGATGGCGATGCCTTCCTCGTAAGTGTGATAGTGGAACGGCGCTTTGCTGGGCGGTATCCATCCGACGAACTGGGTGACTTGCTTGCAGCCGAGGTCGGTGTAGACCAGGTAGCGGAACAGGCGATCGACGCCGGCGCGAATCGACTCGCGGTCGTCTTCGTGAACCATCAGATGCGGCGGCTCACCGGAAGCGGAGGCGGCCGGGCCGACGATTTTACGCTGCGAATCCTCCGGGCAGCACACGGCGATGAGGCGCAGAGGAGCGGCGCCGGTGTTCTCGATATCGTAGACGGCGCGCGGGGGAATGAAGACGGCAGCGCCGGGCCGCAATGCGTATGCGAATCCGTTGACGCGGCAAATCCCGGCGCCCGAGGCGGCATACAGAACCTCCTCGGCGTTCGGATTGGTCAGCGCGGGGGACCGGCCGGGAGCGTAGTCGCTGATGGTCTGCGTGATGCGCTCGGCTCCGCTATGTTTGCTAATCACGCTGCGGGCGGTCCAGTTTCCGTGCGATGAGATTTGCCCGTCCTCCGGCGAATACACACGGCAGCCGCCAGACAGAATTTTCATAGACGCACCATCAGATCCAAGTTGTCTTCTAAAGCACTGAGAGCGGTCCCGACATCATCCATGGTGTTGTACACGTGGAACGCAAAGCGCACGCCATCGCGGCGCGTAGAGGCCATGATACCGCGCGCGGTGAGTTTCGCGAGCATGGCCGCGGCATCCTTCGACCGCAGCACGACCAGGGGCCCGACGCTGGACGCCGGAGTCTTGGATTCGATTCGAAGATCGCGAACGCCGGAAAGAAAAGCCCGCGTGAGCCGTTCGATCTGCGCAGCGACGTTCTCCATGCCGATGCGCGCCAGCAGGTCGAGCGCCGGCCGCGCCAGGTAAATATTCGGAATCGGAGGCGAGCCACCTTCGAAGCGGCGGGCGTCGGGCGACGGATCGAGACGCTTGGTGTCGAAGGCGAAGACGTCTCGCTGCGCCATCCAACTGGTGATGGTCGGCGTGAGCGATTCGATCAGCTCCCGGCGGACATACAGGAAACCGAGGCCGGGAGGGCCCAGCAGATACTTCAGCGTGCCGGTGACGAAAAAATCCACGCCCAGCGCTTTCACATCCAGCGGCCGCGTGCCGCAATCCTGATAGCCGTCGAGAAACACCAGCGCGCCGCGCGAGTGGGCGATGCGCGTAATCGCGGCGACGTCGGACCGGGATCCGTTGACGAAGGCGACGTGCGTCAGAGGCACGATGCCGGTTCGCTCATCGATGGCGCTTTCATAGCAAGACGTGGGAACGGTGTTGTTGATCCCGTCCAGAAAATGGATTTTCGCGCCACGCGGCTCCTGCGCCAGCCAGATGTGCGCCATAGTGGGAAATTCGTATTCGCTCATGACCACTTTGTCGCGGGTCATCGAACCGCAACGCATTCGCAATGGGATTGATACCGGCGGATGCGCTGGTCAGGATGGCGACTTCATCCGGCTGGGCGTTGATGAACCGCGCGAAATCGCCGCGCAAGGCTTCGTAGGTTTCCATCCAGGTGTCCCACGGCGCCGAAGAAGACCGCCAGCTTTCGGCGTAATCGCGCATCCCGCCTTCCACCGCGTCCGACAAGGCGCCTTGCGAACAACTATACAGATAGGTCTTGTCGCGCAGAATCGGGAAGTGAGATCGTATTTCCAGGATCCGATCGTCACTGAGCATTGGTTTTCCTGTTCACGGGGAGATCCAGCTTGCCGCGATCGATCACCTCACCGTTCTTGATCACCAGGTGGATGCGCTTCGCGTTGTTGATGTCATCGAGCGGATCGGCATCGAGCAAAACGAGATCGGCAATCTTCCCTTCTTCGATCGAGCCAAGGTCGCGCTCGCGTCCCAGAAATTTTGCCGCGTGAAGCGTCGCGATCCGGATCGCATTGAGCGGCGGAACGCCTCCGTTGACGATCAGCTCCAGCTCCCGATGCGCCGCGGGACCGCTGGATTGGTCCGTGCCCAGAGCCATGATCCCACCGGCGGCGTCGATTTTCTTGACGTTCTCCTGGCCGGCGGGCGTCATCACCTTCATCCACCAACCTTGACGATTTTCTTTCATGCCGGCACTCCCGGTGGTCTTCAGCCGCTGAATTTCGTCGGGTTCCATGGTGTCCCGGTAGAGTTGCTGATCGAGAAACTCGGGATGTTCGGCGAGGCGCGTGTAGTTATCGCCGATGGTCAAGGTGGTGGCTTCCGGAATCAGCCGGGCTCGCATCAAACGAACGAAATCGTCGCTTTCGACGCCTTGAATTACGGGATGCGCCAGAGTATCGACACCGGCGAAGATGGCTTCGCGGGCGCGAATCTCGCTCGAAATGTGTGCCGTGGTGCGAATCCCATTGTCGTTGTAATACTGAATAATGTGGGTCATCAGATCCACGGGAAGCAGCGTAATCATGGGCCGGAACGCCCAGCCGTGTTCCTCATAAGTGAGCTTGAGCATGTCCGGGTGGCGGGCGATGGCGGCGGCGAGCTTAGGGATAGCCTGCGGCCAGCTATCCACTAATGTCGCGTCCGGGCCCGAGCCATGGCTGCCGGGATAAGTGACGATTCCACCAGCCGCGAGCAAGCGCGGGGAGACAATCTTTCCGGAGCGCTCCATGTCGCGCAGCTTAAAAATGTAATCGGGATTATTGCCGAGGTCGAGCACGGTGGTGATGCCGCAATAAATGTAGCTTTGGAGCGCGCGAATGCCGGCACGATCGCCGTCGGCGCCGCGCGCGCCACGCAGATGAATGTGGACGTCCATCATCCCGGGAATCAGGAATTTCCCTTTCCCGTCGATATGCCGCGCAGCCTGCGCGGGGCAGGCGCCAACCTTGGCGATGCGATCGCCTTGCACCACGACACAGGCATCGGCCTTGGCGGGACGACCCGTGCCATCGATCAGGGTGACGTGTTCAATGGCTAGCGTAGCCTGGGCGGACAGACACGTAGCAACCACGGAAGCGAGCCACAAAAGCCGCATGAAGTCCTCCTTAGGAGTTGAAGTTAATGGTCGCCGATGGCGTCGCGCACTACGCCGTATTGCGCTCCCCACTGGTCCGTCATCTGGTTGCGGATGTCCCAGAGCTCGCGGAAAAACTGCACGCGGAGGCCGTCCTCGAGAAGCTCCACCGAACGCCCTTTTAACGATTTCGCGCCCAGGCCGATGGTGCGATGAATTAACTGCAAATGATGATAGCGAAACTTCTGGAATAGCTCGTCGAATTCCGCCAGCGATTCAGCCACTATATAAGCATCCGAATGGCTATATTCCGTGTGATAGACCTTTTCGATGGTCAGACCATGGTCATCCAGGTAATGCTTGCTTATAGGATTCCCAGATAAGACGAGGCATTTTCAAAATGACCCGAAATCCTGGCGATTCCTGGCCACTGCCATGACCTAACTGCAAACGGATCTCCTGGTACTCCTTGGGCGACATGGTCTCGAGCAAGCCTAGTTGCTCGGTCATTAGCCGCAGAGCCAAGTAAACCCGGCGGAACAAAGTAACCACACGATTGGTATTTTGCTGTTGAAGGTAGTCGTCGATATCGAGCAGGGTGTAGGCAATCAGCTTCATCCACAGTTCTTCAGCCTGATGCACGAGTTGAAATTGAAGCTCGTCATGGTTACAAAACGCGCCGAAATCTTTCTGGCAGGAAAGCAGAGTCTTGGTATTAAGATACAGCTCATAATCGAGCGTACCTTCGCCGTTCATGATGGAGTAAAAATATTGCCGGTCCATGGCTGTCCTTTTAGATCAGACGGAAGCCAGGAGTAATCACGCCAGATACTTGTGGAAGAAGTCGAGCGTACGTTTCCAGGCCAGCTTGGCAGCAGCCTCATCGTAACGCGGTGTCGTATCGTTGTGAAATCCGTGATTGGCGCCGTCATAAACGTATGCCGTGTAAGTTACGTGGTTGGCTTTCAGAACTTCTTCGAACGCGGGCCATCCACCCGTAATGCGCGTATCCAACCCCGCATATTGAAGCAACATGGGAGCCTTGATTTTAGCGGCGTCCGCGGCGTTGGGCTGTCCGCCGTAGAACGGAACGGCGGCGTCCAAATCGGTTCCCATGCGCACGGCGAGCGTGTTCACGATACCGCCGCCGAAACAGAAACCGACAGCGCCGAGCTTGCCAGTAGAGTCGGGACGCGCTTTCAGCCAGCGCGCGGCGGCCACGAAATCCTCAGTCATCTTGGGCCGGTCGACCTTACCGAAAGCAGCGGAGCCTTTCTCATCGTCGCCCGGGTAGCCGCCGACACTGGTCAGCCCGTCCGGCGCGAACGCCATAAAGCCTTCTGTACCGAGTCGCCGCGCGACGTCCTCTATATAAGGATTCAAACCCCGGTTCTCATGTACGACCAGCACGGCGGGATGTTTCCCGGACTTCGCGGGATGAACAAGATATCCGCGAATGCTTCCATTGCCGTCCGGCGAAGGCACGGTGGCGCTCTCCGTCTTGATTCGGCTGTCGTCCTTGGCGACTTGTTGCGCCCAGGCATAGTTCGGGCGAAGGCTCTCCCAGATCGCCGTAGCCGTCAGGCCGCCGACCGCGTACTTCTTCGCGCCGTCCAGGAAGTTGCGACGGTCGATTTCGCCGTGCACATAACGGTCAAACAGATCCAGCAGTTCTTGTGGAAACTCTTTCGCGCTCTTTCGTTCCATGTGGATTGGACCTTTCCACGGCAAAGGATATCACATCCAGGCTTTTCCGCGGATGTTCTAGAATAGGTTTTGGATTCGTCTCATGAGCCCGGTTGCGTCCACTTACACGGTAGAAGACCAGCGCCGCATGACTGCCGCCAGGAATTATTTCGCATGGCAGGCCGGCATGGTCAAGCCGGAGCTGGGAGCGAGAGTGGTCGAGGCTGGCTGCGGCATCGGTAACTTTACCGGCGCGCTGCTCGACCGCGAAGCCGTGATCGCCGTCGATATCGACCCCGAGTGCGTGCAACTCCTGAAGGACCGATACCGGGGGCAACAGAATCTTCAGGCACTTACCGGCGACGTGTCGGCTCCAGGCTTCGAACAGCTGGCGCGATTCCGGCCGGATTCCTGCGTCTGCCTCAACCTTCTGGAGCATATTGAAGACGACAGCGGCACCCTGTCTCGAATGGCATCCATTCTGGTACCAGGCGGAATTATCGTCCTGCTGGTGCCGGCATTTCAATCGTTGTATGGCCCGATTGACCGGAACCTGGGACATTACCGTCGTTACGGTCGAGGGTCGCTGTGTAAGCTCGCGCAGACAGCTGGACTTGAAATAAAAAGGCTCCAGTATGTAAATGTGCCGGGCTTTTTCGGCTGGTGGATGAATTCTCGAATCTTGAAACGGGAAGCTCAATCGGAATCGCAGATTGAATGCTTCGACCGGTATGTTCTGCCGTGGACCTCCCGCCTGGAAGCTATCGTGAAGCCTCCTTTTGGCCAATCGATTTTTGCAGTTTTAAGAAAGCCGTGAAAGTAAGCATCTTAATTCCGGTGTATAACGAGTTTCGAACCTTACGGGAGGTTCTGGAGCGGGTCCGCAAGGCAAACTTACCGGAGGGCTGTTCCAAGGAGATTATCGTGGTCGACGACGGGTCCACCGACGGAACGGCGAAAACCATCGCGGAGTATACGCGCGAAGGGATCATCGTATCGCTGCGCGCGGCGTCAAATGCCGGAAAGGGCGCTGCGATTCGCGCCGGGATCGCGATGGCTTCCGGTGACATCATCCTGATTCAGGATGGCGACCTGGAATACGACCCGGCTGATTACGCGCGAATTGTCGAGCCGATTGTGAACGGGCGGGCGGGTATCGTGTATGGCTCGCGATTTCTGGGCAAGCGGGTGGGTATGGCGTTCCCGAATCGCGTCGCAAACTGGATTCTGACCGCAGCGGCAAACCTCCTTTACCATGCGGGCATTACAGATGAAGCTACGGCTTATAAGGCGTTCCGCGCGTCGATTCTTCGGGATCTGGCTCTTGAATGCCGGCGGTTCGAGTTCTGTCCGGAAGTGACGGCAAAAGTGGCGCGTCTGGGTTTCAAGATCGCGGAAGTACCGATCAGCTACAACGCCCGCGGCATTGCGGAGGGGAAGAAAATTCGCGCGCGCGATGGCTTCGCGGCGCTATGGACGCTGATCAAGTACCGTTTTGTTCCGGTAGCTCACTTCGCTTTAATGTCGAAGCAAGTTAAATTGTCCTGATCGCGGTAATATAGCTTGCCGTTGGAAATTACCAATGGCGACCAGGTTGGAAGCGATCCTTTGGCGACTTCGAATCGGGAAATCTCTTTGTACGCGTCCGCATTGGCTTCCGCCAAGCCAATGACGCCATCCTCACCCAGTAAATATAGGCGTTTTTCGGCGTAGGTGACCGATCCTTTTCCGACGCTTCGATTTTTCCAGGCTACTTTGCCGGTGTTGAATTGCATGGCGGTAAGAATCGAATCGCTATATCCGTAAAGATAGTTATCGACCACCACGGAAGTCGAATAGTGATTCTTCATATCACCGCTGAAGTATGCCTCGGACATGGATTTCGGCCCAAGCTTCAGAAGCGCGCATCCCGTTCCGTAGGCGGTGGAGACGAATACGGCGCCGTCGTGGTAAATCGGCGTGGCGATATTTGCCGTGCGGTTTGAAACCTTGGTGTAATGCCACAGCAATTCGCCGTTGTTTTCCAGGACCGCCAGCGCGGCATTGCCGCTGAGGGCGAGCACCTGGCGTGAGCCCCCGACGTCCGCGATAATCGCAGACGAGTAGCCGGCAGGGTCGCTGCCTGTTTTCCATTGCAGGCTGCCATCGCGTTTGTTGAGGGAAACCAGCGAAGCGCCGTGGCCGCCGGGCATCACGATCAGCCGGTCTCCATCGATCAGCGGGGATTCGCTGAAGCCCCAGCTGGGAACGGAACCGCCGTACTGTCGAGCCACATTGATGGACCAGACCGGTTTCCCGGCCGCCAGGTCGAGACAGAACAGCACGCCATCGCCGGTCATGGCATACAGACGGTCGCCATCGATGGTCGGGGTGCCGCGCGGACCGTCGCCGCGATCGTTGCGGTAGGCCCGGCTAGTGGCGGTCTCCCAGAGTTTTTTCCCGGTTTTTACATCGATCGCTAAAATGTATTCCTGATTGTCGCGCTGGCCCTGCGTGTAGATCCGGCCGTTGACGATGGCGAGCGACGAATATCCCTGGCCGAGGCCGCTGGTTTTCCACGCGACTGTGGGTCCGGCGGCGGGCCAGGCGGGCAGCAGACCGGTTTCGGTGGAAATGCCATCGCGATTCGGACCTCGCCATTGCGGCCAGTCCGCGGCGCTCGACACGACATTCAACACCATGGATAGAAACAGGACTGGGAAAATGCGCCTCATACAGCGGATGGTACCAGCCTACGCGGATGCGCGCATGGCGGCGGCGCGGCGCAGAACTACTTCCATTCGAGATTCGCCGGCGATCAAAGGGCGGGCTTGGGGAAGAAATCCGGTGCACCAGAAGAACAGCCCCATTTCGGGGCGGCTCAGTGCGAACTGACCACTGGAGTCGGTTTCCGCATAGTTCAGATCGACGCCCATCACCAGTACGCCCTCCACGGGCTCCCCTTCAGGTGAACGGACAGTGCCGGTGACTCCCACTTCAGGCAACCTGCAGAGAAACGGACGCCAAGATCAACGCGGCAAGATTCCAAGCGACAACCAAGGCGAACAGAATGTTGATCCGGCCCAGCAGTTTTTCGCGGCCGCGCTTCCAACAATAGAACCCGAGGCCGATGGCGGCGACCTTGACTGCCAGCAATCCCCCCAGGGGGTGCGGCGCGTATTCAACGGCGGCGCGCACCAGCGGGTTGGCCTCACGAATCCCGTGCAGCAGGAAGGCCACGGTGGTCATGAAGTCCAGAACCTGCAAGTAGGAGTATTGGAGGAGTAGTTGATTCACTTAGGTTGCCCTATATTTATCTTACTCAATCTAGATGAAATCCCTTAGCCAGTAAATAGGCCATCCATCTGGTACTGCGGCACTTCGCCCATAGTACTTTTGGGCGGACGATTTACTTCCCGGTAACGGCGCGGATCACGCGAAGGGTATTGCCGCCCAGAATCTTCTTGATATCCGCTTCGGAATAGCCGCGTTTCAGCAGGGCGGCGACCACGGCGGGCATCTTCGAAACGTCTTCCAAGCCCTGCGGGGGCGCTGAAATGCCGTCGAAATCGCTGCCGATACCGACATGGTCGATACCGGCGATCTTCACCGCGTGGTCGATGTGGGCGGCCACTTCGTCCACCGTTGCGAAGGCTTTCTGCGACGTGAGGACTTCCTTGCGGTACTCCTCGGCTGCATAGTCGTCGAGCGCTTTGCCGGTCAGGTCCGGCGCGTCGGACATGGCGGCGACCGTGGCGCGGAGGCGCTCGGCGTCCTTCGGACTAATGAAACCTTCTCCGAAATTGATTCCGATCACGCCGCCGTTCTTGGCGAGCGCGCGCAGCATGTCGTCCGTCACATTGCGGGGAACATCGGAAAGCGCACGGCAGGAGGAGTGCGAAAGGATGACCGGTTTGCTGCTGACCTGGAGCGCGTCGTAGAACGTTTTGTCGGAAATATGGGAGACGTCCACCACCATGCCCAGGCGGTTCATCTCGCGTACTACGTCTTTGCCGAACGGGGTCAGACCATTGTGTTGCGGCTTGTCGGTGGAGGAATCGGCCCAATTATTGTTGCGGAAATGGCTGAGCGTCATGCTGCGGATGCCCATGCGGTAGTACATCCGCAGCACCGCCAGGTCATCGTCGATCTGGTGGCCGCCCTCGATGGTGAGGAAAGCGGAGATCTTGCCGGACTTCACAATGCGCTCGATATCGGCGGCGGTGGTGGCGAGCTCAATCTGATCCTTGTGCTGATCAAGCACCATCTGCATGGCGTCGCGCAGTTGAAGCGTGCGGCGGATGGCTTCGGCGCCCTTGTAATAAACCGGGCACCATAGCGCGAACCACGGTGCTTTCATTCCGCCCTCGTGGAGGCGAGGGAAATCGACGTGGCCGGAATTGGAGCGCTTGGTCAGATCCACGCCGCCGATCAGGACGCGCTGGATGGTGTCGATGTGGCTGTCGATGCCGATCGCCTCGGCGGCGATCCAGCGGGCGCGAGCCATATCATCCTGAGCGCGGAGCGGCAGCAGGAAGACTGCTGCGATCCATAATTTGGAATACATAATGGGCTATTGTGTCACGTCGAGCTTCACCACGGTTTTTTCGAACGGCTCGCGGCCGAGGATCAGCCAGCCGGGCGGCGTCCAATCCTTGTGACCGACCACCAGCGCCACTTGCCTGACCTCGGGGGGAATACTGAAAACGACTGAGGTTGAAACACTCTCGCCGGGCGCGAGCCGGGTAGAAAGGGGAACCGTCGTTTCGATCGGGTCATAGCGCCTGCCGCTCGTATCGGTGAGATAGACGATTGCGCCCTTCTCGCTTTGCTCCACGCGCTTGGCCCGGCTGGAGAATTTGAGATTCACGACGAATTTGGTTTCGGCACGGCGGGCGCTCTGGACGGCGATGCACCAGTCATCGGAACATTGCTCGTCGCCGAGGTTCAGGACCAGGAGCGGCCGGAGCATGGATGCGAACATCCCGATTCCGAGGTAGACCGCGGCGCAAACGCTCCAAACGCTGAGGATCCGCAGCGCTTGCGCGCCTCGCCGGAAAATCGGGAGTAGGGCGGCGGTCAGGAGGGTCAACACGGAGGCGAAAAGGGCTGCGAGGAACAGCAGATCGTAGAGCGTCATATCCAGAAGTACTTTATAACGAAAAGTACTTCTACGCAAGCATAAAGATGGCGCGTGAACCTGACGATGGGAAGCTTGTGGCAGACCTGTATCTGGAGGTTCGTCTGGACGCGCTACGGCGGATCCAGAATCCGGACGGCGGCTGGGGATATTTCCCAGGGAAACAGTCCTGGCTGGAGCCGACTGCTTACGCGGCGCTGGCACTTCATGGCGAAGCGGCCGCGGATCGGGCATGGGCGGCGCTGAAGTCGTGGCAATCGCCGGATGGAAGCTGGCGGCCGGGCGCAGACGTGCAAATCGCGAACTGGGGCACGGCGCTGTGCGTAACCATCGCCACGGTGCGGGGAGAATTCGACGATGCTTTCCGGAAGGGCGTGGATTGGCTGCTGACGTTGGACGGCACTGAATCGAACATGCTGAGCCGTGCGGCGGCCAAGGTCGGGCTGATCAATCCGGAGCGCAATCTCAGCTTGACGGGATGGCCGTGGAAGCCGAACTCGGCGTCCTGGGTGGAACCGACGGCGCATTCGCTGATCGCGTTGAAGCAGGCCTCGGCGAAGGTGACGACGGATCGCCTGCACAACCGCATCCGGGTGGGCGAAGCCCAGTTGCTGGACGTTCGCTGCCACGACGGCGGCTGGAACTACGGAAGCCGCGCGGCGCTAGGGGTGGACCTGCCGTCGTATCCCGAAACGACTGCGCTGGCGCTGTTGGGGTTGCAGGGGCGCGGCGATGTCGCGGGCTCTCTTGACGTTGCCGGGCGGATGCTGCGCGGGAATCCGTCACCGCTGGCGAAGGCGTGGCTGACCATCGCGCTGCGGCTGCATGGGGTGGACGTTCCGGGGCTTTCGAACGAATGGACGCCGGACAATATGATCACCGCGCTGGAAGCACTAAGCTGCGCGAACTACAGATTTTTCAAAACCGGAGGCCAGGCGTGAAGATCAACCGGCGCGAATTCCTTCCGATAGCCGGAGCGGGGCTGCTGGCCGGCATCGCGGGGTTCGAAGGCGGCAGAATACCCGCCAGGCGCGGCGGATCGGCGGCGGTCGCAGTGGTCAAAGCCGGGTCGTATTCGGACGATCTGGTGAAACGGATGATGGAGGGCATCCGCGCGTGCGGCTTGGATGTTCGCGGCCAAAAAGTGCTGCTCAAACCGAATCTGGTGGAGTTCGACCCGGCGACGTGCATCAATACCGAAGTTTCAGTGGTCGCGGCCGCTCTGGAGGTTTTTCAGGCGCTGGGTGCGGCTGAGGTGACGATCGGCGAAGGGCCGGGGCATCGGCGCGATACTTATGCGCTGGCGGAAATGGCCCGGTACCGGTCTGAGATTCCGAAGTTCGATGCCCGATTTGTGGACCTGAATCGCGACGACGTCAGCCCGATGCAGGGATTTGCCGATCGCGGCGAGATTTATCTGCCCAATTCGGCTCTGCGCGCGGACCTGATCGTTTCGCTGGCGAAGATGAAGACGCATCATTGGGCGGGGGCTACGCTGTCGATGAAGAATTTCTTCGGGCTGGTCCCGGGATGCGTGTATGGGTGGCCGAAGAATGAGCTGCACCAGGTAGGGATCGACCGCTCCATCGTGGAGCTGTCGCGCATTTTCCGGCGGAGTTTTGCCATTGTCGACGGAATCATCGGGATGGAAGGCAATGGACCGATTCAAGGGACTCCGAAGCCGGTGGGAGTGCTGGTAATGGGGCAGGATCTGCCCGCGGTGGACGCGACGTGCTGCCGGATCATGGGTATCGACCCGGGTCGCGTGGAGTATCTGCGGATGGCTTCCGACAATTTGGGCGTAACGGAAGAGGCACGGATCGAGCAGAGGGGAGAATCGCTACGCTCGGTGCGGTCCAACTTCGATCTGATTGCTCCTTTCCGGCAATACCGGCTGGCTTAAGAGACGCTTCATATTTTTCCCACTAAGTGATTCTTATTGGGGCCCCATTAGCTATCCGATAATCCAGGATCCGTCAATTGGCCGCAACGGAACGGCATCGCCATAACCCCGGGCGACTGTTCGCCAAAACGCACAAGGTGCTCCTCCCGTCGTCGACCGGAGGGCGTCGGCTTGGCCGGCCTTGACGTTAGTTCTGCTGCGGCTTCGGGGCGTTGGGGGCGCCGGGAGCGTTGGGAGCACCAGGAGGCGGCGGACGCATGCCTCGGCGAGGGCCGGGGCCGCCCATCAGCATCTCGAGATTTGCACCGACTTTGGTCTTTTGATCAGCTGTCAGTGCGCCATAGATTTTCGCTACAGTCTTGGCGTGGATCGCGGTCTGTTGCTGGTGAAGGGTCGCGATGTCCTGGCTGGCTTTGTCGATCTGATCCTCATTACCCGCTTTGATGGCCACGGTGAGGGCCTGATGCGCGGTTTGCATCTTCTGCCCGATCCCTTGCCCTAAAACCTGCGATTCGAGGAGTGCGGTGTGAACCTTATTCTGCTGCTCCGCAGTCAGGCTGAGATGCTGAGCCAGCCTCTGCTCAAAGTTCGGGCGTTGATTGGGACCTTGGCCTTGGCCGAAATGGCCGCGCGGAGCGGGCGTGGGCGGCTGGGCGGCAACTAATGCTGCCGCGAGCAAAGATAGAGCGATGACAGGGACCTTCATTTGGCGCTTTTCACTCCTTGTGTCTTCCTGACGAAGCTGGTTTTATGGGGATTACAGGACCAGTGATTTTTTACCGCATGGCGCGGGCGGCCCTGGCGATCGCATCGATCGCGGTTTCGAGCTTCTGCGGACGGGTGAGGACGCCCTCGAAAAGGTCGCCGAGGCGATCGAATCGAGCGAGCGCGTTGCGGATGTGGAACTGGTCCGGAGTCAGGCGCGGGGTGACCTCGCGCCAGGCGAGCGGGGTTGCGACCGGCGCTCCGGGATAGGCGCGGACGACGTAGGGCGCGGAGATTGTCTTGCCCTCCGCGATCTGCGCCCAGTCGAAGTACACCCTGCCTTTCTGGCGCTTTTCGACTTTTCGGGGGGTGGTAAAGAGATCGGGGCGGTCAGCAGTGACCAGGGCGGCGAGGAGTTCGGCGAAGGAGCGAACCTGCTCATAGGTGTAATTGGGCTCCAGGGGGACGTAGAGATGCAGGCCGTCGCCGCCGGTGGTTTTCGGGTAGCTTTCGAGCTCGGCCAGATCGAGCTTGGACCTGACCAGCAGGGCGGCTTCGACCACTTTTTCGAAGGAGCATTCGAAGGGATCGAGGTCGATCAGGGCGTAATCGGGAGAGTGATAAGAGCCGACGCGGCTCATCCAGGGGTTGTGATCGATGCAGCCGAGGTTTACCAGAAAGAGCAGAGTGGCGCGGTCGTCGCCGATGACGTAGCGGATGCCATCCGGGGCGGTTTTGGTCGGCAGCCACTTAGGGAAGCTGGGGGCGACCTCTTTCTGGAAGAAATAATCGGCCTCGATCCCATTCGGGTAACGCTTCAAAGACAATGGGCGATCCTTAAGATGTGGCAGGATTAACGGGGCGACGGCATCGTAGTAATTGAGTAGATCGCGCTTGGTGTAGCCCTCCCGGGGATAGAAAATCTTGGCGAGGTTCGTGAACTTAAGAGGGTGGCCGTCGATTTCGAGAATCGTCTCTTTCGAATCGGGATCGAGGAGCGGCTTCGCGCTCGGCGGGAGGGTCGGCGTCGCGCACGCATTCCTGCGGATCGATATCGGGGCGCAGACCCTGGAACACGGGGGCGCGGAGGCGGCCGTCATCGGTCCAGTTGCTGAATTTGACTTCGCAGACGAGCTCAGGACGGGTCCAAGTGACTTCGCGAGGAAGAGTCTTGTCGGGAGGGAGAGCGGACTCGGGAGTCGCGAGCGGCGCCAGCCTGGAGTGAATCGCTTCCATCATTTTGCGATCGAAGCCGGTGCCGACGTTTCCGGCCCAAACAAGCTGGCCGTGGTCGTAGATTCCGAGGACCAGGGCGCCGAACAGATCGCGCTCGCCTTTGGTGAATCCGCACAGGACGAACTCGGCGGAGTTGGTCACTTTGTATTTGATCCAGTCCGAGGTGCGGCGGGATTCATAGAAGCTCTTCGCGCGCTTGCCGACGATGCCTTCGAGCCCCTGAGCCTTGGCCGCGGCGAACAGATCGGGACCGCCTTTGCCGGGAAATTCATCAGAATAACGGACCAGATCCCCAGGCTTCAAGACTTCCTTCAACCGGCGTTTTCGTTCGATCAACGGAAGCCCGCGCAGGTCTTTGCCGTCGAGGTAAAGAAGATCGAAGGCGAAGAAAACCACCGGTAGTTTGCGGGCGAGCGTGGCGATCGCGCTGGCATCGGCTACGGTGATGCGGCGCTGGAGCAGCTCGAAGCTGGGGAGTCCGCGCGGGTCAAGCGCAGCGATTTCGCCGTCCAAAATGGCCGAAGCCGCTTCAATGTGATGCGGTACGACGGAAAGCTCGGGATACTGCCGCTCCATCGAATGGCCATTGCGCGAAACCATGCGGAGCGAGCCGGAATCGATGTAGCGATGGCTCGGACGCCGTCCCATTTCACTTCGTAAAGCCAGTCGTCCGTGGCGGGCGGAGGTCCCTTGCCGAGTTGCGCCAGCATCGGCGAGATGTTCCGCGGCATCGGGTCCTGCTTAGGATTTACGGAGTTTTTTTTTACGTCCTCGGGTTTTGGCGGAGGCGGAAGTTCGCGGGCGATTTCTTCCTGGGTACGGCCGGTCAGGACGCTGCGGGCGTGATCCTCGGGGTCCCATCCGGGCGCGGCGGAGGCATCCTTTTTCTTGAGCAGCAGCCATTCGTTGCCTTTGCCGCGCTTCATTCGGACCAGCGCGAAGTCGCCTGAGAGCTTTTCGCCATTCAGATGAAACTTGAAATCGCCGCGAGCAAGCTGTTCTTCCGCGGAGGCTTCTCCGATCATTTCATACGTGCCCGCGATCCCACAGCATCACGCTGCCGGCGCCGTAGTTGCCTTTGGGGATCACTCCTTCAAAGCCGCCGTACTCGAGGGGATGGTCCTCCACCATCATGGCGAGACGCTTTTCCGCCGGGTCGAGCGTGGGGCCTTTGGGAACGGCCCATGATTTCAGCGCGCCTCCGGATTCGAGACGAAAATCGTAGTGCAAGTGCGAAGCATGATGCCGCTGGACGCAATATGAGAGCGGATGCGCGCCCTTTTTCTCGGCTTGGGGAGCCGGCTCAGGCGTGCGGTCGAAATGACGCTTCTCGGCGTACTTTTTAAGCGACACAAACACCCGCAAATGTTTGAGTTATAGTAAGCGTAAGGTATCGGCTATGGCATCCACGGTTTGGAAGGGTCATCTTACTTTCGGGCTCGTGTCGTTCCCTGTCAGATTGTACAGCGCGGCACGCAGCGAAAGCATCAGCTTCAACCAACTACACAAAGCGGACGGGTCGCGCGTCAAGCAGGTGCTGTACTGCCAGGCTGAAGACAAACCGATTCCGCGCAGCGAAATCGTCAAAGGTTACGAGTACGAAAAAGACCGCTACGTCGTAATCGAGGACGAGGAAGTAAAGAAGGTCGCTCCGCCCAGCGCCAAGGTGATGGAGATTCTGGAGTTCGTCAAGAACGACCAGATCGACCCGATTTACCTGGAAACCTCTTATTACATGGCGCCGGATGAAGCGGGCGAGAAGCCGTACGCGCTGCTGTTCGACGCTTTGAAGAAGACCGGATACGCGGGCGTCGCGAAGATCGCCATGCACAACCGGGAGCACATCGTGATTCTGCGCCCGGGGAAAAATGGCGTGTTGATGCACACCATGTACTACAGCCACGAGATCCGCAAAGTGGACGAGTTCCGCACCGACCTGAGCCTGGTGAAGGAAAAAGAACTCGCGCTGGCGACGAACCTGATCGAAGCGCTGGCGGGCGAATTTGAGCCGGACAAGTATCAGGACGCGTATCGCGAGAACCTGCTGAAGATGATCGAGGCGAAGAAGCAGGGTCAGGAAATCGTGGCGACTCCCGAGCCTCAACAGGCGAAGGTCGTAGATATCCTGGAGGCGCTGAAGGCGAGTCTCGCGATGGCGAAGAAGCCGGCGGCATCGGAGACTGCGGCAGAATCCGAAACGGCCGAGCGTGCGCCGAGGCGTCGCGCGCGGGGGTAATCGGCGCTTATGCAGTTCCGATTGGTGGCGCTGGGTCTCGCGTTCAGCTGCTCCGCATTTCGCCTCGAGAAGCCGGATGCAACGGAGTTGGTTGCGAAAGTACGGGCCAACTACGCCAAGGCCAGGCGGTTTCACTTCGTCGGAACTGAGACGGCCACCGGGCAAGACGCGAGGGAGGTCGAATTCGCCGGAGAGCTGCCGGGCAAAGCACGTTTCGAAGGCAGCATCACCGGGGTCAGACCCTGCCTGGTAATCGTGGATGGCGAGAATTTCTTCGCGTACTCCAAGGAATCCAAGAACTTTGCGGAGGGGAAAGACGCGAAAGAAGCCGACCTGTTCATGCAACTCGCGCGCGGCGTCATCGATAGCATGCAGGTCGCGGACGCGAGTGAGACGGCAACCGTATTGCGCGACGAGCCGTTAATAGTGAACCAGGAGGCGATGGATTCCTGGGTGGTCGAGATTAAAGATTCCGATTTCGTGCGGACCTGGTGGGTGGATAAGCAAAGGAACATCGTCTGGAGGGAAGATGTCGTCAGGGTGAACGAACCTGCCGGTTCGAGGGAGAGCCTGATGTTCAAAGTCGCGAGCCTGGATGGGCCTCTACCGGCCGATCTGTTCAAGTTTTCGCCGCCCGCCGGCGCGAAGAAGGTTTCTAAGCTGGCGGACCTTGGCCCGAAATGAGCTCTTGCGCATATAATGCTCCGGCCGGCGTGTCTTCGTGTTTGAAGAAGACGTACACATCGCGGCCATCGGCGAGCATCTGCGCCACTCTACCCTTGATCTCGGCTCGTTCCTCGGCGGTGTAATCTCCTTTGCGCAGGCGCGAGTAGACGAAGCTCGCGGTGATTACGTGGGGGATCTCGAGTTTGTCGGATTCGGCAAGACACAGCGAAACGCGATGCTTTTCGAGCAAACGGTACACTTCATCGATCAACCAAGACGTGTTGCGGAACTCAAAGGCGTAGAGCAGATCGGGAGGCAGCCTTTCGAGGAAGGCGGTCAAGAGCGGGACGTCGACTTTGAAGTTCGGCGCCAACTGGAATAGGACCGGGCCGAGCCGGCGAGCCGATCGCAACGGGTCGATCGCGCGGAAAAAAGCCTGGGTGAACTCGGATTCTTTCAGGCGCTGAATGTGCGTGATGCGCTGGTGGGCTTTGCAGGCGAACATGAATCCGGCGGGCGTCGCTTCCACCCATCGTTCGAGGGTCGAGGCCGATGGAAGCTGGCGGAATGTGTAATTGACTTCGACGGCGTTCAACTTCGTCGCGTAATATTTCAAAAAATCTTTTTGCGCGAGCTTGGCGGGATAGAAACCCGGTTTCCAGGCCGGATAGGCGAAACCCGACGTTCCGGCGTAAAGACAGGCCATGCCGTCAATGTACCCGGAAGAAAGGCTAGTTGCAAAACGCGCTCCCGAAAACGAGACTAGAGTTACGTGCCTGAGTTGAAGCCGAAACCGAAGAAGAGCACCTCGCAAAGCCTGCGCGCGATCTGGCCGGATCTTCGCGAGATGATTCTGCCGCGGCGCCCGCTGCTGGCGCTCAGCTTTGTGTTGATGTTGATCAACCGGTTCAGCGGTCTGGTGCTGCCATACTCAACGAGATTTCTAGTCGACAACGTGATCGGACAGAAGAACGAATCCCTGCTGACACCGCTGGTGCTCGCGATCGTCGGCGCGACTATGATCCAGGGCGTGACCTCCTTCTCGCTGACGCAGTTGCTATCGAAGACGGGGCAGCGGCTGATCGCGGAGCTTCGGCAGAAGGTCCAGCGGCATGTGGGGCTGCTGCCGGTGGCGTATTACGACGCCAACAAGAGCGGTGTGCTGGTGTCGCGGATCATGACCGATGTCGAAGGCGTGCGCAACCTGATCGGAACCGGGCTGGTGGATTTTATGGGCGGCCTGATGACCGCGGTGATCGCGCTGTTCGTGCTGTTGAGGATCAGTCCGCTGATGACCGGGCTGACGGGCGTTTTCGTGATCGTTTTTTCTTACGTGATGCAGTTGGCGTTCACCAAGATCCGCCCGATTTTCCGCGAGCGGGGCAAGATCAACGCGGAAGTGACCGGCCGGTTGACCGAATCTTTGGGCGGGGTCCGGGTGGTGAAGGGCTAAGGA
>CAWJHI010000070.1:0-14852 GCA_963842485.1 Terriglobia bacterium | reverse complement strand
TCACTGGACCTCCACCGATGAAGTCTTCTGGAAAGAGAACTATCGCATCTGGATGGCCGCCGTTCGCGATTTCGCCGAGCGCGGCGGCACCGTCGGCGTCGGTGACGATGCCGGATTCATCTACTCCATGTACGGCTTCGGCCTCATCCGCGAGCTCGAATTGCAGCAGGAAGCCGGATTCCTGCCCCTTAAAGTGATCCAGCACGCGACCTTCGACAACGCGAAAATCCTCGGCCAGCAGGAGCACCTCGGCAAAGTCCGCGCCGGCTATCGCGCCGACCTGATCGTCGTCAACGGCAACCCGCTCGACGATTTTAAGGTCCTCTATCCCACCGGCATCGACACCTGGGTCGATGGCAAGCAAGTCCACGGCGGCGGCATCGAATGGACCGTCAAAGACGGCATCCCCTATCACGTCCCGGATCTCATGAAGGACGTCAAGGACATGGTCACCCAGGCTCGCGGCGGCCAGAAAGGAACCGGCGGTGCTCGCTAGACTTCTGAGCCGCGCGCGTCAGCGAGCGATCGATCATCAACTAACGAAGTTGCTGGCGGTTCTGTTCTGCCTGGCCCCAACGCTGGTTCAAGCCCAGAATTGGCCCTCCTTCCGCGGCGATCACGCCCTGGGAGTAGTAGAAAACGCCCGGCTCCCCGGCTCCTGGGACGTCGATAAAGGCCGCAACGTCGCTTGGCAGACCGCGATTCCCGGCCTCGCGCATTCCAGCCCGATTGTCTGGGGCAACCGCATCTATCTCACCACCGCCGTCAGTGACGACCCTAACTCGGTCCTTCAATTCCCCCTCAAGGGCGAGCTCGACACCCGCACCGATACTTCCAAGCACCAGTTCCGCGTCATGGCGCTCGACAAATCCAGCGGGGTAGTCATTTGGGACAAGCTCGCCTATGAGGGCGAACCCCACGTCGCGCGCCATCCCCACAACAGCTACGCCGCCGCGACCCCCGCCACCGACGGCAAACACCTGGTCGCGTTCTTCGGCTCCGAAGGGCTCTACGCCTTCAACCTCGACGGCAAGCTCCTCTGGAAACAGGACCTCGGCGTGCTCGATCAAGCCGCGTTCGACGTGCCGGATTATAAGTGGGGCTACGCCAGCTCGCCCATCATCTATAAGAATCTCGCCATCGTGCAGTGCGATCAGATCAAAGGCTCTTTCCTGGCCGCCTTCGACGTCGATACCGGCAAACCAGTCTGGCGCGTGGATCGCGACGCGATTCCTTCCTGGGCCACTCCCGGCATCTACGAAGGCAAAACCGGCGCCGAGCTGATCGTCAACGGAACCGAGTACGTCCGCGGCTACGACCCCCTCACTGGCAAGGAGCTGTGGAAGCTGAAAGGCACTTCCATGATCTCGGTCCCCACTCCCTTCGCCACCGGTGACTTGATTTACGTCTTCACCGGATACTGGCGCTACGTTCAGCCGATTTACGTCATCAAGCCCGGCGCCCGCGGCGACATCACGCCTCCCAAGGACGCCGCATCCACCACGCAGCTCCAATGGACCACGCAGAAAGGCGCGCCGTATCTGAACACGCCTCTGGTCTATGGCGAATATCTCTACGTGATGGGCAACACCGGAATCCTGGTGTGCTATCGCGCCCGCACCGGCGAACGAGTCTACCAGCAGCGCATCGGCGCCGGCGGATACTTCACGGCGTCTCCAGTCGCCGGAGGAGGGAAAATTTATTTCACCAGCGAGGATGGCGACGTTTTCGTGGTGAAAGCCGGCCCCGAATATGAGCTGCTCTCCGAAAATCACATGGGCGACGTCTCCATGGCGACGCCCGCCATCGCCGGCCGCACGCTCCTCTATCGCACTCAACACCATCTCTACGCGCTCGAAGAGAAAATGTCTCAATGACCCCTTTCGACTTTCGTCCACGGACCCGTG
This sequence comes from Terriglobia bacterium, assembly GCA_963842485.1. GTDB lineage: Bacteria > Acidobacteriota > Terriglobia > Bryobacterales > Bryobacteraceae > Palsa-187. Next base: position 12,945 of record CAWJHI010000070.1, on the reverse strand, counting down.
TCCTGTTCGGCGCTGGTGAATTTTCCCGTCTCGGTGAAGTGGCCCGCGAGCTCGGCGGCACCAGGTGCCTGCTGGTCGCCGATCCCGGTATGGTCGATTGCGGCTACGCTCAGGAAGCCATCCGGACCCTCAAAGCCCGCCGTCTGGAGGTCTTCGCGTTCCACGACTTCACCGCCGGCCCCACCACGGCGATGGTCCAGGCCGGTGCCGCTTACGCCGCGCCCCTGAATCCCGATTTGATCGTCGCGCTCGGCGGCGGCAGCTCCCTCGATTGCGCCCGGGCGATCAATTTCGTGGTTTCCAACGGCGGCTCCATTCGCGACTACTGGGGCTACAGCAAAGCCTCCCGGCCCATGCTGTCCATGATCGCCGTCCCCACCACCGCCGGAACCGGCAGCGAAGCGCAAAGCGTCGCCGTCGTCATGGATCCCGAACAGAACGTGAAACTCATCTGCGGCGACCACAAAGCCGCGTTCCGCGCCGCCATTCTCGACCCGAAACTCACCGTCTCCATGCCGCGCGAGCTCACCGCCGCCACCGGCTACGACGCCATCTCCCACGCCGTCGAAACGCTGGTCAGCATCCGCCGCACCGCGCTCTCCGACTGTTTTTCCAGGTCCGCGTGGCGTCTGCTCAACCGCAACTTTGAGCGCGTTCTCAAGCAGCCTGACGATCTGGAAGCTCGCGGCGCCATGCTCATCGGCGCGCACTTCGGCGGCCTGGCCATCGAAAACGCGAACCTCGGCGCGGCCCATGCCTGCGCCGCTCCCCTCACCACGCATTACAAAATCCCCCACGGCGCCGCCATCGCGCTGGTGCTTTCCCAGGTCGTTTCCCAGTTGATGCAGTGGAACGGCGTTCGCCACCTCTATGACGAATTGGCCGCCGGCGACCTGGTTCACCGTCTGCGCGAGCTCGCCGAAGCCGGAGGCTTGCCCCTGTTCCTCCAGGACGCGAAAGTTCCCGAGGAGGCCCTGCCGCGCCTGGCCGAGGAAGCCGCCGCGCAGTGGCCCGGCCGCTTCAGTCCGCGCCCCTTCGACGCCGCCGCCGCCCTGGAAATCTATCGATGCGCGTATTGATCCTCCTCTTCACCCTGCTTTCTTTAGCGTTCGCCGACGACTGGCCCCAGTTTCGCGGCAACCCCAGCCTCACCGGAGTCGCCACGGCCCCCCTTCCCAAATCTCTAAAACTTCTCTGGACCTTCGAAGCCGCCGATTCCATCGAATCTTCCGCCGCCATCGTCGACGGAGTCGTCTACGTCGGCTCCCAGTCCGCCGACTTGATCGCTGTCAGCCTCTCCACCGGCAAACTTCTCTGGAAATACAAAGTGAAGGACGGCATCGGCGAATCCTCCCCCGCCGTGCGCGGCAACGTGGTCGTCGTCGGCGACCTCTCCGGCGCCGTCCACGCCGTCAACACCAGGGACGGAAAAGGCCTCTGGACCTTCACCGCCGGCGGCGAAGTCAAAGCCAGCCCCGTCATCGTCGACGATAAAGTGATCGTCGGCTCCTATGACGGCAATCTCTACTGCCTCTCGCTCGCCGATGGAAAACTCGTGTGGGCCTTCAAGACCAACGGCCCCGTCCACGCCACCGCCAGCGTCGCGGCCGGCCTGGCCTACATCTCCGGATGCGACGGAGTCCTCCGAGGCATCCGCATCTCCGACGGCAAGGAAATGGTCTCCATCACCACCGGCTCCTACACCGGAGCCTCCCCCGCCATCGCCAACGCCCAAGCCTATTTCGGCACCTTCGACAACAACGTCCTGGCCTTCAGCCTCAAACCCAAAAAACCCCTCTGGCGCTACGAAAATCCGCAGCGCCAGTTCCCCTTCTACTCCTCCGCCGCCCTCGACAACGGCAAAGTGATCGTCGGCGGACGCGACAAAATGGTCCACTGCCTCAACGCGCAAACCGGCAAGCAGTTTTGGGAATTCGCCACCAAGTCGAGAGTTGAATCGTCCCCGGCAGTCGTGGAAGGCCGGGTCTACGTGGGCTCCAACGACGGCCACTTCTACATCCTCGATGAGTCGACCGGCGCCAAACTCTGGGATTTCGAAGCCGGCGCCCCTCTCTCGGCCTCCCCCGCGATCTCCCAATCGAGAATCGTGATCGGCTCCCAAGACGGCAAACTCTACTGCTTCGGCGAATAGCCTGTGCTGGCGATCCCGCTGCGCTCGCTAACCGTCCTTCCGAGCCGCGACCGTCAGGAAACGATCAGCGCCGAACGATCCCAGGGGCTACCGCTTCGGCGAATAACCCATCTGATCCAGCAACTTCTCCACCGACTCCGCAATCTCGACGACAGCATGATCGAACGCCCCTTCATTCGCCCGCGAAGGCTTCCGATACCCGCTGACCTTCCGCACAAACTGCAACGCCGCCGCCGAAATCTCTTCCCGAGTCGCCGGCTCTTCCGGCCTCCTAAGAACTTTTATACTGCGGCACATAATACTTACTCATACCGCAACGCGACCATAGGATCCAACCGAGCCGCCCTCCGCGCCGGAATCACCGAAGCCGCCAACCCCGCCACCGCCAAAATCAAAGGCACCCCCACAAACGTCACCACATCCCGAGGACTCACTCCATACAGCAAACTCGCCGCGAACCGGCTCGCCGCCAGCGCCAGCACAACCCCCATCCCCAGCCCCACTCCCGTTAACGCCAGCCCCTGCCGCGCGACCATCCCCAGAATCCTCCCCCGCTCCGCCCCCAGCGCCATCCGAATCCCGATCTCCTTCGTCCGCCGCCCCACTGAAAAACTCATCACCCCGTATAGCCCCACCACCGCCAGCGCCAGCCCGCTTAATCCGAAAATCGTGAACAGCGTAGCCGTCAGCCGGGGCAGCAACATGGCCTTCTCCGCCTGATCCTTCATCGTCAGCGCGTTGAACACCGCCAGATTCGGATCCAGCGCATGAATCTCCCGCCGCACCGGCTCCAGCATCGCAGCCGGCGATGAGCTCCGCGCCACCAGCGCGATCCCCGTCAGGCTCATGATCTGCCCCAAATTTTGATCGAGCGCGACATACACGCTGGGAATATCTCCCTCGCCGAGCGTCCTCTGCTTCGAATTCCCCACCACTCCGATCACTTCATATGTCTTAGCCTGATCGCGTTCGCGAATCGTCGCGCCCAGTGGATTTTTTCCCGCAAATAGCCGCTCCGCCATCGCGCGATTGATGATCACGACAGGTCGCCCCGGTTCATGTCCAAAATCCCGCCCACTCAACAACGGAATCCCCATCGTCTCGAAATACCCGCGATCCGCAATCGCCACCGCCGTCGCCACCATCGGCAAGTCCCCGGTCGTGAAATGGCGCTGCTCTCCTACCACACTGAGCGGAATGAAATCGGTATAACTCACCGACGCGATCCCCGGCAGCGCCGCCACGCGCCGCTTCACCTCTTCAAGGAACGGCCCGATTTCCTTCGATCTCAAATTATTCGGGTCGAACGCAAGCGACAACACCGGTCCGGTTTTCATCCCCAAATCGATCGACCCGGCCTTCCCCAGGCTCCTCAGGAACAACCCCGCGCTGATCAGCAGCACCATCGACAGCGTCACCTGCGTTACCACCAGCACATTGCGCAACCCGAATCGGCGCGACCCACCCGCTTGCGCGTCGCCCGATTTCATCGCTTTGATCAGATCCGGCCGCGTAGCCCGCAACGCCGGCGCCAGCCCGAATAACACCGCACTAACCAGCGACAGCGCCACCGTAAACAGCAACACCCGCAGATCCGGCGCGAAATGCGTACTCAGCGGAATCGGAATCGGCAATTCCACATGCGAGATCGCCGCGGAAGCCCAGTAGGAAAGCAAGAATCCAGCCGCCGCTCCGCCGAGAGACAACAACACGCTTTCAGTCAATAACTGCCGGACCAGCCGCCCCCGGCTCCCGCCCACCGCCAGCCTCACCGCCATCTCCCGCTGCCGGGCCGCCCCGCGCGCCAGCAACAAATTCGCGACATTCGCGCACGCGATCACCAGCACCAGCCCCACCACCACCATCAACCCCGCCAGCAACCCGAACGCGCCGCTGTTCATATCGCCCGGCAGCGTGCCCGAGGCCTCCAGCACGATCTTCGACGGACGCTGATTCTTCCGGTACTCCGCATCCAGCCGCGCATTCACCACGTTCGCCGCCGCCAGCGCCTCCCTGCGCGAAACCCCCGCCTTCATCCGCCCGTCGAGCACAACCCATTGCGAATCCCGCTGCGTCATCGCCGGCCCCTCGCGCGCGATTTCAGGAAGTAATTCCGCGTACATCGCCAGCGGCGCCCAGAACTCGCCGATCAGCATTCGATCCGTCCCGTGAAATCCCGCCGCCGCCACTCCCACCACGGTCCACGCGCGATCGTTCATCATGATCGTGCGCCCCACAATCCCCGCGTCGCCTCCGAACTGCCGCTTCCACAGCCCGTTGCTCAGCACCACCACCCGGTCGCGCCCCGGAACCTGATCCTCTTGCGGTTCAATCCCGCGACCCGCCGCCAACGGCACGCCGATCACCGAAAAATAATTTCCCGAGACCAGTTGTCCCCACACCCGCTCTGAATTCAAGCTCACCGGAGCGACCACGAAATGTGCCGCGACATCTTCAAACGCTCCCTTCAGCCCATCCCGCAGGTCCAGGTAATTCGGATACGAATAGCTGCTGCCGGTCTCGCTATTCGCGAAATTCACCAGCCGTCCTGGCTCGCGCACCGGAAGCTGGCCGAACAGGACGGCATTCGCCATGGTGAAGATGGTCGTGTTCGCCGCGATCCCGATTGCGATCGAAACCATCACCACCGCCAGAAATCCCGGGCTGCGTTTCAACGTCCGGCAAGCGAATTTCAGGTCCTGCCAAAAAATTCCCATGCTGCTAGTACGACGCCACCCGCTGAAAAGATCCATCAGATGAGCCTTCGGTTGCCAATCCCAGCGGCGTTCGTGTGATCAGATTCAGCGATCGCTTGCGCCGGCGGCCCGCGTCGATATGCGCAACCACCGGGAGCAGTGTATTGCTGGCGCCATCGTCATCGTGAATACGTCGCCAACCATGCACGCGATGCGCCCCCCGGCCAAACGGCGTCGGCTCGTGATGTTTGAACCCCGTGGCATCATAGAAACAGCGTGGCCCTCGACCGATTCGAGCTGTTGGAACTGCGCCGTGACGACGGGGTTCAGACCTTTCACGCCCGTGAAATCGCCACCGCGCGTCCTGTCCAGGTTCATCTCTTCCCAAACGGCGACGCCTCCCTCCTCTCCCGCCTGGACCGCCTCCCCGCAGCCGAGCGCCTCCGCGTCCTCGACCGCGGCGTTTCTGAAGGAAAATCCTATGTCGTTACAGACCGTCTGGCCGGATTCGCCAGCTTTCGCGAATGGGTCGACGCCAAGGCCGCTCCGTCGCTCGACCAGCAATTCTTTCAGCTTTTCGATCCCCCCACTCCCGAACCCGAGCCGGCCCCGCTGCCGCAACCGGTTCTAGAACCAGTAAAGGTCAAGCGCGATTCCCTCCCGTTTGCAGCCAAAGCAGTACTGGCTGTAGTCCTGGGCGTCGCCGCCGCGCTGGCGTTTTTAGCCCTCGTGATTGCCGTGTTCGCTTTTCATTTGTGGTAACTTTTACACCCTTCACCGGTCCCCGCAGCGGACTGAGCCTTTTAACCAATGAAGTACGCGTCTAAAATAAGCTTGGCTCGGAACTTGCAAGACCTGCAAGGGGTTATTGGATTAAACTACTCTCAAGGAGGCCCAACGGAAAGTGGGCGCGTTACGGGGAACACGGCAAACGCCGTTCATGAGCCGCTATACTGGAAATTCGCACATGCGATTCTCGGTTGACGCACACGCCATCGGCTGTCACCTGACCGGAAATGAAGTATACATCCGCAATCTCTTGAATCAGTTTGCGCGATTGGACGGCGATAGCCAGTTCTTTGCGTACCTCGCCAAACCCACCGCCGGCTTGGATTTGCCGGACACCATGCACACCCGCCGCGTGTCCGCGAATCCGTTCAAAAGACTGGGATTGGACCTGGCTCTCCGCATGCGCGCCGACCGTCCGGATCTGCTTCACGTTCAATATACCGGGCCGCTGGTGTGCAACGTGCCGCTGGTCGTCAGCGTCCACGACGTCAGTTATTTGGAATACCCCCAGTACTTCCGCCGCTTCCGTTCGATCCAACTGAGGCTGACCGTCAAGCGTACCATCGAGGCCGCCTCGCGCGTCCTCACGCCCAGTGAGTACTCGCGCGACGCCATCCTGCGCCACTACCAGATCGACCCGCAGAAGGTCGTGGTGGTGCCCAACGCCGCGTCCTCCGTGTTCCGGCCCATCGAGCGCCAGGTAGCCGCCGCGTCGCTGGAACGGAAATTTCAGATTCGAGGACCCTTCGTCCTCACCGTGGGCGATCTTCAGCCGCGCAAGAATCATCTCGGTCTGCTCCACGCTTTCGAAAAAGTCATTCGCGCCTATCCGCATCTCCCGCACCGGCTGGTGTTCGTCGGCAAGGAAACCTGGTATTCGAAAACGCTGCATCGCGCGGTTGCCTCCAGCGGCATCGCCGGCCGCGTCGATTTCACCGGCTTCGTCGAAGACGCCGACCTGGTCCATTTCTACGGCGCTTGCGACCTGTTCGTGTTCCCGTCGTTTTACGAAGGCTTCGGCCTGCCCATCCTCGAAGCCATGGCGTGCGGCCGCGCGGTGGCCTGTTCCAGCGTCACGGCGATGCCGGAGGTGGCCGACGGCGCGGGCATTCTGTTCGATCCGCATTCCGTCGGCGAAATCGCGCGCGCCATCTCCGATGTCCTGCTCGATGGCGAGCTGCGCCAGCGTCTGGAACGGCTCGGAACTCAGCGTGCCTCACAATTCAGTTGGGAGCAGGCCGCGCGGCGTACGCTTCAGGTGTATTATGAAGTCGCCGGCGCCGGGCGCGTGCCGCAATCGACGGTTGCGCCCGCCGCGCTGAAAGCCCGTGCCAGTTCATGAAGTATTTCCTTTTCTTTTTCCTGGTCCTCTCAGCCTCCGCCGAATCGCTTCACTATTCCATCAACTGGCCCAGTGGACTGAGCCTCGGCGAGGCCACGCTCAGTTCGAATCGCACCGCTGAAAAAACCGAAGCCCATTGGGAGTTCGCCCTGGATATCGACGCCAGCGTTCCCGGTTTCGTCATCCGCGATCATTATGAGTCCACCGCCGGTAAGGATTTGTGCAGCACTCGTTTCGAGAAAAAGTACACTCACGGGAAGCACACCGCGGAGGAGCGCATCGCCTTCGATCAGGATCAGCACACCGCCTCGCGCGAGACCGTGGGCGGCGGAAAAGCCGACGTTTCCATTGCCTCCTGCGCGCGCGACGCCCTCACCTTCATTCAATTCGCGCGAACCGAATTGGCCCAGGGCCGCCTGACCCAGCAGCAGCCGGTGCTTCTGGGCGCGGCCTACGACGTACGCCTGGAATATAAAGGCACCATGACCATCAGTCTTGGCGATCAGAAGGCCGAAGCGGATCGAGTTGTCGCCACCATCCGGGGACCCTCCTCGGATCTGACCGTCGAAATTTTCTTCTCACGCGACGCCGCGCGGACCCCCCTGGCGGCGAAATTGCCGCTGGCTCTCGGAACCTTCTCGGTCGAGCTTCAACGCTAGCGATGCGGATCGCGTTCTTTTCCCCCCTCCCGCCGGTCAAAAGCGGCATTGCCGATTACTCCGCCGCCGTGCTGGATGCCTTGCGGCGTCTCGCCAGACGTCGATACTTTCACCGAGAAACCGGCGCAGTTTGATCCGTCGCGCTACGACATCGCGTTGTATCAGCTCGGAAATAATCCCCATCACACCTTCGCCTATGAAGCCGCCATGGAGCATCCCGGCGTGGTGGTGATGCATGAAGCCAATCTCCATCACCTGATCGCGGACCTGACCATTCGCCGCGGCGATTGGGATGCCTACTTGCGCGAAGTCGAGTTCAACGCGGGCAGGGAAGCGCTCGATTACGCGCAGCGCCACGTTCGATCGCTGAAGCGCGGTCCGGATTATGAAATCCCCATGCTGCGCTCCATTCTTTCCAGGTCGCGCGCGGCCATCGTGCACAGCGCCGCGGTCGAAAGCGAGCTGCGCGCCGCCGGTTTCACCGGCCCGGTCGCCAAAATCCCGCACGGCGCCTGGATCGTCGATGGCGACCGTTTGCAATTTCGCCAGCGGCTGGGTTTAGACGAGCGCGCGCCGCTGGTGGGCATCTTCGGATTCCTGAAGCCCTATAAACGCATCGCCGAGTCGCTTCGCGCCTTCCGCCGCATCGTCCGCGTGGCTCCGGACGCGCGCATGATTCTGGTCGGCGAGGCGCACCCCGAATTGCCGCTCCGGTCGATGATCGTTTCCATGGGATTGACGGCGCAGGTTCGTCATCTGGGGTTCACGTCCATCGAGGATTTCAACGGCTACCTGAGCGCCTGCGATATTGTTCTGAATTTGCGCTACCCGACCGTGGGAGAAAGCTCCGGCACGCTGCTGCGCGCCCTGGGGATGGGGAGGGCCGTGGTGGTTTCCGATGTCGGCTCCTTCCGCGAATATCCGGACGAAATCTGCCTAAAAGCGCCCGTGGACGGTTCCGAAGAGGATTACCTGTTCGAATACTTGAACCTGTTGATTTCACGGCCCGAAGTGGCTCGCGCAATGGGCGCGCGGGCGCGCCAGTGGGTGGAGCGGGAATGCAAATGGGAATTCGTGGCGAAAAAGTACGCGGAGTTTCTCGAAGCAGTTGTCCAAAACCATGAATGGCAAGAGGTTAAGAATGTTACCAGTGGTAACATTGAGCCTCCGGAAGAGCCCAAAACCGAGGTCGAGGGAGAGTACATCGCCGAGTGGGCTCCGGTCGAAGACGGCTCCCGCGCCTACGTAGAAAGCCATTTGACGCGCCTTGAAAAAACGCTGTCCATCACGCCGCCAGGCACACCGGAGGATCGCGTTCTCGAAATGGGCGCGTATTTGCAGATCACGCCGGCGCTCAAAACGAGGCTCGGTTACGGCGAAGTGCGCGGCTGCTATTTCGGAGCCGCGGGTGAGCACAACACGAAAAATGTCACGTCCGAATCGGGCGAAACGTTTGACTGCCGAATCGATTTGTTCGACGCGGAGAAAGACAAATTTCCTTACGAAGACGGATATTTTTCCACGATTTTGTGCTGCGAGCTGCTGGAACATCTAGCGGGCGATCCGATGCACATGATGGTCGAGATCAACCGCGTTTTGAAGATGGGCGGTCACCTGGTGCTGACCACTCCGAACATCGCGTCGATGCGCGCGGTGGCTGGAATTTTGCAGGGGTTTCATCCGATGCTGTTTCCCGCCTACATCCGTCCGCGGGAATCGGGCGAGGTGGATGCGCGCCACAGCCGCGAGTATACGGCGCTGGAAATTCGGGCGCTGCTCGAGATTTCGGGTTTCGAAGTAACCTTACTCGACACCGGACCTTTTCTAGACGAGCCCAAGCCCGAGTTCGGATGGGTGGAACATTTATTCGACCGGTATATGCTATCGAAAGAGTATCGAGGCGATGGAATTTACGCGGTGGGAAAGAAAGTCGCGCCGGTGAAGGAGCGGTATCCTTCCTGGCTGTATACCTAGATGGCTAAATATAGCGGCATCGCGGCCGATGCGGACGGGCGGGAGATTCGCGTCCGGTTCGGCCTGGACGCGCCGTGCGTGGTGGGCTGGCAGATCTACGATCCGTCGACGGGAGCGTTTCTGTTCGAAGGCGAGTGGAGCGAAACCGAAAATGCCACTGTGAACTTGCGCGTCGCGCTTCCGGATGGCGACGGGCCGTATCGGGTGCAGATCGCGCCGGTGGCGGATCGGGAAAGATTCGTGTTGATCGACGCGCTGGTGCATGAAGGAACGCTCGAAATGTCGCCGCCGAGGGTGACCACCGTGCGCGCGCAGGGCTGGCAACGGAGGCTGCGCGCGATCCCCAAAGCGTTCACGTATCCGCCGCGGTCTTTGTGGCGAAATCGCAGGCTGATCCGGTCCATGGTGCGGCGCGATATTCTGGCCCGGTATCGCGGAAGCTTCGGCGGAGCGCTATGGACCTTCTTGAGTCCGCTGCTGCTGATGGCGACGTATGCGTTTGTGTTCGGAGTGGTGTTGAAGACTCGTTTCGGCGCGGACACTTCGGGAGTCGGATACCTGCTGTACTTTTTTGCGGGAATGCTCCCGTGGCTGGCGTTTTCGGAGGCGGTGGGGCGGTCTCCGTACGTGATTCTGGAGCATCGCAATTTCGTAAAAAAGCTGGTGTTTCCGTTGGAAACGCTGCCGGCGAACCTGGTGATCTCGGGCGCGGTGACGGAGATGTTCGGGCTGCTGATTTTCCTGGCCGGGCTGATCGCGGCGCGACACTCGGTGCCGTTGCAGGTGCTGTGGCTGCCGGTGTTGCTGATCCCGCAGCTCCTGCTGACGGCGGGGTTGTGCTGGTTTCTGGCGGCGCTGGGGATTTTCGTGCGCGACCTGAGCGCGATCATGGGGTTCATCCTGACGCTGTGGTTCTTCATGACGCCGATCTGTTATGACGCGGCAAATCTTCCCGCGGGAGCCATGAAGATTCTAGCGCTGAATCCGATTTTCGTGCTGGTCCACGGGTATCGTGCGATTTTTCTGGAGAATCGAGCACCCGATTTCGGGCCGGTGACGGGGTTATGGATTGGGTCGGTGGCGGTCGCGATTATCGGGCACGCGTGGTTTCACCGGCTGCGAAGAAGTTTCGCGGACGTGATTTAGGGATGGAGAACATGGTGTTTCAGAGGCAGAAGTCCAGAGAACCTCGGCGTCATTCCGACACTAATTCACGTGGTACAATTTTGCCGAGTTCATAAAACTCCGCCGGTCGCCCGGATCGAACTAAAGAGACATTTTCCTCCCCTAATGTTTTCTGACGAGGATTAGTGTAGCCTATGAAAGAGATGAATGCCGCTTCCGGCTTTGCGGAATCTGGTTCGGTGCAGCGTCAGATTTGCGGCATCAACTATACACTGCATCGGGCCGACTGCCTTGACTGGATGGATCTTCGCCCGGCCAATCACGTACACGCAATTGTGACGGATCCGCCGTATGGGTTAAAGGAATACACGCATGAAGAAAAGAAGAAACTGCGGAGCGGGCGTGGCGGCGTGTGGAGAATCCCGCCGTCTTACGACGGCTGCCAGCGCAGCCCCGTTCCACGCTTTACAGTCCTTACCGCAGCAGATCGCCATCGGATAAAAGCGTTTTTCGTATCGTTCGCGACTAGAGCATTTAGGATTCTGGCCCCCGGCGGGCACGTCTTTATCGCGAGCAGTCCACTACTCTCTCATCTCGTTTACGCTCCTCTCATGGAGGTTGGGTTCGAGAAGCGCGGCGAAGTCATCCGTCTGGTTCAAACGCTGCGTGGCGGCGATCGACCAAAGAATGCACACAATGAATTCCCCGATGTGACCGTTATGCCACGCTCCTGCTGGGAGCCGTGGGGCATTTTTCGCAAACCTTGTGAAGGCCGCGTGCAGGATAATCTTCGCAAATGGAAAACGGGTGGACTTAGAAGACCCTCCGCCGACGCTCCGTTCACGGACGTGATCGCTTCGGCACCGACGCGGCCGGACGAACGAGCAATTGCGCCTCACCCGTCTCTTAAGCCCCAGGCATTCATGCGACAGCTTGTACGTGCCTCTCTTCCGCTTGGCGAAGGCATCGTGCTGGACCCATTCATGGGCGCGGGATCAACCATCGCTGCGGCTGTCGCGGTCGGTTATCGCAGCGTTGGAGTGGAATCCGATCCCGCGTTTTTCGATGTTGCCGTGAATGCGGTTCCGGCCTTGGCTCGATTGTCCGTAAATGGAACAAAACGCGTTATCAAATCCGTCGATGATGTATCCTTGAACGGACGAGGCAGACTCCAACTTGGCTTTTTCGGCTGACGGCTTTGACAAAGCAGTACCCTTGCCTCCCGGCCTAACCATCGCACACCTCAGGAATGCGATCGACTTCGTCGAAGAAAAAGCAGAGGAATTAATCGACCTGTACTTCGAACAGGCCAACATCTTCAGTGGACTAGTCGGCATCTTGGGCGTTCGTGCGCTTGACTCGTTTAGTCCCTACAAACGACACAAACACCCGGACATAGCGCAACAGCGCTTTCCGGATCTTTCCCTTCGCGGCAAACTCGATCCACCATCGGCTGAGGCTTTGGAATCGAAGGGGAGCACTCGGCCCTGGGCGATTCAGTCGCATTACGATCATGCAGGTTGGTACATCGTTTGGAGATATGCCGTCGATCCGACCAAACGAATGAAACGGGGGAGGCCCATCCTGATCTGGCGAGTCGACATTCCCTTCCTCACCAAAGAACACTGGAAGTACGAAGGTAGCAAGGCCGCCGAAGGACATGGGGGCAGAACCCATACGTTCGGCGTTAAGAACGCCGCATCCGTAATCCGTCGCGCAATTGCTTACCAGACTCCAGGGGTTCGCTTATACCAGGGAAAGCCAACGCTCACAGATATGCCCGACGCAACGACTTAGCCTCACTTCGACGCGATCGCACGCACCGCGGGACCGCCGCCGTATAGCCGGCGATACACGTCCGCGTTCCGCAGCACCGTTTGTATGTACGTCCGAGTCTCACTGAAGGGCACCGTCTCGATAAACTCCGCCGGCTCGCGAAAGTCGCCCCAGCTCAACCATGCGTGGGCGCGCGAGGGACCTGCGTTGTAAGCCGCCAGCGCCGCTTCGAAATGACCGCCCAGGCTGTCGACGATGGTCTTCAAATAATACGACCCCAGCTCCAGATTCACCGCGGGCTGGAACAACCTGGCGGTGGTGTATGCCTTCACCTTCAGCCGACGGCTCAACTCGCGGCCCGTCGACGGAACGATCTGCGTCAGCCCACGGGCATTCTGGCGCGAAACTGCCTTCGGATTGAACTCGGACTCC
>CAWJHI010000069.1:0-20290 GCA_963842485.1 Terriglobia bacterium | reverse complement strand
CTTCTGTTCGTCTACTTCGTTCAGTTACGTCTCAGCGCCTTCAATGACCCGCGCAGTTGCCCCGCGGTGAACCCGGGATCGCCCGAGAATTCGACCTTCTTCACACGAACCGGATCGCTGGCATGCACGGTCAGCCGCAGACCGGCCAGGCCTTTCGCGAATGGAACGACATCGTAGTCGACGCGCGCATCCACATAACCCTGGGCGCGCAGTTGCTTGGTCGCCTCCGCGGCGATTTCGTGCTCGCGCAGCCGGTCGAGCGGTGCGCCTTCAGGGACCTTCAACCGCAAACCGTACGAGCTCGGCTCGACCCGCACATCCCGGAGCCTCACGCCGCGCGACGGAGTGATTTCAAACATCACCGCTGTGCCGTCGGGTCGATCCGTCGTATGGACCCGGATATCCTCGAACCGGCCCATGCGCCATATGCGGCGGACGTCCTGCGCGAGCGATGCTTCGTCCACCGGCCGGCCCACCTGTGTTTCCAACTTCACATTCGGCTCGGCTCCGCGAACGGCAACGGCGGTCACCATCTCGTTCTGAGAGAACGCTAGCCACAGAACAGGCATGCAAATCATATCCCTGAGTGAGCAAGCGGAGGGCCGCGAGGCGGGTTTTCCCGGAAGTGTGACACACTGTAGGATTTGGAGATTCACGAATGGTTGGCCGGACGATCGAGCATTATCAGTTCATTGAAAAGCTTGGCGCCGGGGGCATGGGCGAAATCTATAAGGCCCAGGATGCCAGACTCAATCGCTTCGTTGCGATCAAGGTCCTGGCCGGCGGCGGCACCGCCGATCCCGCGGCGCGACGGAGATTCATTCAGGAAGCCCAAGCCGCTTCCGCGCTGAATCATCCGAATATCATCACCATCCACGACATCGTCTCCAAGGACGACGCCGACTTCATGGTGATGGAGTTCGTGGTTGGCAAGACGCTGGTCGACCTGATTCCTAAAGGCGGTTTGCGGTTGCCTCAGGCGCTGAAATACGCCGTGCAGATGACCGATGCCTTGACGGCCGCGCACGGCGCGGGCATCGTTCATCGCGATCTGAAGCCTGCCAACGTCATGGTCACCGAGTCCGGCCTGGTGAAGATTCTGGATTTCGGCCTCGCCAAACTCACCGACCGTGGTCCCGTGTCCGTGGGCGACAACACGCTGAGTCTTGCCGATGCGCCGCTGACCGTGGAGGGGTCGATCATCGGCACCGTTAGCTACATGTCGCCGGAGCAGGCGCAGGGCAAGAAAGTCGACGCGCGATCCGATATTTTTTCCTTCGGCGTGGTGCTGTATGAGATGGTGACCGGCGTGCGCGCGTTTACCGGCGAGAATGCAATTTCCACGCTCTCGGCGATTCTGCGCGACGAAACCAGGCCCATCGCCGAACTGGCCCCTGACGTCCCTCCGCAAGTGGAGGAGTTGATTAAAGGCTGCCTGAGGAAGAATCCGGATGAGCGCTGGCAGTCCATGCAGGACCTGCGGGCGGCGCTGTCGGCGCTGAAGCACGAGTCCGATTCGGGCCAGCTCTACAAACCTCGCCTCCCGGTCGGCAAGCAGAAAGGTGGGTTCCCGTACGCGATCGCGGGCGTCGTGGGCGGAATGATCCTGCTCGCCGCAGCCGGGGCAGGCAGGTGGTGGTGGGTCCGTCATCATCCTCCGCCGGCGGCTGAGGTCGCAGTCGCTCCCGCGGTCGCACCCGAGCCGCCCAGGGCTGTGCCAGCGCCTGAGCCGCTAATCCCCACGCGCACCTATGCCGCGCTGACTAACGACAACATCATTGAAATGGCGCAAGCCAAAGTCGCGCCGTTGGTGATCATCGGGCAGATTCGCTCCGCGAGAACGAGTTTCAATCTTTCCCCCGCTGAGATCATCCGCTTGACGAAAGCAGGCGTTCCCGCGGCAGTGATTGAGGCTATGCGCGACCCGAAGGCGATTCCCGCGGCAGCAGCTCAAGCTTCGAAGGCCGCGCCGGAGCCCGCCGCGGTTGCGACTCCGGTCCCGGTCTCCGCTTCGGCTCCGCTCACGCCGTCAACGCCCGGTGCGCCGACTCCGGTTCCGGCCGCGAAGGCTCCCGATAGAGTTGCGGTGGTGACCGTCACGGATGGCGCGCCCCTTCGCATCCTGTTGGCCGCCGACATTTCAGCCGACGCGCCGGAGGGTCAGCCTCTCCGCTTCGTGACGGCCGACGATTTTCGTGCCGGCGACTACATCGTGATCCGCAAAGGAGCGGCCGTGTCAGGCGCGATCGTGGATGCAGCCGGAAAGAAGAAGTTCCTGGGCATGGGCGGGAAACAGATGACGTTTCGCTTGATGCAGGCGGACGCCGCGAACGGCCGCAAGATCGAAGTGCGGTGCATCCCGAGCAAGCGCGCGGACGGTCCAGCGATTCGTCCGGTGGAGAATCCTAACCAGAAACACCCCAAAGAAGTCGCGGCCGAAGCCGGCGCTGAGTATCTCGCGTATATCAACGGGGAACAGACCGTATCGGTCCAAAAGTAGAGTCGCCGCTGATCAGCGAAACTCCTTCTTGAAAACTTCGAGCAGATTCGGTCGAGACTCGATCGCAGCCGCAACGCGTTCGCAATATTCGTCGCGAAAACGGCCGGCCCCCAACGCGCGGATGGCATTCCTTGCGTCCTCGGTCAATCCTTCCGACACAACCGACAGCAGAAAATCCGCCGCGGCGATCTGCCGCGAGGCTCCGAGCGACAGCAGAATCGCGCGCCTCGTGTCCGGATCTGACTGTGCGCGCCAGTGCTCCTGGAGTACCGCGACCGCGGCCGGCTCATGACATTCGCCTAACGCCGCCGCCGCTTGGACGCGAACATCTGTGTTCTCCGCGCACAGGAAACTCGCGACAAACGGAATGGAATCCGGGGGCGACATGTCCAGCAGCCCGGCGAAACACTGCCCCACCACCTCGCTCTCCTTGTCGCCGCACCAAGCCTTCAGCCGCAGTAGCAGGATGCTGTCGGGCCCGGAAAGCTGAGCGACCGCGCGTGCGGCATCCACGCGAACCGTGGTTCCCGGGTCGGTCGCCAGCGTCTCCACCAGGTGGGTGAGAATCGCGAAGCGCGGCAGGGCGCAGGAAACCAGCGCCAGCGCGGACGCGCCGCGCAAAGTCGCGGCCGTATCTGCTTTTCCGCCCCAAACCGGTTCATACTGAAAATGTTTCAATCCGCCGATAAAGAAATCCGCCTCGCTGTATTCCAGATCCTTGAGACCCTTGACGATCGCGTTTTTGGCCCAGCACTTCGGATCGGACTTGACCGGATCGATCATAAAGCGCTGAAATCCCGCCGCAAGGTCCGGGATCAGTTCTTTCAATCCCAGGTCGCCGGCGATCGCCGCGGCCTTCGACACGATGTAGTTGTTTCGATCCTTCAAGGCTTTGCGTAGCTGCTCGACGGTCACGGGGGAATCGGCAGAAGACCGTAAGGCTTCGAGCGCCTCCATTTTCCGATCGAATGCCTGCTTGTTCACCACTGCGATTTTAGCGTGAGATCATGAAGGCATGAACACGATTGCCCTCAGCCTGCTGTTTGGTTTGGCGGCTACGGCCGCGGAGATTCCTAAAGGCACGCACGTCCTGCTGAAAATGGTGAATTCCATCAACACGCGAACCGCCGGTGAGGGCGACCAGGTGTATCTGCAAACCGCCAGCCCCATCGCGGCGGACAATCAGATCCTGATTCCTGCGGGATCGTATGTGCAGGGCACCATCTCGCATGCGAAGCGCAGCGGCAAAGTGGCCGGGCGCGCGGAGCTGGGAATTCGCCTGGAAACGCTTACGCTGCCCGGCGGGAAAGTCTTGAAAATCGCGCCCCGCATGAGCTCCGTGGATTCGAATGACTCGGGCCAGAAAGTCGAGCAGGATGAGAACATCGTGAAACAGGGCTCGAGCGTTGGCACCGACGCCCGCCGCATCGCGATTCTGGCGGGAAGCGGCGCGGGAATCGGCGGCGTCGCGGACCGGAGCTGGTCCGGCGCGGGAATCGGGGCGGGGGTTGGCGGCGCTGTCGGATTCGCTACTACGCTTCTGACGCGAGGCAAGGAAGTGGAGCTGCGGCAGGGCTCCACGCTCGATGTGGTGTTCGACCGCGCGATCGCCGTCGAATAGCGGGGTGGCTCACTTAGCGAACGTAACGCGTAGTCCCGTCGAGATGAGCACGTCATTGTCCTTTCTTCCGGCGACGGGGTTGGTCAGGAACCGGTCGCTTACCGTGAACTGCCAGCCGAACCACTTCTTGATCGCGGTCACTGCCGACAGGTCGAAGTTAATGCGGTAATTTCCGGTCGAAGACATGTTCGGAAAGAACGTAAGCGCCTGGTGAATCGAAGTGCTGGCATTCACCTTGTGGGCGAATTCTTCGCCGAGCAGAACTTCCGTAAAGCTACGGTCGAGGCCGGTGTTGAAAAACTCCTTGTCCTCCGATGCGCCGGCCTGAAAGTCGAGCGTGGTCTTGGGCGTCTTGATGGCGTGGAATCCAGCGCCACCGGCTGGGTTGAAGCGCAGATCGAGGCTTTGGAACTCGTCGTTTTCGAGATTCACTGAGCCGAACGCGAACCAACGGTGATCCAGATTGATGTTGTAGCTGACGCCGCCCCGTTTGGCGTCCGCGGTGCTGATGTCTTTCCCCGAAGCGTTGCTGCTGGATTGGATCATCGTGAACGTGGCCTCGATCTTGTCGCGATTGGTAGACCGGCTGGCGTCCGCGTTTAAGTTGAAGCTGCCCGTATCGGTATTGCCCCGCGTGGTTGCGTAACCCAGGTCCAGGAAGCCAGTCCACAGGTCGATCAGCCGGGGATTGTGAAAACGGTCGATCTCGGCCTGATACGCGGCTTGCTCTTCTTTCGAACGGACGAACTCGATGGAATCCTTGGGCGCGGTCACGGTGCCGGCGTTTTCGGTCGCCACCTGAATTTTGCCGTCGCTGGTGGTCACCGTGCCCACCAGCGTCTGGCCGCCTTTGAGTCCGATGTTCAGCGGAACACTGGACGAGATGGCCGTCACCGCGTCCCACGGAATGGTCACCTGTCCGGCAAATTCCGATTTCATGACCAGGTTCTTACCGTCATACTTCACGATCGTGCCAGAAAGGCGATCCCCGTTTTTCATGGTGATCTGGTCGGCGAACAGCAAGGAACCGGCCAGCAAGAGCAGCAGCTGGCGCAGCAGTGTGGATTTTTGCATAGCGTTGTATGGAGGGTCGAGAAGAGCCCTTCGTTACAGTGTGCACCAGGGGCATGACCGGCGTGGGAAACTGAAGACGTGCGAATCGTACTCGGCTCCGATCATGCGGGATTCGAATTGAAGCAAAACCTGATGAGCTTGGTCCGCAGCCTTGGGTTTGAGACGCTCGATGTGGGTACGGATAGCACGCTGCCGGTCGACTATCCCGATTTCGCCGAAGCGGTGGGAGAAGCGGTGAAGAACGGCGAAGCCGAGCGGGGAGTTCTGATTTGCGGAAGCGGCGTAGGAGCCTCCATCGCCGCCAACAAGATCCCCGGCGTCCGCGCCGGCCTGTGCCACGATTGTTACTCGGCGCACCAGGGCGTGGAGCATGACTCGATGAACGTGCTGGTCCTGGGTTCCCGCGTGGTCGCGTCGGAGCTGGCGCATGAGCTGGTGAAGCAGTTCCTCGCCGCGAAGTTCAGTGGGGAGGAGCGCCACGTGCGCCGGCTCGAAAAGGTCAAAAATATCGAGCGGCGGTTCTCCGGCGGAACCTGAGCATTACTTCGGAAAATGCAGGTCCACTGAGACGTCATCCTTGGAGTAATTCAGCGCGATGGCGTCGCCTTTGTGTTTTTTCCCATATTGCGGGAAATACAAATATCCGGCGACGGCTTTCCTGGTTTCGCCCAGCGGCAACGCCCGGTCGCGAACCCTGGCTTCCGCCGCGCTCTGATCCGGTTTGTTCGAAGGCGGCGGGGGATTCCGGTCGCGGGGGTCGTTCGAGACCGCCACGCCTTCCCAAGTCCCGGTGGTCGTCTGCGGGCGCCCAGTGACCGGGTTGGTGCCTCGCGCGACGATGACTCCGGTCTCGGTAGTGACCGCCGGCCCCCGTTGGCTCGTGGGACCCGTCTTCTCCGGCCACGGAATCGCCACATCTCGCGGTTTATCCGCGTGGATCACCTGGTCGCCCACCTTCAGCGAAAAGTCCAGAAGGTCCACGTCGAACGAATGGCCGTCTTCGGGATAAACCGCGACTTCCACCACCACGTAGCCCTGATGTCAGGCGTCAGCATCTTGCGGACCTGCTCGGAGGGCACGATGACAGCGCCCAGCACCGCGGTCTTGGCGGTTTCGTGCTCCGGATAGTCCGTCGGCTTCGGTCGCGGCGGCACACCCGAATCGTCTCCTGCCGCGAGCGCTGCAAACATCAACCCGGCCAGCCAAAACGCACGCATCGGGCGCCTCCCAGGGACGTTCCATCGGACGTGAATCTGACGTGGTTCTATCCTAGCCGGTTTCGCTTTATTGGGTTTTAGGATGTCCGGGAGCTTCCGCGTCCATCGGAAAGTCGAACGTTTCGCCCGCCGCAGTCACGATGAGGCGCCCGGCGCCGAGCGGTTTGCCCTGATTGGGGTAGAAAATGGCGCCATCGGTGGACTGGCCGGGCAACAACTTGGTCAACACCAGCGCGATTGCCGACGCCGCCGCGGCAGCCTTAATCTTGTTCGACCCCAGGTCCACCAGCGCACTCTGCCGCCGCGATTCGTAACCATTGGTCGAATGAATCTGGGTTTGGCCGTACAGACCGGTTTCGTATACCGTAATCAGCTTGATCACGTCGCCGCGGCTGGCATGTTCCATCAGGGTTTCCACCACGGTCCGCGCCGCCAGCGCCTGGGTCGACTGCCCGTCCGGCCGCTCAAATCTGAAATCCTCCGGCCGAACCGCCCACGATACCGGCGACCCATTGGAGATGGCGACTTGTAATATGGCGTAATCGCGCACGTGGGTGGGCAGCGGCGCGAACATGATGGTGACACCGTTGTGCGTCAGGGTTTTGTATTTGAGCCCGCCCGACTCAAATTCAATAATTTGCGCATGCGCCGTGACCATTGCCAGCAAGGCCAGAAAGCGTCGCAACCCCATGACTACATGATAGACTGGAAGCTATCAGAAATCGTGATCGTACGCACGCACGGCCTTAAAGAACAGGCTGCGCCGTGTTGGACTTGGAGATATTCCGATTCTTATGCAGAACCCAGGCGTTCGTCCCAGTGGCCACGAACTCAGCCGTCACGGGCTTCGCAATTTGCAGAATTCGTACTGGAATCTTGGAGCGGCGGAATTGGTGGAACAGGCGATCCAGCGCCGCGAAGGCATGCTGTCCGCCGGCGGAGCATTGGTGGTCCGCACCGGGCAGTTCACTGGACGGTCCCCGAAAGACAAGTACATCGTGCGCGAATCCGGCACGGAATCGACCGTGAATTGGGGCTCGGTGAACCAGCCGATGACGGTGGCCCAGTTCGACGGCCTGTTCGATCGCATGTCGCAGTTCTGGGATGGACAGGACGTGTTCGTGCAGGATTGCTTCGCGGGCGCTGACCCGGCCTACAAACTGCCGATCCGCGTCATCGCGCAGCGCGCCTGGCACACGCTGTTCGCTCACCAGTTGTTCGTCCGGCCGGAACGCGGCGAAACCAAGGATCACCAGCCCGAGTTCACTCTGTTCTTCGCACCCGGGTTTTTCGCCGATCCAGCCAAGGACGGCACACGCTCCCAGACAGCCATCGTCATCAATTTCGCCAGGAAAATCGTGCTGATCGCCGGAACCGAGTATGCCGGCGAGATGAAGAAAAGCATTTTCACCATTCTCAACTACCTGCTGACCTTCAGGAACGTAATGCCGATGCACTGTTCGGCGAACATTGGAGACGGCGGAAAAGTAGCCCTGTTTTTCGGCCTTTCAGGCACCGGCAAGACCACGCTCTCCGCCGATCCTCACCGCCGGTTGATCGGCGACGACGAACACGGCTGGAGCGAGCACGGCGTGTTCAACTTCGAAGGCGGCTGCTATGCCAAGTGCATCCACCTTTCGCGAGGAAAAAGAGCCGCAAATCTGGAACGCCGTCCGCTTCGGCACCGTTCTCGAGAACGTGAAAATGGATCCCGACCTGCGGACGCTCGATTTCGACTCCGATGAGCTGACCGAAAACACGCGCGCCGCGTATCGCATCGATTTTATCGAAAACGCCGCGATTCCCGGCGTAGGCGGCCATCCTTCGCACGTCCTGTTCCTGACCGCGGATGCTTTCGGCGTGCTGCCTCCCATTTCACGGCTGACGCTGGAACAGGCCATGTATCATTTCCTGAGCGGCTACACCGCGAAGCTCGCCGGAACCGAGCGCGGCCTTGGCAAGGAGCCGTCGGCAACCTTCAGCGCCGGATTCGGCGAACCGTTCCTGCCCCGGTCCCCGCAGTTGTACGCGAAAATGCTGGGCGAAAAGCTGAAGCGTCACAACGTCACCTGCTATCTGGTCAACACCGGGTGGGTCGGCGGACCGTATGGCGTGGGCGAGCGCATGAACCTGAAATACACGCGCGCGATGGTCAACGCCGCCATCGCCGGACAACTGGACCAAGTCCCCGCTGAGCCGCATCCCATGTTCCGCGTCCTGGTTCCGAAGAGCGTGCCGGGCGTTCCTCCGGAACTGCTCGACGCGCGCGGCCAGTGGAAGGACAAAGCCGCCTACGATCGCGCGGCGAATGATTTGAGCGCGCGCTTCAAGAAGAATTTCGAGAAGTTCGGCCAGGTTGCGGAAGAGATTACAGAAGCCGCGCCAGCCTGATCAGGCCGCTTCCACGCGCTCGGCGACTTCGGCCAGCGCCCTCTGGCGCTCCCATTGCAGCTTGCCCTGATACTCTTCCCACAGCGTAGTGCAGCCGGCCCAAAAATATCCGCCGACGAATAGCATCAGGAACGGAATCGCCAGATAATTCTGCGATTCGATGGCAAAGATCACCATCCACAGAAAAAACCCGCCCACCCCGAGCTCCGCGTAGGGCAGCCACCCGCTTCGCCGGCGGTACTGGATGTTTTCCAGGTGCACTTTTTTGTCGCTGCCGATGGCATACTTGGGAGTCCTCGCAAAACCCGTCTGATACCCGACCAGCGCCTCAATCACAGCGCGTGTATTGATGATCGTAAGCGCTACGCCGGCAGCCATCAGCGCAGGGAGGAACAGAAAAGCCCGCTTCCACGTTTTCGGAAACAACGCCCGGTGCGCGATCACGTAGAACGCCGAGATCGACCAGAACGACGCCGCGATCAGCGGCGTGTCGATCACGATCATCTGGAACCAGCCCATGTAAAACCGTACGATCATCACCGGCAGCATCAAAGCCGAAACCAAAATCATCAGCGGATACGAAATGTTGGGAGTGAGGTGGAAGAACGCCTCCACCTTAACGCGCCATGGCAGCTTCGACCGCAGAATGGTCGGCAGAAGCTTTATAGCGACCTGCGTGAGCCCCTTCGCCCAGCGCGATTGCTGGACCTGGAACCCGTAGGTTTCAACCGGCAATTCCGAAGGGCATTCGATCGACGGCACGTAGACGAACTTCCAGCCCTTGAGCTGCGCGCGATAACTGAGGTCGGAATCCTCCGTGAGCGTGTCGTGCTGCCATCCGCCCGCATCTTCGATCATGGAGCGCCGCAGAATCCCGGCCGTCCCGTTGAAATTGAAGAACAGCCCGCTGCCGCTTCTGGCAACGTGTTCCAGCACAAAATGGCCGTCCAGCAGCATCGCCTGTACTTCCGTCAGAACGTTATAGTGGCGGTTCAGATACGACCATCGCGTCTGCACCATCCCGACCTTCTCATCCGCGAAGAAATGGACCGTCCGTTGCAAAAAATCGACCGGAGGAACGAAATCCGCGTCGAAGATGGCCACGATCTCGCCGGTGGCGGTTTTCAATCCGTTCTGCAAAGCACCGGCTTTGTACCCCTGCCGATTCTGGCGATGAATGTACTCTACCGGCAGCCCGCCTGCCTGATACTCCTGAACCAGGCTCTCGGTGAATGGATGGGTGTCGTCAGTAGAATCGTCCAGAACCTGTATCTGTAACAAATGGCGCGGGTAATCCATCTTGCTGGTCTCCGCCAGCAGCCGTTCCACTACGTAGCGCTCGTTGAAAATCGGAAGCTGGATGGTAACCCGTGGCAGCGTCTCAAACCGCTGTGGCGCGACGTCCGCCAGGTGTTTGCGATGCTTCAAATACCCGCGGATCATCTCGTAACGATGCAGGCCGTAACAGGAAAGCACGATCAGAACCGAGAAGTAAGAAATCAGAATCGCCCAGTCGAACAACACCAGGTGGTGAACGCCATAGCCCTGATTGAACGGATTGTTGTAATAAGCGTCCAACAGGCGATTGAATGTGGAGCGGGCGCCATTGGCCAGCAACAGGGCTGGCACAAACGGAATGGTTACCATGGGACTCTCTCCGTCACAAAGGTGTAAGCGCGAAGCCTTGCTGCTACGACTGGCTTACTGCTCCTCGGGTATTCTACAGGAAAACAATGCCGGATGGGGCGCGCTCAGGCATCCAGTCTATTATATGAGATTTGCAACCGGATGTTATAATCATCGGTTTGGACTAAACGATGAAATTTTTTCTTGACACCGCCAACCTCGACGAACTCAAGGCGGGCGCACGCTGGGGCATCATCGACGGCGTGACCACCAATCCGTCTCTGATCGCCCGGGAAGGCGTCCCGCTCGAAGAGCAGATCCGCAAGATCTGCGAGATCATCGACGGCGACGTCAGCGCGGAAGTGCTGGCCACTGAGGCGGATGAGATGCTGGTGCAGGGCCGCAAGCTGGCCAACATCCACAAGAACGTGGTCGTAAAGGTGCCGTTGACCCGCGACGGGATTCGCGCCTGCTCCATTTTCAGCCAGGAAGGCATCCGCGTCAACGTGACGTTGTGTTTCTCGGCGGGACAAGCCCTGTTGGCGGCTAAAGCCGGCGCCTACTTCGTCAGCCCCTTCGTCGGGCGGCTGGACGACATCGGCTCGAACGGGATGGATCTGATCCGCGATATCGTGCTCATTTATAAGAACTACGGCTTCAACACCCAGATTCTGGCGGCCTCCCTGCGCAACACCACTCACGTCATCGACGCGGCCAAAGCGGGAGCGCACATCGGCACCCTGCCCTACAAAGTGATCGATTCGCTGTTTAACCATCCGCTGACCGACAAGGGCCTGGAGCAATTCCTGAGCGACTACGCCAAAGTCTTTCAGGCAGCCCGCGCCGGCCGGTAGCGCGTTTGAGAGAAACATGTCCGCCGAAGTTCAACTAGCCGCGTTGATCGGCGTTGCCGTAGTTTTGGTCGCGCTCGCGATATTTATCCTCATGCGTGTGCATGGCACTCCGGAAAAACGTGAGCGGAAACGCCGCTTGACCGTGAACCGGCTGGGCCGCCTTGGCGATGCTCTGATCACCGAGTCCACCGAAACCGCCCTGTATTATTCCTACTCCGTGCGCGGAGTCCAGTACGCGGCATCGCAGGATATCAGCGCCCTGCGCGATCGCTTGCCCGCCGAACCCGACCGTCTGATGGGTGTCGCGAATTTGAAGTATGCTCCCAGGAATCCCGCGAATTCGATTCTGATTTGCGAGGAGTGGAGCGGCCTGCGGTCCGCGCCGCCGCAGCCTGACGAGATTGCGGAAGCCCACCCGGCAAACTGAGCCGGTTACTTCACTTCGATGCCATACGGCATCAGCTCCAGGATCCCGCCATGCATCAGCGCCCGGACCGGAAGACGTCCCACCAGCGCTTCCGTCTTCTTCTGGATTATCGCGTCAACCTCGGCCGACTCGTCGGAGCGGCTCCATAACATCTCCCATAGCGTTCGCCGGGGCGGATACGTCACCAGCGTGATTTTCTCCGACGCAGGGATCCGGGCTTTCTGTTTGACCATCTCCACCGCGCGATCCAGACCGCCCAGTTCGTCGATCAGTCCGTTCCCTTTGGCCAACTGCGCCCACCCAGACATGGCCCTGCGCCAGCGGCTCCACCTGGTCGTAGGGTTTCTTGCGTCCGGCCGCGACGCGCTCCACGAAGCCGCGGTAGAACACGTCGATTTCCCGCCGCAGCTTGGCGCGTTCCTCCTCATTCAGCGGCCGATTTTCCGCGTCGATATCGGCGAACTTCCCGCGCGTCAGCGTGGAAGTGGTCAAGCCGATTTTGTCGTACAGCCCGCGCAGGTCCGCCTTGCCGAAGAACACCCCGATCGAGCCGGTCAGCGTATTGGGATACGCCACAATCGGATCTCCTGTCATGGCGATGAAATAACCGCCCGACGCCGCCAGGTCCGACATCGAAATGATCATCGGCTTGCGCGAGCTCAGAACCTTCGCTTCATGCAGGATGTCGTCGGATGCGATCCCGTCGCCGCCCGGCGAATCGATGCGCAGGATCACGCCCTTGATCGACGAATCGTTCTCCACCTCGCGCATCTCCTTCACCATGGAGGTCGCGGTGATGCCGCTATCGGCTGAATCGCCGTGTGCGCTGCCGCGCGTAATGTCGCCCTCGCCGACAATGTAGGCAATCCGCGTGGAGCCCTCGAAGCCGCTCACCGGCGCCAGCGCGTAATCCTGCTCGCCGATGCGCTTGATGTCGCCCTTC
The DNA here is from genome assembly GCA_963842485.1 of Terriglobia bacterium. Classification (GTDB taxonomy): domain Bacteria; phylum Acidobacteriota; class Terriglobia; order Bryobacterales; family Bryobacteraceae; genus Palsa-187. The sequence goes on along the minus strand of CAWJHI010000069.1, from coordinate 7,637 downwards.
AGTTGCTCCTTCAGCTTCCCGTACATCTCGTCTTCGAAAATCAGCCCGTCGACCAGACCTCCGTTCAGCGCCTCATTGCCCACGAAAGGACCCTGGTCGATCAAGGAACGGATCTGGTCCGGCTGCCGCTTTCGCCCATCCGCCATGGTGCCCACCAGGTCCCCGAAATACTGATCGAGGATCTGATTCATCACTTCGAGCGTCTCCGGCGTAGGCGTGGTCCGGGTGAACATGTCCGGCGCGTCCTTGTACTTGCCGGCGTGCTCAAACTCCATCTGGACGCCCAGCTTGTCGAGCGTACCCTTCACGTACATCAATTCCGCGCGCAATCCCTTCACATCCAGCTCGTCTTCGGGCGACATGTAGACGTGATCGGCGGCGGTGGCAACGTAATATTCCCGCGCGGTCGCACCCCGCAGGTACGCGTAAACTGGCTTGCCCGATTTCCTAAAAGCCGCAACGTCATCGTGCAGCTCTTCGAGCTTCGCCCAGCCAACCGACAATCCACGAGGCTCAAGCACCAGCGCCTTGATACGAGAATCTGCGGCAGCCTTGCGCAACAGCCGCCAGGTTTCCAGCACGGTCATGGGCTGCTGCTGTTCCAGAAACGGAATCGGCAGCTCCACCGGAGGCTGCTCCGGCAAATCGCCTTCCAGATGCAGGACCAGGGTCGACCCGTCGGCCACCGTCACCTTGCGCTCGCCGAAATGCAGGGCCGCATAGCCCAGGATCGCGGCCACCAGCACCGCGAACAGCAGCCCAATCACGAATCCAAGTGCAAATCGCTTCATAGTTCACCGCTCAGGATCTGTTCAAACCGCCGGTTCACTTCCTTGCTTGAGATACGCCGCGTCGCCGGCTGGCAGCTCCACCGTCGCCGTCCCCCGATAGCCGATGGCCGCTAGCGCGCCGTACACCGCGCGCCAGTCGATATCCCCTTCGCGCAGACCGACAAACTCCGCCAGCCGGTTCTTGAACCGGAAATCCTTGACATGCAGCTTGACGATGCGCGGCCCCAACGTCCGAATCCAGTCCTGCGGATACCCGCTGATCGCGACGTTGCCTATGTCGAAGTAGGCGCGAACCCAAGGGCTTTCGAACTCGTCGATATAGCGCGCGAACTCCATCGGGCTAAGCAGAAACTTGTTCCACACTTCCTCAATTCCGATAACGACACGCATCTCCGCGGCCAGCGGAATCAATTTGCGGATCTGCCGCTGGGACCGTTCCCACGCCTCGGCATAACTAGTCTCTGGATTCACCACCGCCGGGACCAGCAGCACCGTATCGGAACCCCACAACTTCGCGTTGCGAAGGCTGGTGCGCATGCCTTCCATGCTCTTTTCGACCACCGCCGGGTTGGCCGAGGATAAAGGACTCCGCCAGTGCTCCTGGTTCATCACTGAATGGATGCGCACGCCGCTCTTTTGTGACGCCGCGAGCATCTCTTCGGCCTGAGCCGGATCGGGAGTGGTCGGGCACTCGATCTGCTCAAACCCGCAGTCACGAGCCAGTTGAAACCGTTCCAACACGCCGATCGTGCCCGGGAGCATGTCGAACTCGACGGCCTTCTTAATAGGGAGGCGGCTGCCGGATCGGGCGAAAGGGGCGGCAGCCAGAGCGAGCACGGCCCGCCGCGTCACTATCTCCCCCATTCAGTCAACTGCTGGAGAATCTGCTGGGCCGCCTTTTGCCCGGCGCTCTTTTTGGACATACCCTGGGCCTGGCTAACCCACTCCTTGCCGAGCCTCACTTCCACGGTGAATGTCTTTGAATGCTCCGGGCCTTCTTCGCCGACAATGACGTAGCGCGGCGGCGGCAGCTTCAGCGCCTGCGCCATTTCCTGCAAAGCGCTCTTGTAATCCGTCACCTCGGCTTCGCTGCCGTCCGGATTCGTACTGAGCGGACCGATCACTCGCGTTTCGATGAACTGCTTGGCCACATCCAGCCCGGCATCCAGGTATAACGCCGCGATCAGCGCTTCCACCGCGTCTGAGAGCAGCGCCTTCTTCTCGCGCCCGCCGCTCATCTCTTCGCCTCGACCCAGAATCAGATGATCGCCCAGGGCAAGTTCCTGGGCCACTTCGTGCAAGCGCGCCGCGCTGACCAGATGCGCCTTCAATTTAGAGAGACGGCCCTCCGGATACGTGGAAAAGCGGCGCACCAGGCAGTCGCTGACGATGAACCCTAGAATCGCATCGCCTAGAAACTCGAGCTGCTCATTGTCGTCGTCACACTGCCCGTCGGCCGCTTTCTCATAGATCCGGGACTTGTGCGTCAGCGCGCGCTCCAGCAGGGAACGGTCCCGGAACGTATAGTCGAGCGTCTTCTCGAGAATCTCCAACTCAGCGATCATACCCGTTGAGTGTATTCCAGGCCCTCTTTCATATCTATGCCCCGTTTGGCGGTTCTTACATTTGCTATTTCTTGCCGCTCTTGGCTTGCTCCGCGCGCGCCTTCTCCGCGCTCGCCACCTGTTTGATCACCGGATTCAGGTTCGGCGTCGCCAGCGCCTTGTCCAGCATCGCGATTCCATCGTCGTACTTGCCCGCCTGATCGTAAACCGTGCCGAGCCGTACCATGGTCGCCGGGTCCGGCGTGGTGGCGCCATCCACCGATAGCTTGAATTCCTCAATGGCGCCATCGTATTTCTTACGCGCCAGCGCCACCAGGCCCAGATCCTCATGGGCTTGCGAAATCGCGTCTTTCTTGAATCCCGCCCACTGATCGTCGGGGAGCTGAGGATTCGGCTTGGGCGTCGCGGTGATCACGGGAATCGCGTCCTTGGCCAGCTTTTCGGCGCGCGCCAGCTTCTCCTCTTTATCCAGATCGTTTTCGCGGGTACCCTTGGCGAGCTCGCCGGAAATCAGCAGCATGGCTTGAAAATCCTTCGCGTCCGCGTCCAGAGCGTTCTGCGCGTAAGCCACCGCTTTGGGCGAATCGCCCTTTCTTTGGGCCGCGTCGGCGGCCAGATTGAACGCCCACGATTTGAACTCCGTATCGGCGAACTTGGTAATCAGGGAATCCACGGCTGCAATGCGGTCATCCGCGGTTTTCGCGTTCTGAATCGCTTGCAACGCCTCCAATTCTTTCTGCGACTTCGGCTTTTGGGCGAACGCCAAAGCCGCCAAAGTCAACCATGCGGCCACCATGGCCAAAAATCTCGTCCTCATCCTTCCTTGCTCCTTATTTTTTTTTCTTACCGGGCGCTTCTTCCAGACCCTTTACCGCTGCCTCGCGCACCGATGCCGGCACGCCCTCGACGGCCAAAGCCGCCTCATAATGCTTTACCGCTTCGTCGCGCCAGCCCTGCGAATCGGCCAAACGGCCGAGATACAGAAGGCTCCACGATTTCGTCTCCGCATCCGGGTTCTGTTCCAGAACCACACGGAACAACTCATCCGCTTTCTGCGGATCGCGTTCCAGTACGGCGATCCGCGCCAAACCATAATACGCCTTCGCATGCAGCGGTTTCTGGTCGGTCTCCTTCAGGCTCCGAAGATAAATCTCCCTGGCGCGGCCCAGGTCCCGCGCCGTATACGCCTTTTCCGCGTCGTCCAGCGTCTTGGCGACCCCGGTCAGTTCCGGCGGCTTCTCCTCCTCGCGTGTAACCGTACGGGCCCTTCGCGCCGCGTTCTCGGACACGAAATCGATGTGATCCAGGCGCTTTTCCTCGCGCTTCAGATCGATCCCGTCCACCAACTCCCGGAAAAACAGTCGCATGGACTGTTCCTGCTTCTCATAGTCCATCAGCCGCTCGGCGAACGCGGGCGTCATCACGAAGCCCTCCCGCAGCGCCTGGTCCACCAGCCCCGCCTTGCGGTCGATGCGGCTTTCCACGGCTTTGATCAGACACTCCGTGGTCATCAGGATGAAATCGGTCTTATACTGCTCCTCCAGAATCGGCGACCCGAGCGCATAATCGCCCAGCGCCCTCTTGGAATCCACGGTCTCCGAGTACTTCAATGGCAAACTATCCAGCAGATAGTGGAGATACATGTGGCGAATCTCCTCCACCGGCAGATCCGCGGGATTCAGATCCTTGGTGCCCAGCTTCGCCACCGGCGTCAGGACGATGAAATAATCGTCGACGTAGCTGCGCGTCTGCACTTGGTTGGGCGCGCCCAAGAGATCGATAAAAATCTGAAAGCGCCGGCCCAGATAGCCCGCCGTGTCGTTCCGCAGGTACGCGTTGGCCAGGAGAACGGCGCGCGTCACCGGCTCCTGATACTGAGCGATCGCCGCATCGTAAGCGGGCTGGACGCGTTTCCACAGCTCGTCGATGTTCGCCTCGCGCGAAAATTCGATCATCAGCGGCGTGAACCCTTCAAGCGCATCCACATCCGCGGGAATCGCGCCGCTCGCGTAGCGATAACTGAAATCCGGCGGACCGTTGGTGGTTAACGCGTAGGAAATGTATTGGCTCAGATCGGCGCGCGGATTCTTGCTGCGATGGGCCCGGACGAAGCGCCCCAGCGCGTCCACGCTCCTCAAATCCTTCGCCTTCAGATACTCGCGAATCTGCCTGCGCAAGTCATGATTGCTGGGCGATTGGGCGTCCGTGTCATAACCCGCCACGTTGATCGCGGCCATCACCGCGAAAATCGATTCATTCGAATCCAGTTGTCCCTGCGGCTGGTTCCGCCCCTGGAACTGCCGGTTCTGCGCCGAGGAGGGCAGCGCGAGCAATAAACTCAACGGCAACAGGAGTGTGGCGCGAAACAAAATTACCTTCTGACTTTTTAAGTACCCAGTATATCCAGAGCCGCCTGCAATTCGCTCCGGGCGTGCGGATCGCGGGCTGCGGCGATGCCGCGGCGGTAATAGTCCCGCGCGTCGTCCAGCCGGCCCAGTTTTTCCAGCGCCTGGCCGCCATGAAAATACGCCGCGGCATAGGACGGGTCGGTATCGAGCACGGCCCCAAACTGCTCCACGGCGCGGCTGAGTTCGCCGGTCTTCACGTGCTCCATCGCCAAGCCATACCGGGCGAACGTGTTCGCCGGATTCTGCTCGAGCATCTGTCCCAGGACTTCAATGCGCGAAAGTTCCAAGTTAATGTTAGGATACCGCTGTGGCATGTCCGTTTTTCAAGCCCGGCGCCAGGGTGGAGCAGGATGGCTGGATTCACGCCCCGCGCCTTCCGCTCGGCGGCCTGTACGGCGGAGTCTGTTGCGCCCGCGCGGAGCCGTTCCAGCCTCCGGAATCCTCGCGCGACGACCTGTGCAACTGCGGCTATGCCAGCGGCCGGTGCGACCGTTTTCCGGTCGGCGCCGCCGATGCCGTGAGATTCTCCGCGCTATCGGATGCGGACGGCCGGCTGAAGCTGGTCTATATTCTCGAAAAGAATTACGCCCCGGCCGAGTCCGGCACGCTCGAATACTCTTTCGCCGAGGCGCGCCTCGAAGGGGACCCCGGAGGCTTGCTTGCCGGCCAGGCGCGAGCCTTTGTTCAAAGCTATCTTCGATTTAGTGGAAATACTTCCCGGCCAGAGCCGGATCCGCACTGACCGCTTTGCTCCACACCTGCTTGGCTTCTTCGTCCTTCCCCACCGCCTTCAGAGTGTGGCCCAGATTCAGCAGCGCTTCGGGAAAATTGGGCTTCTTGTCGAGCGCGATCTGGTAGCATTCCGCAGCTTGCTTGTTTTCGCCCGCCGCTTGCAGCAGCAAGCCGAGGTTGTACGACAGCTCCACCGATCGTTCGCCCAGCGCGGTCAGCTTCTGGTGCAATTCCCAGGCCCGTTTGTGATCCTTGCGCTCGATCGCGATGGCCGTCAGCGCCCGCAGCGCGTCGATGTTCTTCGGCTGCAAGGCGAGCACCCGGTTGAAGGTCTCCGACGCGGCGTCCAGGTCCTCGAACTTCCAGCACGCCAGACCCAGATTCAGCAGAGCCTCCACCCAATCCTTGCGCTTCTTCAGGCACGTTTCGAAGCTGTCCACTGCACCGGCGTACTCGGCGCGCTGCAGTTGCAGGAACCCGAGCCGGAAAGCCGCATCCTCAAAGTCCGGCTTCACCGCGACCAGCTTTTCGAAGTGTTTTTCCGCCTCCTCGGGCTTGCCGTCGCGCTCCACTGCCAGCGCCAGATTCCACAAAGCGCCCGGAAGATCCGGCTGGGACGCCAGAACCCGCTCATAAGCGCGGCGAGCGCCCGGCGATGTCGCCCGCGCTCCTGCAACACCGCGCCCAGGTTCGCGTTCGCCTCCACTGCCTCCGGACGAATGCGCGTCGCCTCGCGATAGGCGTTGCCGGCCTGCTCCAGGCGTCCCGTCTTCTGATACGCGACACCCAGATTGAACCATCCTTCATACGAATCCGCCGCGACCTTCACCAGTTGCGAGCAGTGCTGCGCCGCAGCGCTGTAATCGCCGCGCGAAAGCGCCACCGCCGCCAATCCTTGCAACGCCTGCCGCGATTGCGGCCGAAGCTTCAACAGCTTCTCCGCGAACTCCTTCACCTTGCCGTCGTCCTTGCGGGCCGTGAACAGCGCGATCAGATTCACCAGCAGTTCCGCCGAATTCGGATTCGACGGCAGCAGCTTCCGGTACATGTCGGCGGCTTCGTCCAGCTTTCCGAGCTGGTGCAGCGCGACCGCTTTTCCGAACAGTGCCTGATCGTGCGCCGGGCTCTCCTTCAGGCTGGCCTGGAAGCATTCCAGCGCCTGATCGGCCTTGCCCAGTTGCAACAGGCAAAGGCCGCGGCCCAACTGCGCCTGCCAGCGCTTCGGATCGATGGAAAGCGCCGTCTCGAAGGACTTCGCGGCTTCCTCGAATTTCCCCTGACGCTCCAGGCACAAACCCAGGTTGTAGTGCGCCGTCCGATGCTGCGGCTCCAGTTCGGTCACCTTGGCGTAGCTGTGCGCGGCCTCGGCCCAGTTCTGCTGCTCGAACCGCAGATGCCCGAGTCCGGTGGATAGCTCCGGCGAGATTCTCGCCCCGCTCGACGGCCCGTTCCAGTTCCTTGATCGCGTCGCTGAGCCGATTCTCGGAGGCCAGTCTCACCGCCGTGCCCAGTGCCGTCGACGCCGCCGGACGCTTCTGCTTTGGTCGGATCGGCGACCGTATCGCCCCGCATCAGTCTTTCGATCAGGTCGTCGTCGACAAAGAAACGTGTTGTTCGTTGGTTTCCGGCATTCCTCAACGTCTCCTGTTCCTATCTCTTGATCACCAGCGGCACGACACTCACGCCGCCCTTTACGGATCCGGGCTTCGCCGCGCTCGTTGTACAAACCGATTCCGCCCGTCTTGATGCGATCGTCGGTCCATTCGTCCACTTTCTGATCCTGCACATAGGTGGTGAAGCGGTCGCCGACAGCGTCGAAACGAATCTTATAAAGCGTGTCGATGTGCACCGGCGAGCGACAGCGGGAACTGCGCCCGCGGCTGCTCCTCGCCGTTGATCACCGCGAAGCGCACCAGCGCGACGGTCGGCTCCAGCCCCGGCTTCACGATCTCCAGCTTGTTGACGTAGTAGTTCTTGCGGATCCTTGGCGCGATACACCCAGCCCAGCGCCTTGGTCTCGATCTGCGCCTCAAATTCCAGACGATAGTCCGTGAGATTCATCGAAGCCCGCAGGATCGACATCTCGTGCTGTCGCCGGACGCCCGGCTCGGCGCCCCAGTCCGTGATCCAGCCCTCTTCAC
>CAWJHI010000068.1:0-11320 GCA_963842485.1 Terriglobia bacterium | reverse complement strand
ACGGATTGCTCCTGGTGGTCGCCGGGATGCTGGCGGGCTATGTGCATGTGAGAATGGACGACCCGCTGAAATCAGTTCCGCTCGCGGATTTGAAAGAGAAACTGCGGCTCAATCCGGGCGACGAGCAGCTCAAACAGAACCTTCGGCGGCTGGACTTGCAGCTTCGCCAACATTATTTCCGCCATTTATGGAGAATGAACTCTGGGGTCTGGATGTTGCTGGGCGCCGGCGTCCTGTTCGGGATAGCCGGCGCGCGGGTGGCGCATTATGGGAAGCGGCCTCGGTTGCGCCGGCCCGACCGGCAGGATGGCCCCGAGGCGGCGCGCGCGGCCGCGCTGGCTCGCTGGTCGGTGGCCGCCTGCGGCGTGAGCGTTGGCGCCGGGCTCTTCGTGGCGAGCCTGGGCGTGAAAACGGCCTTGCCGGAGCGGCCGGTCGAGGCGGCCAAGTCGCTCGGGGCCGTGACCGGCGCTGCGGCGCCGGTGAGCGATGTGGCGCCGCCGGATGAACTCAAGCGGAACTGGCCGCGCTTCCGCGGACCCGGAGGGGGAGGAGTTTCGCCCTTTACCAACGCCCCGATAAGCTGGGACGTGAAGAGCGGGGCGGGCGTCGCTTGGAAATTCCCGGTTCCCGCCAGCGGGTTCAACTCCCCGATCACCTGGGGAGACCGGGTCTTTTTCTCGGGTGGCGACGCAGCCAAGCGGGAGGTGTTTTGCCTGGACGGAAAGACGGGCCAGTTGCTGTGGCGCCAGCCGGTGGCCAATGTTCCCGGGGGCCGGGCAAGCCGGCGGAGGTGCCGGAGACGACCGGCTATGCGGCCGCGACGATGGCCACGGACGGACGGCGGGTGTATGTGATCTTCGCCAACGGCGACCTGGCGGCCTTCACGATCGAGGGCAAGCTTGTCTGGTCGAAAACTTTTGGCCCGCTCAAGAATCCCTACGGGCATGCGGCGTCGCTGACGATCTGGCGGGACCGCCTGATCCTGCAACTGGACCAGGGGGACAGCGAGGAAGGCAAATCCAAGCTTTACGCGCTCGAGGGGGCCACGGGCCGCGTGGTATGGCAGACGCCGCGAAAGGTGGGCGCCTCCTGGGCCTCGCCGATCGTCATCGAGGCCGCCGGAAAACCACAGGTGATCACGCTCGCCGTGCCGTGGGTCATTGCCTATTCCGCCACGGACGGCGCGGAGTTGTGGCGCGTTGAGGGGCTGGACGGCGAGATTACCCCCTCACCTATCTTCGCGGGGGGATTCGTTATTGCCGTCAGCCCGTCGGAAAAACTGATGGCCATTCGACCCGACGGCCAAGGCGACGTCAGCAAGACCCATGTGGCGTGGGTGGCGGAAGACAATGTGCCGGACGTGACCAGCCCCGTGAGCGACGGCCAACTCGTCTTCACGGTCACCACTACCGGGGTGCTGACCTGCTGGAACGCCAAGGACGGCAAAAAGCAATGGGAGCACGATTTCGAGATGGAGTTCCATGCCTCGCCGAGCCTGGCCGCAAACCGAGTTTATCTCTTCGGCCAAAAGGGCGCCGCGATTGTGGTCGAAGCCGGGGCTCAGTTCAAAGAGTTGTTCAGGACCGAAATGGGGGACGCCTTCCACGCCAGCCCCGCCTTCGCGCCCGACAGGATTTACCTCAAGGGCCTGACGAATGTTTTCTGCCTCGGGCCGAGTAAGCGATGAAGCCGGAGAGCGGGCGCGCACCGTCCCAATGCCGCTGAGGACGCCCTGTGAGCGCACGGCAGATCAGGGCAACACTCAGGACAAAACCCCGTCAGGGGTGGCCTGTTTATAGCACCGGCCCAGCCCCCCTCCCCTTTTTGTTTTTCAGCGGCGCGGGGTCTGTGCCGCCCGTGAATTGCTCGCTCGCCGCGCCGCTGAAAACCAAAAAGAACGTGGCTGGTCGCGGTTCTTCTTGTGGCAATGCCTTTCGGGAATTCGCCGGCATTGCAACTGCCTTGTCCAACATGCTTAGGCGGGCTGGAATGCGCCGGGCAACTCCAACCCCAAAGGGGTTGTGTAGCAAAGCCCAGGGTTGGCGCCGCGCTACCCTGGGTAATTTGCGCGGCGATGCCCGTCAACCCACGGCGAAATAGAGCCGCGACTACCCTCCCGGAGCTCTCGGTGGTCATGCCTCCGTCAGATCTTACCGTGTAATTTGAAGGCACTGGGCCGCGCAAATTAAAACTTCATTAAAGATCCAAGTATGCACCGGCCGCGAATTTGCCTGAATTCGCGATCTATGTTCAACTGCCCTCAGCGGTGCACGCATCCCCAGTTTGGAGGGGTATTGGTCAATACCCAGCGACGGTATTGCCGTGAGGTTACCAAATGGAAAAGAGAAAAGAGAGAAGTTAGTCGATTCGTTCTTAGAGAAGTGGGCGTTGCGAATTTCTCCCGGATTTCTGCTGGACTTCGAAAACGAGCTAAGAGCGCTCGCCGGGCAATTGGTCGCTCCCGACGAAGGCCCCGGTAGGTCCGGCGGCTTCCGATTAATCGACGTTTAGTGGCGTCGATTCGCGCGGTGCGGGAAGAAGAGCACGAGGACAGCTCGCGTGCCTGCGAAATGCGACTTGCTCTATCATCGCAGGCGAGCCGGTTCCGCACCGGCGGGCGCTCCCCGAAGCAGCCCTTCCGTGCTCAGGTCCTCATCGACATCCGGCCAATGGATGCCATAACCTGCCCCACTGACTTTCCAGTGAGAACGCTGTTCCATGGTCGCGTTCAAGAGTCGCGGATACCACGCGAGGGGAACGATGATTGTGCGACCGTCGGCAAGATCCACGGCCAGCGTGTCCTCCGTGACGCGGACGTCGCGCACGCGTTCTCCGGCGTTAGGCTGGGAAGCGCTCATGCCACTGCTCCAATAAGAGATTGCGGTTTTCCGCCACCAACCGTTGGATCCGACGGAGTTCTGCCGGATTGAAGCCGAGGTTTCCGGCCAACGCGACCGGATCCAACCAGAACTTTGCCGACTGATCGTCTCGATCCACATGTATGTGGGGCGGCTCGTTCGGCTCATGGCTATAAAAATACATACGGTACGGCCCCACCAGCAGAATGGTCGGCACCCATTCAGTATCTCACCGCTTTAGACGCAGACGTCTTTTGCCGCGACAGCTCGAAAATCGCGATTCCAATTATGTTCCCCGCCAAAATCACGCCGCAGATTTTCGCGGTGAACAGCGCCCGGCTGCCCACTTCGACGATTGGAAAAATCGACAGGGCCACGTAGAGCAGCGTCATCAGGAACCCCGAGGCTGAGGCCACGCGCACGCCCAACGACACATCCTTCAAGACGAACGGCAGCGCGAACATTGCCAGGTATGGCAACGCGTAGAAGATCCCTGATGAGTTGTTGAACAACTGGAACGCTTCCTGCCGGGCGACGCCTGTCATGCCGACCAGGCTGCACGTGAGCGTCGCTGCGCCGACGAAGAGAATCGAATTGACCGGCGTTTTGCGCGTCGGATGCAATTTCGTGAACCAGCGCGGGAGCAGATGGTCCCAGCCGGCCACCATCGGCAAGCGCGCGGTCGCGGAAAAGTTAAGGCTAGCCTGCGCAATCCGCATTCCGAGCACCGTCAGGATCACCGCGCCCGCGATCCGGGCGCTGGCGCCCAGCGGTTTCGCGGCGATGGACAGCACTTGCGACACGGGAGACACCAGGTCGATGGAATTCACCGGTACGTAGAACAACACCGACCCCGTGCCCAGGATAAACAGGAGCGCGATCACCGGAGCGGAGATCAGGACGCTGCGCGCGATGATTTTCGCCGGATCCCGCGATTCGCCCGCGAAAATCGCGACGTATTCGAATCCACCCAGCGCCCCAAAGCCCAGCTTGCCGAGGATATTCAGATTCATCAACGTGAGCGCGGGCATGGCCAGCTCGAACGGCGCCGTTACCGGCCGCGCACCGCGCGCCCAGGCGATGGCGGGCATCGCGATCATCGCCGAACAAACGACCAGCAGCGCGATTCCGCCCGCGCTGTGCAGCCATTTCCCCGCGCCGAGCCCGGCGATCGACAGCGCGGTGAGTCCTCCCACAATGATCAGGCTGGCAAGCGCGATCGACCACTTGCTCTCCGCGATCCAGCCAACCCCGGTGGCATAGGCAATGTTGGTCGCGGCCATCAGGCCCGCTTCCGACATCAGCACCATTGCGTACAGCCATAGGTTCCACGCCACCAGAAATCCCGCTCGCTCATTGAATCCGAGCCTCGCCCATTCATATAGCCCTCCTTCGAACGGCATTCTCCGGCTCAAATGAATCACTACGATGGCGGACGGAGCGTAGAACAGCACGACGGCAAGCAGCCAGAAGGTGACGTGGGAGGATCCCAGCTTGGCGGCGGCCCCCACCCATACCAGGCCGGTAACAAACAGAATCTGCGTGAAGACCAGATCCCATAGGGCGAGCTCCCGCTTCAGTCCGTGCTCAGTCAGCGTGGGCTCGACCGTCTGCATTCGTAGAGTCTAGCCTACAATAGAAGGATATGGCAGCAATTCAGCGGCGCCGCTCTGTCGCCGTCCGTATCGGCTCGGTCGAAGTCGGCGGTTCGAACCCGATTGTCGTGCAGTCGATGACCAACACCGACACCGCCGACGTGCAGTCGACTGTCAATCAGGTGATGGCGCTGGCCAACGCCGGCTCGGAGCTGGTGCGCGTCACCGTGAACACCGAAGAAGCCGCCGCGGCGGTGCCGAAGATCGTCGACACTCTCGACAAATTCGGCGTGCGCGTGCCGATTATCGGCGATTTTCACTACAACGGGCACATTTTGTTGAAGAAATATCCGGCGATGGCGCGCGCGCTGGCGAAGTACCGCATCAATCCGGGCAACGTCAACATCGGCAAGAAACACGACGACAACTTCCGGGTGATGATCGAGGCCGCGATTGAGTACGAGCGACCGGTGCGCATCGGCGTGAACTGGGGCTCGCTCGACCAGGCGCTGCTCACGCGCATGATGGATGAGAACAGCAAGCTTGCCGAGCCGCTTGACGCCAAGATGGTCACTCTGCGGGCGATCGTCGCCAGCGCGCTGAACTCAGCGGCCGCAGCTGAATCCTACGGGCTGGCGCGCAATCGAATCATCCTCAGCGCGAAGGTCAGTGGCGTCCAGGATTTGATTGCCGTTTATCGAATGATGGCGCGGAATGCGATTACGCGCTGCATCTCGGGTTGACCGAAGCGGGGCTCGGCGCGAAAGGCATCGTAGCCACGACCGCGGCTTTGGGAGTGCTGCTTGCAGGAAGGCATCGGCGATACGATTCGCGCCTCGCTCACGCCGCTGCCGAATGGCGACCGCACGGAAGAGGTGATCGTCAGCCAGCAGATTCTGCAATCGCTCGAGCTGCGCAGCTTCACGCCGCAGGTCACCGCTTGCCCCGGCTGCGGACGCACGACCAGCACCTTCTTCCAGGACATGGCGGACCAGATTCAGACGTATCTGCGGGAGCAGATGCCGGTCTGGAAGGCGCGCTATTCGGGCGTGGAGGAGATGAAAGTCGCGGTAATGGGCTGCATCGTCAACGGCCCCGGCGAATCGAAACACGCCAATCTCGGCATCTCGCTGCCGGGCACGTTTGAGGAGCCGGTGGCGCCGGTTTACGTCGACGGCAAACTGAAATGCACCTTGCGCGGCGACCGCATTGTCGCTGAGTTCATCGATATTCTGAACGCTTATGTCGACCGCACGTACGCCGCGCTGGAAGCGGTGAATGCCTAAATGGCTGCGGTGGGCGGCCATTGTGCTGTTCGTCGCGTGCTCCGTCGTTGCCTTAGGTGATGGACCCTTGTTTCCGTGGTCCCCGATCAAGCCCGGCTACACCCATTTCACCCTCCATCGCGCCGACATTTACTATCCCTCCGGAACGGTGCTCGAGGAAGCCTACCAGCAGGTGGACAACTTCATCGCCGAGGCTGAGGAATTCCATCGCCTCAAGATGCCCGACCGCATCACGGTGATCGCGCCGCGCACCTGGACCGATTTTCACTTGCAGGCGCCCTGGCAACGCGGCCCGGTCGGCGCGTTGACCTTACAGACCGGCACCGTCATCTTCGTCACGCCCAAGCTCGCGGAAAAGCACTTCGATACCGCCGAGTATCTGCGGCACGAACTGTCGCACGCCATCCTCAATCAGAACATGCCCCTGTGGCGAGGTCACAAACTAAGCGGCCAGCTCTGGCTGTTCGAAGGACTCGCCGTCGATTTCGGGCGCCAGAAATCCTATCTCAGCGAGGCTGAATTCGTCTCTCGCGCGAGGACCGAACCGCTGTCGCCGGCATTTAACGGCGACAACTCCGACATGCGCTTCAATTACGTCGCGTGGCGGTACTTTCTGGAACACATGATCCACACCCGCGGACGCGACAAATTTCAGGACTATTTGTTGCGAGTGATGCAGGATCCGGATAGCGCCCGCGCTTTGTTTCCGGAGTTTTTTGGGTGTCGTTCGACGGCGCGATTCTGGAGTTCCAGGCGGGCGCGCGACAGCAACCTTTCTAAGGTTGCTGAAAAAATTGTAGACACCGCGACCGTAGCGCGGACAGTTACTCCGCCAGAAACTTCTTCGTCTCCCGCAAGAACACCTGAAGCTGGTCGTGATGCACCCAGTGCCCCGCCTTCTCGACTTTCACCACCCGGTGATTTCGGATAATCTCCGCGTGCCCACCCTCTTCCGGGTCCAGCGCCCAGCTCTCTCTGCCCCAGAACAACAGCACCGGGCACGTGATGCGCGACATCACTTCCTTCGCATCTTCGATGTTGTAGCCATAGGTGATGAACGTGCGCACGTAGTTGTCGAACTTCCAGGTAATCGATCCGTCGGCGTTCCAGTTGGTCCCGTGCAGCGTCAGGTGCGCGGCCACTTCATCGGACAGAAACGGATTCGCTTCCTTCATCCGCGCGATGGCCGCCGCCAGCGTCGGGTAGTTTGCGGAGCCCTGTTTTCGCCCTTGCGGATCACCTCGATCCAGTTGCGCAGCCGCTCCGACGCCGGCTTCGGCGCGCGATGCGTCACAGGCATGCCGATGCCCTCGATCGCCACGACCTTCTTCACGCGGTCCGGATACACGCCCGCGTACACCAGCGTGACCACACCGCCGAGCGAGTGGCCGATGATCGTCACCGGGAACGCGTTGATGATATCCGCCAGCGCCGAGAGGTCCAGCACGTGCTCCGCGACGCTGTACAGCGCGCCCGGAGCCCACGCGCTGTTGCCGTGGCCGCGCAGGTCGAGCGCGTAGACGTGATAATCGTCGCGCAGGGCGCGCGCCACCCAATCCCAGCTGCGCGCGTGGTCGAGGCCGCCATGCACCAGGATGAGCGCCGGCTTGCCGTCCGTGCCCCAGTCCCAGAACTGGAGCTTCAGACGGTCCGAATAGAAGAAATGCGAGACGGGTTCCATCAATACTCCGATCGCAGCACATCGAACAGAATCGATCTGCGCAGAACTCAGCAACCGGCACGCGCTCCGTCGCTAACGCACATGGTCGCCACGCATCGCCGCGTCCACCACCATCGGCAGGAACCCGGACGCCGGAATGCCGCGCCTGCGGAGCTGCACAGAATCCGTCCCGGTAAGGAACCAGCATCGGCGTGACCACGGCATCCGGATGCGCTTTCCGCAACGCCGCGCGCATCGCCGTGCAACAATGGATTTTCCGCCGACTCATGCCCGCATCCACTGGACATCGGCTCAACCGTTCCGACGGTCACCCTCCGGTCCATTCGCGCCTTGATGCCGCTCTCGAACTCGTCCGCGTTGATGCCCGGCAGCAGCCGGCAATCGAGCGCCGCCTCGGCCACAGACGGAATCACGTTCGGCTTCACCGGCGACCCGACGCCGGATTGAAGAGTGGTCAGCGAAATCGTGTTCCCCTGAATTGCGCCGTGAATTTGTTCGCTGCAAACGAGCCTCCCGCAGCTTTCAACATCGACTCCACCACAGGATTCTGCTTATCCGCATTCGCGACGTCCATCGCCTTACGAATCGCGTCGAGCAGAATCAAGTTCGCATTATCCGCAATGGGCTGCGATCCGTGGCCCGCGGTGCCCTTGGCCCGAAGCCGGAGCCACAGCATCTGTTTCTCGCCTACCGCGACGCCGAAAATCAGCTTGCCCGGCGAACAAATCCCGGCTTCCCGCGCCGCCCTCGTCCAGAACATAGGCCGGATCGATTTCGTCGAATGATGTTTCACCACCCATTGAGTGCCCAAACGCCGCCCGACTCCTCGTCGGCGGTCGACAGCATCACGATGTCGCGCGGCGGGACGATGCCGGCGCGTTTCAGCTCGATCAACGCCGTCATCTGCTCGACGGCCAGCCCCTTCATGTCGAGCGAACCTCGTCCCCAGATCTGCCCGTCCTTGATCGCCGCGCCGAACGGATCGATCGCTCTCCAAGCCTTCGCGTCCACCGGCACGACATCGAGATGATTCAGCAACAGAAGAGGTTTTTTCGAACGATCGCGCCCAGGCAGGCGCACGATCACGTTGGTTTGCCCTTGCGGACCGCTGGTGTAGAGCTTCGGCGTAAAGCCCGCTGCCTCCAACTCGCTCTTGATCAGCGCCGCCGCGGGAGCTGTATTGGCCGGAGGATTCACGCTCGCGATGCGCACGTATTTCTGCAACAAATCCAGCGCGTGCTTCTCGACCGAGGACCAATCGGGCTCCGCCGCAAACAGCGGAGAACCCAGTACCGCGACCATGCACATCGTGGCGCGAGCTTTAGCTTGCAGCGACGGCTTCAGGCGTAATTCCTTCCTCATTTCTCCACCGTTACGTCCTTTAATAGGACGGACAAACCCGCCATGCGATACGCTTCAATCAACGCTCCCGCCGCCGGTCCGTACTTGGGCTCGGTCACGCGGTTGCCCTCTTCGAGTTCCATCAACATCCGATACCGCGCCAGCAAAATCTCGCTGTGGAAAACGCCGCCCAGATAACTGATGCAGCAGGCCGCCTTTCCGTCGAAGATTTGTCGGCGAACCGCGCCCGCCAGCGTGGCAAGCTGTTGCGCGCCCGCGAGCAGAATCTCTCGCGCCACCGGGTCGCCGTCGCGCGCGATCCGATCCACCAGCTTCGCGAACGCCGCCACGCGCTCCCGCGGATACTCATTCGTATAGAAGCGATGCAGCAGGTCGTTCGCGCCCGTTGCGCCCGCCGACGAGACCAGCGCCTCGCGCAGAGCGGTTTTGGGCCCCCATCCTTCTTCCTCGCGCAGGGCCGCCCGCAACGCCTGGCGAACGAGATCGAATCCGCCGCCCTCGTCGCCGAACACATAACCCCAGCCGCCCGCGCGCGCCGTTTTTCCTTCTTGATTGCGTCCGAACGCGATCGATCCCGTCCCGGCGATGGTAATCACGCCCGGCTCGCCTCGCGCCGACCAGCGCGATGAACGCGTCATGCGTCACAAAATAAAGCTTCGCTTTGATCAGCTCGCGCACGTATGCGTTCTTATCCGCCGCGCCACCGCTGAAACCGAGGCACGCAGCTTCGAATTCAACATCGGCAAAACCCGCGCCGCGAAGGCATCCGCCCACCGCCCGCAGAAATCTGTCGCGACCCTCCGCACTGCCCACGTGATTGCAGGGGCCTCCGCGGCCGGAGCCGATGACGGCGCCGGTTTCGTCGCCCACCAGGGCGGTGGTGCTCGATTGTCCTCCGTCGACGCCCAGAAACAGTTTCATCGCGCCACCACTTTATATATACGCGCTCCGTAGCCCCGGGCGATTTCCTGGAATCCCCAGGAGCCCGGGTCTTCGCGGACGTCGTCGGCGCCCCAGTCGGTATCGTTCAACAGGATATAGTCGATGCCGCGCAGATGAAGCTCGCGGCTAGCCCAGCGGCGGATGTCGACGGGCGCGAAAATCAATTCGGTGCGCGGATCGGCGGCGATTTTCACCCACGCGCCCTTGGGATTCATGGCTTCCACCTGCATGCGCACGTTGAGAGAGTCGGGCGCGCGGTCGACCCGCACTTCGTCCAGCAGCTCGTATTTTCCGAAGTCGGTATCGATGTACATGCCGGGCGATGCCACTTCCCAGGACCTCCAGCGGGTGGCGGGAGAGTTGTCGAAAGCCATCTGCACGTCCCAGGGATTGGGCCAGGCGCGCAGGCGCCAGATGGGATCGCGGGGCAGTTCGGCGCCCTGATAGAAAAATCGCAGCTCATCCACCTTGAATTCTTCGAGTGGCGCGCCGGTGCCAGTTTGCAGGATGCGGACGCGGCGCGCGGTGGCGGGAGGGAATTTGAAAATCAGGCGGTGGGTGGGTTGCTGGCTCTCTTCCCATCCGAGGTTGAAAATATCGGCGAGATCGTCGTTGAGCGCGGCCTGAAAACCAACCAGAACTTCGTGCGTGGTGTAGGCGTCGGCTACGCCGGCCACCGCCAGCACCCTGGCTCCTTTGGGAACATGGTCCTCGATCATCCGAGCGATGCCGTAGCCTTGGAAATTCTGCAAGAGATATTGGTCCTGAGGAAGCTTTCTAACAGCCTGCTTCCACAAAATCCTGTCGAGATGCCAAGCGTAGGGCGACGAATAATGAGGAATCATCGACGGCCACGACAACACCGCGTGAAACAAGACCATCGCGACCAGCGCCGGCACCCATGGCACAGCCATCGCCATAGCCAGCGAAAAAAACGGCAGGCAGGGAATCAGGAACCGCGTGCCGACGTTGCCGAAGAACGGCAGAAACAGCAGCAAACCGGGCAGCAGCAGGCGGCGGCCTTCGCGAAAGCGAAGCGCGAGAAGAGCCAGCGGAGCCAATAAGAAAATCGGGCCGATCAGCCCCGTCGTCGTCTGGCCGCGCATGGTTACCTCAAGCGGCAGCGTCCATTTGTTCTGCAATCCGTAACGGGTCAGGTACTCGTTATACTCCTGCTCCGCTACTACGCGGCGGTACGGATTGCGGAATATTTTGTTGAAGAAGGGCGCGACGGGATTTTGGGCGTAGACCCAGTCCTTGGCCATCCAAGGTACGATCATGACGGCGGCGCAGGCCGCTACGATCGCGCATTGGCGGACGGCGCGCGACTTCCAGGCGACGAACAGTAAGGCATAGATGGTCATGGTAACGGCGGTGTATTTCGCGGCGTAACAATAACCGGCCAGCAAGCCAATGGCGATCAACAAGCGGGGCTCGCGCGACTGATCCCAGATTTCGAGGAAGTAGAAAACGGAGAAGGTGATGGCGGCGACGCCGCAATCGTTATAGGCGATCGATCCGTCGAGTCCGACCACCGGACTTACATACAGGAGCAGCGCCCCACCCGCGCCCGTCCAGCGGATACGCCTTCCATAC
>CAWJHI010000067.1:0-13481 GCA_963842485.1 Terriglobia bacterium | reverse complement strand
TTCGGGTTGCGATAAAGTCGGCCGTGCTGAACGCCGCATTGGTCGCGAATAGAATGCTGTTTTCACGATCCCAGAATCGATGGCTGGGGGCCTCAGGCAGCGTCACCGGTTCGAGAGGCTTCACCATCGGGTTCGGTTCTATCGAAACCGGCTGCAGCAGCGCCATAGAAACTTCCTGCCCCAGTGCTGATCCGCAAAGTCCCAAAAGTACAAGCAGAACGGCTGCCTTGGGTTTAAGAATTGTGCCAATCCCGATTATCAGCATATTACGTTAGTGAGGGCCCAACTTGGCCACTCGTACTAGTACTAACGCAATGCCGGGCCATCGAGAATGGCCCCTCCGTGCTACGGCAGTAGCTATAGAGTGAAGGGAGGTTACTGAGGTCACTTCGCGCACAGACAATTCTGATCGACGCTGTGAAATAGGGAAACTGAAGGGAAGGGCTTTCGTCGCGTTCGTCGCCCGCGGCGGTTGACATTCCGGACAAACTCCCGCGCGATGGGACGGCACTTCGACCATCCCTTCGTCCAGCGTCCCGATCCACAATTTCCCGTCGGCGGCCAGCAAGCTTTGCGCGAAATATCCCGGCGCAAGCACTCGAGAGAATTTTCCGTCCCGAATTTCGGCCACACCCATCGCTGTCCCCGCATAGACCGTGCCGTGGTCTTGCGCGAGCGAAAGCACCTGCCGGTCGGGGAGATTATCGTCAATGGTTTCAAGGGTTCCCGCGTTCCAGTGGAGCAAGCCGCGGTCGATGGTGCCCACCCACAAACTGGCGTCATCGCCGGAGAGCGCGGTCACCGGAATCTCAGAAAGTGACGAATGGAACGGTTTCAGCTCTTTTCCGTCGTAGACCAGAACACCTAACTTGTCGGTTCCAAAAAGAATTCTGGATGTTACCAGTGGTAACATTGCGGTCACTTTGCGGAACTTCGGGTCGTCCGGCCGGATCTGCCGGAAGGTGCGCCCGTCGAAGGCGACCACGCCTTCCCCGGAGGTCGCGATCCACAATTCTTCGCCGTGCGAATCGCCCGCCGAACCGACGGCCAACGCAGTCAGCGGCGCGGCAGGCAGCTCAGCGCCGGCGCGGAACCGGGCGAGGAGAGCGCCGTCCGCGTCATATTCCGCAAGCCCCGCCGGTCCAGCGATAAAAAGATGCCCGTGGAACATCTGCGCGTCGCGAAATTCCGCGGGTGCACCGATGAATTCGAGGCCCGCGGGTATGCTTGGTTCGATGATGTGTTCGGTGAAACGGACGCGCGCATCGGAGGCGACGCGCTCGCGCGTTTCGATGAGGACGCCTTGGGCGCGCCACATCGTCCACGCTCCGAACATCAACGCCGTCCCCAGGAGGATCGCCAGGGGCAGCCACACACGCCTCCGCGGCATTGGTTCAATCATAGAATAAGACTGTGTCCCGCTACGACGCCCTGCTGGTGATTTCTTTCGGCGGTCCCGAGAAACACGAAGACGTCATTCCGTTTTTAGAAAATGTCCTGCGCGGGCGCAATGTGCCTGGCGAGCGGATGCTCGAAGTGGCGGAACATTATTACCACTTCGACGGGCGGAGCCCGATTAACGATCAGAATCGCGAGCTGGTGAGGAAACTGCGCGCGGCGATGGAGATTCCGGTGTATTGGGGAAACCGCAACTGGCATCCGCTGCTGGCCGATACAGTCCGGCAAATGCGCCAGGACGGAATCCGGCGCGCCATCGCATTTGCGACTTCGGCGTTCGGTTCGTATTCCGGATGCCGCCAATATCTGGAAGACATTGATCGAACCAGGGCGGAAGTGGAGGGCGCGCCGCGGATCGAGAAGATTCCTCCGTTCCCGGATCACCCGTTATTTATCGCAGCCATGATCGACCGCGTGCGCGCGGCGCTGGCGGAATTGCCGGAGGGAGCGCTGGTGTTCACGGCGCATAGCGTGCCGGTCGCGATGGCGGAATCGAGCCCGTATGTCGCGCAGCTTGAAACGGCGTGCGCGGCGGTGGCGCGAGGAGTGGGGCGGGCGGAGTGGAAACTGGTTTATCAGAGCCGCAGCGGGCCGCCGGGGCAGCCGTGGCTGGAGCCGGATATCCGCGACTATCTGCGGCAGACCCGGCGCCACACCGTAATTGTGCCCATCGGGTTTCTTTCCGATCACATGGAAGTGCTGTACGATCTGGACACGGAGGCGCGCGCGGTTTGCGAGGAGCTGCGGGTGCGCATGGTGCGGGCGGGTACGGCGGGGACGCATCCGGCCATTATCGAGATGATCGCGGAGCTGGCCGGCGCGCAGCCTGCGGATTGTGCGCCGGCGTGTTGCCCGGCGCCGCGACGCATGAAATAGAATTTGAGAATGCGCCTGGTCACTGTACTGCTGGTGGCTCGCTCCCTGTGGGCCGCCGGGCCGTTTCTGACCGAGCCGTATTTGCAATTGGGGGATGCGCGCGGGCTGCAGAAATCGGAGACGCTCGCGCTGCTGTGGCACACGCCGGGCGATTCATCGGGCTGGACGGTGGAAGTGAAGTCGGGATCCATGTGGAAGACCGGGCCGCTGTGGAAGAAAATGGCCGCGCCGTCGAGCCAGCGCGTGGCGGTGGAGGGAATCGAGCCGCACCTGGTTTGGCGCGCGACGCTCACCGGGCTCGCGCCGGGGGTGGATTTCGAGTATCGCGTGCTGCACTCGGGGAAGGTTGTGTTTTCTTCGCATGGCCGCGCGCGGAAGACGCGGGAACAGGCATTCCGGTTTGTGGCGTTCGGCGATTGCGGCGCGGGAACCGAGGACGAAAAGGAGATCGCCGCGCAAACGTTAAAACAGAATCCCGATTTCCTGTTCATTCCCGGGGATATCGTGTATTCGCGCGGGCGGGTAGCGGAATACAGGACCAATTTCTTTCCATATTACGCTTCGGAGGCGGCGCCGCTGCTGCGGTCGACGCTGTTTATCGCCGCGCCGGGAAATCACGACACGGGGAATCGGGATCTGACCACGACGCCGGATGGGCTCGCGTATTTCTACTATTGGGCGCAGCCGCTGAACGGGCCTGCGCATTCGAGCTTCGAAGGCTTAGAGGGACCGAGCGCGGCGCTGGAAGCGTTTCGCACGGCGGCAGGCTCGAATTTTTCCCGGATGGCCAACTTTTCTTTCGACTACGGAAACTCGCACTGGCTGATTCTGGATTCGAATCCATACGCGGAATGGACCGATCCGAAGCTGCGGCGGTGGATCGCGGACGACCTGGCGTCGACTACGGCGACGTGGAAGTTTGTCGGGTTTCATCATCCGGGGTTCAATTCGTCCAAAGCGCATCGCGACGAACAGCATATGCGGCTGCTGAGTGACGTGTTCGAGGCCGGGGGAGTGGACGTGGTCATCGAGGGGCACGTCCATAATTACCAGCGGACTTTCCCGCTGACTTTTAAGGCCAAGCCGCCGGTGGCGACGCCGATTCGCGCGGTGGATGGGGAGTGGACGCTCGACAAAAACTACGATGGGGCGAAGAACACGAAGCCGCATGGAGTGATGTATTTGATCACGGGGGCGGGAGGGGCTGCGCTTTACGATCCGGAGCAGAATGACGATCCGTCGACGTGGCTGGAGTTCACGGCGAAGTTCAACTCTAAGGTGCACTCGCTGACGGTGGCGGATGTGGAGGGGCGGACGGCGAAGTTCAAGCAAGTTTCGGCGGCGGGGGATGTGATCGATGCGTTTGTGATTACGAAGTAGTCAGCGTCCAGTTGCCACGGGTCGCGCAGCGCGGCGTACTGGAGGTTCAACGATCTTCACCTTTAGGGCGCGCTCCCGCGGTTGCAGGGACGCTACTGTTCGCGTATCGTTTATCTAGTGTAGTGCGTGCTGATCTCGAACATTGTGATTCGGGTGGGGCAAGAAGGGGTACAGGCACGAACTTTCGCAAAGGCGGCGAAATTCGAGCCAGTCCCCCTTTTTGCACACTGTGCCGTTATTGGACATGACTTGCGACGCAGACCGCTAGGATGATACGTCATTTCGTGTTTGGAGTGGACCAGACCACCTTCCCATCCACGTCGTGCAGATCGAGAAACGACCAGGGGTCAGACTTGAAGTCTGCTGCTAAGTGACCCTTTTTATTGATAAGTTCCACGCCGCCTCCCGTAATATGTGCATATTCTTGAGATTCGCCGAGAACATTCAGAACCGCACCCGCTCCGTTCGTAGATATCGCCGCGGCCTCGACCCTCTCATGTTCATCTGTCAACAAAAGGCCGGAGACCCTTCCACCTAGAACAGTGTCCATCGGAAACTCTCCGCCTCTCAAACCTCGAATCACTACATCGTCCGTAGCAGCAGCGCCGAACCATCCCCGTACGTTCCCTTTTGCATCTCTGACGATGAACTGCTCCGCTTCGACGATTCGGGGGGACTCGCGGGCCCCTTGGCACGACCCGAGAACAAAGACAATGGCTACAGCAATCAAGGCCACTGCTCCAGATTTCAAACGGCGGTTCTACCTCTCAAGAGCGTCGATCCTCGCGCGAATCACGTTCAATTCTGAGTTTTCAGTCATTGTCTGGCTCCAATGTGTTCCTTTGCCGATTCGGCCCCTGGAAGGAAAGCGGGTCAGCCTGACCTCACACTTTTTCCTCAGGTCGATATTGTGTCAGAGCGCTCTGTACCTTTTTCCAAGATACGTCCGAGCGCATCGACCCACGGAAATTCGGCTAATTTATCAGCATCCGAGGAATCGAACGGCCAGCCTGGCTCGGTCAATGTGCGCGGCCCAACGAGGCGGACCTCCCTCGGATCGTAATCCGTCGAATCGCTTGCGGCGAGTGCGAAGCACACCAAACCCCATGAAACCGGGACGTCCCGCGAGGGGACTAGAAACCTGAAAGGGGGACAGAGCGCTCTGACACAATATCGACATGGGGAAAAAGTGCAAGGTCAGGCTGACCCTGTTTCCTGTTTCCTGTTTCCCGACCCTGTTTCCCTCTGTTTCCCTATTCGGGCGGGGCAAAAAGGGGTCCAGGCACGAACTTTCGCAAAAGCGGCGAAATTCGAGCCAGTCCAAGCCAGTCCCCCTTTTTACACACTGTGCCGTGATTGGACATGACTTGCGGCGCAGACCATTAGGTCACGAGGTGAGGGCGCGATAGACGGCGCGTTTGGGCAGGCCTCGGGCTTTGGCTACCTGCTTGATGGCTTCCATTCGAGGGACGCCTTGTTGTTCGAGGGCGCGGACGGCGCCGGCGATGGGGGTGTCGTCGACAGGGGCGATTGTCAATTTGCCGATCAGGAGGGTGATTTCGCCGCGAATTGCGGGGCGCTTGGCGAGGTTGGCGTGGACTTCGGCGGCGGGACCGCGCAGGAATTCTTCGTGGAGCTTGGTGAGCTCGCGGGCGATGACGACTTCGCGCGGGCCCATCACGGCGGCGACGTCGTCCAGAGTGTCGAGAATGCGGTGCGGGGCTTCGTAGAAAATCAGGGTGCAGGTTTCGTGTTTCAGATCCTCCAATAGCTTTTTGCGCTGCGAGGTTTTGGGCGGGAGGAAACCGCAGAAACGGAAGGAATCGGTGGCCAGGCCGGAGGCGGCCAGGGCGGTTAGGGCGGCCGAGGGACCTGGAATCGGGGTCACGGTGACGCCTGCGGCGATGGCCGCGACCACGACGCGATAGCCGGGGTCGGAGATCAGGGGCGTGCCGGCGTCGGACACGAGGGCGATGGTTTCACCGGCGAGGAGGCGGTCGACGAGCTCGGCGGCGCGGGAGGGTTCGTTGTGCTGGTGGTAGCTGACGGTGGGTTTCGAAATGCCGAAATGGTCCAGGAGCTTGCGG
Organism: Terriglobia bacterium; assembly: GCA_963842485.1. Lineage (GTDB taxonomy): Bacteria > Acidobacteriota > Terriglobia > Bryobacterales > Bryobacteraceae > Palsa-187. Next base: position 7,680 of record CAWJHI010000067.1, on the reverse strand, counting down.
GTTTGGCGGGTGTCTTCGCAGGCGATCAGGGCGGCTTCGCGGAGCACACGCAGGGCGCGGAGGGTGATGTCTTCGAGGTTGCCGACCGGCGTCGAAACGATGTAAAGAACTCCGGGCATCGTAGTACGATGAAACGTTAACCGAAATGGAAGCAGAGAAACAAGCGGCGCCGGATTACTACGTCTGGGAAATCCCCGGCAAACCGGTGGCGGTGCACCTCCATTTCGATGCGATGGAACGGATTCTGAACGAAGTGATGCGCGGATTCGGGGCGGTGCCGAAACGCGGCGCGGAAGTGGGAGGAGTGCTGATCGGGACGATCGAGCATGGCGATCCCGCGGTGGTGCGAGTGGAAGATTTCGAGGCGGTGGAGTGCGAGTACCGGCGGGGGCCTTCCTACCTATTGAGCGAGGGGGATGGGGCGGCGTTTGACGAGGCGTGCCGGAACTGGCAGCCGCAGGAATCGCGTGAGGCTTACGCGGTGGGCTTTTTCCGGAGCGATACGCGGGAGGGAATGTCGCTGACGGCGGAAGACGTGGAGGTGCTGGACGCATATTTTCCGTCGCCGGCGCACATCGCGCTGCTGATCAAGCCTTACGGGACCAAGGTCAGCATGGCGGGATTTTTCTTTCGCGAAGACGGGTTGTTTCAGGAAAAGACACCTCTGGAGTTTCCGTTCCGGCGGGCGGAGCTTCTGGGCGGACGGCCTGGGGCGCGGAACTCGGGTTTGGAATCGCGGGCGCGCGGGACGGCGCGAGAAAACATCGCGGTGGAGGCGATCCGGCAGCCGGGGCCGGCTTACGCGGTGACGGCGCCGTCGCAATCGCGGCTGCGGAGCGCGGTGTGGATCCCGCTGTCGTTTGTGTTTTTGCTGTTGGGAGTGGCGCTGGGGTTGACGATCGAGCTGGTGCGCGCGCCGGGTCCCGCTCACGACGCGGCGGAGTTTTCGCTGGGGCTTTCGGTTTCGGAAATCGACGGCAATCTGAGCGTGAAGTGGAATCGCAACGCGGCGGCGATCCACACGGCGGACCATGGAGTGCTTGAAATCGAGGACGGGAAATATAGCCGGCCGGTGAACATGGACGCGGCGCAGTTGACCGGCGGGAGCATTATTTATCGCCATGCTTCGAACGCGGTGCGGTTCCGGCTGGTGGTTTATCCGCAGGCCCGGGTGAGCGTGACGGAGACGGTGGAGTGGAAGAAATGATCAGGGTCGCGGACGGGGCGTGGCGTTGCCGTCGACCAGGCCCATGGCCCACTTGATCGCCTCGCGATACATGGCGGGGACCTGGGGCTGGGCCCAGGCGGCGGCGGTGTGGCCGAAGGTGGAATAGAAGACGCGGCCTTTGCCGTACATTTTCGCCCAGGCGACGGCGAAATCGCGATCGGCGCGATGGACGCGCGGGTTGGTCAGGTCGAGTTTGTTTTCATCGAGACGCGCCAGGACGCGGACTTTGTCGCGCGAGAATTCCTTGCTGGGCTGATAGATCTCGTCTTCAATGGTGAACGCGCGGGGGAAGCCGCGCATGGCGGGGAAATTCGGGTCTTCGACGATGACGGGCGCCTGGAAGACGCCCCAGGGATGTTCGTTGAACCAGGCGCCGATCATCACGCCGTACTCGGGCCATTTGTAGAGGGTGTCGAGGGCGGAGTGGACGCCGATGAATCCTTTTCCATCGTCGCGGACGAAAGAGAGGAATGCGGCTTTCTGCTCGTCGTCGAGGGGGAGCTCGCCGGTGGTGTAGAAGAGAATCGCGTCGAAATAATCGAGGTTCTTGGCGTTGTTTTCGAGCTTCTTTTTGGTGATGAGCTGGGTGTCGGTGCGGATGTAGGTGTCCCACAGGCCGGTGTCTTTGCCGATTTTCCAGATGGTGGCGAGGGCATCGGAGGTGGAATCATGCTGGTAGCCGACGACGGCGCCGATGGCCAGAAGACGTTTTTTCGCGGGGGGCTGGGCGGTTAAAAGCATGGTCGCCAGGAGCAGAATGGCGAGGGGTTTCATTTATTTCCACTCCGCAGTAAAGATGTTGAATTCGTAACGGCCGGTGGCTTTATAGCTGGACGCGAAGACCAGCGTCTTGCCATCGGGGGAAAATTCGGGGAAGGAGGTGAAGCCGCCGTAGGTGGTGACCTGTTCGAGGCCGGTGCCGTCGAGGTTGATCAGGTACAGCTCAAAATCGCGGCTGTCGCAGTTGTGTTTGTTCGAAGAGAAGAGAATCTTTTTGCCGTCGGGGGTGAAGGCGGGGGCGAAGCTGGCGCAGCCGAAGTTGGTGATTTGTTTTTGATTCTTGCCGTCGGCGTCGGAGATGAAGAGCTCCATTTTCATGGGGGTGGTGAGATTGTCCTTGAGCAGGGCGCGATAGCTGGCCAACTTTTCGGGCGTGTCGGGATGGTTGGCGCGCCAGACTAGTTTTTTTCCATCGCGGGAGAAAACGGCTCCGCCATCGTAGCCTTCGGCGGTGGTGATGCGCTTTTTGCCGCTGCCGTCTTCGTTCATGGTCCAGAGGTCGAGGTCGCCTGAGGCGAGCGAGGTATAGACGATCTTCCTGGTTTTCCAGTTCACGGTGCCTTCGGCGTCGTAGCCGGGGGTGTTGGTGAGCTTTTTGAGAATTTTGCCATCGTCGGTGGCCAGATAGATTTCGAAGCCGGCGTATACGGCCCAAACATAGCCTCGGGTGCGATCGGGAGGCGGGGGACAAGCGGCATCGGTTTCGTGGGTGGAGGCGTAGATGATGTGCTGGTTGTCGCCGAGGAAATATCCACAGGTAGTGACGCCTTTGCCGGTGGAGACCAGGTGTTGGTTGGAACCGTCGGCGTTCATAACGTACTGCTGATCGCAAGCGGCGCCGTCGCGGGTGGATTGAAAGATGAGGCGTTTTCCATCGGGCGACCAGTAGGCTTCGGCGTTTTGGTTTCCGCCGGAGGTGAGCTGCTTGAGATTGTCCAGGTGCTGCGCCGAGCAGACGAGCGGCAGGAGGAACCAGAGTTTCTTCATCGCGACCATTGTAAAACCTTCCTTGAAACGCTGCGCGGCTAAAGGCTACGCAGCCTGACGCAGTGTGTTAACCATAAAAGATGAAACTCGGGATCGATTTCGGCACGACGCGGATGGTGGTCGCATCGGCCGACCGCGGCAACTATCCGCTGGTCCCGTTTGAAACCACCGAGGGGGCCTTCGAATGGTTTCCTCCACTGGCTGCCTTGCGCGGCGCGGAATGCCGCTTCGGCTGGGACGCCTGGAACGCACAAACGGAGCCGGGCTGGACCATCGTTCGATCCCTGAAGCGGTACCTGGAAGACGCGGGACCTGAAACGCTGATCGATGCGGGAGGGTTGGCGGTGCCGCTGTCCAGGTTGATGCATGGACTGGTCGCGTCGCTCCGGGAGGCGCTGGCTGCGCGATTCGGGGAGGCCGAACCGTTCGAGGCGATGCTGGGGGTTCCGGCGAACGCGAACAGCAATCAACGATTTCTGACGGTGGAGGCGTTCCGTCGGGCTGGATTTTCGGTGTTGGGGTTGTTGAATGAGCCGTCGGCGGCTTCGATCGAGTTCGGGCACCGGCAGCGCATCGCGGGGCGGATCCTGGTGTACGACCTGGGCGGCGGGACGTTCGATGTTTCGCTGGTGGACCTGGACGCGGGGACGCATACGGTGCTCGAGTCGGAAGGAATTTCGACGCTGGGCGGGGACGATTTCGATCATATTCTGGCGGCCCTGGCGATTGGGGAAGAGCGGCTGGAGTCGCTGCCGGCGGCGGCGCTGTTTCGTTTTCAGGAAGAATGCCGGAGGCAAAAAGAAGCGTTGCATCCGAATTCACGGAAGATTGTGATCGATCTCGACGTGATTCAGGAAGGCATGGGGCAGGTGACGGTTCCGGTGGCGGATTATTACGCGCACTGCCGGCCGCTGCTGGAGGAAACTCTGGCCGCGACGTTGCGCCTGGCGGCGGAGGGCGACCTGGAAGCGGTCTACATCACGGGGGGCGGGAGTGAATTGCCGCTGGTGGCGCGGGTGCTTCGTGAAGAGTTCGGGCGCAAGGCCAAGCGCAGCGAATATACGAGGTCGGCTACGGCGATCGGGCTGGCGATTCAGGCGGACGCGACTTCGGGTTACGCGCTGCGGGAGATGTTCACGCGGAATTTCGGCGTGTGGCGGGAGAGCGACGCGGGGCAGCGCATGGTGTTCGACCCGATTTTTCCACGCGCGACGCGGCTTCCAGGCGCGGGTGAACCGCCGCTGTGCGTGCGGCGGCGCTACCGGCCGGTCCACAATGTCGGGGATTTCCGGTATCTGGAAGCGAGCCAGGTGGGCGAGGACGGTCAACCATCGGGCGACATTGCGGTGTGGGACGAGATTTTGTTTCCGTTCGACCCGGCGCTGGCGGACGCGCGGGCGCTGGAGGGGCTGAAAGTGAGCCACTCGGATCTCGCGGCGATCCAGCAGATCGAGGAGCAGTATGCGTGCGATGCGGCAGGCGTGGTGACGGTGACGATCCGCAACCTGACGTTGCATTACGGGCGCGAATATAAGCTGGGGCGCCGGAGCGGGAAGACGGCGGTGGTGAAACCGGCAGCGCGGAAGAGGTCCCGCAAGGCTGCATCGTGAGTTCTCAACGGGTGTACGATCTGGGACAGCCGTTGTTCGCGGGCATGCCGCATTTCCCGACGCATCCGCCGTTTCTATTCACGCTGAACAAGGTTCACGGCGAATCCGTGCTGGACAACGGCGCGAGCTCGGCGTCGGAGACGATCACGCTGGGCGGACATGTGGGCACACACATCGACGCGCTGTCGCATTTTTCCTGCGATGGGAAACTGCATGGGGACCTGGTTCCGACGCAGAGCTATAGCGGGGGCGTGAAGGAGCACGCGGTGGATACGATCGAGCCGATTCTCCGGCCGGGCGCGCTGTTCGACATCGCGGGCCTGATGGGAGTGGAGGCGCTGGCTGAGGATTTTGTAATCACCGCCGAGCATCTGGAGGCTTGTGGCGTGGAACCTGCCGCGGGTGGCGTTGCACTGATTCGAACGGGGTGGGCTCGGTTCTGGAATGACTCGGCGCGGTTCATTACTGGGGGGAGTGGGGCAGTAGTGGTGGGGCCGGGGCCTACTGTAGCGGCGGCGCGGTGGTTGAGCGATCGCGGAGTTTTCGCGGCCGGGTCGGATACCGTCGCGTTCGAGAAAGTGCCGTCGAAGATGGAAGTTCACGTCCATCTGCTGGTGAGGAATGGGATTCACATTATTGAGTGCTTGAATCTGGAGGAGTTGGCTCGGGACGGGGTGAAGGAGTTTACTTTTGTTGCGCTGCCGCTGAAGATTCGAGGGGGGACGGGGTCGCCGATACGGCCGGTGGCGTTGGTTTGATTTAGGCGGAGATGGACGCGGATAGACGCGGATAAAATAAAATGCCTCACTGCAACTCGGGGCAAGGGGTGCTGTCCCTAGTTTCCCGAAGACGTTTCGAGCGCCAGGCCACGTCGGAAAGCATGTTGCTACCATCAAATGGAGGGTAACGTGATGGCTAAGCTCGATACGGGGTCGGACATCGACTGGATGGCTTGCGAACTCGTGGAACAAGTCCCCGGCAAGGTATCGGGCAGGCCCGTCGTGCGCGGAACCCGCATTATGCCGGACGCCATTGTAAATAGCTACGATCTCGGCAACAGCATCGATGAAATTCACGAGGGCTTTCCGACACTTTCCGTTGCTCAGATCAAGCGCCTTATCGATTTTGCCCACGGCCAGCGAGTATGCGGACGGGGCGAAAGCGCGGGGACAGACCGCTCTGTCCACGCGGCGCAGAACTAAACCGGCTTTCGCGAAGCATTGTGGCCGCCTTGGGACAGAGTAGTCCGTCCCCGTGCTTTCGCAGATTTTCGCGTTGGCGTGCATTTTTCAGCCGTTTCTTAGGGGCGGTTTTGTTGGTCGCGCTTCGGCTTGTTCAGATAGGCGTAGAAGCCCAGGTCTTCGCCGGTCCATAACTTGGTCGCGAAGATGATTTGGCCGGTGTGGCCGGAAAAATGTTCGACGACGTGGAGGATTGCTTCCACAATCGTCGTATCGTATTCCTGAATGGTGGCGCGCTCGGTCAGGCGGTGGTGGGGAACCGCGCGGATCACCGCGACGGCTTCGTCCACCGTGCCGCGGAGACGGCGCTTCAATTCTTCAGGCGCCACATTGCCGCGAGCTTCGAATTCGGTGTCGCGCCGGCGATGGTCGGGGGCGCCGCCGACGCCGTGGAGAATCCATTGACGGACGTTGCCTGCCAGGTGCAGCATCAGGTTGCCAACGGCGTTTTCGTTTTCGGCGTGGCGCGACCAGATCTGGTCCGGAGTCAATTTATCCGCGCAAGTTTCGATACGGCCGCACTCCTGCTCGAGTTTCCCGGCGCAAAAGTTCAAAAGAAGCGTTTCAAGCGACATATTGGTGATCTTCCACTTTAGGCGACAAGGGCAGACGCGCGCTAGTGGCGAGGCCGGCGACCAGAGTGGCGGCGGCGATCAGCAGGCTGATGGGCACGCCGACGCGGGCGGCGATGGCTCCCCAGGTTCCGCTGCCGGCGGCGAGCGAGCCTTGAAAGACCAGGATGTAGACGGCCAGGGCGCGGGCGCGCATCCAGGCGGGCGGGGCGATTTGGGCGGAGACGTTGAAAGTGGTCATTACGGTCATCCATGCGACTCCGCCGGCGAGCATCGCCAATGCCACCAGGCTGAAATGATGAACGGTCGCGAGAGCCGCCGTGGCGAACGCGAATACTGCCGCACCGGACGCGACCAGAACGTCGGGCGAATAGCGGGCGCGCAGGAATCCGATGCCGGTGGCGCCCAGAATCGAGCCGACGCCGAGACATCCGAGGAGCACGCCGTAACCGGTGGAGGTGAGCGACAAGCTGGTCCTGGCAACTACGGGAAGCAAACCCCACAGCGCGCTTCCGGCGAAGGAGAAAAGGCCGGTTCGGACCAGCACTGCGTGATAGGCAGGGGTGGCACGGATATAGCGGACGCCGTCGCGCATGGCGTGATGTAAAGGCGGGTTGGCTCCTTCCGCGGTTGGGCGCACGTAGCGCCAGCGCGAGAGGACCAGAATCACGCCGAGGAAAGATACTGCGTTCAGAAGGAAGACGACGCCCGCGCTGGAGGCGGCCATCACCATTCCGCCGAGGGCGGGACCGATGGCTCGCGCGATGTTGAATCCCACGGAATTCAGAGCGACGGCGGAGGCCAGCTCTTCACGCGGGACTAACTCGGGGATGGTGGCGGACCAGGCGGGCTGGTTCATCGCGGAACCGAGGCCGAGGGCGAAGGTCAAGCCCAGCAGCCACCAGGGGCCGATGAGGCCGGCCAGGGTCAAGCAGCCGAGGATGGCTGCCATGATCAGCATCCAGGATTGGGTGAAGATCAGCATGCGGCGCCGGTCCGTCATGTCGGCCATCGCGCCGGAAGGGAGGCCGAGAACCAGGACAGGGAGTGTAGTGGCGGTTTGAACCAGCGCGACCAGGAGCGGCGACATCGACAAGGTGGTCATGAGCCACGAGGCGGCTACGGTGTGCATCCAGGTGCCGATGTTCGAGACTACGGACGCGGCCCACATAGCGCGGAAGAAGCGGTGGCGAAGGGGTCGCCAAACCGCGGTGATGGACCTACGCATCCCAGTCCACTTTCGGGAGGCGATTTTCGATGCT
>CAWJHI010000066.1:0-31739 GCA_963842485.1 Terriglobia bacterium | reverse complement strand
AGGAAGCATCGACGAACACAAGCTGCTTGCCGTACTGCTTGTTGATATTCGAAAAAGAGATCATCCGTTAGTGATCCAGATGGCGGTCGCACTCATCGATCGCGGCCTGCGCGTCCTTGAAGCGGCGCACCGTGTCCGCGGTCTGCGGCTTCCAATACTTCCAGCGAGCCAGGTTCTTCTGAAACATCAGCCGCGCCCAGCCGTAATGGCGATTGGAAAGCAGCATCCGCCCGTAAAGCTGATCGCGATCGGAAAGCGCCTCAACGGCGCCCAGGGTCGGATGCGAAACGGAAAGCAGCTTGGCTTCGAGCGGCTTCCCTTTTTCGATCAACGCCGCTGCGTCGTCGGATTTTCCGTTCGCAAAATCGCTCTCCGCTTCCCGATTCAACGCCGCCAGTTGCTCCGCGGCCTGCGCGTACCAGGGCTCGCTAGTCGCATCGCGTGTCGAAGAAGCCGGCCCGGAGGATCCGCACGCGCTGAGAACCGCCGCGGCCAGGATCGAGCCGACACCGAGCCGCGACCAAAGAAAGCGGTTGATGGTCGTTTTTTCACACACACTCGTAAGAAGACGCACCTATTTACCAGAATAACTGTTCGAACCCGGACATCCATTCCCGGCCGCGCGACATCCTCCCAAAACAAACCGCCATTTATCAGCAAATTACAGGGGCCGCTCAGTTGCGAATCATCCGTCCATGACTTTGTGGAGGGATGTTGTTTACGCCACGCGAAGGCTGCTCGCAAAACCAGGCTTTCTGGTGGTGGCGCTGCTCACCCTGGCGTTGGGCGTTGGTTTTAACGCGTCCATTTTCACCTTCGTAAACGCATTCCTGATCCGCCCGCTGCCGGTGGACCGTCCCGACCGGCTGATGAGCCTGGATTACGGCGAACGGCGAAATTCAACCGTGTCGTTTCCCGATTACCTCGACATTCGCGACCGGAACCAGGTATTCACCGGCGTCGCGGCGATCCGCCCCATGCCGATGGCGCTAAGTGTTTCAAATGGCGGCCAGGCCGGCGCCAATAACCGGATTTGGGGCTATCTGGTTTCCGGCAACTACTTCGAACTGCTCGGCGTAGTCCCTTCTCGTGGAAGATTTCTGACACCCGGCGACGACGGCAAGGCGCCAACCCCGGTGGCCGTGCTCAGTTATGGATGCTGGCAGGCGCGCTTCGGCGCGGACCAGCAGATTGTCGGCAAATCGACGAAGATCAACGGTGTGGCGTTTACGGTGGTCGGCGTCGCGCCGCCCGGATTCATTGGTACCGAGCGGCTCTACGCGTCCGAAATCTGGGTTCCATTTTCGACCATCAACATCATTGAAGGCCACGATTGGCGCACCAGCCGCATGAATTCCAACGCGTGGACTTTCGGCCGGCTGAGGCCCGGAGTCTCCATGAAGCAAGCCGATGCGTCGCTCACCGTTCTGGCCGCCCAGATGGCCCACGACCATCCCGGCATCAGCGACGGATTCGCCATGCATGTTTCGCCTCCAGGCCTGCTGGGCAGTACACTCCGCGGTCCGATGTTGGGATTGAGCCTCGCGCTGATGCTGGTCGCCGGACTGACTCTTCTGGTCGCGTGCACGAATCTGTCGGGGTTGATTCTGGCGCACGCGGCCGACCGGCGGAAGGAGGTCGCCATCCGGTTGGCGATCGGCGCGGGCCGTGGCGCGATCATCCGCCTCATGCTGGTGGAAAGCCTGGTGCTCGGCGTAGCCGGCGGAGCGCTGGGCTTGCTGACCTCCATCTGGTTGAGCGATGGAGCGCAAGCGTGGCTTCCCGCGGCCGAATTCCCGCTAGCGAAATTTCAACCGGATTGGCGCGTGATCGCGTTCGGCATCGCCGCGGCGCTGATCACCACCGCGCTTTCCGCGATTCTGCCTTCGCTGCGAGCTTCTTCTGTAGACGTAGCCCCGGCGCTCAAGAATGAAACAGCGGTGGGTATGGTGCGCGGGCTGCATCTGCGCGATATTTATCTGGGAATCCAGGTCGCGGTGTGCATGGTCTTGTTGGCCGGGTCGGTCATGATGGTGCGGACCCTTCAGAGCACGCTGGGGATGCGCTTCGGCTTCGATCCCGACCACGCGGTTGCGTTGCGCGTCGACATGACGACGCAGGGCTATAACGAGGAACAGGGCCACGCGTTTCAGCGGCGCTTGATCGATAAAATGCGCGCCATTCCGGGAACGGAAGCCGTGGGGTTGTCGAACTCGGTTCCGTTTTCGATCGACCAGTCGTCGAGCATCATTACCGTCGAAGGCAAGCCGATTCCGGTGATTTCACAGATTCCGAGCGCCACCGTGTACCAGTCGGGACCCGGATATTTTCGCGCCATCGGGACGCGGTTCCTTGCCGGGCGGGATTTCGACGAGCGCGATCGCAAAGACGCGCCGCTGGTGGTCATCGTCAATCAAACCTTCGCCGAAAAGCTGCTCCCCGGCGAAAATCCGCTCGGAAAGCGCATCCGCTTCGGGACCGGAGGGCCGTTATGGCAAATCGCCGGCGTGGTCGAAGCAGGCCGCTACACCACCGTCACAGAAGATCCGCGTCCGGCGGTGTGGCAGCCCATCGAACAGCAGTACAACAGCGCCACAACCGTGATTATCCGCAGCCGCCTGCGCGACCAGGAAATGCTCGCCGCTGCGCGAAAAGCTGTCGCCGGGCTGAATCCGGACATGGCCGTGTACGACGCCATGCCGATCCGGGAATTCATGAACTTCCCACTGGCGCCGCTGCGCCTTTCCACCGGCGCGATCACGCTGATGGGAGCTCTGGCCGCGCTGCTCGCCGCCCTGGGTCTGTATGGATTGCTGGCGTATTCGGCCGTGCAGAGAACCCGCGAAATCGGGATCCGGATGGCGCTGGGCGCGAAGGCCGGCGATGTGCTCGGGCTGTTGCTAAAGCGCACCATGGTGGTAGTGGCGGTAAGCGCGGCTGCGGGAATCGGCCTGTCCCTGATCTCGACGCGGATTCTGGTGCAGTTTCTGTACGCGAAAGCGGATGCTTCGATTTATGAGGATGTGGTTGCTTTGATGGTCGCGATTTCACTGGCGGCAGCCCTGATTCCTGCCCGTCGGGTGCTGAAAATTGACCCTTCTGACGCTTTGCGGCACGAATAACCCGTTCCGGCGCTTTTCGCGCGTCGCGACAAACTCCGAAGTCGATGAAAAACAACCTGGCTTTGAATGTTACCAGTGGTAACATTGGCGGCTTGGAGGGTGATATAGATATCTGGTATGGCTTTTGTTCATACCCGACGATCCTTCGTCGCCGCGGCCCTTGGCGGCGTGGCGTCCGCGCAGGTGATTTCCCCGAATCCCACGCCCCGCGACTGGTCGGGCGAGCATCCGGTGCAGTATCCGGACCCGGATATCGTCGCGCTCGATCCGCGGTTTCGGAGGTATATCGTCAACAATACGACCATCAAGCGCCACTACACGGGGACGCTGTGGTCCGAAGGGCCAGCCTGGAACGGCGTGGGTCGATATCTGGTGTGGAGCGACATTCCCAACAATGTTCAGATGCGGTTTCTGGAGGAGGATTCGCGCGTCACGGTGTTCCGCAACCCTTCCGGGTACAGCAACGGCAATACTTTCGATTTCGAGGGGCGCGAACTTTCCTGCGAACATGGCGGGCGGCGGGTGGTTCGATACGAACAGAATGGCACGATCACGGTGATCGCCGACAAGTTCCAGGGGAAACGGCTGAACTCGCCGAACGACATCGTGGTGCATCCCGATGGTAGCGTGTGGTTTACGGACCCTCCCTACGGCATCAACGGGAATTACGAGGGGTTTAAGGCGGACAAGGAGCTAAAGGAAGCGTTCTATCGCGTGGATCCCAAGACCGGGCAGATGGATATGATTAGCGACGAGATGAGTGGGCCGAACGGGATCTGCTTTTCTCCGGATTACAAAAAAGTTTATATCGCGGACACGGGCGTGGGGCGGGAGATCCGGGTTTGGGACCTGGATGGCAAGACGGTTCGCAACGGCAAGCGTTTCATTCAACTCGACATCCCCGGCAGCGGCGGGTTGCCCGCGGCGGCCGATGGAATCCGCTGCGACGTGGACGGCAATGTTTGGGCGGGCGCGCGTCCGGGCGTTCAGGTGATCACGCCGGGCGGAGAGCGCATCGGCATGATTCGCCTGCCCGAAACCTGCGCGAACGTGTGCTTCGGCGGGACCAAACGGAACCGGCTGTTTATGGCGGCCAGCCAATCCTTGTACTCGGTGTATGTGCTCACCACGGGAGCGCACATTACATAATGCGAACGGCCCGATGGACGGCCGCGTCCGCGATCGCCGTGCTCCTGTTATGGCCGGGGCATGAAAACCGGCAGCCGCTGTGGCCGGGAGCGCGATACACCGTGTTCGATCGCGACCGCGCGCTGGAACGGGGGCTGCAATTCATCTACAAGACCGCCCGGCAACCGAAGAACTTCGCGGACTTCGGCGAGGATTACTTGTGGTGTTTCCGCTGCATCGCGCTAACGTCGGCAAACCCGGAGTTGCGGAGGAACGCATGGATCATGGGGCAGGAACGGGCGCGGCAGTGGAGGCGCGATTATCCGAAAGTGCCTGCCGGCGTGGCCGCGGATTACATCTATTTTCTGACCGCCGGCAGTATGGGCGCCGACTCTCTCGGCGTTCCGAGCAACGCGCTCAAAGAAGAACTGCGGCGAGCGGCGGCGCGCTTCCGGCCTGAGGATTTTCTCAGATTCGATCCAACCAAAGAGCCGCCCCCGGTGGATATCCCGGAGGATTGCCCGAAGTGCAAGGCCAGCAACCCGCGCGGGCGCCGGGTTTGTCAGAAATGCGGCGCGCCGCTGACCATGATGAGCCCGTGGGATGTCCTGGTTGACGCGATGATCGGGAGCTTCACCGGAGACGCTTACGGCGTGCGGCTGGGGGCCAGCTACGCGGACGTGATGCAATGGATTCCCAGCATGGGCCCGTACCGCGGCGCGGAGGGCGGCAAGAACGCGGATTGGGGAAAACAGACCTACGCGATCACCCACGTCATTTATACGCTGAACGGCTACAGCCGGTACCGGCTACGGCCCGAATGGCTTCCGGGGGAGTTCGCATTTCTGAAGTCCAACATGGCGGAGAACATCGCTAGCGGAGACCCGGAAACCATGGGCGAGTTTCTGGACACGCTGAAGTCCTTCGGATTGACGTTCGACGATCCGCTGATTCGAACCGGAACGGAGTTCGTGCTCTCAAAGCAGAACGGAGATGGAAGCTGGGGCGACCCGGCGGACCCGGACATCTACAATCGCTATCATCCGACGTGGACAGCAATTGACGGGTTGCGAGACTACGCATGGAAGGGCGAACGAGTCACCTTCCCGGAAGCGTTGCGAAGAATCCAGCAGGGCCGTTGATGTCATTGAGCGCGCAGCGCGCGAACAGGATCGACCGCGCTCGCGCGGACCGCCGGCACATATGCGGCGAGCGATGCACAGGCTACCAGCGCCGCGATGGCGATCGAAAGAATCCACGGATCGTAGGTCTTCACGCCGTACACTTGATCGGCCAGAATACGGCCGGCGCCTAGCGCGGCAGGAATCCCGAGCGCGAGCCCCAAGCCGATGGGGGCCAGGGCGCCGCGGAGCACCAGGGCAATCACGTTGGAACGGCTGGCGCCGAGAGCGGTGCGGATTCCGATCTCGCTGGTGCGCCGGGCCACGGAATACGCCGTGATGCCGTAGATGCCGACCGAGGCCAGCAGTAACGCCAGCGCTCCGAACAGTTCGGTCAGCCGGGCGATCAGCCGTTCATGACCCACCTGATAGCCGATCTGCCGATCCATGGTCACCAGATTCAGCACCGTCAGATTGGCGTCGATGGAGGCGAGCGCCTGTTGCACCTGGGAGGCAAGATTCGGGCGATTGCCGCTGACGTACAGCTCGATGTTTCCGATGACGTTGGACCTGGCGCTGTCGGGTACGGCCCATTCGGCGGCGGACATTTGCAGCAGAGGCAGAAAGAACATGGCGGGAGTCGGCCTGCGCGGATTGCGGAAGCGGACGTTTTCGACGACGCCGACGATCTGGTAGTCGGCGCGATGCTCGATGCCGCCCAGACCGAATCGCTTGCCAAGGGGGTCTTCATTCGCGAAGAATTTATCAGCAAAGGCCTGGTTCACTACCGCGACGTGAGTAGAATCGGGTTCATCGCGCTCCTGGAACATCCGGCCGCGAAGGATGTGGGAACCGATGACATCGAAGAAGCTGGGGTTGACGCGATCCCAGGACGAGGAAGCGGACTGGCCCGCGGGCGCGGGATGGTCCTCAATCGCGATTCCCGACTCCCAGTTGTTGCCTTCCATGGGACTGTACAGCGAGAGCCCCACACCGCGCACGCCCGCAATCTGGCGCATCTGGCGCTCGATCTCGTGGTATTCCTGGGCCATTTTCTCCGGGGCATAGCCGCCGAACGAGGCGTTTACGTTCACCACCACGCGGCCCTCGGAGTGAAACCCGAACTGCTGGTTGGTCAGGTTGCGGAGCGTGTCCACCATGAGCCCGGCCGCTACCAGCAGGACCAGCGAAAGGGCGGATTGGAAGACGATCAGCGACCGTTGAAATCCGGTCTCGCGGCCCGCGCCGGATCGTCCCGCGCCGCGGAGGGCATCGGCCGGATCGATTCGCGATGCAGACCAGGCCGGCATCACCCCGAACAGGATTCCGGTGGCGAGCGAAAGCAGCAGCGCGAATCCCATCACCGGCAGGGAGGGAGTGGTTTCAATGGGCACAAATTTCGAGTCGTTGAACGCCAGGTTCATCAGAAATCCGCTGAAGTTGGCACCGGCCAGGACGCCAACCGCGCCTCCCATTACCGCCAAGGCGAGGCTCTCGGTCAGCGTTTGCCGGACCAGCCGCCAGCGCGGCGCGCCCAACGCCACGCGGATCAACGTCTGAGCCCGGTTGGCGACTCCGCGCGCGAGCTGAAGATTCGCGAGGTTGGCGCAAGCGATCAGCAGCACCAATCCGGTGATGGACATCAGCAGCTTCAAATCGCGCTCGGAGTTCTCCTTCATCAGGGCGACGCCGCCGCCCGCGGGCGCGACCTTCAAATACTGGCGATCGAACGCGGCTTGCTGGCGCGGGTTGGCGGGCGGTTGATTTTCGGCGAGCCATCGCTTGAGCTCGACGTTCACGCGCGGCTCCAGGGTTTCAATTGCCGCGCCCGGCTTGAGGCGGCCGATGAGGTACAGCCAGTGTTCGTCTTTGCGGTCGAGAAGCGAGTTCTGGCGGTTCACAGCGGGCTCGGCGGCCAGCGGCAGCCAGAAATCCGGCGGATCGGGACGCAGCGTGTCGCCGAAAAAACCGGGTGGCGCGATGCCCGCGATGGTAAACGGCGCTCCATCGACAATGAAGGTGGACCCGACCACGGCGGGATCCGCGCCGTAGTGCCGTTCCCAGGCCCGATAGCTCATCACGGCAACCGGCGGCGCGGTGCGGGAGTCGTCCGCGGGCGAAAGCAGGCGGCCGATAAAGGGACGGATGCCGAACATCAGGAAATAGTTCCCGGATACGAACTGATCGCCGAACGGCTCGGGAGCCTGGTTGGTTCCGGGCCGGCGAACACCCACGGGCCGGATTCCCGCCTGAAACGCGGCCAACTGCTCAAACTCCGGAACACGGCTGTTCAAATACTGGTAGAGCCCGTAAGAAAAGATAGAGAAGTCGCCCTGATAGCCGCCGATCACGCAGCAGTTGTCGGAATCGCCTAAGCGATAGAGGCGCGCCGGGTCGGCTACGGGCAGCGATTTGAGCATCACAGCGTCCACCAGCGTGAAGATCGCCGTGTTTCCCCCGATCCCCAGGCCGAGCGTGAGGATCGCGGTAAGCGTGAAAGCTTTACTTCCGGCCAATTGCCGCAGAGCGAAGCGAAGATCGGAAAACATCGGCGAAGGCTCTTTCGGATTGAATACAGGAGATTCGGAAAAAGGTTACCCGGAAATGTGTTGGTGTCCTGGGATGGTCCCGCTATACTAGAGTTCTCCCCCGGGTTTTGGAATACCGCGATGCCCGCGCCATTTGTTCACCTGCATTGTCATACCGATTACTCTCTGCTCGACGGGGCGTGCGAGATTACCCAGTTGATGGATCTGGCGGTGGAGCAGGACATGCCCGCGGTCGCCATGACGGACCACGGGAACCTGTTCGGCGCGGTCGAGTTTTACAGCAAAGCCAAAGAGAAGGGCGTTCACCCGGTGATCGGGTGCGAGGTGTACGTCGCGCAGCAGGGTCACAAGGTCAATACCGAATCGAACCGGTACAACCACCTGGTGCTGCTGTGCGAAAACCAGGAGGGCTACCAGAACCTGATCCAGCTGGTTTCCACGGGCTATCTGGATGGCTTCTACTACAAGCCGCGTATCGATAAAGACCTGCTTTCGCGCCATTCGAAGGGGCTGATCGCGCTTTCGGCGTGCCTGCGAGGCGATATCAACGAGACTCTGCTGGCGGACCGGTATGAGGACGCCAAGCGGATCGCTTACGAGTACACGGACCTGTTCGGCCCGAAGAATTTTTTTCTGGAGCTGCAGGATCACGGGCTCGAGCCGGATAAGCGCGTCTTGCCGCTGGTGAACCGGCTGGCGGCGGACACGGGGATTCCGCTGGTGGTGACCAACGATTCGCATTATCTGCGCCAGGACGACGCCAGGGCGCACGAAGTGATGCTGTGTATCCAGACCGGCAAGACCATGTCGGATCCGAACCGGATGCGCTTCGAGAATCCCGTGTTCCACCTGAAACGGCGCGAAGAAATGATGGCGCTGTTCAGCGAAGTGGAGCATGCGCTCGACCGGACATGGGACATCGCCCAACGGTGCCAGTTGAAGCTGGATCCGGTGACGGAGCCGTTTCCTAAATTCGATGTTCCGCCGGAACATAACGCCGACAGCTATTTCGAATATGTCGCGCGGCAGGGTTTCGAAGCGCGCCGGCCGAGGCTGGAGGCGCTGTACGCGCAAGGCAAGTTGAAACATGCGCTTCCCGAATACGTGGAGCGCCTGGATCGCGAAATTCGAACCATCCAGCAGATGAAGTACTCGGGTTATTTTCTGATCGTCTGGGATTTCATCCGATTCGCGAAGCAGAAGGGGATTCCGGTGGGGCCCGGGCGAGGATCGGCGGCCGGATCGCTGGTCAGCTACTCGATGTCCATCACGGATCTCGATCCGCTGCACTATGAGCTGCTGTTCGAGCGTTTCCTGAATCCGGAACGCGTCAGCATGCCCGATATCGACATCGATTTCTGCACCCGCGGGCGCGGCGAGGTGATTCAGTACGTCACGGAAAAATACGGCCGCGAGCAAGTGGCCCAGATCATCACGTTCGGAACGCTGGGCGCGCGGGCGGCGATCAAGGACGTCGGCCGGGCGCTGGATATCAGCTTCGCCGATGTGGACCGGATCACCAAGCTGATCCCGACCATGCCGCTGAACATCAAGATCAAGGACGCTCGCAAGGTAGAGCCGCAGCTTGATGAGCTGGCTCGAAAGGAGCCTCGCGTCAAGGAAGTTCTTGAAATCGCGGAGCGTCTGGAAGGCATGTCCCGCAACGCTTCGGTGCATGCCGCGGGCGTGGTGATCTCGCCCTTGCCGCTTCGGCAACTGGTTCCGCTGTATAAGACGAACAAAGACGAAATTGTCACGCAGTACGACATGGTGGGTCTCGAAAAACTGTCGCTGCTGAAGATGGATTTTCTGGGGCTCACGACGCTGACCATCATCGACGATGCGCTGAAGCTGATGGAGCGCCATCGTGGCGTGAAAGTGGCGATCGAGGATTTGCCGCTGGATGACAAGAAAACCTATGAGGCGGTTTTTTGCAAGGGCTACACCAGCGGCGTGTTCCAGTTTGAATCGCCTGGCATGCGCGACATTCTGCGTCGCTATCAGCCGGACCGGATTGAGGATCTGGTCGCGCTGAACGCGCTGTACCGGCCCGGTCCGATGGGCATGATCGATGATTTCGTCGAACGCAAACATGGGCGCCGCGAAGTGGTCTACGATCTGCCGGAGATGAAGGAAATCCTGGAGGAGACCTATGGGGTGATGGTCTACCAGGAGCAGGTCACGCGCATCGCCAATCGCCTGGCGGGATATTCGCTGGGCGAGGCCGACCTGCTGCGGCGCGCGATGGGCAAGAAGAAGCCCGAAGAAATGGCCAAGCAGCGCTCCCGTTTCATCGAAGGGGCGAAGGCCAGGAATCATCCGCCGCGAAAAATCGAAAAGATCTTCGATTTAATGGAAAAGTTCGCGGGGTATGGCTTCCCGAAAGCTCACTCGGCGGCTTACGCTTACCTGGCGTTCGTGACGGCGTATCTAAAAACGCATTACCCGCTGGAGTTCATGTCCGCGCTGCTGACGTCGCAGGCGGGGAACACCGCGCAGGTGGTGAAGTACATCAACGAGTGCCGCGAGATGGGCATTCGCGTCCTGGCGCCGGACGTGAATTCGTCCGATTTCAACTTCACGCCGGTGGAGAACGAAACGGAAACCGGCATCCGGTTTGGTCTGGGAGCGATCAAGAACGTAGGATCGTCGGCAGTGGATTCGATCGTCAAGGCTCGCGAGGAACGCGGCCGGTTCGGATCGCTCTACGAATTTTGCGAGCGCGTCGACTTGGGCGCGGTCAACCGCCGCATGGTCGAGAGTTTCATCAAGGCCGGCGCGATGGATTCGCTGGAAGGAACGCGCGCGCAGTTGTTCGCGATCATCGACAGCGCCATGGAAACCGGGGACGCGCGCGTGGAAGGATCGGGAGAGCGGTCAATCCGGCTTGTTCGCCACTTTGATGGAGGAGCAGGCCGCGGCGGACCATCCGCTGCCTAAGGTGAACGATTGGAGCGGGCAGGAGAAACTCACCGGCGAAAAAGAGACGCTCGGGTTTTACATTACCGGGTCATCCGCTCGATCAATACATGGACAAGGTGAAGGAGCTCGCGACGCACACCACCGGGCAGATGGAAGGGCTCGCGAAGAATACCGAAGTCGCGCTGTGCGGAATCCTGACCGGGGTCCAGCGGCGCCGCAGCAAGGAAGGCAAGCTGTGGGCGTCGATGCAGATTGAGGATCTGGAGGGCGCGGCGGAAGCGATGGTGTTCTCGACGCAATATGAGCGGCTGCTGCCGTCGCTGGCCGAGGACAAGGCCGTGCTGGTTCGCGGGCTGGTACTGCCGGAGGAGAACGCTCCGCCGAAGATTTCGGTGCAGGACATCGTCCCGCTGGATGTGGCGCGCGTAAGCCTGCCGTCGCTGATCTCGATTCGCGTCCCGGTGAACGGCGCGGGCGAATCGGATCGCGCCGCTTCTCTGCGCAGCCTGTTCGACCGGAAGCCGGGAGAGACCGAGGTCCGGCTGCGGCTGGAAAAGTCGAGGGACTTCTCGGTTATCCTGGACGTAGCGGCAAGAGTCCGGCCGGACAAGGAGTTTTGCGCCGAGGTGGCCCGCATCTGCGGGGCTGAAGCGCTGGAAGTTATGGCCGGCTGAGGCAAGCCGCTGCATTGATGCCCGATTCACAGACCCCTCCGCCTTCGAATCCGAGTTGGGCTCGCGTGCAACTGGCGCGTCATCCCAAGCGGCCGCACGCGCTCGATTACATCCAGCGTCTGTTCACGAATTTTCATGAGCTGCATGGCGATCGGGCTTTTTCGGACGACCATTCGATTGTCGGCGGCTTTGCCTGGTTCGACGGGCGTCCGATCATGGTTGTGGCGCAGCAGAAAGGCCGCAATACCAAGCAAAACGTGTTTCGCAACTTCGGGATGCCGCATCCGGAAGGTTACCGCAAAGCCATGCGACTGATGGAGATGGCCGCCAAGTTTTCGCGGCCGATTGTCACGCTGGTGGATACTCCCGGCGCCTACCACGGGAAGGACGCCGAGGAGCGCGGGCAAGGCCGGGCGATCGCCCAGAACCTGCGCGAGATGTCGAGGCTCGGCGTGCCGGTGATCGTGGTCGTGATTGGGGAGGGTGGAAGTGGAGGAGCGCTGGCGCTGGGAGTGGGCAATCGGGTTTACATGCTCGAAAACGCCGTGTACAGCGTGATTTCTCCGGAAAGCTGCGCCGCGATTATCTATCGCGATTCGGGGAAAGCTCCGCAGGCGGCCGCTGCGCTGAAGCTGACCGCGCCGGACCTGCTCGACCTGGGCCTGATCGACGCGATTATTCCAGAACCAGGGGAAGGCGCGCATTCCGATCCCGACAACGCCGCCGAAACGCTGGGCTTTGCACTGCGGGAAGGCTTGCGCGAGCTGGCGGGACTATCGCCGCAGCAACTCATCGAGGAGCGCTATCAAAAATTTCGAAACATGGGCGGGTTCTTCACTGAATTCGCGGCGGTACCAGGATGAAAAAGCCGGTTGTGATCGGGATCGTGTTTATCGCGGTGGTCCTGGCGGTGATCGTTTACTCGAGCATGAATCTGGCAAAGATTCGCGTGGAAGCCTGCATGCAGTTCAACGGGAGGACGGAATGCCGCATCGCCGCTGGATCGACTAAGGAATTCGCCCTGCACACGGCGATTTCAAATGCGTGCGCGGGAATCTCTTCCGGCGTAACTGACACCATCGCGTGCGAACGCGGGGAGCCGGTAAAAATCACGTGGAAATGAAAAGTGGGACAGACCGCTCTGTCCACGGCCACGCGGCTTGCGCGAAATCAGAGGTTTGCAGCTGGGGACAGATTAGTCGCTGTCCCACTTTTCAACGAGCGCCTAGGCGGCCTTCTGGACTTTTCCGTTCTTAATGCAGGACGTGCAGACGCGGATGCGCTTGGATGCGCCTTTGACCATCGCGCGAACCTCTTGCAGGTTGATATTCCAGCGCCGTTTGGTCATGTTGTTGGCATGGCTGATGCGATTGCCAAACTGGGGACCGCGGCCACAAACTTCACACACTTTCGCCATCGTCAAAAAGCTCCTGTTTCTTTTGAATAGTTTACCATATCTCGCTCGGGGTCGCGGCTCAGTATCGGACATCTGTTCGGTCAGCGGCTTAGCCAAGTTGCCAAACAAATATGGACGAATCCGTCCGATCGGGAGAAGGTCGGTCCCCTTTTTCACTCCTCGCGTAGTGCGTCGCTGATCTCAAAGCTTATGATTCGGACGGGGCAAAAAGGGGTGAAGGCACGAACTTTCGCAAAAGCGGCGAAATTCGAGCCAGTCCCCCTTTTTGCACACTGTGCCGAGATTGGACATGAAAAGCGGCGGTTGTAACGTGCAGGGCGTCGCTGATCTCGAATCATATGATTCGGACGGGGCAAAAAGGGGTACAGGCACGAACTTTCGCAAAAGCGGCGAAATTCGAGCCAGTCCCCCTTTTCGCACACTGTGCCGCGATTGGACATGAAAAGCGGCGGTTGTAACGTGTAGGGCGTCGCTGATCTCGAACCATATGATTCGGACGGGGCAAAAAGGGGTACAGGTACGAACTTTCGCAAAAGCGGCGAAATTCGAGCCAGTCCCCCTTTTTGCACACTGTGCCGTGATTGGACATGAAAAGCGGCGGTTGTAACGTGTAGGGCGTCGCTGATCTCGAACCATATGATTCGGGCGGGGCAAAATGCGCACTGTGCCGTGCTCCACAAGCTCCTAGCTGAATAAGCTGTCGAACACGGCGCGCGTGCGGGTGCGGATTTCAGGCAGATCCTTGAGCGGGACGGGGGTCCAGCGCGAAACCAACGTGGCCAGGATCTCAAGTTGCGCTTCGGCTGATGGCAGTTTGCCTTCGGCGTGACCGGAAAGCACGCGCAGGCCGTGATCCAGGGCGCGATAAAACGTGGCGGCGTCGCTGAGGAACTGCGCTTCGGCGCGGTCCAGATGCCCCATGCTTTCCAGGACCTCGATTCGCTCGGGCGTATTCAAGACTTTGAAGAAAATGCCGGCGCTCTTGAGGCGCAGATACATCAGCAGGAAATCGATGTCGTAATACCCGCCGCGGCCGGCCTTCAAAGGATGCGACGCGCCTTGCTCTTTTTCGAGGCGCATCCGCATTTGGCGCAGATCCATCTTGGAACGGCCGCTTTGACCGTAGCGCCGCCAGTCGACCTCCTGGAGAAGATGCAGGAACGAATCCGCACGCGCCGTATCGCCGGCGACGGCGCGGGATTTCATGTAGGTGATACCTTCCCAGGCCTCGGCCACGCGTCCGAAGTAGTCCTTGAAGGCGCTTTCGGTCTGCACCAGAGGGCCGCCACGGCCGTTGGGGCGCAGGCGCGTGTCGACGGCGAACAGGACGCCGCCGCCGGTGTAGGCGGTGACCAGATCGACCAGCCGCTCGGCTACACGCGTCCAAAACCGCATCTCGGCGCTGTCGGAATCGGCGAGTACGAAAATCAGGTCGGCATCGGAAGCGAGGTCGAATTCGCGCATGCCTAAACGGCCCAGCGAGACGATAAACATCTGGTTGGAGGGCTGATAAGACGGGTCCCGCGGCGGCTGCGAGGTGTGCGCTTCCGCGATTGCGATCTCGTAGGCACGCGCAATGACGGTGTCGGCGAGCTCCGAGGTTTCAGCCAGCGTATCGAAGATCGGGTGGGAATCGCAGATGCTCTTCGATTGAATCCGCAGCATTTCCCGGCGAAACCAGCGGCGGAGCTCGACGATATCCCGCGGCGCGGTCTCAACGCCCGGCGGCTTGCCGATTTCATCCACCAGCTCCGGCGTGCGGATCAGTTCTTCCGCGAAATAGGGGCTGTGCTCGAACAGGTCGAACGTCGAAGCGGTGGCGGCAGGATCCGTATCGAGCGCCTCCAGACGCTCGGCTGAAAGGCGTTCGAGGAAGTGCTCGAAGGCCTGCGATCCGCGGCGCAGATCGGCGCGGGTGAGCGCGGCGGAAAGCGCGGGCGCCCGCTGATCGAGCGCGCGGACGACGTTGCTGGAGGATTGCGGCGCCGCGTCGGCGGCGGTGATGCGCGAGTGCACCACGCGTTCGTAGATCTCGATCACCTGGTCGAAGTGCCGGCGGGTCTCCGCCAGCAGCGAATCCGCGTTGCCCCCGCCGGGCATGCGCCGGGCAAGAAGTTCCAGGTCGGCCGCGTTAGAAGGGAGGGTGTGGGTCTGCCGGTCGTCGACCAATTGCAAGCGATGTTCGACGTGACGGAGAAACTGATACGCCGAGGCGAGCTGCCCGTATTCGGCGCCGGACAAGAATCCTTTATCCTGAAGCCGGGCCAGCCCGAGCAGGGTACCGCCCTGGCGGACCCAGGGCTCGGCGCCGCCGTGGAGGCGCTGCAAGCACTGCACGACGAACTCGATATCGCGGATTCCGCCGCGCTCCAGTTTCACGTCGATCCGATCGGGAGGACGTTGCTTGGCGGCCAGTTTTTCGTTGATGCGTTCGCGGGTGGCGGAAAGCGCCTCGATCGCGGAGAAATCGAGCGTGGTCGAATAAATTCGCGGTTCCACGGATTCGAGCAGAGCGCGCCCGGTGGCGCGATCGCCGGCGGCGACACGAGCCTTGATGAGCATCTGCAATTCCCAGTCCCGGGCGCGCTTCTGGTAATACTGCCGGGCGCCGTCGAGGGAAAGGCAGACCTCGCCGAGGCTTCCATCGGGACGGAGGCGCAGGTCGACGCGATAACACAATCCTTCGGCGGTGTAGGCGGACAGAAGCGCAGTGAGTTGATTCGCGGCCTGAATGAAAAATTCCTTGTTGGTGATTCGCTGCGGCCCCGCGGTTTCGCCGTTGGCTGAGTATAGGAACATCAGGTCGATATCGGAGCTGTAGTTGAGCTCGCCGCCGCCGAGCTTGCCAAGCGCGATCACCGAAAATTCGCCGGATGGGGCGCCGAAGCGCGACACCAGATCCTGCCGGATGCGTTCATACGCGGTTTCGACGATCGCATCGGCGAGAGCAGAAAGTTCGGCGGTGATTTCGGACAGTGTGCCAAAGCCGAGGACGTCGCGCACCAGGATGCGCAGAAGCTGACGGCGCCGGAACATGGCCAGTTCGATGGGGCTGGGCGATCCGCGCGCCAGGATGGCTTCCAGGCGAGCGTGGAACTGTCCTGGTTCAAGCACGCGATCGAGATCTTGGATTTCGCCGATCCAATCCGGATGTTGGATCAGATCCTCCGAGAGAAAATGGCTATGGGCGAAGACGGCGGCCAGATGGCGCAGGTTTTCCGGGGTGACCAGCGGGCGCGGGAAAACGGGCGAAGTAGTGCAGGGCTTGCTCGGGCGCGGCGCAGGATGCAAGCAGCAGATCGAAGCGATCCAGCAGCTCAGCCGGGAGGCCCTGGGAGAGCCCCGCGATTTCGCGAGCGGCGCGCGGGCGGTCCTCGAATTCCAGCTGAAGCAGGCGCTGCATGTCAGGCGAGTTGGTCGAGGAGCTGAATGGGCGCGCCGGGCCAAATCGTGCCGGTCCGAACCACGCGGGCGTAGAAGCCGCTCAGTCCCCAACGGGGCGAAGAGGCATCGCCGGACTTCACCTGCTGGTCATACACCGCTTTCTGAATCCCCGGGCCGTAAACGTTGAGGGTGTCGCAGGGTCCGCGCACCTTGGTCAGCTCGATGACCACGTCGCCCACGCGGTAGCGCTGGCCGATTCGCAGCTCGCGACGGTCGAGCCCGCGCGTAGTAAGATTTTCGCCGAGCGCGCCGAAAAAAAGCGGGAAGCCTTGGGCGATCAGCTCGTCGATCCCTTCGGCGGTGACGATCAACAGGGCCTGCTCCGGGCCGCCGTGAATCTGCGGATGAGCTTGTACGTCGCCCGCGATGCCGAGCGGCATGACCTCGCCTTCCGGGATAGGGCGCTTGGGAACGCCGCCGCGAGAGACGCTGATCTGTACAAGGGACGCGGACACTTTCGATACCATCGTAGCGGAGGCGCCGAATGAATAGATTTGGCGGGATAACCCCCGTTTTGCGCGTGGCCAGCGCGGCCGCCATCCGCGACTATTATGTAAATGCACTGGGGTTCAAGGTCCATTGGGAATATCCGTATTTCGTGTCGGTGTCGCGGGACCGTTGCGGCATCTTCCTGTGCGAAGGCGACCAGGGGCATCTCGGCACATGGGTCTGGATCGGCGTGGAGGATTGCGCCGGGCTGTGCGAAGAGCTGCGCGCGAGAGGGGCGAAGATCCGCCATCCGCCGACCAACTATCCATGGGCGCTGGAGATGCAGGTTGAAGACTTAGACGGCAACGTACTGCGGATCGGCTCCGACTCCATAAAAGGAGAACCGGAAGGCGAATGGCTCGATATGTACGGCGAGAAGTGGCAGACGCAGCCGGACGGCAGTTCACGCCGGGTTTAAATGTCGTAGTACAGCGCGAACTCGTACGGGTGAGGCCGCAGACGAACGGCGTCGGATTCGTTCTTGCGCTTGTAGGCGATGAAGGTTTCGAGCAACTCTTCGCTGAAGACGTCGCCCTTAAGCAGGAAGGCGTGATCGTCTTCGAGGCAAGTCAGCGCTTCTTCGAGCGAAGCCGGCATGGATGGAACACTCTTCATCTCCTCCGGCGACAGATCGTAGATGTCTTTGTCGAGCGGCTCGCCGGGATCGATCTTGTTGATGACGCCGTCCAGGCCGGCCATCATCATCGAGGCGAAGGCCATGTAGGGATTCGACGCCGGATCGGGCGGCCGGAATTCGACGCGCTTGGCTTTGGGGCTGGCCGAGTACATGGGGATGCGGCAGGCGGCGGAGCGATTGCGCCGCGAGTAGGCCAGGTTCACGGGAGCTTCGTAGCCGGGCACCAGGCGCTTATAGCTGTTGGTGGTGGGAGCAATGATCGCCGCCAGGGCGCGGGCGTGTTTCAGCAAGCCGCCGATGTACCACAGAGCCATCTGGCTGAGGCCCGCGTACATGTCGCCGGCGAAAAGCGGATTGCCGCCCTTCCACAGGCTCTGGTGCGTGTGCATGCCGCTGCCGTTATCGCCGAACAGGGGCTTCGGCATGAACGTAACGCTCTTTCCGTACTGATAGGCGACATTGCGAATCACGTACTTGTACAGCATCATGTTGTCGGCCGACCGAACCAGCGTGTCGAAGCGCTGATCGATCTCGCATTGGCCGCCGGTGGCGACTTCATGATGATGGCATTCGATGTGGAGCCCGACCTTGATCATGGTCTCCACCATCTCGGCGCGCAGATCCTGATAATGATCGGTGGGCGGGACCGGGAAATAGCCTTCCTTGTAGCGCGGCCGGTAACCGAGGTTGTTGGTCTCGCGGCCCGAATTCCAGCGGCCTTCTTCGGCATCGATGAAGTAGAAGCCGGAGTGCGCGTTCTGATCGAAGCGGACGTTGTCGAAGATGAAGAACTCGGCTTCGGCGCCAAAGTAGGCGGTGTCGGCGAGGCCGGAGTTTTTCAGATACATCTCGGCTTTTTGCGCAATCCAGCGCGGGTCGCGATCGTAGTGCTGGCGCGTGATCGGATCGATCACGTCGCAAGTCATGGTCAACGTCCTGGTTTCATAAAACGGATCGATGCAGGCGGTGGAGGGGTCGGGGATGAGCAGCATGTCGCTCTCGTTGATCGCCGCCCAGCCACGGATGCTGGAGCCGTCCATTCCGAACCCCTGCTCGAAGGAGCCCTCGTCGAGCTCGCTCATCGGATAAGAGACGTGGTGCTGCAGGCCGGGCAGGTCGGTAAAACGCAGGTCCACCTGCTTCGCATCGTGTTTCTTGGCGTATTCAAGGACGTCTTTAGGGGTTTTCGCTACAGGGCTCATTTATACATGATAGCCATCGCGCGGGGGAACCGCGAATCAATTATTTGAATGGGAGCGATAAACTGAAGCGTGGAGCAGATCGCGCTCGATTGGGGCGCCGAACCTAATCTCTTTTCGGTGAGCGAGCTGACGCAGGCGATGCGCGGCTTGCTGGTAGAACATTTTTCCGACATCTGGGTTTCCGGCGAAATTTCGGGGACCAGGATTCCCGCCAGCGGTCATTATTACTTCACCCTGAAGGACGAAGCGGCCCAGCTCCGCTGCGTGTGCTACAAGATGACCGCGCGATACCTGAAATTCAAGCCGCAGGACGGCATCGCGGTGATTGCGCGCGGCCGCATCGATCTTTACGAAGCGCGCGGTGAAGTGCAGTTGATCGTTGAAACGATGGAACCTCAAGGTCACGGCGCCCTTCAGCTCGCGTTCGAGCAACTGAAGAAAAAACTGGCTGCCGCAGGACTTTTTGAGGCATCGCGCAAACGCCCGATTCCGGCAATGCCGCGGCGGATCGGAATCGTTACCTCGCCGACGGGCGCGGCGATTCGCGACATTCTGCAGATCCTGGAGCGGCGTTTTCCAGGCATCCACGTGCGGATTTATCCGGCCCAGGTGCAAGGCGAAGGATCGGTGGAACAGGTGGCCGCCGGGATCGAATACTTCAGCCAATCGGAGTGGGCGGAAGTGGTGATTGTCGCTCGCGGCGGAGGATCGCTCGAAGATTTGTGGACGTTCAACGAAGAACGGGTTGCATATGCGATTGCGGAGAGCACGGTCCCGGTGATCTCGGCGGTGGGACACGAAACCGATTTCACGATCGCCGATTTTGCCGCCGATCTTCGGGCGCCCACACCATCCGCCGCGGCGGAGCTGGTCATTTGTACGCGGCAGAGCATCGACGACCGGATCGAGGCTGCGGAGATCAAACTACGGCAAGCGATGCGGCTCAGTATCGCGCTGCTGGCTGGCCGATTGCACCGTCTGACGGTGGACCGGGCCAGACTGCATCGTGGGATCGGCAAACATATGCAGCGAGTCGACGAACTGGACTATGCTCTGCGGGACCGCTGGCGCGCGTGGGCAGATGCGCGCCGGAGGACGCTGGATGTAACAGCACTGCGACTGCGGCAATTGGATGTTCGTCTTCGGTTCCAGCGTGCGCGGAGCCGCCTGGAAGCATGCGAGGCCTCGGCGGTGCAGGCGATGAAGCTTCGGCTGAGCGCGGCTCGCGGGGAACTGGGTCCGAGGGAGGCCCATCTGAAGCAGTTGAGCCCGCTGAAGATTCTCGAACGCGGCTACGCGATTGTGGAGAGAGATGGGAAGATCGTGAAATCGCCGGAGGACGCGCCAGCGGGGTCAGAGGCGGCGGTTCGCCTGGCACGAGGAGAGCTGTGGGTCAAGGTGCTCTAGCCGCCTGGGCCCGATTTTCGTCACCGTTACGCTTGACGCCGGACCTCAGTTTCTCTTTGCGTTCACTGCCGAATTGAAATACAATTACGATTGATCCTTTTGTTTTGGGGAGCATGATCCACAACACGAGTTCAGAAAGCTCCTTGGATGCCGAAGTTCGCCTGCTCCCACAAACGACTGAGGTTTACGTTCCCCACGTCGGATGGCTGTGCTATCCCGAAAAGGACGACGTTTTACGATTCTTAAGAGAAGGCTGGTTTGAATATGATATTCAGAGCTTCCTTTTCCTCTACCTTCGCGCGGGCGACCGCTTTATCGATTGTGGCGCGCATGCGGGATTATATTCCGTATTAGCGGGGAAGCGTGTCGGTCCAACCGGCCGTGTGATATCGGTCGAGCCAAATCCCGCGATTCTTGAGTTGCTGAACCGAAATATAGAAGCCAATGGCGTGACCTGCGCCACTTCTGTGCAGACCGCCTTGTACTCGCGACGACAGGAAATGAAGTTTTACCCGGGCGCTGCGGATCGCTCGGCATACGGCAGCCTATTCAATCGAGATACATCGGCTGACGGTATTCGACTTGAGACCGCCACACTCGGTCAGATTTGTAACCAATTCGGAGTTACGGCTCCCGCCGTGGTGAAAATTGACGTCGAAGGTAGCGAAACTGAAGTATTAAAGGGAATCTGCGATGCGGGCGGTGCGCGAGATTTTCCTCTGCTGATCATCGAATTTACCGAATTGAATTTGCAGGCAGCAGGCAGCAGTACCTTAGAACTGTTTCGGGCGCTCGAATCAAGCGGGTACCACTTGTTTCGTTTTGATGCCGATGGGTTAGAGCTTGAACCTGTTAAATTCGATAACCCAGTTTGGCACGCCAACTATTTTGCGGTAGCGCAGCCCGGAGCTGTCACCCATATTCTCGAATCGGCCTCTCATGAGAGCCGGCGGATTGCTACGGAGGTTATAGAACGAGGTCGCGCTTGCGAGCGCCTGCATAAGTTCGCCGACCAATGGCAAGCAGCCGGCAGTCCCGGTGTGCTGCTCGAAAAGACGCTTACCCAACTGGACGACGCCTATCAGCGAGTAGGCGAGGCTAACTGGCGAGCAGACCGAGCCAACGATCGTAGTGAGTTGGCGTTACGCCAAACAGAGGAGGCACAAAAGCTCCTAAAGGAAGCGCAGCAGCACGTTGAGGCCGCAACCCGCCAGGCGGAATCCGCAACCCACCAAGCGGAATCCGCAACCCACCAGGCGGAATTCGCAACCCACCAGGCGGAATCCGCAACCCACCAAGCGGAATCCGCAACCCGCCAGGCCGAATCCGCTATGCGCCAGTCGAGCGACTTCACGCACGAAATGAGCGGCCTTTGCATGACGCTGGGTGAAGTTCGGCAGGAACGAGATTCCTTGAACCAGCGGATCGATTTCGTTAAGGAGGTCCTGCGCGTAACGCGGTCGCGGCTTCAGGAGCTTGTGGGATCGCGATATGTACGTCTCGGCCGAATGGTCCGGATTCTGAAGCCGGGTTGGCTCGACCAAGGGGATCCGTCTCCCGCGCTGGATGCGGGGCCGGACGACATGGATCGCGCGTTCCAGCATTTATCGTGGAAACAGTTTCGTCCGAACGTGGTGCTCGACGTCGGAGCAGCGAAAGGATCGTGGAGCCTCCGCGCGGCGCAAGTCTGGCCTGGCGCGCAGTATTATATGATCGATCCGCTCACGGAAAACGAGAAGTATCTCAAGGGATTGTCGGAAACAGATACGCGGTTTCACTATCTTCAAACTGCGGTCGGGGATGAAGTCAGTGATTTGGTGATGAATGTAACTCCCGATCACGACGGAAGTTCGCTACTTTCGTGGGCTGGGGAAGATCCCAATCGCCAGCGCCGAATCCCGGTAACGACTTTGGACCATCTGATAGCGGACGGAAAGCTGGCTCAGCCCGAACTGGTGAAGATCGACGTGCAGGGTTTCGAGCTGAAAGTACTGAAGGGCGGTGAACGAGTTTTTCAATCCGCGGAAGTGTTCATAGTCGAAGTCAATCTGTATGAATTTATGCGAGGCTGCCCGCGCGTCCACGAGATCGTGGCTTTCTTCGCCGAGCGCGGTTTTTATCTGTTCGACATTGCCGGTACGTTGCGACGGCCTTTCGATAACAACCTGGCGCAGATGGACCTGGTATTGGCTTCTTCCGCCAGTATGCTCGCAGACAGCAACCGATGGACTTGAAGATGACGAAGGTTTCCGTCGTAATCGCGACGTTCAACCCCCAGCGGGATGTAATCCAGTGGGCGCTCGATTCGCTGGCGAATCAAACCTTGCCGAAGTCGGAGTTTGAAGTTGTCGTAGTGGATAACAATTCCAGCCCGCCACTGGATGAATTCGCTTTGTCGGGGAGTCGCGGGTTGCGCCTGCGAATCGTGCGCGAACCGCAGCAGGGAATTGCGTTCACCCGTTGTACTGGCATCCAAGCTGCTGCCAGTGACCTGATCGTATTCCTTGACGATGATAACTACATCGATCCGGATTATCTTGAGAAGGCGGTTCGCGTCGCCGGGCTTTTTCCCACAATCGGAGCCTTTGGTGGAATTTCACGGCTTCTTTGCGAGGTCTCGATACCCGCCTGGAAGCGAGAGCTTCTCCCGTACCTTGGAGTGCGAGATTACGGATCCGAGGCAATCACGTCAAATGAAGACCGCTGGGGTCATTGGGAACCGATTGGAGCCGGCATGGCCTTCCGGCGGGATGTAGGCCTGGAGTTCGTAAGAGTGGTGAACACCGATCCAATGGCGCGACTCCTGGGGCGCGCAGGCGGGAGTTTCATCGGCGGCGAAGATTCTCTTCTGGCGCGCTTGGCGTATCGGCTCGGATACTCCTGTTCCTACCAGCCGTCGCTAAAGATGACCCATATGATAAAGAGCACTCGCCTCAGCGCGAGGCGTCTCGCTCGGTTAGTCGAAGGGATCGCGCGGGGACATGTCATCGGCGAGATGATCCTGGGCCGGCCTCAACCGCATTACGGTTTTTATGGCACGCTGCGGGAACTCGTGCTTCGTTGCCGTCATCGCGTGAAAGAAAAAGGGTTTAGGGCGGGATTGGTGGAATGGCACTGGGATGTTGGTTATTTTCGCCAGGCGCGGCTGCTTCAGAAACGTTCTTCTGGCGCGAGGGAGAATGCTGAAGTTTTCCATAGTCATTCCGAACTATAATTCCGGCCTTATCCTGGAACGGGCGCTACGTTCTTTGTCCCAGCAGGACTATCCGAATCTCCAGCTGATCCTGGTTGACGCCGAGAGCACTGATGTTTCCCGGGACATCATAGAACGATTTCGCACGAGCTTCGATATCGTGATTATCGAAAAGGATCGCGGCCAGGCTGATGCATTAAATAAAGGCTTCGCTCGCGCGACAGGCGATGTTTTTGGATGGCTATGCGCGGATGACGAGTTGTTACCTGACGCGTTACACCACGTGGCGGAGATTCTTAACTCGAATCCTGAAAGAGAAGTGGTTCTAGGTGCGTGTGAACGAGTTTATGCGGACGGTACCCGAGCCATCATCCATCCCCATTCCGATCCTTGGTCGAAGATCTGCATTCAAAACCTCATTGAACAACCAAGCACCTTCTGGCGTGCCCAACTGCACCGCCGCTGCGCTCCGCTAGATACCACGTTTCAGCTGGCCTTCGATTGGGATCTGTGGTGCAAAATGGCAAAGAACGCCGCTCCGATCGCGAGCGCGGAGCAGGTTTTAGCGCGGTATTATTTCTCCGCGGACAATAAGACCAGCCGCGCTGGAGACTTGTTCGCGCGCGAGGCGTTCCGAATCATCCGGAGGTACGGACCCCTCCGCGGAGGACTTGCGTATGTGTATCGGTTCCTGTATAAGCACTTTGACTTACACGGCTGTTATGACAGCTCGCCTACCTGTACGCGCTATCGTGGTCTCGCTTTCGTAGTGGTGCTGGCCGTGTTGAACGCTACGATCACTAAGCATCTGGTTTTCATGTATAACTGGCATTTCGCTTCGCTACAACAGCGGGGGAAACAGTGGTGGTAGAAGTATACAGGTTCGACGCGACCGGAAGTGAGGGTCATGCTTAAGCAACCTAGTCCTCGTCCGGTGATTAAGAAGGACGAAGTAGCCGTTTTCGATGCCGAGTCCGGCGCTGCTGGTTCCGCCGCATCAGGCTCGATGACGCGGAGGGAAATTCTCATTGCGGTGGCATTTTTCGTAGTCATCTGCTACATAACACACTTTTTGCATTGGCGATCCTACGGCTTGTATGAGGATGATTTTCATTTTGGCGCTCCAGCCATGACACAAACATGGAGCGAGCTGGGTAACAGTGTCGCGGTATACTTCACCAAGTGGCCTCAAGGCAGGCCAATCGGCTGGACGCTGATCTCCGCACTCCCTTTTCTCAGTTATCGGTTGAGCGGCTTTCAATTTTTCTGGGCCGTGGAATTCTCAATCCTGACTCTGAGTGCGATCCTTTGTTACATCGTTCTTCGCAGCCGGCTTCCCAGCCGTTATGCGGCTGTGGGCGCCGTGTTCTTTTGCGCATATCCAGCCGATACCACGCAGCTATTCCTGCATGGAGTGGCTATTCGGGTCGCCGTCGCCGCATTCTTGGGAGCATGCATAGCGTATCGGAGTAATCGGTGGGTGCTATGTTATGTACTCGCTGCATGTACTTTTTTGACGTACGAAACGCTCTTTATGCCGTTTTTTGGTCTGCCACTGCTGTATCCCGCGCAACGACGAATCTTCTGGAAGCAGTTAACCCGGCATGCGGCAATGTTAATCAGCATCATTATTGTCGTGATTCCTATCCGTATGTTCCAGGGCGAAGAGCGCGTTCGGGAGTTAGATGGCCACATTTTTGACACGATCCGCAAAATTCTGACCTCTCTGTGGGTCGGTCCGCTGGCGTGCTTAAAAAGCGCGGGGATGCGGACTGCCACCGTGGTGCAACGCATGGATCACGGATTGATGACGGTCCTGCTGGTATCTGCTTTCCTGATTCTGCTGGCGTGGTATTTCCTGCCGGATGATGAAAAGCCGTCCAGTGTTAGACCTTTCGTTCAAATCGCTTCGGTGTGCGCATTGGGGGTGCTTTTTCTGGAACTGGGGTACGGACTGGTCTTTCGAGATCCGTATTTTCCACCCACGGAGATAACGGGGCGAACCTCCGCCGCTCATATCGCGGGAGCATTTGGAGGGAGCATGCTGGCAGGCGGACTCAGTTGGCTGATATCTCTTGTGTCAAAGTCCTATGGGATGCGTACGCTTGCGTTCATCGGGCTGAGCCTTTATCTCGGCTCAATGATTGCTTATCATGACATCGTCCAACGTGAATTTGCCTACGCCTGGGAAGTGGAACGCACTTTTTGGTCTGAAGTCATGCGGGCGTGTCCGGATCTACAGGAGGGCACCGTGATCATACATGAGCAGCAGTACAACTACTTCGATTCGGTTCTGGCGAACGCTTGGAGCGACGCGATTATTCTCCCGGAGCTGTTGCGATTTCCTTCATCATGGCGGGAGCCCCCGCGTGTTTATTCGGTCCCGCCGTGGATGCTGATAGGGGAAGGTCTGCCTCCCACCTGGCGAGACGGAGTGCGCGAAGACAAAGACGGCCTGAAGTGGTTCGTTCCGACGACAGACTTGCCGGCCCACTGGGAAAGACTGGTACCCGCAAATCTTATTGTCCTTGAACAGACGGGACCGGGCCACGTCTCTCGGGTGACGGGGATCCGTTTTGCCGGGAAGGATTACGAGCTCAAGTCGCCCCGCGTTAGCTACACCTTTGAAAAGACGCCGTTGTATACACATCTGATCCGGTAATTGGGCTTGATGCATTCATTTCCCTTGCCTCCCCCGCCCGGCGCAGCCAGCGCACCAGTCTGGACGGGCGCCGGTTTCGTCGTAGACGGGAACGAGGTTCCGGTGTTGGCGTATGACGTGGGCGCATCTGGCTGGTCGGACGAACTCACCGAATTTCATGAGGAGCTGGCCGGCGAGCATCACTATATCGACATAGCCTCGCGCCGCCATACTCTCGGGCAGGTGGAAAGATATGTGCGTGATCCGAGGGCAAGCTTGATCGACATTGGCTGCTCGTCGGGATACATGCTGAAGGCCCTGCGCGCGCGCTTTCCCGAGATGCACCTGATCGGAGCGGACTATATCCGGGGACCGCTGGAGAAACTGGCCGGAAGCTTGCCTGGGATCCCACTGTTGCAGTTCGATTTGACCAAGTGCCCGCTTCCATCAAACAGCGCGGATGCGGTGGTGCTGTTGAATGTCCTGGAGCATATCGAAGACGATGCGGCAGCAGTCAAGCAGATCCACCGAATTCTAAAACCGGGAGGTGTCGCCGTGATCGAGGTTCCCGCCGGGCCCAATCTGTACGATACCTATGACCAGCAGCTACTGCATCACCGCCGCTATTCGATGAAGGCGGTGTTGGACCTTTTGGCGAAGCCGGGTTTTGAAATCCTGGAGCGAAGTTTCCTGGGATGCTTCCTGTATCCGGCCTTCTACCTGGTGAAGAAGCGAAACCAGAAAAACATGACAGCCGGCGACGATGTGCAGCGCAAGAAGGTAGCGGCGCAGATTCAGTCCTCAAGCAGCAATCCGATCGCGCACGGCATCATGCGGCTGGAGGCGTCGTTGCGGCGCGTGGTTCCTTATCCGTTTGGAATTCGCTGTCTGGTCACCTGCACGGTTCCGGTGCGCTAAGGCTTTGGTAGGCGCTGCGATGATGAGCTATGGTTAAAATCTCGATCGTGATGCCCAATCGCGATGCGGGCGGCTATCTGGAGCAAGCCATTCGAAGCGTGCTTCTGGCAGGTGAGGCCGTTAATCTTGAGTACATCGTTGTGGATGGTGCATCGACTGACGGAAGCGCTGCTGTCATTCAGAAGTACTCGGAGCGTCTTTCCTTTTGGTCCAGCGAACCCGATCAGGGGCAGTATGATGCCGTAAATAAAGGCTTCGCCCGGTCCACTGGCGAGCTTCTCGGATGGCTCAATAGCGATGACATTTATTTTCCGTGGACGCTCGAAACCGTGGCTTCCGTATTTACCGAATTGCCTGAGGTTGACTGGTTGACCACGGCCTCGCCAGGAGCATTCGATGCCGACGGGCTTTTCGTGCGATTCCGAACGGTTCCCGGCTATGCCGCAGAAGCCTTTTTTGAAAATCGGTATACTCCTGTCAATAATGGCTACAGCTACGGGGCGATCCAGCAAGAATCAACATTTTTTCGGCGTTCGTTATGGGAACGTGCCGGTGGGAAGCTGGATTGTTCCTATGACCTGGCTGCCGATTTTGAATTATGGAGCCGGTTTTTTCAACACGCCACTCTGTATTGCATCGAAACACCGCTGGCGGCATATCGCCAACGGCCTAATCAGAGAGGCGCCAACATAAGCCGGTACATGACAGAAGTATCACGCTGTCTCACAGACCGTCATCGCAAGAGGGGGCTTCGACGATTGCTTCGAAGTCCGCGAACGCGTGCTTTGCCTGGAATCGGCCGGATATTAACTTCACGATTTGGTTATGCCGGACACAAGATTACGCGCATTGACGGGAAGTGGTCGAGCCAAGAGTATCGATTTTACTGATCCCGCGATAGGCCTGAAGCAGGTTCGAGCTCAGGAGCACGGGAAGGAGCTAACTCTGGTCTTTTGTTTGCGAAGACGAAGCGTCCCGCAATGCCGGCAGCGCCCAGGGCGGCGATGGCCATCAGGAAGGTCGCTGCATACCCGAAGGTATTCGCGATGAGCCCCGCGGAAAACGAGCTCATGCCGACAAACAGGTCGTAAAAGGCGCTAAGCACGCTGACGGCTGACCCTCGCTCGCCGTCGGCTGTCCGGCGCAGCACGGTGGACGCAACCGAGGCCCATGGGAATGAGAATCCGAACCCCAGAAGCGCTGCTCCGATCACGGCTCCAATCCAAGCGGGTCCGGTGGCTAGAATCCCCAAGCCTGCAGCCATGCTCACGAGGCCGGTGTAGAACGTGATTCGGGGATGGATGCGATCCGGCAAGCCCCCCAGGAAGAATCGGGACAACAGGACGAAGCCGGCGTATGTCGAAAACGCCGCTGGACCGGCGTTGCCGTGGCGCGCAAGGTACAGGATCAGAAAGCCGGTGATGACCGGATAGTGTACGTTCACGAATCCCACTGCGATCCCGGCTGGAATCAGGGAATGACGGAACCACCGGCGCCTGCCGCGGTGATCCGATGGCTGGTAATCCTCAGGCACGCCCGTTAGGAACACCGCCGCAGTGAGTGCCGCAAGAATCTGGAAGCGCGCGGCGTGGTTGAAGGAGCCGAGCATCTGGCCGATCAGCGGTCCTGCGGCGATCCCGCCCCAGATGCCACTGCTGACATAACCCAGCGCGCGCGCACTGCGGTGGACCCCGGCCACTTCAACGGCCCACGCTGCCGCACCAGTGTACAGGCAGGCTTCACCGACGCCCTGCAGGGCGCGCCCCAGGTACATGGCGCCTATGCCCCACGGCAACAGGTATGCTCCTCCGGCGAGCGCGCAACTGCACAACCCAGTCAGGAAAGCGCGCTTGCGGCCCTTGTGATCGGCCAGGCGTCCCGCGAACGGGCGGCTGCACAATGCGACCACGGAGAACGTCCCGATAACAAAGCCAACCGCGCGGTCCGACCCTCCCAGGTCGTGGCGCACATGAGGCGCGAGGGCCGGCAAGACCGTGCCGAAGCCGAGGAATCCAAGAAAGGTTGCCGCGATCAGGCACCAAAAGCGCCCACGCAGCGATGTGGGTGACCCCATTTCCCATCATTGCACGAACTGGTTTACTCCTGCCGGAGAGCCCGCATCGGGTCGATTCGGCTGGCGCGGCGCGCCGGTAGAAAACTAGCGACCAGGGCAGCCGCGGTGAGGACGAAGATCGTGATCGCGAAGGTGGCCGGCTCGGTAGGCTGCATTCCTTCAACCAGGCGCTCCAATACGCGCGCCGCTACCAGGGCCGCGGTTACGCCCACGGCGACGCCCGAGAAAATCATGGCGAGGCTCTGCCGCAGGATCATCCGCAGGACGTCGCCGGCACTGGCCCCCAGCGCCATCCGCACGCCGATCTCCGACACACGCTGGCTGGTCAGATAGGCCAGCACGCCGTAAATTCCGATGCAGGCGAGCAGCAAAGCCAAGCCTGCGAAAATGCCGAACAACAGCAGCAAAAACCGCTGCCGGGCCAGAGCGGCGCTCGAGAGCTGCTCCATGGTATTGATTTCATAGATCACCTGATCGCCGGTGGCTCCTCGCACCTGGCGCCGCAGCGATTCGACCACACTCAACGGATCGATGCCGGTGCGGACCGCGAGCGACATCAGTTGGGACCAACGGCGCACCAGATTGTCGGGAACCTGCGCGAACGGATAATAGAGCTGCGCGCGCACCTTGGCTTGATCGTCGCCCGCGGGTCCCCATTGCCGCACGTGGCCAACGACGCCGATCACGGTGACAGGGTCGGGGGCGATCCCAATCCAAACGTGCTTCCCGATCGGGTCTTCTCCGCTAAATGCCTGCTGCGCCATAACCTCATCGATCACCGCCACGGATTCACTGCCCATGCGGTCCTGGTCATTGATGAAACGCCCGCGCCGCAGCTTGATGCCCATGACCTTTAGATAATCGGGCGTCACACTGTTCGCCAAAACAGTTGGCGGGTCGTTGGCGGGCGGCGGTTCCGGCGTCGTCGAGTACGGAATTTGGTTGCTGCCCTCGCGCATGGGAATGGTATCGACCATCGCAATCGCCTCGACGCCCGGCACGCTTTGCGCGCGCGTCAGGATGTCCTGCCAAGCCACGCGCGTTCGACCAGGATTTGCGAGCGTGCTGGCGGCGAGCGCGGTGCGCGCGGTCAGTATGTTGTGGACATTCAGCCCGGGGTCGAGAGAAGACAGCCGAAGCATGGTGCGGCCCAGCATTCCGGCGCAAACCAGCAGCACCATCGCCAGAGCGATCTCGGAGACGACGAACACGCCGTGCAAGCGGCGCGAGCTTCCCGCCAGGTTGCGCGATCCGGCGCGCAGCGCCTGTTCCAACTCGCGCGCCGAGACGCGCAGCGCCGGGGCGAGTCCGAACAAGAGGCCACTGGCGAGGGAAACGCCGAGCGCGAACAGCAGCACATGCCAATCGAGCTGGACTCTCTCAGCGCGCGGCAGGCCGCCCGGCCAGAACACGACGAAGGGCCGGACACCGGCGACGGCCAACAAAATCCCCAGCGCGCCTCCCGCGATGCCCAGCACCGCGCTTTCAGTCAGACACTGGCGCGCCAGCCTTCCCCGGCCCGCGCCCAGCGCGACGCGCATACTCAACTCGCGCTCGCGGGAAACCGCACGCGCCAGCATCAGGCTGGCGATGTTCGCGCATGCGATCAGCAGCACGAGGCTAACGGCGCCCAGGAGCAACCATAGCGTGGACCGGACATCCCCAACATTGGGGCGTAGCGGGTCCGCGATGAACGTGCGTCCCTTGTTCGATTTTGGGTACTGCTCGGCCAATTGACGGCCGATCACAGCGAGTTCCGCCTGCGCTTGTCCCAGGGCCGCACCGGGCCGCAGTCGCGCCCAAACCTCGAAACCGAAGTGCGACTGGCGATTCTGCATGAACGCCCCGGTATTCTGGCCGATCGGCATGAACACATCGATCCCGGTCATCCCGAAATCCGGCGGCGTGACTCCGACCACGGTATACGACTTTTCATCGAAGACCACCTGCATGCCGATGGCTTGCTGGCTTCCGCCGAAACGGTGCTGCCACATGCCATAGCTGACGATCGCCACCGGTCTCGCGCCGGGCCCGTCTTCTTCCGGCAGAAAGTTGCGCCCGCGGACCAGATTGACGCCAAGCATCGGAAACAAGTCGGCCGAAATCTCGCGGCTGTTGACGTAGGCGGCATCCCCGGGCGCGCTCACCGTGCCCCCTCCGAACCGCCACACGGCCAGGTCTAAGGAGCGGCTTTCGCGCTTGCAATCGAGATAATTGGGATAGGCAAAAGCCCATAGATTGCCGAAAATCGTGCTCGTATTCGTCTGTTCCTGCACCCGAACCAGCCGGCCGGGATCGAGAAAAGGCAGCGGCTTCAGCAGAACGCCGTTGATGACGGTGAACATTACAGTAGTCGCGCCGGTTCCGAGAGCCAGCGTAAGCAGGGCGACCGCCGCAAAACCCGGCCTTTGCCGCAGCGTGCGGAGCGCGTAGCGAAAATCCTGCACCAGATCCTCAGCCCAACGTGTGCCACGCGCATCGCGGCAGTTTTCCTTCACCTGCTCCGGTCCTCCGAGCGAAAGCCTGGCCAGCCGACGCGCTTCTCCTGGATCGTGCCCGCGCGCGATCAGTTCGGCAGTGTGCTGCTCCAGGTGGAAGACCAATTCCTTGTCAAGGCGCTCTTCCATCCGATCCCTTCGCAAGAAACGATGCCACCAGCTCATTTCGCGCCTCCCTCGGACAGTTCTGAGGATCAAGCTGACGGCCTTCGTCAACCGGTCCCAGCTCGCCGCTTCCGTTTCAAGCTGCGCGCGACCCTTTTTCGTCAGGCGATAGAACTTGGCCTCGCGTCCGGTCTCGGT
>CAWJHI010000065.1:0-8679 GCA_963842485.1 Terriglobia bacterium | reverse complement strand
CTACCGGCGCCGCGAGCGTTCCTACGGGATCTTCGTCGCTGATTCGTCTCATGATCTACTCATTCGGATAGCTGTACTTGTAGCCGTGCACGGGATAATCCTTGCGCAGCGGGTAGCCTTCCCAATCGACCGGCATCAGGATGCGGACCAGGTGCGGATGATTGCGGAACCCGATGCCGAACATATCGAAAACTTCGCGCTCATACCAGTCGGCTGCGCGCCACACGCTGTAGACCGACTCGATCTCGGGATGCTCACCGCGGAGGCGGCACTTCACGCGCAGGCGCTGATTGCGTTCGATCGAATGGAGGTGATAGACCACTTCGAAGCGCGGCTCCGCGGGATGCCAGTCGACCGCGGTGACGGCACTCAAGCGCAGAAACTTTTCATCGTCCTTCAGATACCGCATCAGAGGGACGATGCGCGCCGGGTCCGCGATCAGCGTTTGTTCGTGAAAGGCTTCATGCGTTTCGAGGATCGCTGGGTGGTTCATTTCCCGTCATCCTTGTCTGCCGACCAATCGAGCGCGCCCTTCTTCCAGACGTAGAAGAATCCGATCATCACCAGCGCGATGAAGACGAACATTTCGGCGAAGGCGAACATCTTCAGCTCGCGGTAGACCACAGCCCAGGGATACAGGAACACCGCTTCGATATCGAACAGGATGAAAATCATCCCGACCAGGTAAAACTTGACGCTGAAGCGTTCGCGCGCGCTGCCGATCGGCGCCATGCCGGATTCATAGGGCGTGTCCTTGAGCGGGCTTCGGGCGCGCTTCCCGAGCAGCGACGACAGACCGACCAGACCCGCGGCCAGAGCGAACGCGATCGCCATTTGCACCAGAACAGGGAAATAGGACTGCGGGTAGGTTTCAGGCATCTTCGAATGTGAGCTGTAAGTATTGAATATAATGAGCACGGAAACGACGTGTCAAACCCCAAAACGGAAAGCGCTGAAACAAAAACGATTGAAGTTGTCGTGAACGGCCACCCGCGGGTGGTCCCGGAGGGTTCGAACGTGAGGGGACTGCTCGATTTCCTGGAGATCGATGCGTCGCGAGTGGCGGTGGAGCTGGATCGCACGATCGTGAGAAAAGCGGAATGGGAGTCGACCGCGGTGGGCGCGGGAGCGCAGGTGGAGATTGTGTGGTTCGTCGGCGGAGGCAGCCTACTCTTCGCGCAACATCGTCACGGGATCGACGCGTGCGGCTCGCGACGCGGGAAGTGCGGTAGCGGCGATGCCCGCTAGAAGTAGCGTAGCGATGCCGGCGGCCCAGATCGCCGGGTTGGTGGGAGTGACGCCGTAGAGATACGCGTCCAGCGATCGGCGCAGCGCATAACTCAGGACCATTCCAAAGATCAGGCCTGCCCCGGTTAACGCGAGGCCCTGAAGCTGAATCTCGCGGCGGATACGGCGCGGTGTCGCGCCGAGAGCCATGCGGATTCCCAGGTCCTTGCGGCGCTGTTCGACGAAGTACGATAAGAGCCCTGACAGACCGATCACGGAAATCAGAACGGCGAAGCCGGAGAATCCGCCGAGCAGCCAGGTGAGCAGACGCTCCGGGCTCAGCGACTGATTGATGTTCCCGCGGACGGTGTGAATCTGTGTGTAGGGCAGGCGGCCGGCTTCCTTCTGAAATAAAAACTGAAGCGAGGAGAACACTGCCTCGAACGGCCCGCGATAACGCACGGCAAGGGTCATACCCGGATTGACCTTGCCGGTCCAGTAGGGGACGTAGATGGTGGGCGGCGGAGCTTCCCGGATGTTCTGATACTTCGCGTCGCCCACCACGCCGATGATCTCGAGCCACGTCTGGCCGGGTTTCAGGCGCTGGCCGACGGCTTCCTGCGGCGATCCGAAAAATCTGCGGGCGGCGTTCTCGCTGATCAGGCAAACGTCAACGCGGCTGGAGCCGGCAGGAGGCAGGTCGGTTCCCACCAGCAGCGGAATGCCCGCGGCGGCGAAATAACCGTCGCTGATTTCGTGGCGAAACAGGGTGCGCTGATCCACGCTCAGGTCCGAACGGCCCGGCACTTCGACGCTCTGGTTCGAGAAAGCGCCGGTGAAAGGAGTGAACGAGGTCCACGCGGCCGAGACGACGTTCGGCTGCTGGCGAATGGTCGAAAGAAGATTTATATACGCTCGCGGAACGCGTTCGCGGCTGATGCCGGCGTTATAGAGATCGGGCGACAGCCAGGCT
Source organism: Terriglobia bacterium (assembly GCA_963842485.1). Lineage (GTDB taxonomy): Bacteria > Acidobacteriota > Terriglobia > Bryobacterales > Bryobacteraceae > Palsa-187. Next base: position 6,479 of record CAWJHI010000065.1, on the reverse strand, counting down.
GAATTTTCCGCTTGAAAACCCGTGTTTTGTTCCACCAATCCGCGCAGGGACGCCAGCATCAGCCCCGCGCCTCCGAGCAGGGTAAGCGACAGCGCGGTCTGAAGCACGATAAGGCCGCGCCGAAAGCTAAGCGACGTCGATCCGCCCGAGTGCTGCTTCAGCGCGTCCTGCGGTGCGACGCGCGATGCCGAAAATGCCGGAACCAATCCCGCAACCACCACGACCATCACGAGCACCGCCGCTAGAAACGCAAAGATGCGCGAATCGATGGAAGTGTCGATCCGAATCGCAGCGCTGCTGCTGGATACCGCGGCTTCGAATCCCGATACCAGCCAGTGAGCCCAAACCAACCCCGCGGCAGCGCCGGCGATCGCGATCAATGCGCTTTCCAGCAGCAATTGCCGCCGGATGGGCGACGCCGGTGCGCCGAGCGAAAGCCGCAGTGCGATCTCGTGCCGCCTCGCCGTCGCACGCGCCAGAAACAGATTAGTCAGGTTCGTCACCGCGATCAGCAGCACCGCGCCTACGGCAGCCAGTAGAATCCAAAGCGTGCTGCTGTAATACTCGGTGACCCATGGGAGACCGTTCGGCGCGGCGTGCGGCTCAAATTGCATCGCCAGAAAATACTTCGCATCGTTGCCGGAGAGTTTCGGGTCGATGGCGTCTTGTAACACGGCAGGCGCGATCGCGGCCAGGTGCAGTTTAGCCTGATCGATGGTCACTTCCGGCCGCAGGCGGGCCATTGGCTGGATGGTCCAGAAGCCGCGATTAGTTCGCCAGTCGACGTGGGGATAAATCGATTCGAGCGCGCTGATGGTGACCCATGTGTCCGTTTCCCCGCCCGCGTTCAGCGTCTTGAACACCGCCGGCGCGACTCCAACCACGGTGAACGGCACGCTTTCAATCGAGATGCGAGCCCCGACGGCCGCCGGGCTGCGAGCGAACAGGCGAGTCCAGAGCGAATCGCTGATCACTGCCGTGGCCGGCGCACCCGGCACGTCGTCGAGCTCCGTCAACAGACGCCCGGCTGCAGCTTGAACCCCGAGAACGGGAAACATCGTGCCTGTGACGCACGTCACGCGTTCGCGATGCGGGACGCCATTCAAGTCGACCTGCATATCGCCGCCGCCGGCGAGGCCGAACATCCCCGAGAAAACCTGCTGCCGCTTCGCGAGGGCTTCATACATCGCGAAAGTGGTCTGGCGGCGCTCGTCCTGTTTGACCTCGCGGCCGTTCTCCCACTGCCGGTAGCTGGGAGGAAGATTCGTCACTGTGAGTCGGACAAGCTGCTCGGGATGCTCCACCGGAAGCGGCCGCCACAGGAGTCCGTTCAGCAAGCTGAAGATCGCCGCGTTGGCGCCGATCCCGATGGTCAGGGTCAGAAGCGCGGTGAAAGTGAACACGCGGTCCTTGCGGAGGAGGCGGATTGAGTAGGCGAGATCGTTCCACAACGATTCGAGATAAGAAAAGCGCCACAGTTCGCGCGTGTCATTTTTCACCATCGTCATGTTTCCGAGCGAGCGGCGCGCGGCCAGGCGAGCTTCCTCCGGACCGATGCCCTGCTGCTCCAACTGGCGCTGCTTCATTTCCAGATGATGGGCAAGCTCCGCATCCAGCTCCGTTTCGAGTTCGGGCCGGCGCTTTCGAAGACGCTGAAACAGATTCGCGATCATGACACTTGTCTCAAGACGTTTTGAGCATACGGGTCATTCCGAGCGCAAGCCTGTGCCAGTGCGCGCGTTCCGCCGCAAGCTGCTTTCGTCCCGCAGCCGTCAGCCGGTAAAACTTGGCTTTTCGATTCGCCTCGGACGCACCCCACTCGGCCGCCAGCCAGCCTTTCAGCTGGAGCCGGTGCAAGGCGGGATAGACGGCGCCCTCCTCCACGCGAAACAATTCGCCGGAGCGCGACCAGATGCTCTCCATGATGGCGTAGCCGTGCGCCGGGCGGGTTTCAACGGCTTGGAGGATCAACAGGTCCAGCGTGCCGGGAAGCAGTTCGTTATTTTTTAGTCCCATAAGAATGTTATGGAAGCAATCTAGCACAGCTCCCCTAAGCGGTCAAGGGGTATTTTCCAGCCGGCCGGCACCCCATTTGACATTACCCTCCAGTCGAGTACAATCGAAAGGTCGCCAGAAAATCACTCAAACGGAAGTGACCCGTAATGTTCAAAGCCAAGAAAAGCCGCCCCGAAGCCCAGATCCAGGAACGAACCTACTCATCGAGCGAAGTGTCCATGGTTGCCGGAGTCAGCCTGCGGCAACTGCAATGGTGGGACGAGCGCAAGGTGGTTTCCCCGCGGCATGAGGGGCATCGGCGCATCTATTTCCCGGCCGAGGTCATCGAAATCACGGTGATTGCGGAGTTGCGCCGCAAGGGCTTCTCGCTGCAAAAAATCCGCAGAGTGCTGCGGTTCCTGCAGCGGGAAATGGGTAAGCGGCTGGCCGAGGTGATGCAGGCGTCCTCGCACCTGCACCTGGTGACGGACGGAAAGTCCATTTACCTGGAAGATCAGCACGAGCGCATCATCGACATTCTGAAGAACGCCCGCCAGCCGATGTTCCTGGTCTGCGTGAGCGATCAGGCGCGGCGGCTGAGCGACATCGAGCGCAAACCCGCCCGGGTAGAACCAGGCACCATGGCCCGCCGGGCGCGAATCGGCTAACCACGTTCGGCAACGCCCCCGGTTGGGCAACGGCCGCCGGTAATTACCCGGATCTTGATATACTGGCTGCAGGTGGAGGTGTGGATGCCGTTACGGCGACGCAATTATATTCTTGTCCCCCTGGTGGTTGCACTGTGTTCTCTCGCTGCTGGCGTTTTCAGCGCTGGAGGCGTCAAAGCGGCTACGGTGCCGGACGATCCGGTCAGCCAGAGCTTCCGGTCGTTTACCCGGGTTTACGACCTGGTGGAGCAGAACTTCGCCGAAAAAGTGAAGCCGGATACGGCGATTTATAAAGGCGCGATCCCGGGCATGCTGCGCGAGCTCGACCCGCACTCCAACTTTTTCGACCCCAAAGAGTATCACGCGCTACGGGATGACCAGCAGGGTCATTATTACGGCGTCGGGATGACGATCCAGCTTCACAACAGCAAAATCGTGGTGGTGGCGCCCTTCGTAGGCACGCCGGCGTATCGGGCCGGGCTTCGGCCGGGCGATGTGATCGTCATGGTGGACGACAAAAAGGTCGAAAACATGAGCACCGCGGAAGTGGCCGATCTGCTCAAGGGACCCAAAGGAACGCCGGTACAGGTGGTGGTGAATCGCGAAGGCAGCGACAAGCCGGTGACGTTCAACCTGAAGCGCGACGAGATCCCGCGGTTCAGCGTGCCGGATTCCTTCTGGCTGAAGACGGGAATCGCGTACATCCACATCGAGCAGTTCAATGAGAACACCAGCAAGGAGCTGGAAGACAAGCTGAAGCAGCTTGGAGAGAAGGACGTAAAGGGTCTGGTGCTGGATTTGAGAGAGAATCCGGGCGGTCTTCTGAATGAAGGCATCGAAGTCGCCGGACATTTTCTCAAGAGAAATGAAACCGTGGTCAGCGTTCGCGGACGCGCGCAGCCGAATAAGACCTACTCGGCCCGGAGCGACAACGGCGGCAAGGATTATCCGATCGTGGTGGTGGTCAACCGTTATACGGCTTCGGCGGCGGAGATTGTTTCGGGCGCGCTCCAGGATCATGACCGGGCTTGGATTTTCGGGGAAACGACGTTCGGCAAGGGTCTGGTCCAGCAGGTGTACCCGTTGAGCGAGAATACGGGTCTTGCCTTGACCACGGCGCATTACTATACGCCCAGCGGCCGCCTGATCCAGCGCGATTACTCCAACATTTCGTTCCTGGATTACTACTATCACACCAACCTGGACCAGAAAAACACTCAGGACGTGAAGATGACCGATAGCGGGCGCACGGTGTACGGCGGCGGCGGCATCACGCCGGACGAAAAGTATACGGCCGCGAAATACAACAAATTCCAGATCGAGCTGATCCGGAAGTACACGATGTACAACTTCGCGGCCAAGTTCTTCGGCGCGCGCCAGGACACCAAGCTGCCCAAGGGGTGGTCGCCCGATGAGAAGATGGTGACCGACTTCCATGACTTTCTGAGCAAGAACAACATTCAGTTCACGGAAGCCGATTTCACGGCAAATCACGACTGGATCAAGCAGGAGTTGAAGCGCGAGCTGTACATCACGGCGTTCAGCTACGACGAATCGAGGAAGGTGGCCATCGAGCAGGACGCCGAGATTCAGAAAGCGATCGAGTCTCTGCCGAAAGCGAAGGCTCTGGTGGACAACGCCAAGAAGCTGATGGTCCAGCGCATGAATCAGCAGGACCGCGCGTCGGCGCGCAATTCGGTTCCGGTTCTGTCAAAATAGATCTTGCAGCCTCAGATTACCGTCCTCGACGCAGGGGGACAGTATTGCCATTTGATCGCCCGCAGGGTGCGCAACCTGGGCGTCTACGCCGACGTTGTCCCTAGCGAAACGCCGGCATCCGTGCTCGCCGGCCGGAAAGGCCTGATCATCTCCGGCGGTCCGTCGAGCGTCCACGCCCCGGGCAGCCCTACCATCGATCCGGCGTTGCTCGCCTCGGGCGCACCGGTGCTGGGGATCTGCTACGGCCAGCAATTGATGGCGCATCTGCTCGGCGGGCAGGTCAAAAAAGGCGAGCACGGGGAGTACGGATTCGCGCAGCTCGATATCACTTCCGCCGATACGATCTTAGGCGGAATCGAAGGACGCCAGCCGGTCTGGATGAGCCACTTCGATACGGTGGTGAAGGCTCCCGAAGGATTCGACGTGCTGGGAAGCACCGAAACCTGCCCGATCGCGGCCATTGCCGCGCCAGCGCGAAAATTGTATGCGGTCCAGTTTCATCCCGAAGTGGCGCACACGCCGTGCGGGACTACGATTCTCTCCAATTTTGTTTTCGGCGTCTGCGGATGTGAGCGCGACTGGGACCCGGCAGGCCAGATTGCGGCGGTGGAAGATCAGATCCGAGCGGCGGCGGGCGATCGCAATATTTTCTTTTTCGTGAGCGGCGGCGTGGACTCCACCGTAGCCTATACGTTGTGTCTGCGCGCGCTGGGACCGGATCGCGTGGTCGGAACCTACGTCGACACGGGCCTGATGCGGGAGGGCGAAACCGAGTTCGTCCGCACGAATTTCGCGGCGCTCGGAGCCAGTTCGTTCGGCGTCGTGGAAGCGGCGCGGCAGTTCCTGGGTGCGCTAGCGGGCGTTACCGATCCGGAAGCGAAGCGCCACATCATCGGCCAGCAGTTCGTCGAGGTCCAGGAAAAGATTTTCGAAGGCAAGCACTTTCTGGACGGCCACTGGATTCTGGGCCAGGGCACGATTTATCCGGACACCATCGAATCCGGCGGGTCGGCGAAGGCGGACCTGATCAAGACCCACCACAATCGCGTCGCGGGAATCCAGGCGTTGATCGACGCGGGACGCATCGTCGAGCCCCTGGCGTCTTTCTATAAGGACGAAGTGCGCGCGATCGGCAGGAAACTGGGGCTTGGCGCGGAGCTGCTGGACCGGCATCCCTTTCCCGGTCCGGGCCTGGCGATTCGCTGTCTTTGTTCGAAAGTTTCAGCCGCGCCTGAGAAAATTCCGGAGGGCTGGATTCTGCAGGTGCGGTCCGTAGGCGTCCAGGGAGATGCGAGGACGTATCGGCCGGTGCTGGCGCTGCCGGAGTTTCCGGAATCGATGGAGGAAGCCGCCCGGTTGACGAATCGGCTGGCCGGCATCAACCGCGTGATCGTCACGGTGTGGACCGCCGCGCCCATCGCGGACCTGCGCGTTACGCCGGCTGGGCTGACCGAGCAGCGACTGGCCCGATTGCGCCGCGCCGATGCCGTAGTGCGAAGACTGGCGCAAACATCAGGCTTCGATGAAAGCATCTGGCAGTTCCCGGTGGTGCTGATTCCCGTTGGGACGGCTGAACGGCCGGATTCGGTGGTGTTGAGGCCGATCGATTCGGTGGACGGCATGACCGCTCGCGCTATGCGCATGCCCGCTGAGCTGCTTGAGCTCATGACGGCAGAGTTGAAGAGGATCGACGGAGTCGGAGGCGTATTTTACGATCTGACGAACAAGCCGCCGGCTACGATTGAGTGGGAGTAGCGTTCCAGCCAAGCTGGGCGAGCTGCGATTCCAGGTAAGCCAAGCCGGTCTCCAGGGTTGTCTTGTAGCGTCCGTCGGCGCAGGTTTGCAACTGGGTGAGCACGCGCGTCCGCTGGAGTAGAAATCCGTCGCGCTTCCGTTCGATTTCGAGTTCTTCCGGCGTCAGATTGACCCGGCCATGCCCTTCGCGTGCTCGAGCTGATTCAATCTGTTCTTGAACGGATTTACTTTCCCAACCACGAGCCACAATCTATTATACCCGCGGAGCGTCACAACCGCGTAATATTCCGTAAAAATTTTCCAAAACAAGCAATACGTCGTCTCGAGGCAAACAGTAAACAT
>CAWJHI010000064.1:0-54936 GCA_963842485.1 Terriglobia bacterium | reverse complement strand
TCGTTCGACATCGGCAGCAGGTAGACGGTGAGAAGATCGGCGGAAGAATAATCCTGCTTTAGCAGGTCGCCGTGAATGATGGTCGCGGTGGCGGAGAGGCCCAGGGATTTGATCTTCTCCATGCTTTGCTTGAATAAGGCGTCGTCAAACTCGACGCCCACGGCGTTGGCCTTGAATTTCTGCGCGGCCATGATGACGATGCGGCCGTCGCCGGAGCCCAGGTCGAACATTTTTTCGCCGGCCTTGAGCCCGCCGAACTGGAGCATTTTTTCAACGACGATCTGCGGCGTGGGATAGTAGGGCGCAAGTTTTTCAGTGGGTTTGTCTTGAGCCAGCAGGCAGAGGGGAGCGCAGAGCGCCGTGAGCCATCGCATCACCGTAAATATACACCTTGCGGGGTAAATATACACCCTGCGGGGTCTCAAGGCTCGATGTACACACGCACGGGATTGCTGGGCTGGCCGTTGACTTCGAGATACAACTCCGCGGGGCCGTAATTGACGATCTTGGGGACGGTGATCTCCACCAGATAGAAGCCGATGTAGGGCGCGAGCACGGCGCGGGTCACTTCGACGGGCTCGCGATCGAGGTAGGCTTTTACGGTGGCCATCACTTCCGGCGGATTTTCCTGAGGGCCCGCTAAGCCAGTGGGCCAGTCAGGCTTCACACGGCCGAGCCCGGTGGCCATGATTTGAACCCGGCCGCGAGAGTGCGCCGGATTCATGGCATCCAGCATCAGCCCGCTTTCCCCGTCCAACAGCACGGGCGAGCCGTCGCGATCGACGAAGATCGCGGGTGCGGCCGTTTCCAGCGCCACCGCGGGCAGCGTCACGCGCCCGCCGGCTTGATCGACGGCGAGCGAAACCGAAGTTCCATTCGCCTCGAACGGAATCTGGAGCTGGGACTCATTCTCATTCGAGCCCAGCACGGGGACTTGCAGGTCGCCTGCGCGCGCCGCTTGCACGCGCGCGCCCAGCACGCTGACCAGCGAACCGGGAGCGGCCGCGCGCGCCACCAGATCCGCGGTGCTGACCACGCGCGGATCGCGCAATCGATGCGGTGCCAGCGTCGCATAGACGCCGTATCCGTCCACCGCGGCCCACAACTGGTTCCCCTGGGTATCGAGCATTACGTCCGTGGCCGCAGCGGGAAGTCCGGGAAGCGCGCGCCACTGCGGAGCTGCCGCGAGGTTGGCCAGGTCGGCATAGGCCATGAAGACGCCGGCGTCGGTAGCGGCGTAAAGGGCGCCGCTCGACCGGTCGGCCGCGATGCCGTGGACCCCCACGTCGGGCAGGTTGCCGGTGAAGTTGTCCCAGAACGCGCCGCCGTTTTCCGTTTTGACGACGTGCACTCGCGGCGCCGTGGACGACGGGTCATGCTGGCGCGCGCCGAATACCGCCAGAGCCACGCGTGGATCGTTCGGGTCCACCCAGAACCGCTCCACTGGCCCGGCTTCGTTCACCGGCCAGGGGCGCCAGTTCTGGCCGCCGTCGGTGGACACGTCGATGACGCCGGCTGCCAGCCCCACATAGAGGTACTCGCCGGCCGCCGCGAAGCTGGTGACCGGATTGTTCAGGCGTTTCGAAAGAACCTGCCGCGCCTCCAGGTCATTCGAGGCTTCCGTATTGTCCACTGGAACCCAGGCGATCTTCTGGCCGGGCTGCCATTCGACCTCGCTTGCATCCGGAAGCGATAACTTCACGCCGCGGTCTCCCGAGGGCAGGCTCAGCAGCTTCGCGGCCGGCAAATTCGGCAGACTCTGATTCAACCCGCTCCACGATTTGCCGCCGTCCATGGAGCGGAACACCCCGTTCGCCCCTACGGCTACGATCTGGTCGTCGTCGGAGGGTGAAACCGCCAGGTCGTTTAGACCGCTGCCCAGAATCGACGTTCCTCGAAAGCCGGTCAGATTATCCCAGCTCACGCCTTCGTTTTCGGAACGGTAGGCGAATTTCCCTACGGCGTACAGCACCGCCGCTGACGCGGAACGCGCCCGCACTCGCGCGCCCTGTTCCGGAACCTGCACCGCGGGCGCAACCGGTTCCGGCGGGATTGAAATCAAGGCGGGCTTCCAGGCTTCGAAGTCGGTGGTCTCCAAGACGCGTCCCGAGGCTGTGTGAATGAGCAATGAGCCGCCGGAGGAGAACCATACACGGTCGACGGGGCCGGTCGCCAAGCCGGCCAGCGACCGGTTTATAGCCGAATTCCCGACATGTCTCCAGTCCGCCTGAGGCAAGACGGGAGCTTGCGCCAAAAGGCCCGGCGCCCACAGTACTGTGGCAATCAGGATGCGGGATGTGGCGTTATTCAACACAGCGCAAGACCATTGTATACTCTTTTATCGGTGGTTCAGCTCAGAAACTGTTGATTCTCCTAGGTCTACCTTAGTAAGATTTACCCGGGCAGTGAGTTGCACTGCAATTTTAGTGTTAGACTGTCTTGAAGCAAGTTCCGATACGTAAAGGAGACGTTCTAACAGGTCTTTTTTGAGCAGGTTTTGAATTATGTCCGGCACTGAGCGGCACAAGGCGGCCCGCGCTACGGCAAAGTTGTCACTGCTTCTGGCAGCGACGGCCGCAGTGTGTTTGGGCCAGCCGCTACCCAGCGACTCGGGCCTGTATGCCGCCAGAGTCATGGAGTTGACGGGCCAAGTCTCGGTCCTGAAAGACTCGACTCCGTGGGCGCTGAACGTCGGCGACCAGATCCAGGTCAAGCAGTTGATCATTACCGGCCCCGATGGGCAGGCGAAGTTCCAGGTCTCGGACGGCTCGACTTTCGATGTGTATCCGAACTCGCGCGTGGTGTTTCGCAAGAACGCGCCGAACTGGCGGGACCTGCTGGACGTGCTGGTGGGCCGGGTGAAAGTGCACATCGAGCACATGTACGGTCCCAATCCCAATCGCGTGCTGACGCCGACGGCGGTGATTTCCGTTCGCGGCACGACGTTCGACATTTCCGTGGAAGAGGAAGACGAGACCACGACGGTGGAAGTGGAAGAAGGACTGGTGGAAGTGCAACACGCCCTGCTGCCTCGCGGGAACATCAAGCTGCTGACGCCGAGCGATGGACCGCTGCGCGTGTACCGGAATGAGCCGATTGCCTCCAGCCGCATCGATAAAGGCAACGTCGCCAAGCGCGTGATGCGCGCCGCCGTGGACGCCATCAGCACGTGGGAGTCGCGGATTCCGAGAGTAGGGAGTGCGGGGCCGACGGGCCCCGGCGATTCGGGCCATAAGCTGCCTCCGCCGCCCGTGCCGACCACGACTGCTCCGCCGCCTCCGCCGCCTCCGCCCGCGGGCCATTTTACGGATGATTCGGGCGACCGGAATTTGAGTGTGTTCGTGGTGCACCAACATCCGGCGGAGAGCCGGGTTCGCAAGATTACGCGCGTCGTGTGGACGGCGATGGCGCGGTTCCTGCTGGGACCGGAGCCCGGACTCGACGTGATGCGCGCCATCCAAAACTAAAGCGCGGTCCGTGAGACACTAGCTTTAAGAGCTATGAAGTCTCTCCTGCCGCTCCTCTTCATTTCCATCCTGCGCGCGCAGAGTCCGGCGGGTGTTTCCGCAGAATGGGACATCTCCAGGACTGTCGCCGCGCTGTCCGACCAGGCCGCGCGTCTGAAACCGATTCTCGATCAGCTCACGCCGCAGGAATGGGTTGCCAAAGGAGCCCCCCAGACTTACGTCGCGCAGTGGAAGGGCGCGGAGGACGAGTTGGGGTACCTGGTGAACTCGGCGAAATCGCTCGAAAAACAGCCGGAGCGGTTGACCTTCGCGCTGGATACGTATTTCCGGCTTCAGTCGATCGAGGCGCGGCTCAATTCGCTGGTGGACGGGGTGCGGAATTATCAGAACCCGGCAGTGGGCGACCTGCTGATTGGCGTGCTGGCTGAAAATTCGTCGAATCGCGACAAGCTGCGCCAGTACATCACGGATCTGGCGGTGACCAAGGAACAGGAATTTCAGATCGTCGACAAGGAAGCCCAGCGCTGCCGGGCCGTGCTGAGCCATCAGCCTGCTCCGAAACCCGCAGCCCAGAAGAAGAACAACCAATGACCGAAACCTTGACTTTCACGTGCAACATCTGCGGCGAGCCTTCGACGGACATCTGCGTACACTGCACCAAGGACGCGTGTCCGAATCATCGCTGCGAAAAATGCCTGCGGTGCAGCGACTGCTGCCAGTGCGAGCTGCGCCGCACGAATGAATGACCATGCGCGTTTTGACGCTGGCGCTCGCTTGTGCCGCTCTTATGCCCGCAGCCCCTAAAATCCTGGTCCACGGCCATCGCGGCGCACGCGCGATGCGGCCGGAGAATACGCTTCCCGCGTTCGAATACGCCATCGGCATCGGCGCCGACGTGCTCGAGCTGGACATGGCGGTGACCAAAGACAACGTGCTGGTGGTCTCGCACGATCCTTACCTGGAGCTTCCGGTGTGCAGCGGGCCGCATTTCAAGGCGATGATCCATGAGCTGACCCTGGCCCAGGTGAGCGAATGGGATTGCGGCAAGATTCACAACCCGCTGTTTCCCAAACAGACGCCGGTGCCGGGGACTCGCATGCCGACGCTCGACGAAGTGTTCGACCTGGCTCGCGGCAATTCGGTTCAATTCAATATCGAAACCAAAAGCTTTGCCGATCACCCGGAGCGTACGCCGCCACCGGAAGAATTCGCGCGGCTGGTGCTCGAGGTGGTGCGCAAGCATCATCTCGAAGACCGCGTGATGCTTCAATCCTTCGATTTCCGCACTCTTCACGCCATGAAGAAACTGGCGCCGGAGATTCGCCGTGTGGCGCTGTGGGAGGGTGATGATCGTCCATTCACCCAAATTGCACAGGAAGCCGACGCGACCATCGTTTCGCCGTTCTATAAGCTGGTGACTCCGGAAAAAGTCCGCGCCGCGCACGCCGCCGGACTCGAAGTGGTGCCGTGGACCGCCAACTCCCCGGCGGATTGGGACAAGCTGATTGCGGCCCAGGTGGATGCGATCATCTCGGACGATCCGGCGGAGCTGATCGCGTATTTGAAAAGCCGCGGCTTGCGTTAACCTATTTTTTCTTCTTCGAAGCCGCGGTCGCTTTCGCAATCACGGATTCGCGATCGCCGCGGGACCAGGCTGCCTGCACCTGATCGTCGGGAAGCTCGGCGACGCGCCCCAGCAAGATAAACGCCGGCAGCGCGTGGGCCAGCGTTTTCCAGCGCGCCATTTCCACCAGCGAGGGCAGCGCGCGCGCGCGGAGCTGCTCGATGGTATCGGGGTCGTGCTGATCCGTCAGGATCTGCAACACTTCGAGAGCCCTGGTCCGGTCGGTCCAGGAGAGCGAGTTCAGCATTTCGATGAACCAGGTCGGCTCGATTTTCACGCCGGAATCGGGATTGAGCTTCGCCAGCACCGCCAGCGCCTTCAGGCCGCGCGTGGCGTTCACGCGCACCCCGGCGTCCGGGTCCTTCAGGGCGAACTGCAGATCGTTGACGATTTCGGCCGGGATGGCGTCGTAGGCGATCACGTAAGCGGCGATGGCGCGCTGCTCTTCGTCGCCCGAATCCCGCAGCACATGCCGCAGCTCGCCCCGGTAGGTCTTGACGATGGGGATGAACTCCTCCTGAATCTCGCGCACATCCGGATTCGAAGAGAGCGCGTGCCCTTGCGTCAGATCCTCCTTGGTCTGGCCGATTCGAGAGGCGGCCTCGGACGCATCGAGAAACCGGTGGTAGGTCTTGGTGACGTCTTCGGGCAGGCTCACCTCTCCGTCGGGAGCCTCGCGCAGCTCGAAGTGGGTGGCGCCCTTCTCTTCGATGCCGACGTAGAGAATCATCCGGCCGGCGTCGCAGCACACCGCTTCGAGATGCGACTCGACCACGCCGGAGATGCCGTCGATGCGCTCCTCGGAATCGCCTTTCGATCGCGGCAACGGATCACCCTCGCGCACGCCCAGCGCTTGCCGGACTTTCGCTTCGGGAACTTTGTGGAGCCCGTAGAAATCGATCAGCCCGACGTGGGGACCCTCCTGGGCATAGGCCAGGGCCGCCAGACACACAAACAGAGTGATTCGCACGTATACGGGTAGACGCCGCGGCGCGGCGATACGTTCCGGCTCACGCCTGCTTTTCGGCGATCGGCCCGATGATCGGCAGGAGGAACCTTTCGTTGTTGTAGGCCTTATACATCAGGAAGGCCCAGAGGACGAAAAATCCCAGCATGACCGCCAAGTGCAGGAAGCTGACCAGAAAGAAGCCGACGAAGGCGAGGACCGTTCCGAGCAGGAGTAGAGCGATCCAGACCGCCACGCAGCCGACCCAAAAGAAAAGGGCTTGGAACGCATGGAAGCGGATAGCCCGGTTCTTGCTGTATGGCTCCAGCACCAGGAACAGAACCGCGGTGAGGGGCGTCAGGAAGTAGCACAGCGCGCCCGCCACATTGTCCGTGAGACCCGCCGATTGTGCCGGAGCAGCGGGCGGCGGCGCGTAGCCTCCCCCCGGCGCATCCGCGGCGACTGCCGAGCCGCACTTCGCGCAAAACTTCCCTTCCACTTGCGATCCACAGCTTGGGCAAAATGCCATTTGGTCCTCTCCTCCGTACTCGTTACTGTACTCCTAAACACGTAAACGCACAAATGGCGGGTGGATTGTGTCACGATAAACGGAAATGATTCGATTCCTGATCCTCCCGGTTCTGGCCGCCGCAGCCCTGCCGGCCGCCGACTATCATTTGAAGGTCACGCCGGAGACCATCGCGTGGGGCTACTACTGGGCCGGTGCGAAACCGGTGCTGACCGTGAAATCGGGCGACACGGTGGAGATTCAATGCGTCTCGGTGGGCAACCCCGCCACACTCGAACGCGCGGGCCTGCGCGAGGACCAGATCGAACCCGAGATTCTCCGGATCTACAAGGAGATTCCCAGGGAAGCTCGCGGGCCGGGAGGCCATCCGTTGACCGGGCCCATCGCAATTGAAGGCGCTGAGCCCGGCGACGTGCTCGAAGTGCGCATCCAGGAGATTCATCTGGGCGCGGCGTACGCGTTCAACAGCACAGCCGGCTTTCTCTCCGACGTGTTTCCGGAGCGCAAAACCAAGATCATCCCGCTCGACAAGGAACGCATGATGGGGCACTTCGGCCCCGGAATCGACATCCCGCTGAAGCCGTTTTTCGGCAGCATGGGTGTGGCTCCGCCGGAGGCAGCCGGAAAGATCAACAGCGCGCCTCCCGGAATCCACGCCGGCAATCTGGACAACAAGGAACTGGTGGCCGGCACCACTCTGTTCATTCCGATCCATGCTAAGGGGGTTCTGTTCGAGGTCGGCGACGGGCACGCTGGAATGGGGAACGGCGAAATCGACATCACGGCCATGGAAACTTCGCTGACCGGCGTATTCCAGTTCATCGTTCGCAAAGATATGCACCTGAAGTGGCCGCGCGCCGAGACGCCGACGCACTACATCACCATGGGAATCGACGCCGACCTGACCCAGGCGGCTCGGATCTGCGGGCTGGAGACGATCGATTTTCTGGTTTCAGAAAAGCACCTGAGCCGGGAAGACGCATACGCGCTAACCAGCGTCGCCGTGGACATGGACATCACCCAGTTGGTGGATGGGACCAAGGGAGTCCACGCGATGATCCCGAAGAGTATTTTCGTCAAGTGAATCTATAGATGTCTCAGCGCGACCATCGGGTCGATCCGTGAAGCTCGCCGGGCCGGAATGTAGCTCGCCAGCAGCGCTACAGCGAGCAGCAGCAGCGGCACCACGGCGAACGTCAGCGGATCTGTCGCGGTGACGCCGTAGAGCAGCGTTTTTAGCAGACGCGTCGCCGCCCAGGCTCCCGCGAGGCCCAGGATCAGTCCGGCCGCCACCAGTCGGCCGCCGTGCGACACGACCAGCTTCATCACGTCCGATGGCTCCGCTCCCAGCGCCATGCGCACGCCGAACTCGCAGGTACGCTCGGCCACGGACGAGTACATCACCGCGTAAATCCCCACCAGCGCGAGCGCCAGCGCCAATCCCGCGAATGCGGACAACAGGATCACGCTGAAACGGCGCGGCGCGATGGATGCGGCCAGCTTGTGCTCCATGGTCTGCACGTTATAGATGGGCTGACCAGGGTCGACGGCGCGGATCTGATCGCGAACCACTGCCGAAAGCGCGCTGGGATCGCCCACGGCCCGCACCACCAGGTGCATCGCCGTGAAGCGCTGGACTTGGGCCATGGGCACGTACGCGATCGCGGGGATCTCCGTGCCGGCGTTATCGTCGGTGCTGTCCGCCGCAACGCCCACGATCGTGTACAGGTCGCGGTCCGACGTCAGCCTGAGCTGGTGACCCATCGCATCTTCCGCTTGGAACAGCCGCGCGCCCGCGGTTTCGTTCAGCATCACCGAGAGCGGAGTGCTGGCGCCGTCCTGCTCGCCGAGAAAACGTCCTCGCTTCAAGTGAATGCCCATGGCATGAAAAAACTGGGGAGTTACGGCGGTGATCGTTAGCAGCGGGGCCTGGCCCGGCGGGAACGGAGGGCGCCCGGCGATTCGGACGTTGGGTAAGATGAACACGCTGTGATAGAAAGCGCTGGCCTGAATGCCCGGGATCGCGTTGAACTTCTCGACTGCTTCGGTATAGAACGCGAGCCTGCGCGCGTCGGTGCCCCAACGCGACGGGATCGGATTCACATCGGCGGTCAGCACGTGCTCCGGCTGAAATCCCGGGTCGCGCGTCTCGATGATCCACAAGCTTTTTACCAGCAGCCCGGCGCCCACCAACAGAACCAGCGCGAGGGCGATCTCAGAAACCACCAGCGTGCTCCGGAAGCGCTGATGCCGCGTCCCGCCGGTCAGTCCGGCGGCGCCTTGCTTCAGCGCGTCGATTACCTCCGCTCTGGTTGCGGCCAGCGCAGGCGCCAGACCGAACAGGATCCCCGTCAGAATGGCCACCGCGGCCGTGAACGCCATCACCATCGGATTAATGGCGGTCTGTTCGATCAGCGGTAGGCGCGGCTTTCCCAATGCGATAAAGCCTTCAATCGCGAAACGGGCGAGCAGCAGACCGAGTCCGGCGCCGCCAGCCGACAGCAGTAAGCTCTCAACCAGGAACTGCCGGATCAAGCGGCCGCGCGTCGCACCCAAGGCCGCGCGCACGGCCACTTCGCGATGCCGTCCCGCGGCCCGTCCCATCAGGAGATTGGCGACATTGCAGCACGCGATCAACAGCACCAGGCCGACCGCGGCCAGCAGGACCAGCAGAGCCGTGCGCTGGTCGCCGACCATTTGCCGGTGCAGCGATACGACCTTGACCTCGAAGGGAGGAACACCCGGCGGCCGCCTCATCATCCCGTCGTCTACCGGCGGAAGAGACATACGTACGCCGTCCGCCGACATACCCGGTTTCATGCGGGCGATCACCGAGAGCAGCAGCCACGGCCCGGCCGGGTTCTCCGGAGGCAGAGCCAGTGGGACCAACAGATCCACATCCAGGTCCTGTGGAAAGCGGAAGTCACGCGGCAGGACGCCGACAATGGTGTACGCTGTATCGTCCAGATCGATCGTCTTGCCGATTGCAGACGCCGCGCCGTTGAATCGCCGTTCGAACAGGCTATAGGAAAGCACCGCGGTGTGCGCGCCCCCTGGACGGTCTTCTTCTTCGCGAATGCCGCGCCCCAGGAAAGGTCGTACACCGAGCGTAGGCAGGAAACTCGCCGAGACGATCGCGGTCTGAACACGCTCCGGCGCCTCGCCGCCGACGATGTTGTGATTCGTGGACTTGTAGGCAGCGACACTATCGAATAGCTGAGCGTGCTCGCGCCACCGCTGGTACATGATGCCGCTTGCCAGGTCGGCCTTGAGCATGGGGGCGTGGACCGCCAGCCACACCAGCCGATTCGGTTCGGCATAGGGAAGCGGGCGCAGCAGGACCGCGTAGATCACGCTGAACATAGCCGAATTCGCGCCCACGCCCAGCGCCAGGGCAAGAATCGCCGTCAAGGTGAACAGTGGAGCCGAGCGCAGCACGCGCAGGCCATAGACCACGTCCTTCCACGCCGTTTCGAGCCACTGGAGTGAATTGACGTCGCGGCATTCTTCCTTAATCTCGGCGGCGCCGCCAAACTCGATTCGCACGCGGCGGCGCGCTTCCGCCGGGTCCACGCCTCTGGCGACGTAATCGCGAATCTGCTGTTCGATATGAAAATCGATTTCGGAGTTGAGTTTCTTTTCGCGACGGGTCATACCTAGGTGTTCTAGATATACGGGATCATATCTAGAATGTCAAGGTATTCAAAACGGGCGCCGCGGCACGGTTCGGTCGCGAGAGCGGGCCTCGGTTTTCGTCACCTTACAAATATTTACAAACATGCCGATCTGGTCATTAACGCTGTTAAGTGCATGAGAACCGTTATTTTGCAGCGATCCGTGCGTTTTGAGCCCTTTGGAGGCTCGAAAAACCCATGGAACGAAATCGGCATGAATCATCGTATAGTGGATGAGTTGGAGGTTTTTGATGCGCGTCTTGTCACTGAGCTTGATGTGTGCCGCGATCGTGGTTGCGGCGCCCGTTCCCGAGACGACCTTCTATAAGGACGCTCTCCCGGTTCTCGAGAAAAACTGCCAGGGCTGTCACCGGCCCGGCGAAGCCGCCCCGATGTCTTTCCTGAACTATGAAAGCACGCGGCCGTACGCCAAAGCGATCAAGAGCGCGGTGCTCACCAGGAAGATGCCGCCCTGGTTCGCCGATCCGCATTATGGGAAGTTCGCGAATGACCGCACGCTCTCTGACGTTGAAGTGAAGACGCTGGTGGCCTGGGTGGATGACGGCGCCAAAGCCGGCAACCCGAAGGACGCGCCCCAGGCACTGACCTTCGCCGAAGGCTGGGCGATCGGCAAACCGGACATGGTGTTTGAGATCCCCACGGCGTTCGAAGTTCCCAAAGAGGGCACCATCGATTATCAATACGTGCGGATGCCCACCAACTTCACGGAAGACAAGTACGTGCAATTCGCTGAAGCCCGGCCGACCGACCGCGAGCACACGCATCACATCATCGCGTTCATTCGCGATTCCCACTCGCCGTGGATGAAGGACGCGCCCATCGGCGTGCCGTTCGTTCCCGAAAAACCCAAGGCCGGTGAACGTGGCGGCGGCGGCGGATTCGGTGGCGATTTCCTGGCTGGCTACGCTCCCGGGACTATTCCGGACACGCTGAAGCCCGGTCAGGCCAAGCTGATCCCCAAGGGCGCCGACATTATCTTCCAGCTCCACTACACGGCGGATGGGAAGACGGGCAGCGACAAGAGCCGCGTCGGGGTCATCTTCGCCAAGGAGCCTCCCAAGGAGCGCGTGCTGACGTTGGCCGCGACCACGGCCGATTTCGCGATTCCTCCGGGCGACCCGAACTATCGCGTGGACTCGAAGATCACCCTGCAGGCGGATTCGACTCTGATCATGATGCTACCGCACATGCACCTCCGCGGTAAGGATTTCGACTTCCGGATCACGTATCCGGACGGAAAGACCGAAACCCTGTTAAGCGTCCCGCACTATAGCTTTAGCTGGCAGCTTTCCTATTACCTGGACAAGCCGCTGTTCCTCCCCAAGGGCACCACCATCGAGTGCACCGCGCACTACGACAACTCGGTGAACAACCCAGCCAACCCGGATGCCACCAAGGAAGTTCGTTTCGGCGAACAGAGCTGGGACGAGATGATGTTCGGCTTCTTCGACGTAGCGGTTTCGATGGACACCAACCCCATGGACCTGATGCGCACCAAGAAGCCGCAGAAACCCACGGGCGCAGAGAATCACTAATCGATTCCCAACCGGCATGGCGGCGACTTGGCTGCCATGCCGGATTTCTCTTGACGGAGCTAGTATTTCTATGCGTTTGATTGCTTCTTCGCTGTTTGTGTGCCTGGCGGCGTCCGCCGCACCGACGTTCCACAAGGACGTCGAACCGATCCTTCAAAATAGCTGCCAGGAATGTCATCGCGCGGGCGAGATCGGCCCGATGAAGTTGCTGACCTATGACCAGGCGCGTCCCTGGGCGAAAGCCATCAAGGCCGCGGTGCTGCAAGGCAAGATGCCGCCTTGGCCGGCCGATCCCCACTACGGCAAGTTCGCGAACGACCGTTCGCTGACCAAGACACAAATCGATACCATCGCCGCGTGGGCCGATGCCGGCGCTCCCGAAGGCAACCAGGCCGACGCTCCCAAGCCGCGCCGCTGGATCGATGGTTGGAATATTTCGAATCCCGACTCCGTGCTCGAGATGCCCCAGGCCTTCAACATGCCGGCTTCGGGCCAGGTCGAATATCAGTACATCGTGGTCCCCACCGGCTTCACCGAAGACAAGTGGATCCAGCAGGTGGAAATTCGTCCCTCCGACCGCACCGTGGTGCATCATGCGGTGATCTTCATTCGCGAGCCGGGCAGCAAATGGCTGACCGAAGCCGAGCCCGGCGTCCCGTTTGTCCCTACGGTGGCTAACGCGGGAGCGCGCTTCCTGAATACGCAGGGCCAAGGGAACGACGTGCTGTGCATCTATACGCCCGGCATGGTGCCCGATATCTGGAAGCCCGGCCAGGCCAAGCAGATCAAGGCCGGCAGTGATCTCATCTTCCAGATGCATTACACGGCCAGCGGCAAACCCGGCAGCGACCGGACGCGCGTCGGCCTGGTGTTCGCCAAGGAGCCTCCCAAGGAGCGCATCATCACCCTCGGCGCCATCAACAACCGCTTCACGATTCCCGCCGGCGACGGAAATTTCAAGGCCGAAGCCGTGGTGCCCATCCAGAATGAGATGACCATGATCAGCCTGTTCCCGCACATGCACCTGCGCGGCAAGGCCTTTCAGTACGACATCATCTATCCCACCGGCGAGACGCAGACGATTCTCAAGGTCGATAACTGGAGCCTGAACTGGCAGCTATCCTATAAGCTCGAAAAGCCGATCGAGCTCCAGCCCGGCGTAAAGGTGAAGGCCACCGCGTGGTGGGACAATTCGGCCAACAATCCCGCGAACCCCGATCCGAAGAAGGACGTCCAATGGGGTGAGCAGAGCTGGGAAGAGATGCTGGTCGGATTCTTCGACGTAGCCGTCGACCCGAAAATCACCAACCGGACTATCTACAGCCGCAAATCGGAGTAACCTGGAGACAGGAAATGCTTCGCGCCGCCATCTTGATTCTTGCTACAGCCACTGTGGCGGGCGCTCACGATATTATCTCGACCAAAATTACCTGGTCGAAGGAAATTTCGCGCGTTGTCTACAAGCGCTGCGCCTCCTGCCATCGTGACGGCGGCTCGGCGTTTGCGCTGATCACCTACGAACAGGCGCGTCCCTGGGCGAAGGCCATGAAGGAAGAAGTTCTGGAGCGCCGCATGCCGCCCTGGCAAGCCGTCAAAGGCTTCGGAAACTTCAAGGACGACCGCGGCCTGACCCAGGAAGAGCTGGAGCTGATCTCGGATTGGGTGGAAGGCGGCGCGCCCGAAGGCGAGCCCAAGTATCTTCCAGAGGCCCCCAAGCCGCCGGCCTGGCTCGATCCCGAGGCCCCCGTGGGTGCGCCGGAACGAGTGGTCGCCTCCGGCGCGAAGCTCGATTCGCCCGCGCGCGTACTGGCGGTTCGAGCCAAAGACTTGCAGAAAGGCGCCAGCGTCCAGGTGATCGCCGAACGTCCCGACGGCACCATCGAGCCGCTGCTGTGGATTTATCAGTTCAACCCGGATTTCAAGCGGACGTATTACTACAAGTCCCCGGTGACGCTTCCGGCTGGGACTGAGATCGTGATGAGTCCGTCCAACGCGGGAAGCATCGGGCTGTATACCACGACTTCTCCGAAGATCCTGCACAAGACCGCTGCGGCTCATTGAGCGCCGCGATCGTGCCTCCTGCCGCAGGTCGTGTGGAAGTTTTATCGCCTCTGCCTCCCGCTGAGTGTGCGGCGCGGCTTGCATCGGCGATAGACACCGAGCGGAGTGTGCTCTTCTCTTCGGCGGCTCTTTTCGGATCCAAACGACTCGCAGGCTCCGATCACCCGCGCGAAGTCCGTTGCCCCTCGTTGGGTGGTCAACTCGTAAGCCCCCGCCGCAGTCACACTTTTACTTTAATCGGACGACGTGACGAATCCCGAGGAGGGCTAAGGACGCGGGATGCGAAGGGCGTCGCAGATTTTGCGGACGAGAAAATCGTTCACTTCACGATGCCGCGGAACCGCGGAAGACTTCCGCGCCATTCGATTTATGTATACGGAGTGGTTGGCTCCCTCGCGCTGAAGCTCGCAGCCATTGTGTTCCAAATGCCGCACGAGATCGGTGCGTTTCACGCAGCCGTCAGGATCAGAGTTTCGCGAATGACCTCGGCACCTTCAGGAGACCGCCCGGACATTTCGCGGTTCGCATCCAAGACCATCGCCGTGGCCTCTTCCAGATTCGCGCGGGCCTCTTCCAGAGTCTCGCCTTGCGTATTGGCGCCGGGCAATTCTTCGATGTATGCGACGTAGCCCTTCGCCACCTTCACGTAAACGGCCGTCAGTTTTACCTGGCCCATATGTTGCAAGCATAGCAAGGCCAACGTGGCTAGCTGATAATCCCCTTCCGCACCGCGTAAAGAATCAACTCCGGCACGCTGTGCAGATTCAGCTTCTGCAAAATGTGGGTTCGATGCGTCTCCACCGTGTACAAACTCAAATTCAGCAGATTTGCGACCTCTTTGTTGCTCTTCCCCTCCGCCACCAGTTGCAGCACTTCGCGCTCGCGATTCGTGAGCAGTTCGTAGCTGTCCTCCGCCCCCATTTCCGCCAGTTGATGCATGTAATCTTCTTTCAAAATCTTTCGAACCGCCGGGCTGAAGAAGGATTTTCCTTCCGTAATCGCGTGGATCGCCGCGATCAAATCGGCCTCCGCGGAATCTTTCAGCAAGTACGCCCGCGCTCCTGCTTTCAGCGACCGGATCACGTAGCTCTCGTCGCTATGCATGCTCAGAATCGCGATCGCCGTCTGCGGGCTGCGAATCACGATCTGGCGAGCCGCCTCTACTCCGTTCAGATGCGGCATGGCGATGTCCATCACCACCACGTCCGGCTTTTCCGACGCCGCCAGCTCTACCGCTTCGCGCCCATCGGCCGCTTCGCCGACCACTTGCAGATTGTCCTGACGCTCCAGCAGCAGGCGCAGACCGCTGCGCATCACCGTATGGTCGTCGGCTAGAAGGATACGAATCGTCATGTTTTAACTCGCAATCGGCAGCTCCACGGCCACCTTGGTTCCGTTTCCCGGCCGCGACGCGACTTCGAATGCGCCGCCCAGGTGATTCACGCGTTCCTCCATGCCGACCAGCCCGAGCCCGCGCACCCGTCCCGCGTCGAAGCCGTGCCCGTCGTCTTCCACCGAAAGCAGAATCCGGGAAGGCTCCTGCTTCACCACCACTTTGACGCTGCGCGCGTGCGAGTGGCGGGCGCAATTGTGCAGCGCTTCCTGCACCACGCGGTAAATGCAGGTCCGCAGCTCGTCTGGAAGCTCGCCCGCGGTCTCCTCGGCCGTCACGTGCACGCGCAGGCCCGTGCGCTTCGATACTTCGCGAGCCTGCCATTCGAGCGCGGGCACCAGCCCGAAATCGTCCAGCATCGACGGCCGCAGCAGCAGCGTCATGTTGCGAATCACGTTCACGCTTGCCTCGGCCAGCCTCTTGATCGACTCTACGTGGCGCCGCATTTCCGCCGAATCCTGCGGGACAATCGCGGCGGCATTGCCCGCTTCCATCAGCAGAGCCGACAGCGATTGCCCCACTTCGTCGTGCAACTCCCGCGAGATAGCGCGCCGTTCCTGCTCCTGCGCCGAAACCAGGCGCGCGGAAAGCTCCTTCAACTCCTGCTGCGCGCGCATCCCTTCTTCATAGCGCTGGCTTAGCTCGTTCTCCAGATGCAGCGTCCGGCGAATCGTGAACGCGGCCAGCAGCAGCCCCACGCCCACCGTGGTCCCCAGCATCCAGATCAGCCGCGCCCGCAAGGCATCGAACGTCGCGTTCAGCTTCGCGTCTCCGGAATTCAGCTGCCGCATGCTGATCTGGTCGATGCGATCGACCAAGGCGAGCATGGCGTTGCGGCGCCGGACTAACTCGTTCGAAAAGTAAGCGCCCCCTCGGTTTCGCTTCTGCTTCGCCTGCATCTCGATTACAAAGTCGAGCAATTTCCAATACACCTGGACTTCGGCTTGCAAATTGCGAAACGGCTCTGCTTCGGCCGGGTCCAGGGCGGCGGCGCAGTCGGCTAAGGCGCGGTCCGTATTTTGCCTGATGCTGGTCCACTTTTCCACCTGAGCCCGGGCGAGGTCGCCATCCGAAGCCAGCAGGTAATCCCGCATCACGATCGCGGATTGGTAAATGCCCGCGCGCACTTCATCCAGCGCCTTGCTGCGCTGGAAGTACACGTCGCGGACCTGCGCGTCGCTGGAACGCACGTTTCGCAATACCAGCAGCGCGTCGACACCCGCGGCCAGCATCAGCACCAGCAGCCCGCCGAAGCCCGCGAACAGCAAGCGGCGTCCGCCCGTAAATGGACGAAATCGCACCTTCTATGACCAGTCTACAGGACCTGTGCTCAGGCGGAATACCGTCCCAACAGGATTGCCGCAATGTGGTGAAATAGTGCTTACTCTGAATAGATCCAATCAAGCAAGTTTGAGAAGTCACAAAAGTGACGATAGTTGAGAAGGTTTAAGAACGACCGTACGATAGAAGATGTCTAGAGGACGAAATATGGAGAGGACCATATGATCAGAACCAAAAATCTGGCCTATTTAGGCCTTGCTGTATTGCTTGCGACGGCTGCCTGCCATAAAGCCAAGCCCGTCGCCGCCAGCCACCCGCCCGACACGACGCCGGTGGCCCCACCCCCAACCAGTTCGACGCCAGTGACGCCGAGGTCCTCCGGCCCGCGGGCGTCGCCGAGCCAGCCGGTCGCTCAGACACCGCGTCCGACGACGATGCCGCCGGAGCAACGCGCAACTCTCAACGAGAAGCTGGCTCGGTTAGAAGATGCCTTATTCGATTACGACAAGTCCACCATTCGCGCGGACGCGAGTACCGCGCTTAAGGACGACGTGGGCGTGATCCGCGATATCCTGGCCAACTATCCCACTCAGAAGCTGGTGATTGAAGGCCATTGCGATGAGCGCGGCTCGGAAGAGTACAACATGGCGCTCGGCGACCGGCGCGCCAAGGCCACCGAAGAGTTCCTCAGCTCCACGGGGATTCCCGGCGGCCAGCTCTCGGTGATCAGCTTCGGCAAGGACCGTCCGGTCTGCACTGATGCCGAAGAAGGCTGCTACCAGCGGAATCGCCGGGCACACGTCACCGCGGCGCCCTAAACAAAGCTTTTTCTCGACCTGTACGCACCCTCCAGAAGCGCGGGGCATAATGGTTTCAAGCCCGTTATGTCCCGCGCGTATTTTTATGATCCCGCTTGTAAGGTAAACTGATCCTCACGCGGTAAAACGCCGCTGAACAGGAGGAAGTTTCCCATGAGCTGGTATTATGCGGACGCAGGACGGCAGGTCGGGCCAGTGGAGGAGTCCGCGCTGGATGACCTGGTTCGCGCCGGTGTCGTTCGGGATGACACGCTGGTCTGGCGCGACGGAATGGCCAATTGGCAGCCGCACGGCGCGGTACGGGGCGTCCGTCCGCCGCCCGCCATGCCGGCCCCCGCCACCCCCATCGACTCCGCCAGCGGCTTCTGCTCGGAGTGTGGACGCCCGTTTCCGGTGAGCCAGCTGGTGATGATCGGCAACGCCGGCGTGTGCGCGCAATGCAAGCCGGTCTACATGCAGCGCGTCCGGGAAGGCGGCCAGGGAATCGTCGCTCGCCGGTATGCCGGATTCTGGATTCGCGTAGTGGCGGCGATCATCGATGCCGTGATCTTGTCCGTGGTCGGCCTCATCGTCAACATCCCGCTCCAGTTGGTCCTCGGTGTTGGAGCGTTGCGCCCCGGATCGGTGCCCAACCCCTCCATATTTTTGGGCGTGTTCGGAATCGTCGTTCTGGTCAACTTCGCCATCAACTGCGCCTATTCGACCTTCCTGCTCTCGACGCGCGGCGGGACCTTGGGGATGCTGCTGCTGGGCCTCCGGGTCATCAAAGCCGACGGCTCCCAGCTCACCGCGGGCCAGGCCATCGGCCGGTTCTTCGCCTATATCATCAACTCCTTCACGCTGTTCATCGGCTTCATCATCATCGCCTTCGACGATCAGAAGCGCGCCCTGCACGACCGGATCTGCGATACGCGCGTGATCTACTCTAGATAGAGGATGGCCCACGCGATCTGCTGCGGTACCTGCTCCTGGCCGATTCCGCCGGAAGCCTGGAATCGCGAAGACGTGGTCCGCTGCCCCGGCTGCCGGCTCAGAGTCGAGGTGGTGGCATTCCCCGCGATCGAGCGCGCCCGCGCCGGCCCGCTTCCCGAAGCGCTGGCGGCCGATACCGAGGCGAGCTGCTTCTATCACGCCGCAAGCCGCGCCATGGTCCCTTGCGACCAGTGCGGCCGCTTTCTGTGCGGCTTGTGCGACCTCGAAATCGACGGCCGCCATCTGTGCCCGGTCTGTTTTCAAGCCGGCGTCGCCTCCAACCAGCTCGAAATCGCGGAGACCAGCCGCACCCTGTGGGACTCCATCGCCCTGGCCACCGCGACGTTTCCTGTGCTGCTGTTCTGGCCCGCGTTCATCGGCGCCCCCGCCGCCCTGTTCCTGGTGTTCCGCCGCTGGAACGCGCCCTTAAGCATTCTTCCGCGCACGCGCATTCGTTTTTACCTCGCGGCGCTGTTCGCCCTGGCCGAAATCGCCGGCATCGTGTTCCTGATCTGGGCCATCGTTCGACTGCCGGGGAGGACCCGCCCCAGTTAACCCGCGATGCCCAAGCGAACTTCGATCTACCGCCGCCTCACCGGGCGCAAGCGGACGCTTACGGGCTATTCGCAGTTGTGGCTCGCCCCCGATCATATTCTGCTGGTCAAATCGTCGCGATTCGTGGAGCACTACCAGCGCTTCGCTCTCGCCGACATTCAGTCCCTCGTGATCACCACCGTCGCCGAGCGCACGCCTCTCCAGATCGCCGCCGCCGGCGCGGCCATCCTGTGGACCCTGATCGCTCTGACCGTTACCTTCCTGTTCGCGAAAATATTTTTCGTGGCGACTGGCGCAATCGGCCTTCTGATCGTCGTGCTCGACCTGGCGCGCGGCCCTCGCTGCCGCTGTCATCTTTACACCGCGGTCAGCCGTGAACTTCTTCCCAGCGTCAACCGTCTGCGCACTGCCCAAAATCTCCTGGCCGAGCTGCGCCCCGCCATTGAAGCCGTGCAAGGCAGTCTCTCTGCCGACCGCATTCCGTCTCTCGAGCCGCGGAGCTTCACCGTCCCGTTCGATGCGCCGCCGGAGGTTCCGCAGCCCCCCGGCTACTTGCCGGAGCTTTTGTTCGGCCTGTTTCTGTTGAACGCGGCGCTGCTGCTGGTGGACGTTCGATTCCCACGCAGCCAGATCGCCAACGCATTATTCACCACCGTCTCCGGGGAGATCGCCATCCTCATCTTCGCCCTGATCCGCCGCCCTGGCCGCGATGCGCGCCGCATCGTCTATGGCGTGATGCTGGTCAGCATCGCGTGTATTTGCTGGGATGCCCTGGACCTCGGCCGCAGCTTCGTCTCCCTGGTCACCGAAGCTTCCCGCCGCGGCAACAACCTGGCGTTCGATACCACCGTGAATATCTGGGGCCAGAAGCGCGCGCTGTTCGCCGCCGGATGGAGAATCGCCGCCGGCGCCATCGGCCTGATAGCGTCATATATGGAACGATGAACGCACTGGTCGATCAACGCTGCTGGCATCATCCCTCGCGCGAAGCCGTGGTGCGCTGCCCCCAATGCCGCCGCTTCTACTGCCGCGAATGCGTGGTCGAGCATCTCGGCCGCATGATCTGCGCCACCTGCGTCGTCCAGGCCGCCGGCGCGAAAAGCCGTCCAGCCGGTTTCCACGCCGCCCGGTGGACCGTTTTCGCGGCCGGCGGCTTCTTCCTGGTGTGGTTGATTTTTTACTATCTAGGCGTGTTCCTCGCCCGCGTTCCATCCGAATTCTTCAGAGTCACATGAACGCGATCGAACTTCTGGAACAGGCCGTCAATCTGCTCCGCGCCGCGCCCTCCAGCGCTGTGGCCGCGTATCTCACCGGCGCGATTCCCTTCATGCTCGCGCTCCTGTTTTTCCTGAACGACATGACCCGCAGCCCCTTCGCGTCCGAGCGCATCGCCGCCTCCTCCCTGGCCCTCGCCGCCCTGTACATCTGGAAAAATGTCTGGCAGGCCATCTTCATGCGCAGCCTGTATCGGACGCTTTCCCCGGCCCAAACGCCCTTGAATATCTTCCGGCTGATTCTGTTTCAGTCCGCGCTTCAACCCGTCGGCATGGTGCTGATGCTGCCGGTCCCCTGGCTGGTCGCGTTCTTCCGCAACGCCGCCCTGATGGCCGCCCTCGACGTCTCCGACCCCATCCGGGCCGCCCGCCGCCAAGCCGGGCTGTGGTCCCAACAGAATTGGGGAGTCCTCGGCTTGACGGTCGTCGCCGCGCTACTCCTGTTTGCGAATTTTTTCGTCGCCATCGCCGTCCTCCCGCAGCTCGCGCGCAGTTTCCTCGGCGTCGAAGGCGAATTCGCCCGGCTCGGCATGCGCATTCTGAACCCCGCCACCGCTGCCGTCGCCGCCGCGCTCGCCTGGATGATTCTCGATCCGCTGTTCGACGCCGTCTACGTCCTCCGCTGCTTCTACGGAGCGTCCCTCGCCACCGCCGAAGACCTTTTCGCCGATCTTAGAAAAGCCGCCGCTGCGCTGCTCATGCTCCTGTTTCTGATTGCGCCCCATCCGGCCGCCGCGCAAGTCGATCCAGCCCAGCTCGACCATTCGATCGACCAGGTAGTCCACAGCCGGGAATTCACCTGGCGCGCGCCCCACACGGGCGGACAGGAGCCGCAGGGCCGCTGGGTTGGCTGGGTTCGCGCCGCCGAAGATCTCGTGAGCCGCGGCTGGAACTGGGTCAAGCGGGCCATCCGCGCCCTGTTCGAGCATAAGTCTCCCGGCGAACCAGGTGGCAAAGACGCGCCCGTCACCAGGCGCATGCTGGAATCCATGATCGGCCTCGTGATCGCTCTGATCGCCGCGGCGTTGGTAGCGTTCTTTCTGCGCCGCCGCGCGCCCGTGGTGGTCGCCGAAGCCATCACCGTCGCCGCCCCCGCCGTCAACCTCTCTGACGATGCCGTCACCGCCGACCAGTTGCCCGAAAGCTCCTGGCGCCAGCTCGCCGAAGAATGGCTCGCCAAAGGCGACTGCCGTCTCGCCTTGCGAGCCCTGTATCTGGCCGGCCTGAACTACCTGAGCGGACGCAACCTGGTTTCCATTCGCCGCTGGAAAAGCGGTCTCGATTACCGCCGTGAAGTGGACCGCCGCTCTCGCGACAACCCCGAAGTCGCGCCCGCCTTCACTCGCGGCGTTGAAATCTTCGAGCGTGGATGGTACGGTCCCCATCCAGTCGACCGCGCCATGGTGGAATCCTTCGCCTCCCAACTCAGCGAAATCAAAAGTCGTCTGGAGCCCGCCCGGTAAATGCGCTGGCTATTCATCCTCGCGCTCCTCGCCGTGTTTGTGTATGGACTCGAACAGGTAGCCGTCTCGCCGCTCGAAACCGGCGACGTCTATCCTCCCTATTCTTCCCTCCGATCCGATCCGCTCGGCGCAAAGGCTCTTTACGAAAGCCTCGCCACACTGCCCGGCCTCACCGTCGAGCGCCTCTACAAAGAACGCACCGCGCTCGATCGCGGCACCATGTTCGTTCTTGGCGTCGATCCGGTGTCCTGGGCTGTCGTGCCCATTAAAACGCTCGAAGAATACGAGCAACTGGTTCAGAACGGTGGACGCCTGGTCATCGCCTTTCTCGCCGTCCGCCCTCCGCGTGGCCGTCCGGCAAAACACACCATCGACGACCGCTGGCATCTGCACTTCAGGTATCGCCCCGGGATTTACGAAGAAACCGGCGCGATCCCTACTGAAACAGCTCTGCGCATCGACGCCGGAGCCGAATGGCGCCCGCTCACCGGCCACGGCGCGATCGTCCGCACGTTCGGCAAAGGCGAAATCGTGATCGTCCCCGACAGCTTTCCGCTCAGCAATCAGGGCCTTCTCGAAGCGCGCGACACACCGTTCATCGCCGCTCTGGCCGGCGCCGCCCGCCGCATCGTTTTCGACGAAAATCATTTCGGCGTCGCCGAGACGGGAAGCGTCACTACCTTGATGCGGAAATATCATCTGGAAGGCGCGGTCGCCGTCCTGGCTCTGGCTGCCGCGCTCTTTTTATGGCGCAACGCGTCCAGTTTCCTCCCGCCGCGCGAGCCTTCGACCGGCGACGCCGTCACCGGCCGCGATTCCATGGAAGGCATGACCGCGCTTCTGCATCGCGGCATCCGCGAAAAAGACTTGCTCAATGCGTGCTTCGCCGAATGGACCAAATCCGCGCCGCGCGGCGCCCGCGGCTCTCCCGAGGCCCGTGCGTCCCACATCGAAGAAGCCATCCGCGCCCACCGCGATCCCGTCCAGGCCTACCGCGCCGCCGCCCGCGCTCTCACGGAGAAACCATGACCGAGAAACTCGAACAGCTGCATCGGACCCTCGAAGCCACGCGCGCCGAAGTGCGCCGCGTGATTCTGGGGCAGGACCAAGTGATCGACGCCGCCCTGGTCGTGATCCTCGCGCGCCAGCACGCTTTAATCGAAGGCGTTCCCGGCGTCGCCAAGACGCTGCTCGCGCGAACGCTGGCCCACGTGCTCGGCTGCGAGTTCGCGCGCATTCAGTTCACGCCCGATCTGATGCCCGCCGATATCACCGGCACCAACGTCTTCAACTTCGCCCGCAACGAATTCACATTGGTGCGCGGTCCTGTGTTCACATCCTTTCTGCTGGCCGACGAAATCAATCGCGCGCCGGCCAAAACCCAGTCCGCTTTGCTGCAAGCCATGCAGGAGCGCACCGTCACCATCGACCGCGAAACCCATCCGCTCCCGGCCAACTTCACCGTCTTCGCCACGCAGAATCCCATCGAATACGAAGGCACTTACCCGCTTCCCGAAGCCCAAAAAGACCGCTTCCTGTTGAAAATCCCCATGGCTGCGCCCGACCGCGACCATGAGCTGGAGCTCGCCCGCCGCATGCTCGGCGACCAGTCTCCCGAAGCCACGCTCGAGCATGGCGACGTCCGCGCGGTCCTCGCGCCCGGCGACCTGGAACGCGCCCGCGCCGCGCTCACCGACGTTACCATGCGCGAGGAGATCGCCGCCTACATCGTCGACATCGCGCGCCGCACGCGAACCCACGAAAGCGTTCTGGTAGGCGCCGGCCCGCGCGCCACCCAGGCGCTGGTGGTATCCAGCCGCGCCCACGCCGCCCTCGCCATGCGCGATTTCGTCACGCCCGACGACGTGAAAGCCATGGCCGTCCCGGTCCTGGAGCATCGCCTCATCCTGCGCCCCGAATTCGAAATCGAAGGCATGACGCCGGCCGAATCGGTGCAGAAAATCCTGGAAAGCGTGCCGGTGCCAGTGTGAAAATCGTTCCCGCGCCGCTCCTGGTCTGGCTGGTCGCGCTGATTGGATTCCCCGCGGCCATCGCCGCAGGCGTGTTCCCGCCCGCGCGTCCCGCCGCCATCGCCGCCCTCGCCCTCCTGGCGATCGCCGCCGCCATCGATGCAGCCCTCCGCGCCCGCGCGCTCTCCGGCATCCGCGTCGAAACGCCCGACCTGGTCCGCTGCTTCAAGGATCGCGACGCCGAGGTCCGCATCCAGGTGCACAATCCCTCCCAAAAACTCCGCCGCCTTCGCATCGGAATCCCCGCACCGCCTGCCATCGATACCAACTCCGAGGAGCAGCGCGTCCAGCTCCCTGCTTCCGCTGAAACCGCCGCCTTCTCCTGGACGTTTACTCCTCGCCGCCGGGGCAGCCATCGCATCGACGACTGTTACCTCGAAGGATCGTCTCCGCTCGGCCTATGGTCCGTGCGCCGCCGCGACCCGATTGCGCTGGAGCTTCGCGTCTACCCGAATCTCCGTCGTAAAGAAGACTTGAACGCCCTGCGCCGCGGCGCGGAAGGCCTCCACTCCATGCGCCAGATCGGCCGCGGCCGCGAGTTCGAAAAACTTCGCGAGTACATCCCCGGCGACGGCTTCGATGAGATTCACTGGAAGGCCACCGCGCGCCGCGGCCGCCCCATCACCAAAGTTTTTCAGGTGGAACGTACCCAGGAAATCTACGTCGTCATCGACGCCTCGCGCCTCTCCGCGCGTCCCGCCGGCACTGAAACCGCGCTCGAACGAGCCATCACCGCCGCGCTCCTGGTGGGCGCCGCCGCCGGCCGCCGGGGCGATCTGTTCGGCCTCGCCGCCTTTTCGAACCAGGTCGACGCCTTCACCCGCGCCCGCAACGGAAAAGCCCACTACGCTGCCTGCCGCGACGCCATCTACCAGCTTCAGTCGCGCCCCGTCTCGCCCGATTTCGACGAGATCGCCACCTTCCTGCGCCTGCGCCTGCGCCGGCGCGCGTTGCTGCTGTTTCTCACTTCGCTCGACGATCCCGTGCTCGCCGAAAATTTCGAGCGCGCCACCCGTCTGCTGGCCCGCCGCCACCTGGTTATGGTCGGGATGCCGCGCCCCGAATCCGCCCGTCCGCTGTTCTCCGGCGCCGTCGACTCAACCGCCGGCATCTATCGCCACCTGGCCGGTCATCTGGCTTGGAAGCGTCTTCGCGAAATCGAATCTACGCTCGCCCGCCAGGGCGTCCGCCTCGCTCTCCTCGATCCCACGCGCTTCAGCGGCGGCCTCATCGGCCTGTACGATGAAGTCAAGCAGAGGCAGCTGCTATGATTCTCGACCTCGCGCGCTTCGTCGAAACCGAGCGCCCTCACTGGACCGCGCTGGAGCAATCGCTCGACTGGATGGCCAGCGATCCCCATCGCCAAATGTCCATTCCGGACCTGGAACGCTTCCACTCCATGTATCAGCGCACGTCCGCCGATCTGGCGAAAGTCGCGTCGCTCCACTCCGAAAACGAGCTTCGAAAGTACCTCGAATGGCTGGTCGGCCGCGCCTATGCCGAGATTCACGAATCCCGCGAGCGCCGCAAATTCCGACCCTGGCGCTGGCTCACCGCCGAATTTCCGCGCGCCTTCCGCCGCCATGTCCGCGCCTTTCAACTCGCGGTGGTCCTCACTTTGATCGGATTCGGCTTCGGCGCACTCGCCCTCCGCGTCGATCCGGAGGCGAAAGCCGTCCTCATGCCATTCGATGCCCTGCGCATCACCCCCGCGCAACGCGTCACCCGCGAAAAGGAGATGCAAGGCAAGCAGCTCGCCGGCGTCAAGGGCCGCTTTTCAGCCGACCTGATGACCCATAACACACAGGTCGCTCTGATGACCGTCGCCCTCGGCATGACCTTCGGTTTCGGCACCGTCGTGATGCTGTTTTACAACGGCGTCGTGCTCGGCGCGGTCGCGCTTCGATTATGTCCACGGCGGCCAAAGCGTGTTCCTCCTGGGATGGCTTCTGCCGCACGGCGTGATCGAAATCCCCGCCATCGTGGTCGGCGGGCAAACCGGCTTCGTCCTCGCCTATGCCTTGATCGGCTGGGGCAGCCGCCTCTCGCGCGCCGCGCGTCTGCGTGCCGTCTCCTCCGATGTCGTCACGCTCGCCGGCGGACTCGCGGTGATGCTGGTCTGGGCCGGAATCGTCGAAGCGTTTCTCTCCCAATATCACGAACCGGTCATCCCTTACGGCATGAAAATCTCCTTCGGCATCGTGGAGGCCTTGCTGCTCACGCTCTTCCTCGCCCGCGCCGGCTCCACTCCAGATCCGCCATGAATTCTCTCCTGATCCGCACGCCCGAAGGCATCGAGTTCGCCCTCCCGCTCGCCGGACCCTTCAGCCGGATGTTCGCCCTCGCCATCGATCTCGCCGTAATCGCGATGCTCGATTCGGTTCTCGAAAAGCTCCTCGGCCCGCTCCTGCTTTTCGGCGAGGATGTGGCCACCGCGATGCACGTCGTCCTGTATTTCGCCCTCACCCTGATCTACGGCGCCGCCTCCGAGTGGATCTGGCGCGGCCAGACCGTCGGCAAGCGGCTGCTCGGCCTCCGCGTCGTCGATGCCCGCGGACTCCGCCTCGAACCTGCTCAGGTCATCGTTCGCAACCTGCTCCGCATCATCGACGCGCTTCCCGCCTTCTATCTGGTCGGCGGCATCGCCTGCGTCCTCAGCCGATATCGCCAGCGCCTGGGCGATCTCGCGGCCGGGACCGTCGTCATTCGAACCCCCACCCTCGCCCCTCCCGACCTCGATGAGCTCCTCGGCGGGAAATACAATTCCCTGGCCGAATCCCGTCATCTGGCCGCCCGGTTGCGCCAGAAAGTGACTCCCGAGCTCGCCCGCGTCGCCCTCGAAGCCCTCCTCCGCCGCGACCGGCTCGAACCCTCCGCCCGCCTCGCCGTCTTCGCCGAGCTCGCCGCTCACTTCCGCGCTCTAGTCCCCTATCCCGCTGATCTGGTTGAACAACTTGCCGATGAACAGTACGTCCGCAACGTAATCGAGATCCTTTATCGCCCCGTAGTCCCAGGACGTTAGTCCCTTTTGCCCCGTCCGCGTTTGTGGTTAACTTAAGGGGATGGAAAGCCGTAAACTCCTCGCTGTTTTGCCTGTTTTGCTAATCCTCGGGATGACGTTGGTCTCCTGTAGCCGGGACCCACGGGCGCGCGCGCAACGGTATGTCGATAACGGAAATAAATTCTTTGCCAAGGAGAAATACAAAGAAGCCGCGATCATGTACCGCAAGGCTCAACAACAGGATATGCGTTTCGGCGAGGCTTATTACCGCCTCGGCCTCACCGACCTGAAACTCAACTCCTTCGGAGCCGCGGCCTCCAATCTCCGCCGCGCCGTCACCCTCCAGCCCAATAACGACGACGCCATCATCAAGCTCTCTGATATTTATGTGATCGCCAGCGCGCAGGACGCCTCTCATCGCGCCCAATACCTGGCGGAAGCCAAGGAGTTGGTCGACAAGCTCCTCCAGCGCGTCCCCCAGTCCTTCGACGGCCATCGGATCAAGGGGCAGATGGCCCTCCTCTCCGGCCAGCGCGACGACGCCGTGAAGGAGCTGGGACAAGCCAACGCCATCAAGCCCTATCAGAACGGTCTGGTCACCGTGTACTTTCAGGCGCTGGTCTTCGACAACCAGTTTCCCGACGCTGAAAAACTGGCCCGCGACTTGATCGCCAAGGATAAAACCTTCGGGCCCATTTACGACCTGCTGTATATCCAATACATGCGCCAGGCGAAGACCGACGAAGCGGAAGAGCTCTTGAAGCTTAAGATCCAGAACAATCCCGGCCACGCCAAGTATCTGGTGCAGCTGGCGCAAAATTATTTTCTGCTGAAACGCCACGACGATATGAATGCCGTCATCGCGCGCCTGGGCGATGAGAAGCAATATCCCGACGGCCATCTCTCCGCCGGCGACTTTTTGTTTTTCCGCGCCCGCGAATTCGATGCCGCCGACGAACAGTACAAGGCCGGGATGAAAGCGTTCCCGAAAGACAAGACCGTATATCAGAAGCGCATGGTGGAGTTGTACGCCACCAGCGGGCGCAGTCCGGAGGCCAACGCTCTGATCGCCACCGTTCTCAAGGAAGACCCCAAGGATGTGGATGCCATCGCCATGCGCGCCGCCCTGATGCTCTCCACCGGCAATCGCGATCAGATCAACCTCGCGGCCAACGATCTGCAATCCCTGGTCACCAAGTCGCCCCAGAACCATTTGTACCGCTTCAATCTCGCGCGCGCTTTAGTCGCCAAAGGCGATCTCGACGCGGCTCGTCTGCAGCTGGAAGAAGCCATCAAAATTCGCGCCGACTTCCTGGCCGCGCGGGAGCTTCTGGGTCGCATTTATCTGGTGAAGGGCGATACCGGCCGCGCCCTCAAAACCGCCGACGATATCCTCGTCCTCGATCGCACCAACCTCCAGGGCCACCTGATCCGCTCCAGCGCTCTGCTGAGCATGAGCGAGAAAGACAAAGCGCACCAGGAGTTGGATTACATTTCCAAGACCTATCCGCAAAGCGTCGAGGCGCGCTATCAGGTCGGCTTCATGTCCTATCAGGAGAAGGATTTCAAAAAAGCCGAGCAGATTTTCGGCGACTTGTATAAAGCCAACCCCGGCAACGGCCGCGCCTTGGCGGGCCTCACCGAGGCGCTGGCCGGCCAGCATCGCATGCCCGAAGCCATCGCGATTGTGAAAGTCGCCCTCGCGCGCGATCCGCAGCGCCGGGAATTGAATCTGTTCCTCGCCAACCTCGAAATGCGTTCGGAGCGCTATGACGACGCCATCGCGATCTACAAATCGGTCCTCGAAAAGGAGCCGCGTTCCACCCAGTTGTTGTTCATGCTGGGCCGCGCGCAGCAGTTCAAAGGCGATACCAACGCGTCCATAGAATCCTTCCGCCGGTGCAGCCAGGAAGCGCCTAACGACACCAGCTGCCTGATCGAGCTTGCCGTGGCCATGGAAGGAACCGGCAAGCGGGACCAGGCCAAGCCCATTTATGAACAGATCCTCAAGATCCAGCCGGACCAGCCCATCGCGCTGAACAATTTAGCCTATATCAAGGCTGAAGAAGGCGTGGATCTGGATCAGGCGCTGACCATGGCGCAGCGCGCCGTGCAGAAGGTGCCGGCTTCGCTCGATATGGCGGACACGCTCGGATGGGTTTATATCAAGAAGAACCTCAGTGAGGATGCCATCCGCGTCTTCCGGGACCTGGTTCAGAAGGACCCCAACAAAGCTGCCTTCCACTATCACTATGGAATGGCGCTGCTGCAGAAGGGCGACAAACCCTCCGCCAGGAAAGAATTAGAGACCGCCCTTAAGGACAAGCCGTCCAAGGACGATGAAGCCAAGATCCACGAGTTGCTCCAAAAAATCTAGGGACTTGTTGACACCAGGGATGGACCGCTCTGTCCCCACTCGCAACCCCTGGGTTACCGGCCGACGACCGCGGGCGGACCGAGCGGCCTGTCCTCAACCAGCTCCTGGGGCGCATGGATGCCCAGCCCCAGGTCTCGATGGTGGCGAATTCATTAACGCTTCGTGACCCGTTTCCCATCCCTCCCCTACGTTGCGCCGTTCGCCGTGGTCCTGGGACTGCTCGCCTTGAATTCAGTGCTTCCGATACAGGATGCGGCGGGACAAGCGCTCTGGCTCGCCGTCATGATTCCGGTGCTCGTGTTCGTCGCGCGCCCGGTGATCGATTTTTCGGCTCCCCGGTGGACGCAGAGCGTGCTCATCGGCATACTCGTCTTCATCCTCTGGATCGCCCCGGATCTTCTGTTCCCCGGCTACCGTCATCACTGGCTGCTGGAAAACCGTTTCACCCTCCCCGCCAGCCCCTCGCTCGATTCCCTGGCGCGCGGCAACCCGCTGGCACTGATCCTCCGGACCATCCGCGCAGCGCTGATCGTGCCCATCGCCGAGGAGCTGTTCTGGCGCGCCTGGCTGATGCGTTGGATCGTCTCCGCGGACTTTCGGAACGTCCCGCTCGGCAAGTACACTCCGGTTTCCTTCTGGATCGTCGCCGTCCTGTTCGCCTCCGAACACGGCGCCTACTGGGA
Source organism: Terriglobia bacterium (assembly GCA_963842485.1). Lineage (GTDB taxonomy): Bacteria > Acidobacteriota > Terriglobia > Bryobacterales > Bryobacteraceae > Palsa-187. The sequence continues at coordinate 25,232 of CAWJHI010000064.1, read as the reverse complement.
TGTCGGCTTGGCCGCCGGCATCGTTTACAACTGGTGGATGATCCGCACCCGCAGCGTCGGCGACCTGATCCTCGCCCACGCTGTCACCAACGCCTGTCTCAGCGCCTACCTGATCGCGGCCGGAAAATGGCAGTATTGGATGTAGCCGGCCGGCATGGGCTATGAGCACGCTTGCAATCGACATCGGCGGCACCAAATTCTCCGTAGCGCTGTTCGAAGGTGTTTCCATGACGTGCCGCGAAACCCGCCCCACCCATCGCGAGGGAGGCCCGGAGTGGATCCTCTCCCAAGTCGAATCCATCGCACGATCCTGGAACTTCGAACGCTGCGGCGTCGGCTTCGGTGGACCTGTCGATTTTCCTCGCCAGCGCGTCGCTCTCTCCACGCACGTTGGCGGATGGCGGGATTTTCCCCTGGTGGAACGCCTCTCCGCCATGTTCGCGGTTCCGGTCGTCCTGGATAACGATGCCAATGTGGGCGCGCTCGGGGAAGCGCGATTCGGCGCGGGCCGCGCCTATCGCCCCATGTTCTACATGACGCTATCCACCGGAATCGGCGGCGGCATCGTGCTCGAAGACGGGTCTGTTTATAGAGGCGCGGATTCCTGGGCCGGGGAAATCGGTCATCTCACCATCCGCCCCGATGGTCCCGAATGCCTCTGCGGCGCTCGCGGATGTTTCGAACGAATGTGCTGCGGCCTGTGGCTGGAGCGCGATTACGGCCGCCCGGCGCCGGAGCTCCTTCGCGACCCTTCCTTCGTCGATCGCTACGTGGTGGATCTTGCCCTGGGATTAAAAGGCGCCGTCATGTTTTTGAACCCCGCTGGAATTGTGATCGGAGGCGGAATCGCCGCTGCCGGCGACGCGCTGTTTCAGCCCTTGCGTCAAGAGCTGAGAAGGCAGGTTACCAACTGGTCGCGCGCGCGTCTGGACGTAGTTCCGGCGTCGCTCGGCGGCGACAGTGTGTTGTGGGGCGCCCTCAGTCTGGCTTCTTGAACAGGCTGTCGAAGATCGCCCGCGCGTCGTTCGCGTTCTTCGGCGCCGGCACATTCGCTCCGTTGGGATTCAATGTGGACACGTGTCCGTTGCCCGTATTGTTTCCGCTGTTGTATCCCGTGGGATGCGCGGAATCGCGCGCCACCGTCACCCGCGGACTGAACAGCTCGCACGTATTCGCGCCGTCTTTCGGCGAAATACGCGCCGGCACCGGCTTCAGGCATTGGAATCGCGTCGACGGCTCGAAATGCGCACACTGCTTGCAGCAGTGCAGCGCCGCGCCGCACTTCGGACAATTCCCCCGCCAGTCTATGTCCGACGGCAGTGCCGTGGAGCAGTTGTAGCACCGCGCCGCCGTCACCGCCTGCACCATCCGCGGCAGCCGCGGACCCGTCACGTCTATCGGAGGTCGCGGACCCTGCGGGCGCGGGCGATCCTCGCGCCGTCCCCCGTCGTTTGCGGAATAGTCGCGGTTGGAGTCCATGTAGCCGCGTTGCTTATACTTTCGTTCGCCTTCCATATAGTTCTTGGTTGGCTCACTCCTTCTTTGAAACGGTAAAAAGAACACACGAATGCAGGTTCACGGAAACGGAGACTCAGTCGCTTGGCCGGACTTCTTGTGGCATCCTGAGTTTTCGGGAGAACACTTTTAGGAGACACCAGATCTCGGACCGCCTGCTGGGAACCTTCGGAAGCCGTCCGCTTTATGCCTAAACCACTATGTACCACGAACTGGCCGCGGAATCCAGTGAAATCTTTGTTACTGCTCTTCCATCGGTCGGAAGTCACCTCAAACTTTAGCCGTCACCGTACTAGCCTAATCGCCGTCTCCGGCCCATTTAATCGGGGAATTGCAGGGCCGGTTCAACGGATCGTCATAATGGTTCGGGCTCACCCGGAGCGAAAAACCCCAGCCGTCCCGTCGTGAATGGAGCAAAATCCCGCCCAAACATAAAAACCGTACCGTGTTGTTCTAGCGGAGCGAGCGTCAGTACCTGCGTCTCCTCCAGACTCGCCATCCGCGTCCACCCGTCCCACCACCGCTTCCACCCGAACGTCCTGCGGATTCAACCCCGCCAGCTCCACCGACGCCCGCAGCGGAAACGGCGCTCCGCTCAGCATCGCCGCCGCCGGCCCCACCCCCGATTCCACAAAATTCACCTGCGGCCATTTCTCCATCACCGTGCGATTCCAATGCGCCCGCTCGCGCGGCGCGCCAAAGTTGTCCCGCACGGACTCTTCGTAGCCGCGATGGGCCGGCTCATAGAGCTGCGTTCGATACTCGCCCACCATGCGCTGGCAGTTGAAGCTCGCGCTCACATACGTCAGGGATTTCTTCACCCGCCGCATCCATTCCACCGGCACGCCCTGCTCGCGGTTTTCGTAGTACAGCGGCACGATTTCACTTTCGAGCAGCGAATACATCGCCGCGGCGTGCGCTTCGTCGCGATCTGCGTTATACGGCTCGCGATCGCCGATGGGCCATCCGCCGGCATAATCCTCGGCTTCGTCGAACCATCCGTCCAGAATGCTCATGTTCAGCACTCCGTTGATGCCGGCCTTCATCCCGCTGGTTCCGCAGGCTTCCTCGCCGCGCCGCGGCGTATTCAGCCACACGTCCACGCCCTGCACCAGTCTCCCGCGCCACGTGGATGCCGTAATCTTCGACAAACACGATGTGCTGCTCCAGCTCCGGGTAACGCGAGTACTGGACAATCTCGCGGATGAGCGTCTTGCCCGGTATATCCAGGGGATGCGCTTTCCCTGCGATCACGATCTGCACCGGCATGCGCGGATTGGTCAGAATCCGCTTCAGCCGCTCCAGATCGCGGAAGATCAGCGTGGCGCGCTTGTACGTCGCGAAGCGGCGCGCGAATCCGATGGTCAGCGCCTCCGGGTCCAGCACCTCCTGCAGGCGCCGCGTCTGCGATACCGGCGCGTTTCGTTCCAGCGCCATCGCCACCGCGTGTTCCCGCACAAACGCCACCAGCCGCCGCTTCCGGCGCCGGTGCGCTTCCCACAGCTCCGCGGCCGGAATCTCGGAGATCTGGTCCCACACTTTCGTCGCTCGGCGTCCCCCTCGCGCCAGTCCGGCTCCAGATACTGATCGTAGATGCCCGCCAGATCGCCGTTCACCCACGAAGGCACATGCACTCCGTTGGTGATGGACGTGATCGGAACCTCCCACACCGGCAGCTTCGGCCACAGGCCTTCCCACATCTGCTGCGACACGTGGCGATTCAAGCCGGCTCACCGCGTTCCGGTACGCCGAAGTCTTGAACGCCGCGATCGCCATGGAAAACGGCTCCTGCGAATCGTTCGGATTCCGCCGCCCCAGCCCCAGCAGCTGGTCGAAGGAGATCCCCAGCTCATTGCAGTAATCTCCAAAGTACCCGTACATCATGCCCGAATCGAACAATATCGATTCCGGCCGGCACCGACGTGTGCGTGGTGAAAACGTTGTTGGCCCGCGCCGCGTCCAGCGCTTCGTCGAAACTCAGCTTTTGCCCGGTCATCAGATTGCGGATCCGCTCCAGCGCCGAAAACGCCGAATGGCCCTCGTTCATGTGATACACCGTGGGCTGCAGCCCCAGTTCCTTCAAAGCGCGTAAACCGCCGATTCCAAGCACGATTTCCTGCCGGATGCGCGTGTGACGGTCCCCGCCATAGAGCTGATTGGTGATCTCGCGATGCTCCGGATTCGCGTTTTGCGGGATGTTGCTGTCCAGCAGGTACAGTTTCACCCGTCCCACGTCGATCCGCCAGACTTTTAGAAACACCGGCGTCCCGGCCAGCATCACAGAAACGAGCAGTTCGCTGCCGTCGGCGCGGGATTGCGGCGTAACCGGAAGCGAGTAAAAATCGTTCACCGGAGTCCGTTCCTGCTGCCAGCCGTCCGGCCCGAGCGTCTGTTGCAGGTAGCCTTTTTGATACAGAAGTCCGATGCCCGTCAACGGCAGCACCGCATCGCTCGAGGCCTTCAGATGATCGCCCGAAAGCACCCCCAGCCCGCCCGAATAAATCGGCATGCAATCCAGCAGCCCGTATTCCATGGAGAAATACGCCACCAGCATGCTGGACGGCGCGTTGCCGCGCGCGGCCAGGTAGGCGTCGTAGGAATCGCAGGCGCGCCGGTACAGCGCCAGGAAGCGCGGATCGGCGGCGGTCCGCTCCAGCGTCCCTTGCGAGACGCGCCCCAGCATGACGACTGGATTATAGTTCGATGCCTTCCAAATGACAGGATCGAGACGGCGGAACAGCGCCCGCAGATTGTGGTCCCAACTCCACAGGAGGTTGATACCGAGTTCGGAGAGACGGTGGAGCGCCGCGGGCAAGGCCGGGCGCACCAGGAACTCCTTCAGAGGACGTATCTGGAACGACATCGATATCCGTGCAGGTATTAAGCATAGCAGGCCCGCCGGCTCATTTGCGATATGATGCCACAATCGGAGGATTGCCCATGAACGCGCTGGAGGCGGCTCGCGCCCGGACCGATGTGCTGTTCGACCTGCTCGACCCCAAGGCGCTGTATGCGCGGCCGGTGCCCGAGCGGCATAGGCTGATTTTCTACCTGGGCCACGTGGAGGCATTCGACTGGAATTTGATGGGCAAAACGCCCGGGCACCCCGCTTTTGACAAATTATTCGCTTTCGGCATCGATCCGGAACCCGGATGCTCTCCCGCGGACCAGCCAGGCGATTGGCCATCTGAAGAAGAAGTAAGGGGTTACGTTGCGCGGGTGAGGGAGAATTTGAATGTTACCAGTGGTAACATTGATCCCCAATTGCTGCATGTGGCGGTGGAACACCGCCTGATGCACGCCGAGACGCTGGCGTACCTCATTCACAATTTGCCCTACCATTCCAAGCGCGGCCCACAGCCCGAATGGGTGGCCCGCACGCCCGCCGCAAACCGGTTTGTCGACGTGCCGGCAGGCCCCGCATGGCTCGGCCGGGAGCGCGGCAACGGCTTCGGATGGGACAACGAGTTCGACCGCCATGCGGTGGAAGTGCCGGCGTTTCGCATTTCGCGTTTCAAAATCACCAACGGCGAATATCTCGAATCCGTGCGTGCAGGCGCGGCTGCGCCACACTTTTGGGTGGAGCGGGACGGCCGCTGGTTCCTGCGCGCGATGTTCGGAGAAATTCCGCTGCCGCTCAATTGGCCGGTGTATGCGACCCATACCGAAGCGTCGGCGTATGCGCGCTGGCGCGGGGCGGCGCTGCCCACGGAAGCTCAGTTTCATCGCGCGGCGGAAGGCTCGGCTCCGGTCAATACCGATTTCGAGCAATGGGACCCGGTACCGGTCGACACGGGCGGGGCCAATGTTCACGGGGTTTCGCAGATGCTGGGCAACGGCTGGGAGTGGACCTCCACGGTCTTTGGACCCTTCCAAGGTTTTGAACCTTTTCCGTTTTATCCCGGCTACTCGAAGGATTTTTTCGACGGGAAGCATTTCGTGATGAAGGGCGGCTCGCCGCGGACGGCGCGATGCATGCTGCGGTCGAGCTTTCGCAACTGGTTCCGCGCGGATTATCCGCACGTCTATGCAGGGTTCCGAATGGTGGAGGCACAATGAACGAGTTTGCCTGCGAAGTGCGCGCGGGGTTGACGAAAGTACGCAAAGAGCTGCCGTCGAAGTATCTCTACGACGACCTGGGCAGCGCTCTGTTCGACGCCATCACGGTGCTGCCGGAATACGGCCTGACGCGCGCCGATCAGCGGATCCTGGACCGGTGCGCGGCGGAGCTGCCGCGCGAGTTCGGGTGTGTGGCGGAGTTTGGCAGCGGGTCCGGCCGGAAGACGCGGGTGGTGCTGGAGGCGCTGGGTCCCGATTTCTATGTTCCGATCGATCTTTCGAGGCACGCCCTGGACCGGTGCCGGCGGGAGCTGGCGGGCCTGGTGGAAGTGGCGCCGATGGAGGCTTCCTACCTGAATGGCCTGGCGCGCATTCCGCGCGGAGACGGGCCGCTGCTGGTGTTGTTTCTGGGCAGCACCATCGGCAATTTCGACGCGCGCTGCCGCGGGGATTTTCTGCGCCAGGTTCGCGCGGGATTGCGCGAGGGCGACGCGCTGCTGATCGGATGCGATCTGGAAAAGCCGGTGGAGACGATGCTGGATGCCTATGACGATCCGGCGGGCGTTACGGCGTCTTTCAATCTGAATTTGCTGGGCCGGATCAATCGCGAGCTGGGGGGCGATTTCAACTTGCGCGCGTTCGCCCATGAGGCCTTGTATAACGCTGCAGAACGGCGCATCGAGATGCATCTGCGATCGAGAGTGAAGCAGGCGGTGGCGGTGCGGGAGGCCGCCATCGAGTGCCGCTTCGAGGAGGGAGAGTCGATCTGGACGGAGTCGTCGCACAAATTCCACCCGGAGGAGATTCCGGAGATGGCGCGCGATTGCGGGTTCGCTCCGGAAGCGCAGTGGATCGACGAGCAGTGGCCGTTCGCGGAAAATTTCTGGCGGGCGGCGTAAAGCGGGTGCTGCGATTTTCAAAAGTCGGCTATCGCGCGGGCGGTCGCGAGGTGCTGAGCGGGCTGACCTTCGATTTAGCGGAAGGCCAGACGCTGGTGTTGCTGGGGCGCAGCGGAGCGGGGAAGACCACGGCGCTGAAAATGGTCAACGCGCTGGTGATGCCCAGTTCCGGCCAAGTGCTGGTGGAGGGGCGGAGCACTACGGACTGGGACCCGATCGAGCTGCGGCGGCGCAGCGGCTACGCGATCCAGGAGACCGGGCTGTTTCCGCACTTCACGGTGGCGCAGAATGTGGGCATCGTTCCCCGCTTGATGGGGTGGGCGGCGGATCGCGTGGAGGCTCGGGTGGCGGAGTTGCTGGCGCGCGTGGGTCTGCCGCCCGGCGAGTACGCGGGCCGCTATCCGCGGGAGCTTTCGGGAGGACAACGGCAGCGTGTCGGAGTGGCTCGGGCGCTGGCGGCGGATCCACCGGTGCTGCTGTTCGACGAACCGTTTGGCGCGCTCGATCCGGTGACGCGGCATGAAGTGCGAAGCGAGTTCAAGGCGCTGGCCCGGGACCTGGGGAAGACGACTCTGTTCGTGACGCACGATGTGCGGGAGGCTTTGGAGTTGGGAGATCAGATCGGGTTGATGGCGGGGGGGCGGTTGGAGGAATTCTTGCCGGCGTCAGAGTTTACGCGTGCAGAGAGTCAGGAAGCTCGGGCGTTTCTTAAGTGTTTGGAGGATTAGGGACGGTCCTGCTTGCCGTGATAAATCCGCAGGACCTCGACGCTTTCTTCCTGCACCCTATACACGGCGACGTAAGGCAAGGGGAGGAACAAGAGCTCGCGAGTTCCTTCCTCGCGTCCGATTCGGCCAACGTTAGGACGGTCTTTCAACGAGCAGATCGCGTCATGCAACTTTCGAATCGTCGGCTGCCGGCGACCTGGATGGTGGACTTTCAGATAGTCGCTGATGTGCTGTAAGTCCGCTGCGGCGGCGGGCGTCCAGCGGATTCTTACGAGCGCAGCATCTGCTCCAGGCGAGCGTCCATTTCTTCCTCTTCGATGAACTCGCCCCGGTCGGCCTGTGCGATGCCTTCCCGCACAGCGGCGCGGAAGCGAGCATCCTCAAGCAGGCGCAAGGCGGCATCTTTGACGAATCGCTCGGCGTCGGTGCCGGTCTCGGTGGCGAGCCGGGCAAGCTGCGCTTCCTGTTCGGGGGTGAAATGCACTTCCATCGTTTTCAGAGTACGAGAACGCCGCGGTTGGCGCAACGTGAGGTAGTGTCTGAGATGTGCGTTGAGCGGAAACCGCCTAGCTTTCTGTAATGGGCTTGGTTGAGGCTGGATGAGATTTGTAGGCATCCCTGGGGGCGTGGATCACTAGGCCCGCAGCACGGCCAGTGGCCATAGCGCTCCATTAACGAATCACGTCGGCTCCGTGCGCCGGTCCATTTGCGCGATGATTGAGCTTGTGCGGCCCGGCCTCAGCGGGGAAATCGTTGATCTCACGTTGGAACATCTAGTGCTGGTTCTGACGGCTATGTCGATGGCCATCGCGATCGGCGTTCCGCTGGGCGTTCTGCTGACCAGGCGAGCGGGATGGAGAGGGCCGGTGCTCGGGCTCGCGAATATTTTGCAGACCATTCCGAGTCTCGCGCTGTTTGGGTTTCTGATTCCGATTCCGTTGATCGGCGGAATCGGTCCACGGACCGCGATTGTTGCGCTGGTGGTGTATGCGCTGCTTCCGATCCTGCGCAATACGCTGGCGGGGATTCTGGGAGTGGACGCGGCGATGCGGGAATCCGCGGTGGCGATGGGGATGACGGATGCGCAGATTCTGCGGCAAGTGGAATTGCCGCTGGCGGCTCGCACGATTCTGGCGGGGATTCGCGTGGCGACGGTGACCACGGTGGGCACTGCCACCATTGCCGCGGCGATCGGCGGCGGCGGGCTGGGAGTCTTTATTTTTCGGGGTGTCGCGTCGGTGGACACGGTTCAGATTCTGGCCGGGGCGGTGCCGGCGGCTCTGATCGCGCTGGCGTCGGACGGAGGATTGGGATGGGTCGAACGAAAACTTGCAGTGTGACGCTGACGGCAGTCATGCTGCTGGCGGGATGCGGCAATTCCAAGAAGCCGCTGGTGGTGGGATCCAAGAATTTTACCGAGCAGGTGGTGCTGGGCGAAATTATCGCGCAGCACCTCGAGCACCGGCTCGGCAGGAAAGTGACGCGCAGGCTGAACCTGGGCGGCACGCTGCTGACGTATCAGGCGCTGTCCACCGGCGAGATCAGTTTGTATCCGGAGTACACCGGGACGATCGAGGCGGAGATCCTGAAGGAGTCGCCGTCTTCGGACCCGGCGCAGGTGTTGGAACGGAGCCGGCTGGAGATGGCCCGGCGCTCGCAGATGGAGTTGCTGAACCCGCTGGGGATCGACAACACGTTCGTGATGGTGATTCGCGGCGAAGATGCGCGCAAGTACAAAACTTCCACGCTGACCGAGGCGGCGGCGGTGACTCCGGGGTGGAAGCTGGGGGTGGGATACGAGTTTCAGGAACGGATGGACGGCATGCCGGCGTTGAACAAGTATCATCTGCCGATGTCGGCTGCGCCGCGCAGCATGGACCTCGGGCTGCTGTATAAAGCGCTGGAACTGGGCCAGGTGACGATGATCGCGGCCAATGCGACCGATGGTCCGCTGGCGGCGCATGACTGGACCATGCTGGTGCGACGATAAGAAGGCGTTCGGATCTTATCAGGCGTGCATTCTGGCTGCGCCAGGAGATGCTGAATGACGAGCCGCGGCTGAAGCCTGCGCTCGAAGAGTTATCGGGCAAGTTCACCAACGAGATCATGCGCAGGCTGGACGCGGAGGTGGACGTGAAGCATCGGCCAGTCGGCGGCGGTGGCTTCGGAGTTCCTCGCGCAGGCAGGGCTGAAGTAGCGTCCGCCGTTTGTCAATACCGGGGATGACGTATAACGGTTACCCCGGGCGCGTCGAGAAAAGATTCTCAAAGAAATTTTAAGCCGGAACAAACCGTGGACCGGTATCGTACGTCTATATCAAGCAAAGCAGCTAGCCTCCGTGCGGACCCTTTCCCCAACAACAAACCCCCGCACGGAGGCCCTCATTTTCCAGTAACTTCACCACAGTCTACGCTTAATTCCAAAATCGATCAATAGAGACAGCGCAAGCGTCCGGCTTCGGACACTGTGGTATGTTCGAATTTCAATTTTATGAATCTGTTGGCGAAGAAGCCTCTGGATCGCCTGTTGGCCGAAGCGGAAGGCGAGCAGGGCAAGGGGCTGAAGCGGAGTTTGTCGGCGACGTCGCTGGTGGCGCTGGGGATCGGCGCGATCATCGGGGCGGGGATCTTTACGCTGACGGGAGTCGCCGCGGCTACGCACGCGGGTCCGGCACTGGTGTATTCGTTCATTCTGGCGGCGGTTGGATGCGCGTTCGCGGGAATCTGTTACAGCGAATTTTCCACCATGATCCCCATCGCGGGAAGCGCGTACACGTATGCTTACGCGACCATGGGCGAGCTGGTGGCGTGGGTGATCGGCTGGACGCTGGTCCTTGAATACGCCGTGGGCGCGGCGACCGTGGCGGTCAGCTGGTCCACCACCATTGCGTCGATGCTGGAGGATTTCGGCGTCACGATTCCGCACGCGCTGCTGGCGTCGCCATTTGACGCAGTGCCGGGCGCCGTGAATCTGGTGGCGATTCTGATTGTCACGGCGATCTCGTGCGTTCTGATGATCGGAGTTTCGGAATCGGCGCGGCTGAATGCGGTGATCGTGTTCGTAAAGGTCGCGGTGGTGATCACGTTTATCGTGGTTGGCTATTACTACATCGATCGCGCTAACTATACTCCCTTCGTCCCGCCGAACACGACGGGGGAGTTCGGAGCGTTTGGATGGAGCGGGATTCTGGCGGCGGCGGGGCAGATGTTTTTCGCCTATATCGGATTCGATGCGGTGTCGACCGCCGCGCAGGAGGCGAAAAATCCGAAGCGCGATATGCCCATCGGGATTATCGGCTCGCTGGCGATTTGCACGGTGCTGTACATCCTGTATTCGATGGTGCTGACTGGCGTGGTCAATTACAAAGAGCTGAACGTGGCGGCGCCGCTGGCGGTGGCGGTGGACCATATGAAGGGGCTGCCGTGGATCGGGAAGGTGATGAAGCTGGGGTCACTGCTGGGGCTGACCAGCGTGATTCTGGTGATGCTGCTGGGGCAATCCCGCGTGTTCTATTCGATGTCGCGCGACGGGTTGCTGCCGAAGTTGTTTTCCGATATTCATCCGCGATTCCGCACACCATGGCGGTCGAATGTGATCCTGATGATTTTCGTTTCAGCGGGCGCGGCGTTCACGCCGATCGCGCAACTGGGAAACCTGACCAGCATCGGAACGCTGTTCGCGTTTGTGCTGGTGTGCATCGGCATTATTATCATGCGCAGAACGGATCCGGATCTTCCGCGGCCGTTCCGGACGCCGCTGGTTCCCCTGGTACCGATTCTGGGGGTGGTGGTGAATGTCGCGATGATGTACGGTCTGGGCCGGCTGACGTGGACCGCCTTCCTGATATGGATGGGGATCGGCCTCGGCGTGTATTTCGGATACAGCCGGTTTCGCAGCCATCTGACGGGTCGCAACGCGTAGATCTTGTCGACAAGGGGCAGTGCCCCCCTTTTCAAGATGCTTCTAGCGCGGGACTAATTCCTCAGGGCAGGCGCAACGAAAATTGTTGCAGGCGGCGTGGAAGCTTTGGTTGCCATTGAGCTCCACGGCGGTGGCCGCCAGTGCGATCAGTTCGTCGCGGCCGGACTGGATCGGAGTGAAGGTCCACAAGATGCCGGCCGTGGAGGTTTCGACTGTTTCGCGGCTGGACGATGCGCGTTGAATCGCGGCGCATATGGCCGCGCTCGCGGGCATGGCGGCGTCGCAGGCTTCCCAGAGGAAGCGGCCGTACATGCTTCCCGGGTCTCGCCCGGAGTTCCTTTGACATGCGGAGCTCATCTGCTCGATTCTGCCCTGGGGGTCGAGGATGAGATACAACGCGCCTGAGGCTTCCGCTACGGCCGCGGTGCACTGGGTCTGCTTCTGAAGGTCGAGACTGACCGCGCGCTGGTCCGTGGCGTCGACAAGACAGCTGATGTATCCGGCGAAGGTACCGTCATCCTGAACTCTGGGCATGCCGCGGGCCAGCATCCAACGGTATTCGCCGTCGTGGCGCCGCATCGGGAACTCCACCGTGAGGGGTCCGCGCGCCTGAAACGCTTCCCAATATGTTTGCATCACGGACTCTCGATAATCGGGATGTAAGCTTTCCGCATAGCCGTCCCCGAGTTCCTCTTCGAGGGTCCTGCCGGTGAACTCCAGCCAGGTCCGGTTGACGAATGAGGTGCCTCCGTCCGCGCAGCTATAGATGATCAACACGGGCGCGGAGTCGGCGATATTGCGGAACCGGGATTCGGCTTCCTGGCGGGAGAACTCGGTTTCCCGCGCGTCACAAGCCATGGTCCGCAGTTCCATTTTTACGGCCAGCACGTCGGCCAGTTCGCCCAAGGTCTCGTGGTCGGTCTGGGAAAACTCGGGCCTCGCGTGGGTGTCGGCGATGACCAGCAGGCCAAGCTCCAAGCCGTCGCTAGACCGCAGGGGAGCCCATGCCGCAAACTGGAGATCCCCCGAGTTGAATCCCAGGGCTGGGACTCCGGACGGGTCAGGCCACACCTGCGGCTTGGCGAGCGCTGCGGGCAGCGGATATGTTTTCATATTCTCCCAGTACTCGCTTCCGGATCCGATTCGCGTGACCACGGAAACATCGGGGCCCAATAATGCGATATACGCCACCGGAACATGGAACAAACGCTCCACCAGCCGGGTAAGGCGGAGCAGACCATCCTGCTCGGGTTCGTCGAGGATGGGGTGGAGGCCGGAAGGGCTCTCCAGCGGGAACGAATCGGTGATCGATGACATATCTGCTGCTAACTCTTATCGGTGCACCTCCCGAGACTTTAGTGTCGAACGGCTACTAAGCTGGACCCAGCGTGCCGATAAAACAGTAGGCGCTTGTGATCTCCATCAAAAAATTTCTTTCCAAGGACGAGGAAGCCGAACGGGCAGCGATGCGCGCGGTGCGGCTTCTGGTGAAGGGCATTGGCGAGCACGCGGCGGACGGCGAGCCCGACGTGTGCGCGCGGTTTCGCGAGGGGATCCATGAAATCGCGAACGCCCTGGTGGATGAGATCGACACCGACGAACTGCTGGTGCACGCGAACTCGGTGGTCAGCGCGCTGCAGGATCATCATCGCCGCGCGGCAAGGCACCGGACGCTTCGAATCACGGAACTGCAGAACATGGTGAAGATGCTGACGTCCACAATGGGGGCGATTGCGGCAGCCGGCAACACACACGTCAGCCGCCTGAGCGAAATCGAAAACCTGGTCGCTCGCGCGTTCGACCTGGACGATGTCCGCAGCATCAAGGCCAAACTTGGAGAGTGCCTGGCAGACATCCGGAAGGAGTCCGAGCGCCAGCGGAAGGAAACCGGAGAAATCATCGAAGAGCTGAGTCAGGGGTTGGAACAAGCGCGCATAGGCGCGACGAGCGTTCGCGAGAGCGGAACTTCGGACCCGGTCACGGGGCTGCCTCTTCGTCCCGAGGCCGAAGCGGCGCTGGCCCAGGCGGGCCGCTCAGGATCGCAAGCTTATGCCGCCGTGCTGGTGCTCGACCGCTTGCAGACCTTCAATCTGAGATTCGGGAGAGAGATTGGCGACGAAGTGCTGGTGGCGTTTTCCCGCATGGTGCGGAAGCTCTTGACCCCCGGCGACCAGTTGTTCCGATGGAGCGGGCCGACGCTGGTAGCGCTGCTGCCGCGGCCGAACAGCCTGGAGCGCGTCCGCACCGAGGTGGCGCGGATTGTGGAAACCAAGATGGAGCACAACATCGAGACCCCCTCGCGAAGCATCATGCTGCCGATTGCGGCACGGTGGGCGGTGTTCCCCATGATGGCGGCGCCGCGCCTGATCTATCAGAAGATCGACGCGTTCGCCGCGGTGCCGGGGCCACGGGATTAGTGCGCTGGCCAGACTCTGACGGTCGCGGCTCGATGAGTGTAGTGCGCCGCTGATCTCGAACCATATGATTCGGGCGGGGCGCTAGCCCACAGGCCGCGCATCGTCACCACTTAGGCGCGGAACTCGACGGTGCGGGCCAGCGTTACGGCTTGGTTCTCCAGCAGCTCTTTCAGGACTTTTTCGGGAACCGGCTGGTCCGTGGCGACTACGGCCACGGCTTCGAGCGGCGCGCCGGGGTGAGTGGGACCGTCCTGGCGGCCCAGCGAAAAGCTGGCGATATTGATCTTGTGCTTTCCGGTGATCGAGCCGACGTACCCGATGACTCCCGGGATGTCGGCGTTCTTAAGGAGCATCAAGTGCCCGGTAAGGGGAGCTTCACAATAGATACCGTCGACACGGAGCAGGCGCGGCTGATCGAGTACGACGGAGCCTTCCACCGTGGTGAGACCCAGGTCCGTCTCCAGTTCAAGCCTCACGGAGTCGGTTTGGCCGGCGGGAGTGTCTGGTTCATGACGCTCCGCATAGGCGAGGCCGCGATCGGCGGCGATCTGGAGCGCGTTCACGACATTCAATTTGCGCGCGACGGAGCGGCTGAGCACGCCGGCGATTCCGGCGTTGCGGATCAGTAACGTGTTCTGGGCGGCGATTGGTCCGGTGTAGACCAGGCGCGCCAGGCGCGGGTTGCCGGTGGCGACGTGCGCGGCGAAAGTCCCCAGGCGTTCGGCGAGGGCCGCGAACGGGCCCACGGAGCGATACTGATCGGCGGTCATGGCGGGAACGTTGGCGGCGTTCACGGCGATGCCGTCGCGCAGATACTGGACAGTCTGCTCCGCAATGCGAATGCCGACGGCTTCCTGGGCTTCCTGGGTGGACCCTCCGATGTGCGGTGTCGCGAAGACGCGATCGAGGGCGAGGAGCGGCTCATGTACCGGCGGTTCGGTCTGAAACACGTCCAGGGCGGCCCCGGCGACATGGTTCGATTCGATGGCCTGGCGCAGGGCTTCTCCATCAATCAGCTCGCCGCGGGCGCAATTGACGATGCGAACGCCTTTCTTCATGCGGGCGAACGCGGCGCCGTTCAGCATACCCTGCGTTTCGGTGGTCAGGGCGACGTGCAGGGTGATGTAGTCGCTTTCGCGGTAAAGCTCGTCGAGCGAGACCAGCGCAGTGCTCAAGTCAGCCACGGTTCGCGTATTGACGTAGGGGTCACTGGCAACGATTCGCATCTCGAAAGCGCGGGCCCGGCGGACTACTTCGCGTCCAATGCTGCCGAGACCGATCACGCCCAGCGTTTTGCCGCGAAGCTCGGTTCCCACGAAGCGTTTGCCTTCCCACTGACCGCTTTTGGTTGAGGCGATGGCTTGCGGAATGGATCGCGCCATGGCGAGCATCAGGCCAAGGGTGTGCTCGGCGACCGACACGGCGTTTCCGCCAGGGGTGTTCATCACCAGGACGCCGGCGGCGGTGGCGGCATCGAGATCGATGTTGTCCACGCCGGCTCCGGCGCAGCCGATCATTTTGAGACGCGGCGCTTGGGCCAGCAGGTCCGCGGTGACCTTTATGGTCCGCACCAGAAGGGCGTCGGCATCGGCAAGGTGGTGCGCGAACTCCTTAGGATTGGAGATCACGGCAGTCCAGCCGGGCTGCGCGTTGATCAGCTCGATTCCCGCCGGAGCCAGCGGTTCAGCAACCAGAATTTTCATGAGAGCTTAAGCGTTAACCGTTTCTTTCCGGGTGATGGCGATCTCGGCGTAAGCCTGTTGCACCGCGGCCACGCCCGAGCCGAGCTTCACCGGCGCGCCGTTGGCGTGCAGGATCAATTCGAGCTCGGCGACCATGGCGAACAGGTCCGCGAAATCGAAATAGCCAAGATGGGCAATGCGAAAAATCTGCCCCTTCATGGAGCCTTGCCCGTTGGCGATGATGGAGCCGAAGCGGCTCTTGAATTCTTTCACGATGACGCCCGAATCCATGCCGGCGGGCGCTTTCACGGCCGTAACGGACGCGCTGGGGCTATCGGGTGAGAACAGTTCCAGGCCCAGGGCTTTACAGGCCGCGCGAGTGGCGCGCGCAAGCTGCTGCGCGTTGTCGACCAGATGATCCATGCCGAGCGTCTTGATATATTTCAAGGCTTCGGCCATACCCAACATGAGCGACGTGGCCGGAGTCCAACTGGATTCGCCGTTGACGGCGTTTTTCCGTTCCTTCTTCAGGTTGAAATAGAAACGCGGGAGTTTGGCGGTCTCCATGAGCGCCCAGGCTTTCGGGCTGATGGAGAGAAACGCGATTCCGGGCGGGACCATGAAAGCTTTTTGCGAGCCGCCGATGACGATGTCGAGTCCCCAGGCGTCGATGTCGAGCGGCATGGTGCCGAGCCCGGTGATCGCGTCGACGACGAAAATGGCCTGTGTCTTCTTGACCGCTTCGCCCATGGCTTTGACATCGTGCGCGGCGCCGGTGGAGGTTTCAGAGGCCTGCACGAACACGCCCTTGACATCGGGATTCGCTGCCAGCGCCTGTTCGAGCGCTTGCGCGCTGACGGTTTTGCCATACGGCTGCTCGAGGAGCACGACGTTCAGACCGTAGGCCCTGGTGATTTCGGCCCAACGCTCGCCGAATTTCCCGGCGGAGCAGACGATGACGCGATCGCCCGCAGAAAAACAATTCGTGACGGAAGCTTCCATCGCGCCGGTGCCTGAAGAGACCAGCACCAGAACGTCGTTGGCGGTGCCCATCAGCTCCTTGAGATCGGCGAGAACGGACTTGTAAACATTACGAAAATCGTCAGTCCGATGATGCAGATCGGACCCCAGCATGGCGTACAAAGCTTTGGGATAGAGGGGCGTCGGCCCCGGAGTCAGGAGACGTTGCTTTTTGATATGCATGGGAGTTATTTCAAGGATACCAGGAACCAAATACACTGGAAGGAAATGGCACTGATCGATCAGATCCAAAAAGACATGACCGCCGCGATGAAGGCGAGCGAACAATCGCGGCTGGACGCGCTGCGGATGATCAAAGCTGCGCTGATGAAATACAAGGTGGACACGATGAAGCCGCTCGACGAAGCGGCCGAGTTGCAGATCCTGACCACGCTGATCAAACAGCGGCGGGAGGCCGCGGAAATGTTCCGGACCGGGCATCGTCCGGAGTTAGCGGACAAAGAAGAAGCGGAGCAGAAGCTGATTGAATCCTACATGCCCGCGGCTCCGACAGAAGCAGAAGTGGAGGCGGCGATCGCGGCCGCGCTGTCGGAGACGGGGGCGACCGCCGCGAAGCAGATGGGCCTGGTGATGAAGGCGGCGCAAGCGAAGCTGGCGGGTAAACGAGTGGATGGGAAGGCGCTGAGCGAGCGGGTACGATCGAAGTTGAGTTGAGTTTTTTTCAATTGACTTGCGCGGCGCGGCGCGGTATTGTCACCCGATGAGCGCTCCTACGAGTTCGAGCGCCGCGGCCCGGTCCGCCGCTGCGTTCAGTACGATCGCGCACGAGCTTCGGCAACCGCTGAGCACCATCGAATCGATCGCGTATTATTTGACGCTGGTGCTGCCGCATGGCGATGAGAAAGTGCATGAACAGCTCGACCGGATTCAGAGGCTGGTGGAGCAGACGAGCTGGATTTTGACCAGCGCTCAACAACTGGCCGATCCGCTGCCGTGTGCGCGCGAATCTGTGGATGTCGAGGAATTGATCGCGCATGCGGTCGCGGCGCGGTTTCCACCGGGGGATTCTCCCACCATGGAGTTGTGCGAGGAGTTGCCGCGCGTGGATGCGGACCCGGCGCTGGCGGGCGCGCTGATCGACAATCTGCTGATGCTGTTTCGCACGGTGGCGACCAAGGCTCATCCGGTGACGATGCGAACCTCGGTCGCGCCGAAGGGCGTGGCGATTGAAATGGAAACGTGCGCTCCCGGGTATCGGCAGGCAGCGGCGCTGTGCCCGGGTGCGGCGTTGAGTCTCGAAAGCGCGCGCAGAATGGCGGAGGCGCAGGGCGGATCGCTGGAGCTGCGCGTCGATCCGGCGAGTGGGATTCGGCTGCGGCTGATGTTACCATGAGGGTTTCCCCTCCATGGTTAGAGCCATTCCAGACCTCCTGGCCCGAATTGTCGACCACAAGCGCCGCGAGCTCATCGGGGTGTCGGCACAGCGTGGGGAGCTCGAAAGACTCGCGTCGCAAAGAGATCGCGCTCGGGATTTCCGAGCCGCGTTAACGGTTCACCAGCCGGCTTTCATCGCGGAGATCAAGAAGGCGTCACCGAGTAAAGGCGTGCTCGCCGCCGACTTTCATCCGGAGTCGATTGCGCGGAGTTACCAGGAAGGCGGAGCCGCGGCTCTTAGCGTGTTGACCGATCACGCGTTTTTTCAGGGCGGCCTTGCGGATTTGGCCGTGGCGCGGGCGGCGGTGAAAATTCCGGTCCTGCGAAAGGATTTCACGATCGACGAATTTCACGTGATCGAAGCCGCGGCGCATGGAGCGGACGCGATTCTGTTGATTGCGGCGGTGCTCCATGAGGCGGAGCTGCGAAAATTCAGGGAACTGGCGGCGCAGTTCGGAATGGCGGCGCTGGTGGAAGTGCACGATGCGGGCGAGTTGGACGTGGCGGTCGGCTCAGGCGCGGAGATTATCGGGGTGAATAATCGGAATTTGCACACATTTGAAGTCACGCTGGAGACCTCGTTAGCATTGGCCAGGAAAATTCCCGATTCCGTCGTCAGAGTGAGCGAGAGCGGGATTCATTCCGCCGTGGACGTGAAGAAGCTTCGAGACGCGGGTTATCAGGCATTCCTGGTCGGCGAACACTTAATGAAATCTCCGGACCCGGCGGCGGCGCTGCGGGCGCTGGGATCGTCATGATGATAAAGGTGTGCGGCATCACGCGTCGCGAGGATGCGGTGGCGGCGGTGGAAGCGGGCGCGTCGGCGCTGGGATTTATTTTTTACAAGCCGAGTCCGCGTTACGTGACTCCGGAACGGGCGCGCGAATTGGGGGAAGGGCTCAACGTGTTGCGGGTGGGCGTTTTCGTGGATGATACCGCGGCGGCGATTGAAGCGGTGATGCGGTCGGCGAAGCTCGACGTCGCGCAGGTGTATGGCGATGCGGCGCCCGGAGGAACGCGTGTGTGGCGAGCCGTGCGTGTGACGGATCGCGTTCCGGCGGTGGTTTCGAGTGAGGTTCTGTTTCTCGACGGGTCCGCTAATGGAGTCTCGTTCGACTGGAGCATCGCGCGCGGTGCGGCGGAGAAAGTGATGATCGCCGGAGGGCTCGACGCGTCGAACGTCGCCGCAGCGATTCGCGTTGCGGAGCCCTGGGGAGTGGATGCGAGCTCGCGCCTCGAATCCGCGCCAGGGATGAAAGATCACGAAAAGATGCGGCGGTTTATCCAAGCCGCTCGGGAAGCAGTATGAACATTTCACAACCGGATTCTACGGGGCATTTCGGACCGTACGGCGGGCGTTTCGTCCCGGAAGTCTTGATGGCCCCGCTCGAAGAGCTGGAACACGCGTTCCGCGAGGCGTCTGTCGATCCGCGGTTTAAGGCCGAGCTCGCCGATCTGCTGAAAAACTACGCTGGCCGGCCCACGCCGCTGTATCATGCGCGTCACTTGAGCGAATCGCTGGGCGGGGCGAAGATTTACCTGAAACGCGAAGATCTGCTGCACACCGGCGCGCACAAGATTAACAATTGCCTGGGGCAGGCGCTGCTCGCGGTGCGGATGGGGAAGAATCGTGTGATCGCCGAAACCGGCGCGGGTCAGCATGGAGTCGCATCGGCTACCGTGTGCGCGCTGTTCGGGCTCGATTGCACCGTTTACATGGGCGAAGAGGACATGCGGAGGCAGCGGCTGAACGTGTTTCGCATGCGGATGCTGGGCGCGAAAGTCGTCTGCGTCAAGAACGGAAGCCGCACGCTGAAGGATGCGATTAGCGAGGCGATGCGGGATTGGGTGACCAACGTCGAGACCACGCATTACCTGCTCGGATCGGCGCTGGGCGCGCATCCCTATCCGCTGATGGTTCGGGAATTTCACCGCGTGATCGGGGAAGAGGCGCGCGCCCAGATTCTGGCGTCGGAAGGGCGTTTACCCGACGTGCTGCTCGCCTGCGTCGGCGGCGGCAGTAACGCGATCGGGATGTTTCACGCGTTCCTGGGCGATGCCAACGTGAAGCTGATCGGTGTCGAAGCGGGCGGGCATAGTAACCGGCTGGGCGAACATGCGGCGCGATTCTCCGGCGGATCGCCGGGAGTGCTGCATGGCGCCCATAGTTACGTGCTGCAGGATGAAGATGGGCAGGTGTCTTTGACGCATTCGGTTTCCGCGGGTCTCGATTATGCGATGGTGGGGCCGGAGCATGCCTGGCTGCACGATCAGAGCCGCGCGGAATACACCTCGGTGGGCGACCAGGAAGCGCTGGCGGCGGCGCTGCGCCTGGCGCGGACCGAGGGGATCATTCCCGCGCTCGAATCGGCGCATGCGGTTGCGGAGGCGATCCGGCGGGCTCCGGCGGCTGCGGGGAAGGTGTTCATCGTGAATTTATCCGGCCGTGGCGACAAGGACACCGATATTTATCGCGAAAATTTGCGAGAGCTCGATGAGCCGAATTCAGTCGATTTTTAAACGCAAAGCGTTGATCGCTTACATCACCGCGGGCGATCCAACGCCGGAGAGGACGCCGGAGCTGGTGGCGGCGCTCGAGCGCGGCGGCGCGGATCTGATCGAGCTGGGCGTGCCGTTTTCCGATCCGATCGCGGATGGGCCGGTGATTCAGAGAGGGGCTGAGCGCGCGCTCAAGGCCGGCACGACCGTTAGAAAAGTTCTAACTATGGCCCGGCAGATTCGCGAGACATCGCAGATCCCGCTGCTGCTGTTCACATACTTGAATCCGGTGATGCGCTACGGGCTGGATGCGCTGGCGCGCGACGCGAAGAGCGCCGGCATCGACGGGTGCCTGCTTACGGATCTGAGTGTCGAAGAAGCGGGGCCATACGTGGGAGCGATGCGAGGGGCGGGGCTGGACACGGTATTTCTGGCAGCGCCTACGTCGACGCCGGAGCGGCTGAAACTGGTGGCCGGGTATTCGAGCGGGTTTGTGTACCTGGTCTCGCGCACCGGTGTGACCGGCGAGCAGGCGTCATTATCCAATGCGGTTGCGCCGCTGGTGACTGCCATGCGCGCGGTCACCAAGCTGCCGCTCGCGGTGGGCTTCGGCATTTCAACGCCGGAGCAGGCTCGAGAAGTCGCCCAGATTGCCGATGGCGTGGTGGTGGGGAGCGCGTTCGTGCGGCTGATCGAACAGGGTGGCGATCTGGAAGCGTTCGCGCGCTCGCTGCGCACGGGGATGGAGGAATGACGCGCGAAGAGGCACTGGCGCGGCTCCGGGAGTATCGCGACCAGATCGATTCGATCGACCGCGAGCTGCTGGAACTGCTCAACCGGCGCACGCGCGTGGTGGAGGAGATCGGCCAGGTGAAGGAAGCCGTTCATCTTCCCATCTACGAGCCGAAGCGCGAAGAAGACGTGTTTCGAAACGTGGTGGAGCACAACCGCGGTCCGCTGGCCCCGGACGCGCTGAAACGGATTTTTGAGCGAATCATCGACGAAATGCGCAGCCTGCAAAGAATGCGCCGCGAATCAGGAGACAAAAAATGTTAGTGGTGATGCAGCAGGGTGCGACCGACGAGCAGATCCAGCACGTGATCGACCGGCTGGTCAGCCTGGGGTTCACCGTGCACCGCTCCACCGGCGTCATGCACACGGTGCTCGGCGGAGTGGGTCCCGTGGAGGACATGGACCCGGTGGATTTCGAAGTGATGGAGGGCGTGAAAGAGTGCCATCGCATCGTGTCGCCGTACAAACTGGCCAGCCGCCATTTCCGGCCGCAGGGAACCGTGGTGAAGATCGGGAAGGTGGAGATCGGCGGGCCGCACGTGGTGACCATGGCGGGTCCGTGCAGCGTGGAAAGTCGCGAACAGATCGAACAGGTGGCCGAAATCGTGGCAGCGCAGGGAGCGCAGATCATGCGCGGCGGCGCGTTCAAGCCGCGGTCGTCGCCCTATAGTTTTCAAGGTATGGGCGAAGAAGGATTGAAGCTGATGCGCGCGGCGGCGGACCGGCGCGGGCTGCTGGTGGTCAGCGAGGTGATGGATCACACCCAGCTTCCCATGCTGATGACCTACGCGGATATTCTGCAAGTGGGCGCGCGCAATATGCAGAATTTCAACCTGCTGAAGGAAGTGGGTAAACTACGTAAGCCGGTACTACTGAAACGCGGGAATTCGGCGACCATCGAGGAATTGCTCCTAGCGGCCGAATATATTATGAGCGGAGGGAACTACGACGTGATCCTGTGCGAGCGGGGGATCCGTACGTTCGAAACTTATACGCGCAACACCATGGACGTTTCGGCGATCCCGGTGATCAAGAAGCTTTCGCACTTGCCGATCATAGGCGACCCGTCGCATGGGACCGGACGGCGCGACCTGGTTCTGCCGATGGCTCGGGCGGCGGTGGCGGCGGGAGCGGACGGGCTGATCGTGGAAGTGCATCCCGATCCGGACAAAGCCGCGAGCGATGGCGCGCAGACGCTGACCCCTCCTCAGTTCGCCGAGATGATGCAGCAGATCCGCGCGATTGCGGCGGCGGTGGGCAGGACTGCGTGACAGAAACCAAGCCGTGGACCGTCGTCACCGTGGCTGGAGTGGGCCTGATCGGCGGCTCCTTCGCGATGGCGCTGCGCAAGGCGGGGTTTGCGGGGAAGATCATCGGGGTCAGCTCACCCGAAACCCTGCGTGTGGCGCTGGATCGCGGCGTCATCGATGAAGCCCTGCCGCTGCGCGACGCAGCCGGGCAATCCGACCTGATTTATCTGGCCCAGCCCATTGAACGGATCCTCGCGACGCTCGATGAAATCGACCCGCACGTCTGGCCGGGCACCCTGATCACCGACGCGGGCAGCACGAAGACCGCGATTGTCGAGCGTGCCATGAAACGCATCCGGCGCGGACGCTTCGTCGGCGGACATCCGATGGCGGGCAAACAGACTCGCGGCGCGGCGGAGGCGGAGGCGGAGTTGTTTCGCGGGCGGCCTTACGTGCTGACGTCGCCGGATGCGGAGCTCGAACGCTGGATCAAACGAATGGGCGCGCGCGTGGTGATCCTGGACCCGCAGGAGCATGATCGCCTGGTGGCGCTGACGTCGCACTTACCGCAACTGGTTTCAACCGCGCTCGCCGCCTCGATCGCGGCCGAGCCTGGAGCGGCGCGCGTGGCCGGACCGGCGGCGCTCGATCTGACCAGGCTCGCACTGAGTCCGTATGAAATCTGGCGCGACATTTTTGCGACCAATGCGGGTCCCATCGACGCGGCGCTCGGTTCCTTTATTCAAAAGCTGGAAGAGCTGCGGCACAGCCTGCGGGAACCGGGGATCGAACAGGAATTCGATCGCGCCGCGGCGGCGGCCCGCGTGCTGCGGAAAGCGTGACGATTATCTGTGAACGAGAATAAACTGCTAGCCGATACCGCGGCGCGGGCGGCTCGATACGTGTCGGGAATCCGGACGCGCCGCGTGGCGCCTACACCCGAAGACATCGACGGCCTGGGTGCGCTGGGCGGTCCGCTGAACGATGCGCCCATGGACCCCGAGCAAGTCATCGCCACGCTCGACCAAGCGGGATCTCCGGCGACCATCGCGTCCACCGGCGGCCGTTACTTCGGCTTCGTAACCGGAGGCTCGCTGCCCGCGGCGATGGCAGCGAACTGGCTCGCGACCGCGTGGGACCAGAACACGGCGCTGTTCGCGCAATCGCCGGTGGGTGCGCGCATCGAAGAGATTGCATCAGCATGGCTCATCGACATTTTCGGATTCCCGTCAACATGTGGCGTAGGCTTCGTCACCGGCGCGACGGTCGCGAACTTCACAGCGCTCTCAGCCGCGCGCCACGCGTTGCTCGCGCGCGCGGGATGGAACGTCGAAGATCGCGGGATGTTCGGCGCTCCTGAGATCGCCGTGGTGGTTGGAGCCGAAGTGCACGTGTCGCTATTGAAGGCGCTGACGATGCTCGGGTTCGGCCGAACGCGAGTGGCGCGCGTTCCCGCGGACGATCAGGGCCGCATGCGCGCGGATCTCTTGCCTCCGCTGAACGATCGAACCCTGGTTTGCATTCAGGCGGGCAACGTGAACACGGGCGCATTCGATCCGGCCGAAGAGATTTGCGCGCAAGCCAGAGCGGCCGGCGCGTGGGTGCATGTCGATGGAGCCTTCGGCTTGTGGGCGGCTGCTGCGCCGCATCGCGCGCATCTGATGAACGGCTACGCGAGCGCAGATTCATGGGCCACTGATTGCCACAAGTGGCTGAACGTGCCCTACGATTCGGGTCTGGCGCTCGTCCGTGACGCAGCGCATCTTAGAAACGCCATGGGATTCGGCAACGCCGCATACCTCACGATCAGCGACCATCGCGAGCCCGCCCTATACACTCCCGAAGCGTCCCGGCGGTCGCGGGGAATCGAGATTTGGGCGGCGCTGCGATCGCTAGGCAGGCGCGGGCTGGCGGAAATGATCGAAGGGAATTGCCATCTCGCCAAGCGATTCGCCGAAGGCCTATCGCGCGCAGGGTTCGAAGTCCTGAACGACGTGGTCCTGAATCAAGTGCTGGTATCTTTCGGGAATGACGAGAAAACCCGGGGCGTGATTCGTGAAGTTCAGAACGACGGAACCTGCTGGTGCGGAGGAACCGAATGGCACGGCCGCGCCGCCATGCGAATCAGCGTGTCATGTTGGGCCACCACGGAGGCGGACGTCGACGCCAGCCTCGCCGCGATCTGCCGCGTTGCGGGTGCGACTAACCGGCGCGTCTGAGCTCTTCGCGTATCACACGCCGCAGCGTGTTCTCCAGCGGCTCCCGGCTTCGGCTCACGAAATCCCGCAGCGCCAGATTGATCAGGCTCTGATAGTTGCCGCCGCCGGCTTTGTCTACCTCGTCGCGGAACCAATCCAACACATCGGTATCCAGCCGGATGGTGACTCGTGTTTTGCCGGCTACCGCTGGCAACACCGCTCCGCGCTTGCCTTTGCTGAAATCGTATTCCTGCTTCATGTGTTCTCCAGATATTGCCGGGATTCAGTTTGCGTTGCCGGCCGCGCGGAGATGATTCGAACACGATCGCCCCGCCAGGTATACACGACCACTAAAATTCTCGCCAGCGCATCCAACCCCAAGGTGACCCAGCGCTCTTCGTCATCAGAATCGTCCCGCAACGTGATCGCACGATCGTCTTCCAACGCCGTGACAGCATCGGCGAATTGTATGCCGTGCTTTCGAGCATTGTTTGCCGCCTTCCGGGCATCCCATTCAATCGCGGTCACCTGTGTACGATTGTACACCAAGACTTATTTAGGGAACACCGCCTTCACCGCCATCCCCCCTTGCAGAGGCCTATCCGAGTACATCGCGACCGCATCCCCTTCATTCAACCCGTCGACCTGAGTCCGCGTCGTGTTCGCGACCCCCAGCGTCACCGTCTTCCACTCAATATGATCCCCCGCGAGCACATAAACTCCGCTCTGCCCATGCTCCGTGCGCACGGCCTCTTTGGGGACGGAAATGGCATTCTCCACGGTTTGCGTGCGGATGTCGACGTTCACGTTGGTTCCCGGCAACAGGTCGCCATCGGGATTGCGAATCAGGCACGCCA
>CAWJHI010000063.1:0-10911 GCA_963842485.1 Terriglobia bacterium | reverse complement strand
ATGTACGACGGGATCGATATGACCGGCGTCCTGGGACAAAATCCGGCTATGACATGGGAATTTGTAGACCGGTTGCGAAAGGCGACTTCGCTGAAGCTGTTCATCAAGGGCATCGATACGCGCGAGGATGCGCGCCTCGCGGTAGAGCACGGCTTCGACGGCATCCTGGTTTCGAATCACGGGGGTCGATCGACGGAGACCGGGCGAGCCACCATCGAGGCGCTTCCCGAGGTGGTAGCCGAGGCCGGCAATCGGATTCCGGTGTACGTCGATGGAGGCGTCCGGCGGGGAACGGATGTGTTCAAGGCATTGGCGCTGGGAGCCAAGGCTGTGGGGATCGGGCGGCCGTTTCTGTGGGGATTGGGGGCGTTCGGACAGGCGGGTGTCGATCGCGTGTTGGAGATTCTTCAGGGCGAACTGAAGCTGGCGATGGGAAACTGCGGGACGCAGACGGTGGCAGCCATTGACCGGTCGTATCTGGCCACGCCGGATTGGCGGCTGTGAGCCAGACAGCGGAACGACGCGTTCATGCAGGAACCTTCGGGCAGCTCGATTGCTATGTTCTTGCATATATTCGTCAATGCGAATATAGTGTAAAAAGTGAAGGATTCGCTCCGTCGTTTCAAGGCCGAGATCTTTCAGGCTTTAGCCCACCCGACCCGGATTGCCATCGTCGAGGCCTTACGCGACGGCGAGATGCCTGCAAGCAGGCTGATCGAGACGTTGGGGATCGAACAGGCCAACGCGTCACAGCATCTCTCCGTTCTGCGAGCCAAAATGGTGGTGGTAAACCGCAAAGTTGGCAACCAAGTCTATTACTCCCTGCGGGATCCCGTGCTGATTGAGGTCCTCGACATTCTGCGCCGTTACTTTTCATCGCAACTGACCGACACGATGAACATGCTCGAGGAGATCGGGCAGACGGAGTCCACTTCACAGGTTCCAAAGATACCGGGACGTCCGGTGAAAACCGAGCCTGTTTCCATGAAGAAGGAAGGGAATTGAGCGCTCTGCTCGGGTACACGTTTTTCGGTGGCCTGCTCGCCTATGCCATTGGCGCCATCGCCAGCCTGATCAGCGGACGCATCGCCAGCCTGGCGCGGGTACTGGGTTGTGGCTTCGCCTTGACTGGAGCACTGCTTGAGGCGGTTTGCTCCGGAGCCGCACTGTTCGCCCCGGCCGACGCGCATTGGGAGATTCACGCGGGCGTCCCCTTTCTCACTTACGGCTTCCGGCTGGATCCGCTGTCAGCCTATTTCAATTTGATTCTCAGCCTTCTGGCCGTGGCGATCTCGGTCTATTCGTTCGGTTATCTGCGGCCCATGGAGAAGAATAAGACGGCCGGCGTCCTTGGATTCTTCTACAACTTGTCTTTGCTCAGCCTCACCGCGGTCTTCACGGCATCGAACGCCTTCTTTTTCCTGATCGCGTGGGAGGTCATGGCGCTGACAGCGTATTGTTTGATCACGTTTGAACATCGGAAAGAAATCACGCGTCAGGCTGGGGTGCTGTTCTTTGTCATGTCGCATGCCGGCACGGGGTGTTTGCTGATCGGATTTCTGCTCCTGAACTCATTGTCCGGGAGCTTGGAGTTTTCGAGCTTCGCCGCGTCGTCCGCGAACTTGACCGGTTCCATGCAAGCGGCGGTGATCCTGCTTTTTTTCGCAGGTTTTGGAGTGAAGGCTGGAATCATTCCGCTGCACATCTGGCTGCCGGAAGCTCATCCGGCAGCGCCCAGCAATATCTCCGCGCTGATGTCGGGGATCGTGATCAAGACCGGGATCTACGGCCTGGCGCGGGTGCTGTTCGAGTTTCTGGGGGTTCCGCCGCTGTGGGCCGGAACGATGGTGCTCGCGTTCGGAGTCATCTCAGCTCTTCTGGGCGTGCTTTACGCGCTGATGGAGCACGATCTGAAACGTTTGCTTGCCTATCACAGCATCGAGAATATCGGCATCATCCTGATCGGGTTCGGCGCGTCCCTGATGTTCATCACGCTGGGTCATCCCAGACTCGCCGCGATCGCGCTGATCGCCGGCCTGTTTCACACCTTGAATCACGCGGTTTTCAAGTGCCTTCTGTTCCTGGGCGCGGGATCGGTGCTGCATGCCACTCACACGCGCAATATGGAGAAACTGGGCGGCTTGATCCGGCGTATGCCGCAGACGGCGTTCCTGTTTCTGATCGGAGCCATCGCCATCTCCGGATTGCCGCCGCTCAACGGGTTCGTGAGCGAATGGCTCACCTACCAGGCTCTGCTGGCTGGATTCGGGACCACCGAGAAACTGACGCGCATTTTGTTTCCCGTGGCGGGCTCTTTGCTGGCATTGACGGCCGCTCTGGCGGCGACCTGTTTTGTGAAGGCGTTCGGCATCACCTTCCTGGCGCTGCCGCGCAGCGAAGAAGCCGGCGCTGCCCAGGAATGTGGCTTTTCCATGGTCGCGGGGATGGGAATCCTGGCGGCGCTGTGTGTTGCGCTGGGGCTCGGAGCGACCTGGTTCCTGCCGGCGTTTGACGGGATCACGCAACGTCTGTTGGGCGTTCGAATGAGCGCAGATCTGGTCACCGGCGCCCGAGGACTGGTTCTGACGGCAGGATCGACTCGGGGCGGAAGCGTCTCGACGGCGGGAATCGCCGCGATGTTTGTCATTCTGTCGGCGTTTCCGGGCCTGCTGTGGCTGTTCTGGGGCCGCAAGGGAAGTCGCGACGTCCAGCCGACCTGGGATTGCGGTCTCCCCGGGCTTACGGCGGAGAACGAATACACGGCTTTCGCATTCTCAAAGCCGCTACGAATGATCTTCGCGGCGCTGTACCAGCCCCGTCGCGAGATACAGGCGGAGTATGACGTCTCGCCCTATTACCCCACGGCCATCCGGTTCGATAGCGAGATCGAGTCGCCCTTCGAAGATCGGCTGTATGCGCCCGTGCAGAGACTGGTCCTTAAGATCGCCACATGGATGCGCGGTATCCAGGCCGGCAGCATTCATGCTTATCTTGCCTATATTTTTGTCACGCTGATCATCCTGCTTCTATTTGGGGTGCGCTCGTGAACATGGTCTTCCCGGCGCTGGCACAACTGCTGCTGTTCCTGGTGATTGCGCCTTTGGTGACAGGCGCGATCCGGACGATGAAGGCCAGGTTCCAGACACGCCGCGGCTCACCGGTCTGGCAGCCGTACCTGGATCTGCACAAATTACTGCGCAAGGACATGGTGATTCCGGATACAGCCTCATGGCTGTTTTCCGCGACCCCTTACGTCGTCTTTCTGACGGCGGCGATGGTCGGTCTGATGATTCCGATGGTGGCCGCGGATGCGCCGCTCAGTCTGTTCGGCGGCGTGCTTGCGGTGGTGTATCTGCTCGCCTTGGGGCGATTCTTTTTAGCGCTGGGCGGGCTCGACACCGGGAGTTCCTTCGGCGGTCTGGGCAGCAGCCGGGAGATGACCATCTCGGCGATTGCCGAACCGGCGATGATGGTGGCGATTTTCACGGTGGCGATTGCCGCCAACTCGACTAACTTAAGTGAAGTCGCCAAATCCGCGGTCGGCCAGAGCTGGCGGTTCCTGGCGCCGTCGCAGATCCTGGCTTTCGGAGCGATGTTCATCGTTCTCATTGCGGAAACGGGCCGCATCCCGGTTGACAACCCGGCGACGCACCTGGAGCTGACCATGATCCACGAAGCGATGATCCTCGAATACTCAGGACCCTACCTGGCGCTGATCGAGTGGGGAGCTTCGCTCAAGCAGCTGGTTCTTATGACGCTGCTGGTGAATACGTTTTTCCCGTTCGGCTTGAGCCCGGCCTGGAATGCGCAGGGCGTCGCCATCGGGCTGGCATTTTACTTAATCAAGATTGCCATCATCTGCTGTCTGATCGTGGTGGTGGAAACGACGAACGCCAAAATGCGCCTGTTCCGGGTTCCGGAGTTGTTGGCGGTCGCCTTCATTCTGGGTGCGTTGGCGTTGATTTCGACCTTTTTGTTCTGAACCATGTACTTTTTTCAAGACCCGCAATTCGGAAACCGGATCATCACGCTGATGGCGGCGTTTGTACTGGTTCTTCAAATTGCGATGGTTGGTCAGCGATGGCTGGTGACCAACATCCGTGTTTTCGCGGCGCAATCGTTCCTGCTCGCCGGGATCGCGAATACGATCGCTTATTTCAATCACGCCCCGCATCTTTATATCGCAGCGTTCCTCACATTCACGCTTAAAGCCGTGACTCTGCCGATCGTGCTGGAACGTCTGGTGAAGAGGATCGACATCGGACAGGAAATCGCGCCTCTGGTCAATGTGCCGCTTTCGTTGCTGATCTCGGGTGGCCTGACGACGGTCGGCTATGTAGTCGCGGCGTCTTTTCAACGGGCCGAGGATGCCACGTCGGCGGGGAGCCTGTCCGTGGCAAATCTGGGGCACAATACGCTGGCGGTGGCGGTGTCTCTTTTTCTCATCGGCTTTTACATGATGATCAGCCGGCGCAAGGCGATTATGCAGGTGCTCGCTCTGCTTTCGTTGGAGAACGGATTGTTTCTGGCCGCGATTTCGCTGACCTACGGAATGCCTTTGATTGTCGAGTTGGGAATCTTCTTCGATCTGCTGGTGGCAGTGATGGTGCTCGGCATCCTGGTCTACCGAATCCAGGAGACTTTCGATTCGATGGATGTGAGCAAGCTTTCGAGGCTGCGAGGATGAACCCGGAAATCGTGCTCTTTGCCATTCTCGCGATACCGTTGGCCGCCGGCATGCTGTCATTTGCGGCTCGCAGCCGGCGGACCATGGAGGCGATCAACCTGTGCGGGTTTGTCGCATTGCTGGGGAGCGCGGTTCTGCTCGCTTCGCAGGTGCTGCACGCGGGCCGTGTTTCGATGTGGAACGGCTTTCTTGCCGCGGACTCTCTCAGCGCCCTGATGGTTCTGCTCACCGCGTTCGTGGCTCTGGCCTGTTCCGTGTATGCGGTCGGCTACTTCCGGGAGGACGAACAGAATCACGTCTTCGAAGCCGACGTGCTCGGAGCGATGACGATTTCAAGCTTGCGCAAATACTATTCGCTGACGCCGCTGTTCGTGTTTGCGATGCTGCTGGTGGCGCTGGCGAATAACCTTGGAGTGATGTGGGTGGCGATCGAAGCGACCACCCTGGCTTCCGTATTCCTGATCAGTTTCTACGGCCGGGCGACGTTGATTGAAGCAGCGTGGAAGTATGCGATGATCGGCGGCGTCGGTTTGTCGATGGCGTTGTTCGGCACCATCTTGACCTACTATTCCGCTCACCGGGTGCTGGAGACCGAAACACTGGCGGGCTTGAACTGGTCGGTCCTGGTGACGAATGCCGGGCAGTTCGACAAGACGACCATGAAACTGGCGTTTATCCTGATTCTGCTGGGCTATGGAACCAAGGCGGGCATTGCGCCGATGCACACCTGGAAACCGGATGCCTACAGCGAGGCGCCGGTTCCAGTCGCGGCCATGCTGGCGGCGGCGGTGCTGAACTGCGCGCTCTATGGCCTGATCCGGTTTTATGTGTTGACCACGAAGTGCCTGGGCCCACAGTTCGGGTCGCAGCTCCTCATTATTTTCGGGCTCTTATCGGTCGGCGTGGCGGTCCCGTTCGTGCTGGTCCAGCGAAGTTTCCGGCGGATTCTGGCTTACTCCAGCATCGATCATGGCGGAATCATGATCCTTGGCCTGGGCTTCGGCGGGGCATTGGGTGCGCTCGGAATGCTGCTTCACCTCACCTATCATTCCATCACCAAGCCACTGCTGTTCTTCTGCGCCGGGAATGTGGAGCAACATCTGAAAAGCGATCTGTTCCGGCGGGCCAAAGGGGGCATCATTCATTCCATGCCGGTGACGGGTCCCATCTTCCTGATGGGCACGCTGGCGATCACCGGCACACCGCCATTCAGCATGTTCCAAAGCGAGTTTACGATCTTTCGCGCAGGATTCGGGAATGCGCATTGGTTCCCCACCGTGCTGCTGATCGTTCTCCTGGTTACGATCTTTATCGGATTCCTGGTGCACATCGCGAAGCTGGTTCTG
This sequence comes from Terriglobia bacterium, assembly GCA_963842485.1. Lineage (GTDB taxonomy): Bacteria > Acidobacteriota > Terriglobia > Bryobacterales > Bryobacteraceae > Palsa-187. Next base: position 4,878 of record CAWJHI010000063.1, on the reverse strand, counting down.
GGCGCGGATCCCGAATTGCCGCGGGTGGACGTGTGTCCCTGGAAGAAGTATTCGCTGATCGGTCTCGCGTCGCTGATTGTGGTTCTGGCGTTTTGGCTGCCCGGACCTTTATTCCAGCTTATCCGCGAAGCGGCGCGGGTGGCGGGAGGACAATGATGGCGTTTCCGACTTTCCTGGAACTCGAGCAAACATTCGGCGAGCAGGTCCAATCCATGCGCGGCGCCTATGTCCAGACCGCCGGGCCGGACGTGCGCGGGATGGTCGAAGTGCTGCGCCGCGATTGGGGAGCCAGAATCGTCACGGTATTCGCCGAGGACCGGCGTGCGGAGGAAGGCGCGTTCTTCAACTACTACGTCTTCGAGCAGCGCGGCAATCCGAATTACCTGATCCTGCGCGCGCCGGTCCGCCCGGATGACTTGGAGTTCCCGTCGCTGTCCGCTGAACTCCCCGCCGTGAACTGGCAGGAGCGCGAGATTCAGGACTGGTTTGGATTGAAAGCCGTGGGACACCCTAATCCCAGAAGAGTCGCGATGCACGACAATTGGCCCGAGGTCCATCCGCTTCGCAAGGATTTTCCATTCGCGAATGCCTTGCCCGTTTTCGAAGGCGAGCGTCACCTCTATCGGCCCGCGCTGGGGGAAGGCGTTCTTCAGGTTCCGGTAGGGCCAGTCCACGCGGGGATCATCGAGCCGGGTCATTTCAGCTTTGCGGTTGCCGGCGAACCGATCCTCTACTTGCAATTGCGTATGTTCTACACGCACAAGGGGACCGAGAAGCTGTTCGAGAATCTGCCGATTCACAAAGCCGTGTTTCTGGCGGAAAGCATTTCCGGCGATTCGAGCTTTTCACACGGCACCGCGTTCTGCCAGGCGATCGAAGGGGCGGCCGAAATCGAAGTCCCGCAAGCCGCTTTGATGACCCGGACGATCCTGCTGGAACTCGAAAGGATCTACAATCATGTGGCCGACATCGGGGCTATCGCGACGGATGTGGGCTTTGTCGTCGCGAACGCACACGCCAGCCGACTCCGCGAAATGCTGCTGAACCTGAACGAACAAATGAGCGGGAGCCGCCTTCTGCGTGGCGTAGTCTGCGTCGGCGGAGTGCGCAGGCCGTGGCAGGCGGGACAGCAGAATCTGCTTCACAGCACCATAGACCTTTTCGAAAAGGAATTTAAAGACCTGATTGCGCTGATCTATTCTTCCGACTCGACGCGCGACCGCCTGGAGCATACCGGCATTCTGCGGCCCGAAAAAGCGCGAGATCTGGGCATCGTCGGCGTGGGAGGCCGCGCCTCCGGAGTCGACTTGGACGTCCGGCGCGATCATCCATACGCGGCCTACCGTGAGTTCACGTTCCGTACACCGGTTTTTCAAGCCGGCGACGTGTGGCATCGGATGCAGGTCCGGATCGACGAGGTGACGGAGTCGATCAACATGCTCAGGAGCGCAACCGAACGTAATCTTTATGGCGCGCATTGCGCCGCGCCTCGCCCAATCCCCTCCGACCGGTGCGCCATCAGCGCGGTGGAAGGCTGGCGCGGTGAGATCATCCACTGGGTTCGGACGGGGCCTGGCAATCGTCTGGAGCGTTGCAAGATCAAAGACCCTTCGCTGAACAACTGGCCGGCGCTGGTCGAGGCGGTCCAGGGCAATATCATCGCGGATTTTCCGGTGATCAACAAGAGTTTCAACCTTTCTTACTCCGGGACGGACCGGTAAGCGATGTTCAAGATCCTTCAGCAGACCATACGCACCGGGATCGTGACCACGCCGTACCCGGGAACGCCCGCCGACGTGCCGCTATCGTTCCGGGGCAAGCCCGTATTTGACCTGGAACACTGGCCGGATGCGAGAGGAGCTGCTGGAGTTTGTCCCACGCAAGCGATCGCGGTTCAGGACGAAGGAGACCAGCGAACCATCACGATCGACTACGGCCGCTGCGTGTTCTGCGGTTTGTGCGCAGAGGCGGAATCCGGAGGCGCGGTGCGCGTTACCAGGGAATTCGAGCTTGCCACCCACGATCGCGGCCGGCTGATTGTGACGGCGAATTATCAATTGAACCCGGATGGCACACACGCCCGTCTGCTCACTCGCTCGACCGGGGAAAACGAGGTCGAGAAGACCGGCAGCACCCTCCGAAGGACGATTCAAGAGCTACTGGGGAGGTCTCTCTCGATCCGCCAGGTGGATGCCGGCTCCTGTAACGGATGCGAACTCGAGATTGCCGGTCTGAACAACCCGATCTATGACATAGAGCGCTTCGGCATTCACTTCGTCGCCTCGCCACGCCACGCCGACATGCTTTTGGTGACCGGACCGGTGACCAGGAACATGGAATTGGCGCTGCTCAAGACGTTTCGCGCGACGCCCCGGCCGAAGCTGGTGGTCGCGGTGGGAGCCTGCGGCATCAGCGGTGGAATTTTCGGCGAAAGCTACGCCTCCATGGGAGGAGTTGAGAAAGTCTTACCGGTGGATGTGTACATCCCCGGATGTCCTCCACGACCGCAAGCGCTCCTCCATGGAATTCTGCTCGCCGTTGGCCGTTTGGCAGAGAGGTAGAACACCGCTGTGCGTCCACCATGCAACTCGCGCAGGCACCGGAGGCGGCTTTGAGCGCCGCCTGCCGGGTTGCTGATCCATTATCTGGCCTGCGCCTGGTGGCGGATGCACCCTTCGGTGCGACTACACTGGTAATCGGGATGAGTGCTCGAGCACATGGTTACTCGCTCGGGGAGGTTCCGAAAATTGTCGGACTTCCGGCACCTCCCGGCCAGTTGGCGCTGGGTGGACAGGTTGAGTGTCCGTCTCCCACGTCATCGGTTCGGGTTCTCGCAGAAAGGATTATCTATGAAAACTGATTCGAACGCAGCGATCGGGACTCGCAACCCGGCTCTGCCCTTGAGCGCAAACACGCATCTTCTAAAGTGGGTCGAGAAAATGGCGGAGCTTACCAAGCCCGCGGCGATCCATTGGGTGGATGGCTCTCAGGAAGAAAATGATGAGCTATGCGCGCAAATGGTGGAAAGCGGCACGCTCATCAAGCTCAACCAGAAACTCTGGCCAGGCTGTTACTATGCGCGGTCCGATGCAGGCGACGTCGCGCGGGTTGAGGACCGAACATTCATCTGCTCGCTTTCCAAGGACGGCGCGGGGCCGACCAACAATTGGGAAAACCCTTTTGAGATGCGCCGGAAACTGAAGACGCTGTTTAAAGGCTCGATGCGGGGCCGCACCATGTACGTGCTGGCTTTCAGCATGGGTCCGATCGGGTCGCCGATGTCGCAGATCGGCGTGCAACTGACCGACTCGGCGTACGTAGTAGCCAACATGCGCATCATGGCCCGCATCGGACTGCCGGTAATCGCGGAAATCGACAAAGACGTAAAGCGTGTCGTGCCGTGTATGCATAGCGTGGGCGCGCCGCTGGCGCCTGGTCAAAAGGACGTGCCGTGGCCCTGCAACCAGGAAAAATACATTGTCCATTTCCCGGAAACGCGCGAGATCTGGTCCTACGGTTCGGGGTATGGCGGCAACGCTCTGGTGGGCAAAAAGTGTTTCGCGCTACGCATCGCTTCGAACATCGCGCGCGACGAGGGATGGATGGCGGAGCACATGCTGATCCTCGGCGTCGAGAATCCGCAGGGTGAAAAAACCTATGTCGCCGCCGCTTTCCCGAGCGCTTGCGGCAAGACCAATTTTTCGATGCTGGTCCCGCCCGCGGGATTCGAGGGGTGGAAGGTGTGGACCGTCGGCGACGACATCGCCTGGATCAAGCCCGACGTCAACGGCCACCTGCGCGCCATCAATCCGGAGGCTGGCTTTTTCGGAGTAGCGCCCGGTACTTCCCGTAGGACCAACCCAAACGCCATGGATGCGCTCTCCCGGAATACGATTTTCACCAATGTCGCGCTTACCCCGGAGGGTGGAGTGTGGTGGGAGGGGATGACGGACGAACCGCCGGCGGAATGCCTCGACTGGCAGGGTAAGAAGTGGACTCCAGACATTGCGAGGGAAACCGGCGCGAAGGCCGCGCATCCCAATTCACGCTTTACCGCGCCCGCGTCACAGTGCCCCACCATCGACCCCGCCTGGGAAGCTCCCGACGGCGTGCCGATCAGCGCTTTCATATTCGGTGGCCGTCGCGCCACCACCATGCCTCTGGTCTATCAGAGCTTCAATTGGACCGCGGGCGTTTATACCGGCGCCACGATGGGCTCGGAAATGACCGCGGCCGCCGCCGGCACGATCGGCAAGGTGCGCCGCGATCCCATGGCCATGCTGCCCTTCTGCGGCTATCACATGGGCGATTACTTCCGTCACTGGATCCAGATGTCGCGCAGCTTGACCGAAACGCCGCGCATCTTCCACGTGAATTGGTTCCGGAAGGATTCCGACGGCAAATTCATGTGGCCGGGCTTCGGCGAGAACATGCGCGTTCTCAAATGGATCGTAGATCGCGCCCGCGGGCGCGCGCTGGGCCGCGAGACGCCTATCGGCTGGATGCCGCGCTACGAGGACATTCACTGGGATGGCCTGAGTTTTAACAAGCAAAAATTCGACGAACTCCAGAAGTTCGACGCCCCGGCATGGAAGCGGGAAGTGGTGGGCCACGAAGAGTTGTTCATCGAACTCCATGACCACCTGCCTTCCGAACTGGTTTACGAGCGCGAACTGCTCATCTGCCGGATTTAGGATTCTTCGGGGCGCGCCCGGTCGCGTTGTGCGCGATCACACGAGATCCGAGGCGCGAATCGGAAGCCGGCGAACCCGCTTTCCCGTGGCCGTAAAGATGGCGTTGGTCACTGCCGGGGCGATCCCCGGAGTTCCGGCCTCGCCTATGCCGCCGGGCGCGGCCGCGCTCGGAACCATGCCGATG
>CAWJHI010000062.1:0-13353 GCA_963842485.1 Terriglobia bacterium | reverse complement strand
TGTTATGTTGGCGCGCTTGACGGTTCGGTCTTGCTGCCTATTTGCGGCTCGCGGAATCCTCGCCCGTCATTTTTGAGAATCGCTCCCATTTCTTTGCGTTGGCTTCTCTTCTGATGCGGACCATCCTGATCGATCACATCCGCGCCAAGCAAGCCATCAAACGCGGAAGCGATGGAATCGCGGTTACGCTCAGCGATCTGCCCAGCGAGTCATTCCCCCGGGCGGAGCCGGATCTGCTGGACCTGGATGCGGCCCTGAACGACCTTGCCGCAAGCTATCCGCGCCACGCCCAGATCGTCGAAATGCGCTTTTTTGGCGGGCTTTCCGTGGAGGAATCCGCCGAGGCTTTGGGAATCTCTCCGGCCACGGTAAAACGCGACTGGACCTTCGCGAAGGCCTGGATCATGGAACGCCTGTCCGCCAAATAAGGCAACTATGACGCCGCCGGACTGGACTGTATCCGAACTGTTTGGCCGTTGCGTGGAACTGAACGGTCCCGAGCGCGAAGCTTTTCTGGCTTCCCGGGCGTCCGCGCAACCCGAGGTTGTCGCGCAAGTCCGAAAGCTGCTCGCGGCGCACGATCAGGCTCCGGGGTTTCTGGAACAACCCGCGCTCGATCACGTCCGCGAAGCGCCCCAAGGGCCGGTGCAACCCGTGCGGCCAGGCTTCGGAAGTTGGGTGCGTTCCCGGCCGCGCGCATTTTGGGTGTTTCTGGCGATCGATATCGTCGCGCTGGGTTTCTACATCTTCACCGCCGCGACCATTGCTCGATATAACACGCGAAGCGTCGATTGGGGCTTCGACATCGAACTGGACGCGGGGAGATCCTGGCGCATTGTCTCCGTTGAGCCGCTGGGAGCGGCGGCCGGCATACTCCGGGTAGGCGATGAAATCGTTGCGATGAACGGCGACGCCTATACACCGCCGACCGCCGTGATGGCCGGAATCGAATCCACCCGCCCCGGCGTTCCTTATCGCCTGCGCGTGATGAGAAACGGGACGCCTCTCGATGTGTCGCTCACGATGAATGTCACGGAAAACCCCAAGCTGGTGGGCGATCTGATTACGTTCGGGATGGTCAGTCTTGCTTTCTTCTTTACCGCCGTCGTTCTCGGATGGCTGAAATCGGATCAGCGCGTTGCGCAACGGGCTTACGCGGCGCTCGTGTCAGAAGCGTTGGTGTTGGCCAAAGTGCTAATCCTCCCCTATCAGCCATTCCTGCACGGCGCGCCGTTTGTGGCGTACGAAGTGCTCTCTTCGCTGGATGGAATTCACTTCGCACTCGGATATTTGTTTTATTGCACCTTGTTCGATCGCGTGATCAACACCCGCAGATGGGCCGACGCTCTCTACATTTTTGTCCCTTGGGCGATATCCCTCACGGTCTTTCGAATCGGCCTGGAGTGCGGCGTTGCGTCTCCCTTCCTGGACCGGCACACGAAAATCCTGGAGTTCGTGTGGACTCTCGACCCGGTGTTTTATGTGCTCGCGCCGCTCAGCATCTGCGCGGTGATCGCCCGCAACTACGTCAAGGTTCGGCAGCCCGACGATCGCCGCCGCGCGCGCTGGATCGCCTTCGGTTCGCTTGCGGGAATCCTTCCGTACATGTTCTTCAAGCTCATCGTCATCGCGATGGGATCGCTCGGCGATCCGCGGGAGCCCCTCACGGAAATCTATCAGGATCTGCGCCGCGTCGCCATTCTGGCGGCCGTGATGATCCCCGCCGCAACCGGCTACGCAATTTATAAGCACCGCATGTTCGATATCCGAGTGGTCGTCAGACAAGGTGTTCGCTACATCCTGGCGAAGAGCGTTCTTCAAACGGTGCTGGCGCTGCCGGCGCTCGGTCTGCTGGTCGCGCTGATCCGGAATGCTCACAAGACCATTGCCGATGCGTTCTTGAATAACGTGTCGTTCATCGTGCTGCTGGCTCTGCTCGCGGCTGTGCTGAAGTTTCGCGTGCCCCTGCGGCGCTGGCTCGACCGGCGATTCTTCCGCGAAACCTATCATCAGGAACAGATTCTCGTTTCCCTGATCGATGGCGTACAGAAGTTGCACTCGCTTTCTGAGATGGCGGTCACCGTTGGAGAAAGCGTGGAGTCGGTGTTTCATCCTGAAAGCGTGGCGATCCTGTATCGCACCGGCTCCCAGCGCTTCTTCGCACCGGCATATTCCACCGGACGCATCGGCCCCGATCTTCGGATTCGCGACACTTCGCCGCTGCTGGCGCTGATAGAAGGAGATGCGGAAGCGCGGCAAGTGGCCTCCATCCAAGGGCTCCCCGCTGACGAGATTCGCCGGTTCGAAGCCTTGGGGCTGGACCTTGTCGTTCCCATGACGGGCGCCGCCCCGGGTGTGGCGGGCCTGATTCTGCTCGGCAGGAAGCGCGCGGATGAACCCTACACCGCGGAGGATCGGCGCCTGCTGGCCGCGCTCGCCGGTCAGATGGCGATCGTGTGCGAAAACATCTCCTTGCATCAAATGTTGATGGATCAACGTAAGAGCACTGAGCGGGTTCGCTCCCGGCTGGAGGCCGGCGGAGTCGATGGCTTCAGAGAATGCCCGGTCTGTGGACGCTGCTACGACCTCCAGGTTCTGCGTTGCGTCGAAGATGGATCGGAACCGGTATTCTCCTTGCCGATCGAGCGGACCGTGGGTCGTTATCGCCTGGAACGAATGATCGGGAAAGGAGGCATGGGCGCCGTCTATGAGGCCGAGGACCTCTCCCTGCGCCGGCGAGTCGCGGTCAAGATCATGACGGGAGCCATGCTCGCGGACGCCACCGCGCTCGAGCGGGTCAATCGTGAGGCTCGGATGGCGGCGCGGCTGAGCCACCCGAACATCATCGCGACCTACGATTTCGGCATCGCGGGAGACGCCGCTTATCTGGTGATGGAGCTCCTCGCCGGAGAAACCATGCGCTCCACCATGAATCGCGGCAGGATCGATGCGGCCACGATTGCCGAATGGTTCGATCAACTGCTCGCGGGATTGGACGCCGCGCATCGCGCGGGGATCGTCCATCGCGATCTGAAGCCGGAAAATGTTCTGATTTCGACGGCGCCCGGAGGCGGCCCGCTGGTAAAGATCCTGGACTTCGGCATCGCCAAAACCTTGTCGGTCGAGGAAGCCGGAGCCACCTGCCTTACTCGGCCGGGCACGGTCCTCGGCAGCATCCAGTACATGTCTCCTGAGCAGTTCAATGGCGGCCGGGTAGACGCGCGATCCGACCTTTTCTCCGTTGGAGTCATGGTGTTCGAAGCTCTAACCGGTGCGCTTCCGTTTTCGGGAAACTCCCACACGGAGCGCATGCTTTCCGTTCTTCACGGCGAAGTCACGATTCCGTCCGGGTGGACCTTCGGCCTTCGCCTCGAATCGGCTTTGAAAAAATGCCTGGCCAGAGATCCTTCGAATCGATTTGCTTCCGCCAAAGAACTCCGCGGCACGCTCGTGCCGCTCATTGCCGGCCTCCTTACTGCCAGCGCGTGATGGCGCTCCCGCTCCACCCGCGAATCGAAACTGCTCAAGACCAATTTCCCCTCGCTGCGTCCAACCACCTCAAGGGGGACTACCTTGAGCACCTTGTGGCATGACCTCGTCTACGGCCTCCGCATTCTCGCCAGGAAGCCGCTGTTCACTCTGGTGATCGCGCTCTCATTAGCCGTGGGAATCGGCTTGAATACCGCCATTTTCACGCTCATGAACGCCATCCTTCTGCGATCCCTGCCCTTTCCCGACGCGGACCGGCTGGTCACCCTCTTCACCATCCCTCCGGGACATCCGGACCAGCCCAACGGCGTCTCGGTTCCCGACCTGTTTGCCTGGAAGGAGCAGGCGCACTCCTTCGAAGCCATCGGCGCACTCGTGAACAACGCCGTCGATTTCGGCGCGGAGGAGAACGGCGTGCCTGCCGAGCGCGTGCAGGGCGAGAATGTGACTCCCGGCCTGCTGCAGGCCCTGGGCGCACAGCCTCTGATGGGCCGTCTGTTCACCGAATCCGAGGATGAGGTGGATCATCCGGCTCCCGTCATCCTCATCAGCCATCGTCTGTGGATGCGGCGCTTCGGCGGCGCGAGAGACATCCTGAACCGGAAAGTGCTCGTGAACGGACAGAACACCGCCATCATCGGCGTGATGGCGCCCGATTTTCGCATCACCGACGAAAACGGCGATTATCTGGCGCCCATCCCGCTGAATCATTTTCAGCTTCGCGGATCCGCCCGCTTCCTGCTGACCGCCGCCAGGCTCAAGCCCGGTGTCACCATAAAACAGGCGCAGAGCGAGATGGATGCCATCGCCGACCAGCTTGCCAAGCAGTTTCCCGCCCGCGAGACGGACCACGGAAAGCCGTGGACCGTTCGTGTGCAGACCTTCCGCGATGGAATGTTCGGATTCATCGGGCGGCCGCTGCTGCTGCTGCAGGGCGCGGTGGGATTCGTGTTGTTGATCGCCTGCGCGAATGTGGCGGCGCTGTTGATGGCTCGCGCGTCGTCGCGGCAGACGGAGGTGGCGATCCGCGCGGCGCTCGGCGCAGGCCGCGGCCGCATCTTCCGCCAGTTCCTGACGGAGAGCCTGTTGCTCTCCATCTTCAGCGGCGTCCTGGGAGTCTGGCTCGCGTGGGGCATCGTGCGCGTGCTGGTGGCGATGGCGCCCACCTGGCTGCCCATGCTGCACGCCATCCGCATCGATGGGCAGGTGCTGCTCTTCAGCGCCGCCATCTCCCTGTTCACCGGTTTGATTTTCGGCGTGATTCCAGCGGCTCAGGGATCGAAGGCGGCGTTCGTCGAATCGCTCAAGGCCGCCACCCGCGGAGGAACCGCGGGCGGGGCGCGCCATCGGCTGCGCGCGGTGCTGGTGGCGGGGCAACTCGCGCTGGCGCTGATGCTGTTGATCGGATCGGGACTGCTCATTCGCAGCTTCCTTCAATTGCAGGGCGCCGACCTCGGCTGCGACCCGCACGGTCTGCTCACGTTCCGCTACCGCTTCCCGGAAAAACGGTTTGCCAAGCCGGTCGGCGCCTATCACGGTCTGCCGCTCTGGGAGTTAAGCGACGTGCCGCCCGCGGCGATCACACGCGTGTTCGAGCGCCTGCAAACCGTGCCGGGCTTGCGCTCCGTGGCCGGCACCGTGTATCCGCCGCTTTCCGGCAGCAATCCGTTGCCGTTCACTATCCAGGGCCGTGAAGTGGCCAACGCCGACGAGCTCACGGCGGACTTCTATCCGGTGACGCCGAATTTTTTCGACACCATGAAAATCCGCTTGCTGCGCGGCCGCGATTTCACCGATCGCGATACGGTTCATGCGCCGTGGGTGGCGATCGTCAACGAGACCATGGCGCGGCGGTTCTTTCCGGGCGAGGACCCCATCGGCAAACGGATTCGTGTGGATTTGTCGGAGGAAGATCAGCCTCGCGAGATCATTGCGGTGGTGCACGATATTCCCGCCAGCCATCCGCAAACCAAACAGGATCCCGCGATCTTCATTCCGTTCGTGCAGGCGGCGGCGCACAGCACCGGGCCGTACACCGGTCTGCATCTGCAAATGACGTTCCTGATGCGCACGGCCGGCGATCCGATGAACGCCCTGCCCGCGGTGCGCAGCGCGGTTGAGGAGGTCGATCGGAACCAGCCGTTGATCGACCCGCGAACCGAAGACTCGTATCTGGCCGATCAGGCGCAGTATCCGCGCTATTACTCGATGCTCTTGGGATTGTTTGCCGCCGTCGCAACGGGGCTCGCCGCGGTGGGGATCTACGGCGTGATGGCGTACGCGGTGGAGCAGCGCACGCGGGAGATCGGGATCCGGATGGCGCTGGGGGCGGGCGGCTGGGACGTGTTAAAGCTGATCTTCCGCCAGGCGCTGGTGGTGATCGCGGGCGGGGTCGCGGTGGGGATTGCGGGTGCGATGGCTTTGACGCGATTCATTTCGTCGGAGATTTGGGAAGTGAAGACTACGGATCCGGGGACGTTTGCGGGGCTGACCGCGCTGCTGATGGCGATCGCGATTTTTGCTTGTGTGGTGCCGACGCGTCGGGCGGTGCAGGTGGATCCGACGAACGCTTTGCGGCACGAGTAAAAGCTGGGGCGGAGACTGACGCGCGACCCGGTGCAAGGGTGCTCGAACCCCGGCGTCAGTGAGGATCTATTCATGCCTCAGGGCGACGACAGGATCCACGCGCATCGCGCGGCGCGCCGGAATCAGGCACCCGAGCGTGGCGGCCAGGATCAACGTCGCTGATGCGATGACCAGTGTGATTGGGTCAGCGGGTGAAACCTGGACCAGCTCGGCCTTCAGGACGCGATTGACCGCCAACGACGCGGCCAGTCCGATGGTGAGACCGATTCCCAAAGGAAGTATTCCCTGCATGAGCGCGAGTTTGAGAATATCGCGCGCCGTTGCGCCCACCGCCATCCGAATTCCAATCTCCTGGGTGCGCTGGCTCATCGAGTGCGCGATCACAGCATACAGACCGATCGCGGCCAGCAGGAGCGCAATCGCGGCAAAAATCAGGAACAGAACTCCGCTGACGCCTCTGTACTGATAGTTCCAAGCCAAATATTGAGCCAGGGAAAAGGGGCCGAGCGAAGTGGGCAGATCGGAATCGATCTCCTGAATCTCCCGCCGGAACGAGTTCGCGAGGCTGCCCGGAGGCACGCGAGTTCGCGCGAAAATCCACAGGTTCGCTGCCGGGTGCTCCCGATAGGGGAGATAGAGCAAGGCATCGATCCTTTGCCGCGTGAAGTCGTTCTGAACGATATTCGGCGCCACGCCAACCACGGTCAGCCACGCTTCCGGCGTCTTTCCTTCAAACAAACGGAGACGTTTGCCGACCGGGTCTTCTCCCGGCCAATACTGGCTCGCGAAACGCTCGTTGACGATCGCCGCTGGAACTCCTGAAATCCCATCGAAGTCAGTGAACTCCCGCCCCGCAACCACCGGCGCTCCCAGTGTCCTGAAGTAGTCCGGGGCCACCATGATCGCCGGAATCGCCGGGCGGCGCCGCTCATCCACTGGCTCGGCGCCGGCCAGTTCGTACGGGAAGCGACGTGCGCTGCCCGTCGGAAGGACGTTGGCGGCTGAAATGGATTCGACACCGGGGACCGCTTCGAGACGCGTCTTGACACGGTCGTAGAAGGAAATCTGCGCCTCCGGGCGCGGATAGCGGTCTTTAGGCAGACTAAACAGCGCGGTGAGGACATTTTCGGTTTTGACGCCGATGTCCGCCGTGTAGATATTCAGAAAGCTGCGGATCATCACTCCCGCTCCCGCCAGCAGCACCACCGCCAGCGCCATTTCTGCGATCACCAGAACGGCGGAGAGGCGCCTGGCGCGGCTTCCCCCGGTGGCGCCGCGGCCGCCATCCTTCAAAGCGGCATTGGCGTCGAGTTTCGAGAGCCGGCTCGCCGGGGCCAGCCCAAACAGGATTCCCGTTCCGGCCGAGATCGCTGCCAGGTACGCGAATACCTGGTAGTCCATCGTGTAGTCCAGGACGTTATCGAACCAGTTGCCGGCGATGCCATCCGAGATACTTACCCCGGTCACCGCCAGAGTGTAAATCCGTACACCCCATTTGGCAATCCACCAGCCCGCAACGCCGCCCACAGCCGACAGCATCATGCTCTCGATCAGCAGTTGCCGGATGATTCGCCAACGCCCCGCGCCGAGCGCGATGCGGACGGAAATTTCGCGGGACCTGCCCATCGCGCGGGCCAGCAGAAGATTCGCCAGGTTCGCGCAGGCGATCAGGAGCACAAACCCGACGGCGGCCAACATCGCCTCGTAAATCATGGTCGAGTTCGCGCCGATGAAAAACTCGTGGAAATTCCGCACATGGGGAAGCAAGTCTTGCCCCTGATTGGTCAGCGGATAGGCGATCGCCAGCCGGCGTCCGATGGTTTCCATTTCCGCGCGTGCGCTCTTGACTGTGACTCCCTCAGCCAGGCGTCCGAAAACGAACCAGGTGTCGCGATTTTGCCGTTTCCGGTCCTCCTCGGTCGGCGCCAGCGGCAGCCATAAATCCTGGTTCTCCGGAAAAGAAAAGCCCCGCGGCATCACACCGATGATGGTGGTGAGTGCGCCATTGATCCGCACTGTGTGCCCGATAATGGCGGGATCTTTTCCGTAACGGCGATCCCAGAAGCTGTAGCGCAGAATCGCCACCGGAGCGGCGCCCGTCGTCTCGTCGGCATGCGTAAAATCCCGCCCGAGAATCGGCTTCTGGCCAACCACCTTAAAGGTATCGGCGCTGACGTCGGTGGCGATGTAAGTCTCCGGGAAGTCGCCGCTGTCGTTGAAGGATTTCTGCATGCCGTGGACAATCGCCATTCCCTCGAACGATTTCGCCTGAGCGCGCCAGTCCTCGAAATCCGGATAGGAGACACAACAGCCGCGGCCCGTGGTGATGTACAGAATGCGATCGTTTTCGTGAACCAGCGGAAATCCTCTGAACAGGACTGCGTTCGTCACCGTGAAGACAGTGACGTTTACCCCGATGCCGAGCGCAAGCATCGTCACGGCCACCGCCGTGAAACCGGGATTCTTGATGAGAGTCCGAAAGCTTAACCGAATGTCGCCGGGTACTGACATTTGTATTTAGGCGCTCAAAAAAGCATCAAAGAGTAACACTCAAAAACAGTTTCGTTCGAAGCCACGCTTCCGGACGAACTGCGCCGCCGCGGCCGGCAGCAGTCCCACAGCCGAGAAGCATAACACCCTCCACGACATCCTTATGGTTCACTCGATCCCGCGCCTCCAATAACGCCTTGGTCCGTTCAAACCGCCTGCCTTGCCCCGCCCCCGCGCCGCGCGGTACGATCGGCGTAGCAGGTCTCCGCGCCACCCACTTCTCCACTCTCATGCCTCCACCAAATGACCCGCCCCGTGTCGCGGTGCTCGGATTAGGGTACATCGGATGCGTCACCGCCGCCTGCCTCGCCTCCACTGGTCACCGAGTCTTTGGCGCCGACCGCGACCCGCATAAAGTCTCCAGCGTTCGCCGCGGCGAAGCTCCCTTCTTCGAACCCGATCTGGAACCCTTGGTCCGCGAAAATGCCGCGTCCGGCCGCCTCACCGCGTCCACTTCCACCGCCGAAGCCTTGGCCGATGCCGACGTCGCCCTGATCTGTGTCGGAACCCCTTCGGAGCGCAACGGCAACCTCGGACTCGACCAGTTGCGCCGCGTGACTGAGGATATCGCCACGGCCTGCGCAGGCCGCACCAAGCCCCTGGTGGTCGCCGTCCGCAGCACCGTTTTCCCCGGCACCTGCGAGCAGGTTGTCATTCCCGTTCTGGCCGGACTCTCCGGCCTCGCCGTCGTCGCCAACCCCGAATTCCTTCGCGAAGGCGCCGCCGTCAAGGACTTCATGGAGCCCGCCCTGATCGTCGTCGGTGGCGACGATCCCGCCGCCGTCCGCCTCGCCGCGTCGCTTTACGACGGATTAAACGTGGAACCGTGCCTGGTCGCTCTCCGCACCGCCGAGCTCATCAAGTACGCCTGCAACGCGTTTCATGCCACCAAAATCAGTTTCGCAAACGAGATCGGCGCTCTTGCTGAAGCGCTCCGCGTGCCTCCCGGCGAGGTTCTCGAAACCTTGTGCCGTGACGACAAGCTCAATATTTCCAAGGCGTATCTGAAACCAGGCTTCGCCTTCGGAGGCTCCTGTCTTCCCAAGGATCTGCGCGCATTGCGCTATCGCGCCGCCCGCCTCGATCTGAAGCTGCCCATGCTCGATTCCATTCTGCCGAGTAATGACGAGCACCTGCGCCGCGCCACGCAAGCCGCGCTCGACCTGGGTCCGGTGCGCATCGGCGTCGTCGGCCTCGCCTTCAAAGAGAACACCGACGACCTTCGGGAAAGCCCCGTGGTCACGCTGCTCGAAAGCCTGATCGGCAAAGGCCGCGATCTTCGCGTCTTCGATCCCCACATTCAAATGGACCTCATTTACGGCTCCAATCGCGATTACATCCTCACCGCGATTCCGCATATCGGCAAACTGCTGTCCGGCAGCTTTGAAGAACTCGCGGGGTGGGCCCAGCACCTCGTGATCACACAAAAACCCTCCCCGGATCTGGCCCGCCTGATCCGCGCCGCCGGGCTTCCGGTCCTCGACATCGCCCGCGGACTAAAATGACCTCGGATCGCGCCTTCGGTCTGGTGTTCACGCTGGTGTTCTCCGTGCTGGGAGCGTGGCCGCTGATTCACAAACATCCCGCGCGGCCGTGGGCTTTCTGGGTGAGCGCGGCATTTCTTCTCGTGTCTCTGACCCTGCCTCGAGCCCTCCATCCCCTGAATCTCCTCTGGACGCGTTTTGGAAAGCTTCTTTCCAAAGTGACCAATCCGATCGTCGCCGGCCTGATGTTCTATCTCGTGTTTACCCCAGCCGGCCTGCTTTTGAAGCTATTCGGAAAGGACCTGTTGCGCCTCAAGTTCGATCGCGCCGCGGCCAGCTATTGGATCCCTCGCGATCCGCCCGGCCCGGCTCCGGAGACCATGAGGAGTCAGTTCTGATGTCCCTGCTCAAGGAGCTTTGGGCCTTCGTTCGTACTCGCAAGAAGTACTGGCTGGTCCCGTTGATCATTGTCATGGCGATCTTCGGCGCTCTCCTCGTCCTGGCCGGTTATTCCGTTCTCACGCCCTTCATCTATACCCTGTTTTAAGTGCGCATCTTGGGCATTTCCGCGTTTTATCACGACAGCGCCGCCGCCCTGCTGGTGGACGGCGAGATTGTCGCCGCGGCCCAGGAAGAGCGTTTCACCCGCGTCAAACACGATTCCAGTTTCCCGGTCCACGCCGTAAATTTCTGTCTCCGCCGCGCCCCCGGCG
Source organism: Terriglobia bacterium (assembly GCA_963842485.1). Lineage (GTDB taxonomy): Bacteria > Acidobacteriota > Terriglobia > Bryobacterales > Bryobacteraceae > Palsa-187. The sequence continues at coordinate 2,531 of CAWJHI010000062.1, read as the reverse complement.
AATTGGATCACGTCGTCTTCTATGACAAGCCTTTTCTGAAGTTTGAACGTTTGCTCGAAACCTATCTGGCCTTTGCGCCCAAAGGCCTTCGATCCTTCTCGCGCGCAATCCCCATCTGGCTTCGCGAAAAGGCTTTTCAACGCCAAATCCTCAACCGCCACATGGGCCCGGGATTCGACCCCGAAAAGCTGTTGTTCGCTGAACATCATCAAAGCCACGCTGCCAGCGCCTTTTTCCCGTCGCCATTCGACGAAGCCGCGGTCCTCACCATGGACGGCGTAGGCGAATGGGCCACCGCGTCGGTAGCCATCGGCCGCGGCAACCACGTGAAGATGATCAAGGAGATTCATTTCCCTCACTCGTTGGGCCTTCTTTATTCGGCATTTACGTATTACATCGGCTTCAAGGTAAATTCAGGCGAATACAAACTGATGGGCCTCGCTCCCTATGGTCAGCCCCGGTTTGCGGGCCTGATTCTGGACCATCTGATCGATGTAAAAGCCGATGGCAGTTTCCGTTTGAACCTTTTTTATTTCGACTACTGCACTGGCTTGACCATGACCAACGCCCGCTTCGAAAAGCTGTTTGGAGCGCCCGTGCGCGGGCCGGAGGAGGCGATTACACAGTTTCACATGGATGTGGCGGCTTCCATTCAGACGGTTCTGAATCACGTGGTATTGAAGATGACGCGCGCTCTGGCCGACGAAACCGGGATGCGCAATTTGTGCCTGGCGGGGGGCGTTGCGCTCAATGGTGTTACCAATGGTAACATTCTCCGCGACGGTTGTTTTCAACAGATATGGATTCAGCCGGCCTCCGGAGACGCAGGCGGAGCGCTCGGCGCCGCCCTTTCGGGGTATTATCTATACAATCGCCGCCCGCGAAGCATAAATCCCGCCGATTCGATGCATGGTTCCTATCTCGGCCCGGAGTATTCGCAGTCCGAAATCGAGCAGCGCTTGCAGGCAGTTGGCGCATCCTTCGCAGTGCTCGACGACAATTCCCTGATCGGGCGTTGCGCGGAGGCGATAAGGCCGCGGTGGAAGGCCGGCGCGGGCTCCCTGGCGGAGGTGAAGTTCAGCAGGGAGAGATCGGTAAGCGGCAGGGAGTAGATTTCCCAGCCGGTCAGCTCCTTGCCGTCAAGTGTGACCCGCTCGGTGATGCCCTTGCGATCATCCACCAAGTGTGGACCGAAGTTGACCCGGCCCATGTTCTCCACCAGGATGTCGAGCGGCACGCCCGCCTCCAGGTTCACCTCCAGCGTCGACTGGTGCAGGCGCCGGTCGAGCACTCCCAGTCGCTTCGCGCCTTGAGAGACGACCGCGTAATCGCGCGCTTCCTTGATCTCCAGCCGGCCATGCGTCGCCTTCTCCATCGTTGTCCGGTAAAGAATGAATCCATAGGATTGGCCCACGGCCTCCATGGTTTTTGGCCGCTCGGAGCGGATCGGGCGGCTCAGCAGCGGCTCCAGGGGGGCGGACTCGGCAAGCTGGAAGGTCGGAATCTCGTGCATGGGCAGCGCGGCAGGCAAGGGAGGAAGCCGGGTGCCGGCGGGTAGATGCTTTTGGATCACATCTCGAATCGCCTCGAACTTCCTGGTCGGCCGCCCCGCCTCGTCGATGGGAGAGTCGTAATCGTAGCTCGAAATGTCCGGCTGGTATGCCTTGTTGTAGTTGGCGCCGCTCATGAAGCCGAAGGACGTGCCGCCGTGCACCATGTAGAGGCTCACAGAGATTCCCTGGGAAAGCATCCAATCGAGCCCCTTGGTGGCGGCTTCGGGAGATGACACGTGGTGCGTTTCCCCCCAGTGGTCGAACCATCCGTCCCAGAACTCGGCGTTCATGCGCGGGACGCCTTGCCGGAACTTGGCGAAGTTGGCGAATTCCTTGGCCGGATCGTCGCCGTCGCCAAAGTTGATGGCGGAGAGCACATCGGGCAATGTCCCGCCCGCCAGCTCGGCCGGCCAGGACCCGTCGGCGGTGTACAACGTGGCGTCGAAGCCGGAGTCGCGGATCATCTTCTCGATAGACTGCATGTAGGCGTGGTCGTGGCCGAACGACCCGTATTCGTTTTCCACCTGCACCATCAGGATCGGCCCATCGCGCGTGATCTGGAGCGGCGCAAGCTGACGACCGACCTCCCGCATGTACTTGCGGGCGGCCTCAAGAAAACGCGGATCGGTGCTACGCACCCTCATATCGGGGGTTGCCAGCAGCCAGGCAGGATAACCGCCGAAGTCCCATTCCGCGCACGAGTAGGGTCCAGGTCGCAGAATCACCCACAGGGCTTCTTCCTGGGCGGCGCGGATGAAAGCGGCGGCGTCCAGGTTACCCTCGAAGTCGAAGGCGCCCGGCGCGGGTTCGTGCATGTTCCAGAACATGTAGGTGCAGATGGTGTTCAGGCCCAGCGACCGGATCTTGCGCAGACGGTCGCGCCAGTACTCGCGCGGGACACGCGCGTAGTGGATTTCGCCGGCGATGATCTGGAACGGCTGGTCGTCCAACAGGAAATGGTCGCCCTTCTGCCCAAAC
>CAWJHI010000061.1:0-21601 GCA_963842485.1 Terriglobia bacterium | reverse complement strand
GGTGCATTTTAACCAGACACCGCCCTCCTACTTCGGGAATGATTAAAGCCTTTCATTCTGTTCGCGAAAAAGTGGATCGCCACACGCTTTCCGATTCCGGCGAATTGAAAGCCGAACTGAAGCGGCAACTTCTGGCGAGAATGGCGTTCGCTTCGACGCCCTCAAATGGCGCGGGCGCCCAGAAGGCGCGGCAGTTGCAGTCGAGCCGCAAATTGATCCGCGCCCGCGTGTAATTTTCATGGTCGGTGTAAATGGAGTTGGCAAGACGACCACGATGGGCAAGCTTGCGAATCGTTTGCGACAGGAAGGGCACACCGTTTTGCTTTGCGCTGCAGACACTTTCCGCGCGGCGGCGATCGAGCAGCTTGAAGTTTGGGCAAAGCGCGCGAACGTGGAAATCGTAAAACAAAAATCCGGATCGGATCCAGCGGCGGTTGTTTACGACGCGGTTTCCGCCGCCGCTGCGCGCGGAATTGACGCCGTCATTGTCGATACAGCCGGCCGTCTGCACACAAAATCAAATTTGATGGCCGAGCTGGAAAAAATGAAACGCACTGCCGCGAAAGTTGTTGCCGGCGCACCGCACGAAATTCTTTTGGTGATGGATGCGACGACTGGGCAAAACGGATTGGTGCAGGCGCGCGAGTTTACCTCCGCGGTTGGCGTCACCGGAATAGTTCTTACAAAACTTGACGGCACCGCGAAGGGCGGCATCGTGGTGGCAATTACGCGCGAACTTAATTTGCCGGTGCGATTCGTTGGCGTCGGCGAGCAAATGGATGACCTTGTGCCATTCGATGCCGAGGCGTTCGTCAATTCCCTTTTCGACTGATCCGCGTGCGAGATTCCGCAAATACGAAACAAGCCGTAGCCGACGCAAAGTGGATGGATCGCGCATTAGAGCTTGCGCGGCGTGGCGAGGCGCTGGCTGGGCCGAATCCTATGGTCGGAGCGGTGCTGGTAAAGAATGGACGCGTGGTTGGCGAAGGATTTCATACGTATGAAGGAACCAAGCACGCGGAAATAATCGCGCTGGAATCTGCCGGAAAGAAATCGCGCAGCGCGACGCTGTACATCAATTTTGAGCCGTGCTCGCATCATGGACGGACCCCGCCGTGCGCGAAGGCTTTGAGTGGAGCGGGCGTTCGACGAGTTGTTGCTGCGATGCGCGATCCGAATCCAAAAGTTGCGGGCCGCGGATTCAGACTGTTGCGCGCTGCCGGAGTGGAAGTCGAAATCGGGTTGCGCGAACGCGAGGCTCAGGAATTAAATGAGGGATTCGCGCGATGGATTACTGCGCGGCGGCCGCTGGTTACTTTGAAATCCGCCGTAACGCTAGACGGCGCAATTGCGTGGCCGTGGCGCTCACGCACAAAATCACCGCGCTGGATAACATCCGTTGAATCGCGAAATGAAGTTCAGAAAATGCGTCACGCATCGGATGCAATTATCACCGGAATTGGCACGGTACTCGCGGATGATCCCTTGCTCACGGATCGCACGAAGCTTCCGCGCAGGCGTCCTCTGCTGCGTGTGATTCTCGATTCACGATTGCGATTGTCTTTGCGATCACAGTTGGTTCGGTCGGCAAAGGATGACGTGCTGGTTTTCACCGCCGCGAAATTGATTTTGCCTAAAGCGTCTGCGCTTCAAAAAGCTGGCGTCGAATTGATGAGAGTGAAGCGCGCGCGCAACGGGCTCGACCTTCGCGCAATTCTCCGCGAACTAGGACGTCGCCAAATTCAGAATGTAATGATCGAAGCAGGGAGCAAAGTAAATTCGGCGGCGCTTCTGGCGCGCGTCGTGGACGAGCTGGTAATCTTCGGCACGGATAAAGTTGCCGGAGCTGGCGGAAAACCGTGGGCGGAAAAATGCGTCGCGGACAAAGTTAAAAAACTTTCCGCGCTGCGCATTCAGCATGTCGGACCGGATTATTGTTACACGGGGTACCTGCGCGATGTTTACAGGAATCATTGAGCATCAGGGCGTAATTGAATCGCTTGAGCGCACCGGAGCGGGCGGACGCATTCGCGTGCGCACGCGTGATCTCGCGTCTACTTTGGAAATTTCCGCCAGCATTGCTGTGAATGGATGTTGCCTTACTGTGGTGCAACGCGATGCGGAAACTTTTAGCGCTGATCTTTCGCCGGAAACTCTTCGCCGGACTACGTTTGCGGAAGTAAAATCCGGCGCGCGAGTAAATTTGGAAAAGCCCCTTACGGCCGGACAAGAACTCGGCGGACATATCGTGCAGGGACACGTTGACACGATTGGACGAATCACAAGGCGGGAGCCAGAAAGCGCGGCTGCGAATTCATCACCTGAGGAACAGAATTGGTGGCTCGCTGTGAGTATCCCCGCAGAAATCGCGGTGTACGTGGCGGAAAAGGGTTCGCTCACGGTGAACGGCATTAGTCTTACGGTGGCGTCATGGAGTGGCGGGATCGCAGGCTTCGCGATTATTCCTTACACATATGCGCATACAAATCTACGGAATGCGAAAATCGGAGACGGCGTAAATTTGGAAGCGGACATTTTTGCGAAATATGTTGAACGCGTTCTGGATGCGCGCAGGACGCCCGGCTCGCCGCGGCCGTCTTTCGCGGAGTTGCTCAAAGAAGGATTGTAGATTACGAACGAATTCCTTCGCGCGCTTTCGATCGCACTCCGCGAAAATAAAGCGCAAGCCCAAAGCCGATGCTCAGCGCCGTGCAGGCGATTAATTTCAATTCAAAAGAAAATTTACTTGTGCTGTCGCCCGGCGGAATAAATGACAGAACAATTCCTGCCGCCACGACCAACAATCCCAGTCCAGCCGCTATCCAGACGCCAAACACTCCGCCGGGAATAAGCGCGGCAGATTTATTTTCGGCGCGATCCGCGCGATAAGCGAGCTTGATCGCGGAAGCGTACATGTAAACGAACGGAATAAAATAAAGAATGATCGCGGCATCCACCAGAATTTGATACGCGCTATTCGCTGACTCATTTACCTGAATCAACAGCAAGACAATCGCAGAAATAATCGCCTGCACGAGAATGGAAACGTACGGAGTTTTCCATCGAGGATGGATTTTTCCAAACGCGGCGGGAAGATAGCGATCAATACCGACCATAAATGGAACGCGCGCAACGCCAGCGACAGTTGATCCAACGCCGCCGGCATTTCCCAATGTGACCAGCGCCGCCGCAAGTACGCCGACTGCCGCAAATCGCAATGTCGTTGCGCCGAGCGAAATCGCCTGGAACACTCCGCTCTTCGGATCTACGGCCGCGGCAGGAACCATGATCAGCACTGCAGATAGTTCCGACGATATAGATCGCGGCGATCATCACGCCGGAGCCAAGAATTGCGCGCGGAAAAGTTTTGCGCGGATCTCGGATTTCTCCGCTCATCGCGGAAACCAATTCCAGTCCCGTGAACGCAAAAGCAATTTGCGACCAGAAATTTACCGTATCCAAATTCCAATGCGGCATCATTCCGGCTAGTGTGAACTGTGTTGCCGAGCCGCGCGCGTGCCACAACATCGCCGCAATCGCGACCAACATTAATAGCAGGAACGTACGTCGCCACGCCGCCGGCATTCTGCAGCCACTTTCCAATATTCAGTCCAATGATGTTCATTCCCACGGCGACGACGAGCAGCGCTAATGACACGCTCAAAAGAAAAGTGCGGTTCTGCGTTAACGATGCGGCGCTGCCGCCGGCTACATACGCGCCCATCGCGGCGCTCGGCAAGCAACAATCCGGGAAAATAAAATATTGTGTAAATCCAATATGTCCAACCGGCGATGAATCCGTGAAAATCGCCGAAGGCGTCTTTCGTCCAAACGTAGAGGCCGCCTTCGTGCGGAAATCGCGTGGAGAGTTCGGTGATTACCAGCGCGGTGGGCACAAAGAAAAGGACGGCGGCGATAATCCACAAGCTGATTGACGATTGGCCGTTGTGCGCGGCGGCGGCGATCCAGCGCGGACCGAGCACGGTGGCAATGTCGAAGAGCAGAACGTCCCAAAATCCCATTACGCGGCGAAGTTCGGGCACATTTCCTGACGAGCGGATAGCGGATGGAAGGACTCGACTCATTCATTCACGCGCAGGAAACGTAAGCCGTGCGCGAATAACTTCACGCTGTCACGTCGACTGAGGGATGAGTTCGTCCAGCAACGAAAATTGCGAAGAAATTTGTCCGTCAACGCTTCAAAATCCTTCCACGTTCCGAAAAATGAAACTTTGCCGTCCTGCAGAAAAATTACAACGTCCGCCAACTTCCGCGCGAGGTGCGTGTCGTTCGCGACGCTAGACAGACGTGCTTGTGAAATTTTCTCTTTCAACTTCAAAATTAAATCGCCGGTGTGCGTAGCCATTAGAGGATCGACCATCGTGGTCGGCTCGTCGTACAAAATTGCTTCGGGATCCTGCGCCAGCGCGCGCGCAATTGCGATATTCCGCTTCGCGCCGGTGCTTAATTCGGAAGGCACGCGGTCAAGATCGTTCGCAACTTCCAGCATGTCGGCCAGCTCGCGAACGCGCGCGTCCACTTCTTCGTCCGTGATTCCTTCGCGCTCGTAAAGTGGAAAGGCAATATTTTCGCCGACGGTCAGTGAATCAAACAATGCGCCGGATTGGAAAACCATTGTCACTCGTTTGCGAATTTCGGCTAGTTTATGCTCCGGCCAATCTGTGATGTCATTACCAGCCACCAGAACGCGGCCGTCGTCGGGCTTCAGAAATCCCATAATGTGTTTCAGCGAAACCGATTTGCCCACGCCGCTGCGGCCCATGATAACGGCCGTTTGGCCTTGATCAACGTGAAAGCTCACGTTGTCCAGGACGCGGTGATCGCCGAAGGCTTTGGTGACGCCGACGAACTCGATGTAATGTTCAGCCACTAAAATTCCACTCCATTGATGCGGTGCAAATTACGCTCGCACCATTCTCAATTAGGCGCGCGCCGGAAGCAAATAGTTCCTTAGGCCATAGCGCCAGACTTCGGCGTCGTCGGTTTGCACTTGTGTAGCTTTCGGTTTCGCCCTTTCCCGGGGGTAACTATATTGGTACCCCACCCCCTCCCCTCCCCCCCCCCGTTACGCGCATCAATATCAAAACAAAGGAGTTAGGAGGCTCCTTTTTAGCATCAGTGTGAAAACAAAGGACTTGTTGTGGCGTTTGTTTTCATAGAGATATGCGCTCCTCCGACAACGACCAAACTTTGGTTTCAGCAGGTGGGACGGGCGCCGTTCCGTGAACTACTTTCGGTTCGCGAATCGGCGGTTTAATGGAGCGTCCTAGGCTGCGGACCAGTGTAGCGCGGATGTGGAACGGATGTCAACTAAACTATAGTGCTGAGTATTAAATATACGACCGGAGATATGAGAAAGAGAATTCGAATTGCGTTTCGAATACCAAATGATGAAGCCCAAGAACCGCACCCTTAAATTTCAAAGGGTCCGGCACCCGGCGCGCCGGAAGCAAGCGATTCGTTGCGAGATCGCCTCACTCTTCGGCGTCATCGTTTTGTGCGGGCTGCCCCGGACGGCGAATTCCGAGTTCGCGCAATTTTTCCTGCAAACTTTGGCGGTGCAGTCCGAATCGTCGCACCAGTGCGCGAAACATTCCACTTGTGCCGTTCTAGTTGGCGGGTGATATAGGCAACTTCAAATTTGCGCTTCGCGTCGCGGAAGTCTCGGTTCGGCGAGTGGATCATTCCTCCGCGCCGGCCCGCGATGTGCGTGCGTCAGCAGTTCCGCTCGTGATTTCTGCCGGCAAATCCTCACTGGAGATTTCTTCTCCTCGCGCAAACACCAGGCTGCGCTCTAGCGCGTTCTTCAGTTCGCGAACGTTTCCCGGCCAATCGTAATGCATTAGCGCGTCCATCGCATCGCGGCTCAATCGCGCTGGATGTCCGCCTCGATTCATGTTCGCCGAATGTAATTTTAGAAATGCCGCGGTGAGCAACGGGATATCTTCCTTTCTCGCGGCGCAATGGCGGCACTAGCAGCGAGACAACATGCAGTCGATAGTACAAATCTTCGCGAAATCGTCCGGCTGCGATTTCCGCGGCGGGGCGGCTGGTTCGCGGGTCTCAAAGTTGCCATGAAAGCCACCAGGGCATCTACTTCCGCCGCGCTGAGTTTCTTCCCATACGCGGGCATATTCCCGCCGCCCTGGATGACCTGACGCACCATCTCATCCTGAGTAAGGCGAGTCGCCACCTGATCGAGCGCCGGTCCGCGCTCGCCGCCTTCACCGCCCAAGCTGTGGCAATTCCGGCATTGCTTGTTCTGCAGTAGCGCGGCTCCGCGCATCTCGAGCGGAGTACGTCCTCTCAGATACTGCACCGGAATCGCATTCGCGCTCCATGCCGACATGTGCGGCGACCAAGGGGATGTCTCGCCCATGTAGGCCAGAACGCCGATGGACAGCATCACTACGATTACGCTCAACACGGCAACCGGCCTGCGCCGCAGGCTCTTTTCGCCGGTGCCCGACAGGAACGGCAGGGCGATCAGAAGGGCAATCGCCACGGCAGGCGCGACGAAAAGAGCGATGGCCTCCATCCAATCCGGCACTAGCGCCAGCGCCGCGAAGATTGCGAGAAAGTAGAAATCCGGCCGCGGATTTGTATTGACAATGGTCGGGCTGGGCGGCCCTCCTGGGCCTTTTGGTCCAAATATCGCGGCGCAAACCAGGATTCCCGCCACCACGAGAGCAGCGAAGATCAGGTCTTTGCCAATCCCCTTCGGCACGAAAGGAATGCCTTCCTTTTGCAGGATCTCCTTGTATTCAGCGTCGTACGTCGCCTTGTTCACCGGATGACCAGGCTTCGGATACTCGTTGATGCCCTTGGTCAACACTAAACGCAAATGCATGCTGACCAGGGCAATGATCAGGCCCGGAATAATGAAAACGTGGAGCGAAAAGAACCGCGACAGCGTCTCCCCGGCGATGATCGGGCCGCCCAGGATCAACTGCACCAGGGGTCCGCCGATTAGGGGCACTCGTCCCGCGACCGACGCTCCTATGCCAAGCCCCCAGTAGGCGTCCTGATCGAAGCGGAGAACCTGGCCTGTAAACGCCATGCCGAGGGTGAATAACATCAAAAATACGCCACTCACCCAGGTGAGTTCGCGCGGATACTTATAAGCGCCGAACAGAAAGACCTGGATCATATGCAGCGTCACGATCGCCACCATGAAGTTGGATGCCCAATTGTGGACCGCCCGAAGGTACCATCCGAGGAATTGGGCATCGTTCAGATAGTTGAGGCTGGTCCAGGCTTCATTCGTGGAAGGCACATACACGAAAGCCAGGCAAGCCCCGGTGATGATCTGGATGATGAAACAAAGCAACGTCGCACTGCCGAACACGTAGAACCAGCTCGCCGTGCTGGCCGGCACTCTGTGTCCCGCGGTGGTCGCGAAAAGGGCGCTGATGTGCAGCCGGTCGTCCAGCCAGGCCGCCGCTTTTCTTATTGAAGTCATTCGATCTTCCACCCTAAGCCGGTTCGGCGAGTGTGGGCATCTGTCCACCCTTTATCCAAAGCTGGCCCAGTTCCACCTTGTAGTTGTATTCAAACAGACCTCTGGGCGGAGGGCCGGAAGCGCGCGACCCGTCCTCGTAATACACGCCTCCATGACAGGGGCACATGAACAAGCCGGATTCCTGGAACCATCGCACCGGGCATCCCAGGTGCGTGCAATTGACGGCGAAAACCTGGAATCGTTGGCCTTCGACGCGCCGGACCCAGCAGGGGACGTTCGCCGTGTCGCCGTCCCACGGACGTGTGAACGGGTTGCGATAAGTGGCCATTCGTGTTTTGCCTTCGGGGAAGCTGTCAACAGTGCCCAAGGAAATCCAATCGCGCGGATCTTTCCGCTTGATCGCGCTCGAAAACAGAAAGCCCACCAGCGGCACGGCCAACAGGACTCCCGCGATCGCGTCGAGCACGCCGCCGGCGATGAACAACGCCCTTCGGCTGGTGGTCTTCTGGGTGTCTTCACGGATTTGATGTAATTCCTCGGCCAATTTCTTCCCTCCTACCGTTGCGCCTCAGCTCCGCCGTTGCCGGCGATTGGCCGCAACGAGCCCAGGTACGCAACCACATCCGTGATCTCCTGGTCCGTCAACGTGTGTCCGGGAGTGTAGCCCCGCCAATCCGCGATGCCAAAGTCCGGACGGCTCACAATCGTGGACGTACGCAAGCCCTGATCGCTAACCAAGCTGAGGAACGACGCATTGGTAATCGATCCTGCCTGATCCTGCTTGAGCGCCTGATCCGCATGGCAGCGGGCGCAAGCCGCCGTAAACACCTGTTTGCCGTGAGCCACATCGGCTGCGCCGTCCGGAGCCTTGTACGGCGGAAGTTTGACGGTGTTCAATTCCGCCGGTTTTGCCCACTTCTCTTCCATTCCGCTCACCAGTGCGCCCACCTGCGCCGGATCGAGCGGCCCGCCCTCACTCTGCGCGAACGCGGGCATCGGCGTGCCCGGCACTCCCTTCTCGATCGTTTGCCTCAGCACTTCCTTTGGAACAAACGCGAGGTACAACCCGGAATTCAACACTGGCGCGGCGCCATTTTTTCCATCTACGCCGTGACATCCCTCGCAGTTTTCGCCAAAGAGCATGCTGAAATCCATCACGTCCTTCGCCGCCACCGGCGTTGCCGGCGGCCTGCCACACGCAGCGGCAAACGATAGAACCAGCGAGATGCCGGCCAGCTTTCGCGTCCGTCCGTCCATCATTCGTCCTTGCCGGGCGGTCGCATGCCGGGGGCCTTGATGAAAGCTCGTTCCGCGAGCCCCCAGGACTGCATGGTCTGAATCTGCGTACTACGCGCAATCACGAAGCCGCCTACCAATCCGAACGCGAGCTGGCAGGCCACAAACCATGGCCAGCTGACGCGCTGATTCAGCGCCGGATTGACCAATCCCAAGATCGTTGCGATCAACCCGCTCCAGAAGATCGGCATCAGAATTCCAGCCCACAGCGGAGCGTACTTCGGGAACATCGGCAGTATGACGGCATAGATCACACCCACCAGAATCGAGATCACGCCGTGCCCCGCCAGGGCGACGGCAAAAGCCAGCCCATTGAATGCTTTCAGTTGTTCAGTAGTCTCCACGCCGATCGATGGCAGGACCACACCCGCGAGAAGATTGATCGGATACCAGATGCTATGTTGAACCACCAGCCCATACAGGCAAGCCAAGGCAGCCATTGCTGCGCCGCCGGCCAGGCCGCCCCACAATCCCGCCGAATAAGGATGAACCTCTTCCGGAACACGCACCCGGTGCCGTTCTTCGCCCACTTGCAGGCGAATCACCGATCGCGCTTCCACCAGGATAGGAGCCGGTCGAAGCGCGGGATCAATCGGCACGGCCTCATGCTCTTCCGCCGGAATCACCTCGTGCCACCATCCAAACGCCGCGCGCGCGGCGATCGCCAGTCCGGCCAGCGCCACGACGTAATGCGTGACAAAACCCGCCGCCACCAGAGCAATTCCGAAAGCAAGCACCATCGGCCACGACGACCGCGCGGGCATTTCGATATGGGTTTGTTCGGTCCGTTCTCCGGCCTCGCCATGAATTTCGTTTGCCATCGCGATCGTCCTCTATCTGCCAATCACATAAACTACCGTGAACACCACCACCCAGACACCGTCCACGAAATGCCAGTACCACGAAAGAATGGTGACGCGTCTCATTTGCGTGCGGATCGGAAACCCGCTTAGGGTCGCGATCAGCACCAGCACCAGAAAAACCATTCCGACAATTACATGACTGGCGTGGAGGCCGACCAGGGCGTAGAAAGTGCCGCCGAACAGATTAGTGCTGATCGTCAGGTGGTCCTCATAAATCAGATGGCGCCATTCGATACCGGTCTGAGTCAGGAACTCGGCGCCCAGCAGAATCGTCACCGCCAACCAGGCTCTGAAGCCGCCGATTTCATTCCGGTGCAGCGCTTTCTCGGCCAGAATAATGGTGATGCTGCTCGAAAGCAGGCAAATCGTCGCCAGCACCGGCACCGTCAGGACATCCCGCGGATACGGGCCAGTCAAGCTCTTGCCGATGTAGTACAGATACGCGACGATGAAAATCGAGAACAGCGAGAGCTCCGTAAAAATGAGAGACGCAACACCAATGAATGCGCGATCCGGCAGTTTCCACTCGCCTTCTAAAGTCGCGGCGGTCAGCGGTAGCGTGTTTTCCGGTGTCATGCTCTTTATTCAAACTTCCAGTCGGGATCGTTCGGGTGCTTTAGATCCCACAAAGGGCGGCCGCTGCGGACCACCGGCAGTTTCTCGAAGTTATATTCCGGCGGCGGCGAACTGGTAGTCCACTCCAACGTCCATGCGTCCCACGGATCGTCGCCCGCCCGTTCTCCCCACCCGATGGAGCGGATCACGTTCCAGACAAAGCACAGAATTCCAGCGGCTTGAAACAGGACGCCCACCGTCGCCAGCAGGTTGAGAGACTCCCAGCCGCGGTCGGGCGCATACGTATAAATGCGCCGCGGCATTCCTAGAAATCCAAGGAAATGCATGGGAATGAACGTCAGGTTGAAGCCGAAGCAGAACAACCAGAAGTGCCACTTCCCCAGCGTGTCGCTCGGCATCTTGCCAGTGGCCTTGGGGAACCAGTAATACATCCCTCCGAACAGCGCGAATACCAGCCCTCCAATCAACACGTAATGAAAATGTCCCACCACAAAGTACGAATCGTTGAGCTGCCAGTCGAAGGGAGCCACCCCCAACATGACCCCGGTCAGACCCGCAATCAGGAACTGGAACAGAAACCCGCAACAGAACAGCATGGGTGTCGCGAAGCGGATCTTGCCGCCGTACATCGTGGCCAGCCAGTTGAAGAGTTTCATGCCCGTTGGTATGGCGACCAGGAGCGTCGCGGCCGCGAAGAAGGTGTTGGAGATCGACGTCATGCCGACCGTAAACATGTGGTGAGCCCACACGCCCATGCTGATGAAGCCGATCGCGACCGCCGCTCCCACCATGGCAGGCTTGCCAAAGATCGGTTTCCGCGAAAACACGGGAACCACCTCCGACAGGATGGCGAAGGCGGGGAAGATCAGGATATAAACTTCCGGGTGCCCGAAAAGCCAAAAAAAGTGCAGCCATAAGACGGCCGAGCCGCCTGCCTGGGTGTCGAAGAAATGCGAACCTAAGTGCCGGTCCATGAGCAGCATGATCTGAGCTGCGGACAACGGCGGCAAAGCCAGCAGCACCATCCACCCATCCACCAGCATCATCCACACGAATAGCGGCATTTTAGGCAGCGTCATCCCCGGACACCGCATGGAGACCACGGTGGCGATCACGTTGATCGCGCTGCTGATGCTGCTGACGCCGGAAAGCAAAATCGACAGCGTCCAATAATCGGTACTCGCGCCGCGCGAAAATGCGCGCGCGGTCAGTGGTGCATATGCAAACCAACCCACATCGGGAGCAGATCCCGCTCCCGACAGCCCGCTGCCTCCGATATAGCTCCAGTACAGAAATATGCCGCCGAAGAGAAAACTCCAGAAGCCAAACGCGTTCAGCCTGGGGAAGGCCATGTCTCGCGCGCCGATCATGAGCGGAACCAGGTAATTCGCGAACCCCGCCAGAAGCGGCATGCCCACAAAGAAAACCATGGTGGTCCCATGCATGGTAAACAGCCGGTTGAACGTCGCGGGGGCGATCAGATGATTATTCGCGACCGCCAGTTGCATCCGCATCGCCGCGGCCATCAGCCCTGCGACCACCAGGAACAGGATCGCCGCGATGATATACATCAGACCCAACCGCTTGTGATCCACCGTTGCGACCCACTCGTAGAGATACTTCGATACAGAGAAGTCCGCGCTTTGGAGCTTGACTGTTCCCAGTGGATCGTCGACTGCTGCCATCCGGTTCTCCTTGACTATTTCAGCGATTGAAGGTAACCCACCGCTGCTTCCAACTGTTGGTCCGTTAATCCCATGCGGGGCATAAGGCAACCCGGTTTCACGGTTTGCGGATCATTCACCCAAGCCCGAAGATTCTCCGCTGTGTTCGTCACCACGCCCGCCCCAATTGTCTGGCGGCTCATCAAGTGGGTAAGATCGGGACCGGCCGAGCCTTTCGCGGAAGTACCCTGTACGGCGTGGCATCCGGTGCAGGCTGCAAAGACCTCTTTGCCCACCCTGGCTTGTACGTCGTCTTCGGCCGGCTTTTGCTGCGCCGCCACCCACTGTTCGAACTCGCCCTCCGGATGTACAATCACGCGCAACAACATGTTGGCGTGTTGCGTCCCGCAATACTCCGCGCAATTGCCGAGGTACAGACCCGGCTCCCGGGGATCGATCCACATGGAATTCGCGCGATTGGGAATCAGATCCATCTTCCCCGCAAGCTGAGGTACCCAGAAGCTGTGAATCACATCGCGGGACTCCAGCCGCATGAACGTAGGATGTCCGTCGCTCGATCTGGAAACGGGCACGTGCAGTTCATTGGCAGTGACGATTCCCAGATCCGGGTATCGAATCTCCCACCACCACTGCCGTCCGATAATCGTGACTCGGACCGCGGACGCCGGCGCTTTTACGTCCTGAACGCTCGCGATCACGCGCGCGGTGACGCCCACCAGCACGAACACGATGAGGATGGGAATTACAGTCCACGCGATTTCGATCTGGCTGCTCCCGTAAACCTGTGGTGGCTCCTGGTGTGCGTCGTCGCCGGGCTTCCGGCGGAAGCGCACGATGGTGTAGATCAGAAGCCCCGTAACAACCACGAAAATGGCCGCGGTGATCGCGAACACAAACAGAGCCATGCTGTATTCGGATTGGGCCGGTGTGGCCAGAGGCTTGAAGATGTTCGCGATGCGATGTTCGGGCAACGCCGGAACCGCACTTTGCAGCAAGACAACGTGAGCCAGCCTGAACAGCATCCATTCTCCCTGGCGCCTTCAGTCCGGGACCAGTCTTGCATTCCCGGCTACCCGCCAGTATATACTCCCGGCGGCGTCCGTCAGGGAAGTGTCCGGATGGCGCGATCGTGCGGAAAGCTTCTGGGTCTATTCGTGCCGCAGCGCGATCAGCGGATCGACGTGCGTCGCGCGCAGAGCCGGCAAATACCCCGCGATCCCGGTGACGAGGATCAATCCCACGGTCGCGAGCGTAATGCTCATCGGGTCCTGTGGCGTCAGGCCGTAGAGGAAACTTCGGACCAGCCGGGTCAGCCCGAACGCCACGGGCAATCCGATCAGCGCGCCGGCGCCGATCATCCATGCCGTGTCGCGCAGCACCAGCCACAGCACGCTCGCGGGCTCGGCGCCCAACGCCATGCGAATCCCGATTTCGCGATAGCGCCGTGTCACGTTATACGCCATGACGCCGTACAATCCGACCGCTGCCAGCAGCACCGCGAGGCTGCCGAAGAATCCGCAGAGTGTCGTGACGGTGCGTTCCTGCGCGATCGTGTTATCGAACTGGTCTTCGAAAGTCTGGGTTTCGAGCACGGGAACCGCGGCGTCTACGTTTGCCATTTCGTGGCGCACTGCGTTGATCACCTGCTCCGGCTTCCCATTGGTCCGAATGCAGATCGTGACGCTGAAAGCGCTGAAACGCCACACCGGAACGTAGATCATCGGATCGACATCCTTGCGGATATCGAAATACTTGGAATTCTTCACCACGCCGACGATCTCGAACGACTTCGCCATGTCGAACTTGTCGCCTTGCGTGAAATGGCGGCCCAGCGCGCTTTGATTGGGAAAAAATTTCTTCGCAAAAGCTTCGTTCACGATGGCCACCGGCGCGGGCGGAAGCAGCGGTTCCTCATCTTGACGCGCGCCTTTCACGGGCGGCGTGGGGTCAGGGGATGTCGCCGGGTTATCCTCCGCACGAAAATCGCGCCCATGTAACATCGGTATCCCCATCGTTGCGAAGTAACCGGTGCTCACCGAGTTCATGTCGATCCAGGGCTTTTCGTCGGGCCTTCGCGTATGCCCCTCCACAGAGATGCCGGAGTTCCAGCGAGATCCCGAGAGCGGCGTGATGTTGGCCAGCGATGCGATTCGCACATTCGGCACGACGCGGAGATGGTCCATCAGGCGCTCGTAATAGTCGCGCGTGCGCTGGGACTTGTATCCCAGCGCGGAGGGGTTCGTACTGACGATCAATACACTCTCTCGCTGGAAGCCCGGATCGAGCGACTTGAGATTCGACAGGCTGCGTACGAACAATCCCGCGCCAATCAGCAGCAGCAGGGAGATGGCCACCTGAAGCACTACCAGTGTCCGGCGCAGATCGAAACGGATGCGCCCGGCGGCCGTGGATTCGTTCTTGAGCGCCGAACTGAGATTCGGCCGGGTGGTCTGGATCGCGGGCGCAATCCCACACAGCAATCCAACCAGGAGGCACATTGCGAAGGAAAATGCGAGCAATCGCCAATCCGGCGTCAGATCGAATTGCAAAGGGACCGCGCGCTTGGGGAAAAACGTCAGCAGCACCCGCACGCCCCACCACGCGATTCCGATTCCGACGATACCTCCGAGGACCGCCATCACCAGCGTCTCGATCACCAGTTGCGAAATCAGCCGCGCGCGCCCGGCCCCGACCGCGAGTCGAATTGCGATCTCACGCTGGCGGACCGTGGCGCGGGCGAGCAAGAGATTGGCGACATTGGCGCACGCGATCAGGAGCACCAGCGCGACCACAATCATCAGGACCATCAGCGGTTTTTGGAGCTGACTCCGTAGATAGGTATAGCCGCCGCTGGCTTCGAGCAGCGTGCCGCGGTTCCGCTGAGCATAGTCCTTGTCATAGGCGGCCTGCTTCTCTTCCGGATCGCCCGCCAGGATCTGCTTCCACAGGAGATCCGCTTCGGGCGTGGCGGCCTGCATCGAAACTCCGGGCTTGAGGCGAGCGATGATGGTCAGCCACCACATATGGCGCGAATTCCATTCACGCGCACTGCGCTGGATCTCGCGATACATCATGATCGGCGTGTACATGTCGGGATGACTGCCGATCACCGCTCCCGTGAAGAGGGAACGCGACACGCCGACGACCGTGAACGGCGACCCGTTCAGTGTGACTCGGCGGCCGACGACGCCCGGATCGGCGCCGAAGCGCCTCTGCCAAAAGCTGTAGTCGAGCACCACCCACGGGTGTGCACCTTCCTTTTTGTTGTCGTCGGAGTTGAACAGTCGTCCGATGGCGGGCGTGACGCCGAGCAGGTCGAAATAATTGCCGGAAACGATCAGGTTCGACACCAACTGTGCGCTCGCCTGACCACCTTCATCGGGAACCTCGAACGCGACTCCCGATCCGCCGCCGCCGTAGGCGAGCACCCCCGCGAACGACCGATTGTGGTCGCGGATGTATTCGTAGTCGGGATTGCTGAAGCCGACCGAAGGCTTGTCCGGGTTCAGCGCGTAGGCCACCAACTGCTGGGGGTCGCGAACGGGCAGCGAGCGCAGCAGAACCGCGTCGATCAGCGTGAAAATCGCGGTGTTGGCGCCGATACCGAGTGCCAGGGACAGAATCGCAATGGATGCGAATCCGGGGTTTTGGCGAAGGATGCGAATTGCATAGCCTGTGTCCTGGACGACGGTTTCAAGCGGGCGCATGGGTTCCTCCTCAATGAAGCCTGTTGGTCTCGACTGATATGACGCGCCAGGCGGGTTCTCGTTGTGTCGAAGTGCTGATTTTCTTTGACGGTCAAACTAAAAGTAGCCTCACTCTTGGCGGGATTTCCGCGCCAGATAAAACGTGCGGCACCCAGGCCGAATCCTAGGGTCTCCGGTAAAGAATGGCGTCGCATCAAATGCGCGAATCCGGTCGAAGCCGGCCTCCCTCAACGTTGCTTTCATCTCGGCTCTGGTCCATGCAACTTGTTCGATTCGCTCGTGACGCCGCCGCCAACATCTTCCGTCCTGGAGAAACCATTCGAGATCGGTCCAGCCCCGGTCTCGTCTATGGTCATAGCCTCCGTGCATCACCAGCGCGACGCCAGGTTTTTCCACCCACCCCGTGCCTGGCCAGATCGCTTCAAATGCAAGCCGGTTGTTCACGTCGAAGTAGAAGTAGCCGCCGGGGCGCAAGGCACGCGAAACTGCATGGCCGACCAGTGTCAGGTCACGCTTTCGCTCCAGGTGATTGAGCGCATCGAATTCGCACAAGATCAGATCGACTGGTTCCGGCAGCCTGAAATGCCGCACGTCACCGCGGAAGACGCGAATCGGCAGCCCGAGATGTCGAGACTTCTCCCGAGCCAGGCGGCACATCGTCGGGGAAAGGTCCACGCCGTACATCTTGATTCCCCTGCGCGCCAGCCTGAGTGCCGTTGTGCCGGTCCCGCATGCCAAGTCACAGGCGGATTCGAGGTGCGGAAGAATCCCCCTAAGCACCTGCTGCCGGGCAGACTCATACCACGACAAGTGAAATGTGAAGAACTGGTCGTAATACTTTGCCAGCAGTCCATACGGCCGATTCGCTGTGATCTGAGACATGCCGGCGCTGCCTTGTCCCCGAATTATAGGACAATATGCCAACCAGCGGCTTTCCTCCGGCGCCTCCTTCCTTGTACAATGCTGATGCCTGCCGGCATCGTCAAACCGAAAGGAATCAACATGAGATATTCGCTTCCCGCAATTCTCGCTGCGACGTTGGCGATCCCGGTTCAGGCCGCTCCGCCGGACTCAAAGTCCCTTACGATCGAGGACCTGATCGACATCAAGCATCCGTCCGAGCCGGTCTGGTCTCCGGATGGACAGCGCGTCCTGTTCATCTGGGATCGCGCTGGGGTGAGCAATCTGTATGTCGCCACGGCCGTGGGCCAGCCTGCCGAACCTACCGCGCTCACCCATTTCTCCAGCGGAGCCGTCACCGGCGCATTCTGGAGCCGCGACGGAAAGACCGTCTATTTTCCTCATGATGGCGATCTGTGGCAGGTTCCGGCCACCGGCGGCGATCCCAGGGCCGTGTGGACCACCTCGGCTCCTGAAACGAATATCGTCCTGTCGCCCGACGGGAATCAGGTCGCGTTTGTTCGGCCAAGCGACGCCGGAGGGAGCGCGGCGCGGCAGCGATCTGTGTGTGCGCGTCGTTGGCCAGCGGAAAGGAAACCAAGCTGGCGCACGATGAGGCCGGCCTGGGAGGCATCGCGTGGTCCCCGGACGGATCGCATCTCTCCTACGCGGCGGGCGCGCGAACGATCCGTCACGATGACGCTCCCGAATACTCGGGAGCGAAAATCATCTATACCGTGACGGAACGTACGCCGGGGCAACTTTTCGTCGTTTCCGCGGCTGGAGGAAATCCCGATGCGCTCAAGACTCCGGTCGGGTTCGAAGGAGCGCGCTGGGTGGATGCCGGCCATCTCGTTTTCGACCGCCAGTCCGCCGATTTCAAGAAGCGGACCATTTACGTCGCCGACGCTACCAATGCATCTCGTGCGTTCCGCTTCACGAAGATGTGGAAGAGCAGTTCTGGAGCATTCCCGGCAACTCCGGCAGCGCCGCGCAACCTTCGCCCGGATGGCAAGTGGATCGCCTTCTTGAGCGATCGCGACGGGTGGGATCACCTCTACGTCATGCCCGCCGCGGGCGGCGAGGCGGTGCAGATCACCAAGGGGAAGTTCGAGGCGTGGCGACCCGTCTGGTCGCATGACGGGAAAAAGATCGCGTTCGACGCCAACGAACCGGACCAGTCCGGCGACCGCCGGCTCGGCATCGCCGATTTGAGCAAAGGTCCTTCGCAAGCGGCCCTGACGTATCTCACGGCCGGCCGTGGCACGGATATCGCCCCGGTTTGGTCGCTCGACGACACGCGGCTGGTCTATCAGCACTCGGATGCGCACCACTCCGCGGATCTATTTGCGATCGATGCCAAAGCCAGCCGCGTCGCCTCGCCGGCTCACCGATTCCATGCCGGCCAGCATTGACCGCGATGCGTTTGTCGAGCCCGAGTTCGTTCATTTCCCCGGAGCGGATGGCCAGCCCGTTCCAGGATGGCTTTTCGTGCCGAAGAATCTGGACCGCTCCAAGAAACACGCCGCGATTGTGTGGATACACGGCGACGGCATCAACCAGAACTACGATGGATGGCACGTGCAGCGCAATTACGCGGTGTACTACAGCTTCCATCAGTATTTACTGCAAAAGGGATACGTCGTGTTTGCGCCCGACTACCGCGGGAGCATCGGTTACGGGCGCGCCTGGCGCAATGGCGTCTACCTGGATGTCGGCGGCAAGGATGCAAAGGATGCCTGGATGTCCGCCAATTATCTCAAAACCTTGCCTTACGTCGATCCAGACCGGATCGGTGTGTGGGGATTGAGTTACGGCGGATTCTTCACTCTGATTGCCGTCACCGACCAGCCCGCTCTGTTTCGAGCCGCTGTCGACGTAGCGGGCGTGGTCGATTACGCCATGTACTACGAAGACCCTTATCATGGCGCTTGGACCGCAAGCCGGATCGGCACGCCGGACGAGAATCCGCGCGTTTACGCGCAGGCTTCTCCGATATCGCACATCGACCGCCTGACCAGGCCGCTGCTGGTTCTCCATGGCACGGCTGACGTGAATGTTCCGTATCTGGAATCGGTTCGCCTGATCGACCAGGTCCTGAAACAAGGCAAAAGCGACCTGGTTTCATTCATGGTGTACCCGGGGGAGTTTCACTACTTCACGCGAGCGCATGTCTTGCGGGACGCCTGGCGGCGCGTAGATGATTTCTTTGACGTGAATCTTCGTCCGCGAGAAGCAAAGTAGGGCACGCCGATCTCTCGCCACGTGCCCACTGTCAGAGCGGGGAATTGAAACTCTTTCCCGGCAATTGAAGAACGCACCTGACGATGCCAGCACGGCTTTCGATCTGGCGATCGTTTGCGTTTGGACCAGCTTAGTGCTTTCTCGAAAACTTTCGGGATAGGTCCGGCCAAAATTCCTTGAGGATGTTGGCCGCCATCGCCCCGCCAAGCTGAGCGCTAAACTGAACAGCGGAGCGCTCCGCGTCCCGGTGGTGGGCGTAATACAAGCTTGAAATCGCGACGGTGCTAGAGGCGCCCAACATTCTGGAATAGTTAAATGCCGTTCCTCCCGCGTCCGTTTGCGTCCGGACAACCCGGCTAATCGCATACCTCACGCGAGAAAGTGTGGATCCGGCACCCTTTCGAAAGTATCGTGGATCCTGACGAAGCAAAGACGGGTAGAGACCCTCGGTCAGGAAGTCGCCGATCACATGGTTCCCGTAGGCGGCGCCGAAATAGCGACCGTATCCCGATACTTCTTGCCCGAAAGGGCGATTGGAGTTGGATAACTGCGCTGCGCCCCCAGTGAAGGCTGCAACCGCGAATGCGCCGGGGTCGAAAGCGTCCTCGCTCGCGATCTTGAATTTGTCTCTAGCGCTGATCGGCACATAAGGAGAAAGACACGGTGAAGCGTTGTAATTGGGGAGGATCCCCAAAATGTGTCTAGGCTGCGAATTTGGCGCGACGGACGGCCCTCCACTCGCGACAGGATCCTGGCACGGTTCCGGCGGTGTTGTTTGGCCCGCGATCTGGCCCGCGCAAACTGTGCAGAAGAGCAGGGCGACAGCGGAGCCGGAGTGCCCGCTGCTCCACGGGCAATACTCGATACCAGGCATTGACATTAGTTCCACGGTATCTTTCAGGGGAATTCTAAAACGCTTCCCACTCTTCAATCATGACTCATTTCAAAGGAAAGAGTTGCCGGCTCCACTTGAGACGTTAGGGCGCGCATCGCCGGGGAGCCAATCAAGCCATCCCGCTTTGTGGCGAGTAAAGGCGGTGGCGGCGTCATCGAACAAGATCCTGGCGCCGCGTGCGTGGTGGTGAGGTGGTGGCTAATGGCCGCCGCCGGAGAGTTTGCGGTAGTACTCGGCGACCGAGTCCCGGTAGCCGGCGGGGACCTTGGTCGGGTCGGTGTTGCGGATCGTGCCGCCGCGGTTTTTATCGAGTTGGCTGCGCAACATCAGCTCCAGCGCGTCCACGCCGCTGACCAGCTGTTGGTGCATCTGCTCGACCAGGGCCGGATTCCCGGGGAAACGTTTGGGATCCAGATTGCGCATTTGCTCGATCAGGGATTGCAACTCCTGCCGCGCTTCGGGACTATCCTGCACTACGGCGCGAACCTGGTTGAGAAGGTCCAGGCCCTGGTCAATCTCGCGCTGCGTATCGGCCGGGTTGGGACCTTGTTGCGGCGTCGCGCCGCGGCCGGAGAATTGGTTATTGCCGCTGTTATAGGCGCCATACCCGTTGCGATCGCGATTCGTCGCGCCGCCACCCACAGGACCGCCGGCTCGGTTGCCGAGGTCGCCCGGCTGGCCTCCGCCGGCTTGACCACGCTGGCCGGCTTGACCACCTTGGTTCCCTTGACCGGCTTGACCGGATTGCCCGGATTGGCCATTGCGGCTGAGTTGGCCGGACTCTGACTGTTGCCCGGCACGCCCGGGCTGGCCCTGTCCATTTTGCGAGTTGGAATTTCGCCCGAGGCCGGCGAGCTGGTCGCGCAGACGCGATAGATCGTCCATGGCGCGGTTGAGCTCGGCGTCCTTGGAAGTGGGCTGGCCCTTGCCTAAGGCGCGAGCCGCATCGCCCACCTGGTTGCCCAGTTTTTGCAGGTCGCTGGTGAGGGCGGCTTCGGCCGGATCGGAAAAGCTGCCGCGACGCAGCCAATCCGAGCTGCGTTGCATGCGGGTGCCCAGATCGTTTTCGTCCATGCCTTCGAGCGCGCTTCGCAACCTGGTGGAAGCCGCGGGTTGCGTGGGCGCGAGCTCGCGCGCCGCATCGCGCAGTTGCTGGGTGAGGCGCGCCAGGTCATCGGATACCTTCTGGCGATCGTTGACCATTTTGTCGATTTCCTGGGCGGAAGGGTTTTTCGGCGGCTGGCCGGAGGCGCGAGCGGCACTCTGCTGAGCCATCAAGTCGCGCACGTGATCCGCTTGCTTCTTTTGCTCGGCAGCCAATTGATCGGCCGTTTGTGCCATCGAATTGAGCCGGCTGGCGGCGTCCTGCTGCTGCAAACCGCCCAGCAGGTCGGTAGCTTCGCGCAAGCGGGCGGTTCAAATATTTTGCATGCGGATCGCCTTCCTTCTTCTGCTCGGCAATGGCGACCGATACATTCCCCGCATCTTCAACCACGTGCCCAAGCGCCTCCAGACGTGCTTCGAGGAGCGCGCCTCGCGTACCGCCGAAGGCCCCATATCCACGCCACGGCGCGATTGGCCGAGGTCAAGGGGCACCCCAATAACGCGAATCTTCCGGGGTGTGATACTGGAAAAAGATGGAGTAATGTTCGTCATAAGTTAAGGCTAACTTACCGCCGAGGCCGCCGAGATCCTTTATGCACCTCGATTGCGACCCCGATGATACGCCGCGTGATCTGGTCGAGTCTGTCTTTTTCTTCCATCCTCGGCGACTCGGTGTGCTCGGCGGTGAAACGCCGCTATGGGTAGAGTCTGTGCAGCATTCGCGGAAACGGAATCGTCTCCCGCACATGCTCGAGGCCGCAGATCCAGGCTACCGCTCGCTCGATCCCCATGCCAAAGCCCGCATGAGGCACGCTGCCGTATTTCCGCAAATCCAGATACCACTTGAA
>CAWJHI010000060.1:0-25644 GCA_963842485.1 Terriglobia bacterium | reverse complement strand
TCACCGCCTGCGCGGCAGCCTCGGGAGAATCGAAACGTTGTTGTGCGAAGGATGGCGCCGCCAAAGCGAACGCCATTGTAAGGTAAGTAGTGAGAACTCGGTTCGTCATCGCCGCCCTCCTCTTCCGCCGCGCATTCCACCGCCGCCACCGCCGCGCATTCCGCCGCCGCCACCGAAGGTGCGGCCGGCGCCCATGCTCGAAAATCCATGATCGCTTTGCATGCGGGTCATGCCGCCGTTGTGATAGCCCCCGAAAACACTGTGGTTGCCGGTGTAGCCACGCTGCTCGAATCCTGGAGATCCGAGGTGTTGCTGACCGGTCGACGGACGGCCGCCGGCGCCTCCGCGGCCCGGGACAGCACCGCCTCCCGCGCGGCCCGCAAACCGGCCGGCCACTTCTCGATTCCCATAAGGCACGCCAAGGCGATGTTCGGGGTTATGAGCCCAAACCGAGTTGCCCAGCATCTCGCCATGAAAATCACTAAAGCCGTAACGGTGAAAGAAGGAGTTGTTGATTATGATGCCGCCGTTGTACCAGTTTGGCGCCCAACCCCAGCCGCCCCAGCCCCACCCTCCCCAGCCGCCGAAATAGAGCCCCAGATCGAAGCCTGGATACCAGCCGAAGCCCACACCAATCCCGGGATAGAGAAGTGGAGGATAGAATCCAAAAGCGGGCGGTCCCCACACGTACGCGGGATTATAGTCGGGGACATACCAGACGTCCGGATTTCCGGGTTCGATGTTGATCGCGCTCTGGCCGCCCTGGTTCTCCGTGGTTACCGTTTCCTGCGGAGTGGAACGAAGGGTGCCGCGCGCTTCCGCCTGGGAGCGCATCCGCTGAACTGACTGCATCACGTCCGCCTGCTGCGCCAGAAACGCATTGCCGAGCGATGTGGTCCAGGCGATATTCTGGCTCAGGCGCGCCAGTACCTGCGGGAACGCAACCAGTCCCTGCACACTGGGATCCCAGTTCTGCTTTTTCGCTTCGTCCATCATTTTCGATGGCTTCCATTTCGGATGATCCTGAACCCATTGCTCCGCCTCTACGAGCTCCATCGGATAAGTGGAAGCCGCGAGCACTTCGCCCACGAGAGGATCGGGATAGAGCGCAATGGGCGCCACCAAATCATCCAGTTGTTGGGCAGAGAGCGGCTGCGCGGGTGGCGGCTCGGATTGCGGCGCCTGCGCTGCATGCAGGAAGAAAAACGCAGCGAATAAGCCAGCGCATGCCCCAAATTTCTTGGTCAGAACCATATTGCACCTACCATTGGAAGTTTACACATTTTGAGCCAATTTCAGTTTAGGCATGAAGCAACCGGGCCGCTATACCACGGCGGCGGGAGTTTTGGGGACAATACCATAACGCCACGGCGGCCACGAACCGCGCGTTAGTTAGACTGATCCACACGTCATTCTGTTTCAATTAGTAGCGGTGGCGCTTCCTGAAAAAGTTCGACGGGCGCTCTTGGAGTGGTGAGTGGAAAGGAGCGCCCGTCTGTCGTAACGGGGATATACGTTAGCTAAGTGTATGCCGGAATCTCAAAGTTGCCAATACCACGTGCCTGGTATTCGAGTCTCGGTTGGGACGGTAGGGCCGCTTACGTACCGCTACGGGTCGCATGAAAAATACCGGCTGTAGGCGATAGGTTTCTCTCCACCGTTGCCATAAACTTTTTACAGACAAATCGGCGCGCTAATCTTCACGAGCCGACGATCGGCTGATATCAGCGTAACCAGCCGGATCGGGCGGGTTGTATCGAAGAATGAGCATATCTGCACCATTCATTCACCGGCCCGTAGCTACAACGCTGCTAACTGCGGCTTTAGGGCTGTCCGGCGCGATCGCATACAATTTTCTGCCGGTCGCACCGCTTCCTCAGGTTGATTTTCCATCGCTCTCGGTCAGCGCGGGACTTCCGGGCGCCAATCCGGAAACCATGGCGTCTTCCGTGGCGACCCCGTTGGAACGTCAATTCGGGCGAATCGCCGGGCTCAATGAGATGACCTCTACGAGCACGCTCGGGTCGACCAACATCACCATGCAGTTCGACCTCAGCCGGGATATCAACGCCGCTGCGCGCGACGTGCAAGCGGGAATCAACGCGGCTCGTGGGCAGTTGCCCACCAATTTGCCCCAGAACCCGACCTGGCGCATGATCAATCCGGCCGACCCGCCGATTCTGATGCTCGGACTCACCTCTCCGACCATGACGACGGCTCGAATTTACGATGCCGCGTCCACCATTCTCCAGCAGAGGTTGTCGCAGGTGAAAGGAGTCGGGCAGGTATTCGTGGGGGGCGGCTCGTCGCCGGCGGTTCGCGTGGATATCAACCCCACCCTGCTGAACGATTTCGGCCTCAGCCTGGAAGATGTTCGCGCCGTTCTGGCCAGCGCCAACGCGAATCGCCCCAAGGGCAGCTTCTCGAATGCCAGCCAGTACTGGCAGATTGCGGTTACCGATCAACTGATGAAAGCGCAGGAGTACGCGCCCCTGGTGGTTGCTTTCCGGAACGGGGCGCCGGTCACCTTGTCGGATATCGCCACGGTGACCGATTCCGTGTCCGACATCCGCAACGTCGGTTACGCGAACGGAAAACCGGCCGTGCTGATGTACATTTTCCGCCAGCCGGGAGCGAACATTACCGCCACGGTGGACCGCGTTCTGGGGGTCTTGCCGCAATTAAAGGCCTCCATTCCAGCGTCCATTGACCTGGCGGTGATCAGCGATCGCACCACCACCATCCGCGCCTCGGTTCACGACGTTCAAGTCACCATGGCGATTTCCACCGGGCTGGTGATCATGGTGGTGTTTGTGTTCCTGCGCAGCGTGAGAACGACGCTGATTCCGAGCATCGTGGTTCCGGTTTCTCTGGTGTCCACCTTCGCGGTTCTCTATCTGTGCGGCTACAGCGTGGACAATCTCTCGTTGATGGCGCTGACCATCGCGACCGGATTCGTGGTGGATGACGCCATCGTCGTGATCGAGAACATCACGCGTCATCTGGAGCAGGGCATGCAGCCGCTGCAGGCGGCGCTGCGCGGGGCCCAGGAAATCGGCTTCACCGTTCTGTCGATCAGTATCTCGCTGATCGCTGTTTTCATTCCGATTCTGTTGATGGCGGGCATCGTCGGACGGCTGTTCCGCGAGTTTGCCGTGGCCCTGTCCGTGGCGATCCTCATTTCGCTGCTGATTTCATTGACCACCACGCCGATGATGTGCGCCCGTCTGCTCCGGGCCCACGATCAGGAACGGCACGGCGTGTTGTATCGCGCGAGTGAAAGCGGCTTTGCCTCCATCCTGAGGGGCTATGAGAAGTCGCTTGCCTGGGTGCTGGGGCATCAGCCCATCATGCTGGCGATCACGTTGGCCACCATCGGGATTTCGGTTTATCTGTACGCAATCATACCCAAGGGATTTTTTCCGCAACAGGACACTGGGCGAATGAACGGCCAAATCCGCTCCGATCAGGCCAGTTCCTTTCAGGCCATGCGCGACCGGGTGGTGCAGGTGGTCGACACTGTGATGAAGGACCCGGCCGTCGCCGGTCTGAACGCGTATGTCGGCGGAGGAAACGGGTACAGCACCGCGCGCATGTACGTCACGCTGAAACCGCTGGCGGAGCGAAAGCTCAGCACCGACGAGGTGATCGCGCGGCTGCGCCCCAAGCTGGCGCGTATTCCCGGCGCGACCCTGATCCTTCAGGCCGTGCAGGACCTTCGCATCGGTGGCCGCGGAAGCGCCGCGCAGTATCAATACACTCTGCAAAGCGACAATGTGGCGGACCTGAACCGCTGGGCGCCGCTGGTCCTGGCGAGGCTGCGGTCGATGCCGGAACTGACCGATGTCGACAGCGACCAGCAGGATCGGGGGCTGGAAGCGTCGCTGGATATCGACCGTCCCACTGCGTCCCGGATGGGCATCTCGCCGGAGGTGATCGACAACACGCTGTATGACGCCTTCGGCCAGCGCGAGGTCTCGGTGATGTATACGCAAATGAACCAGTACTTCGTCGTCATGGAAGTGGAACCGCGTTTCTCGGTCGAATCCGGATGGATTGAAGTTTCTGTATGTGCCGGGAACCAACGATGCGCAGGTTCCGTTGAGCGCCTTTACTCGCTACGTTGCCGACGACACGCCGCTTTCGGTGAACCACCAGGGACAATTTCCGTCGGTGACCTTCTCCTTCAATCTCCCGGTGGGCGTGTCGCTGAGTCAAGCCGTTCCGCTGATCCTCGACGCGGAGCGCCGGATCGGCCTGCCTTCGAACATCACGAGCAGTTTTCAAGGCACCGCGCAGGCCTACCAGGATTCTCTTGCGAATGAGCCGATTCTGATCCTGGCGGCGCTGATCTCGGTTTATATTGTCCTGGGCGTCCTGTATGAGAACCTGATTCACCCCATCACGATTCTGTCCACCCTTCCCTCGGCTGGGGTTGGAGCGCTGCTGGCGCTGCTGGCCACCCGTAATGAGCTGAACGTCGATCTCGCTGATCGGAATTATTCTGCTGATCGGCATCGTCAAGAAAAACGCGATCATGATGATCGACTTCGCAATCGACGCGGAGCGCCGGGAAGCGCTCAGCCCGGAAGCGGCGATTTTCCGGGCGTGCCTGCTCCGCTTCCGCCCGATCACCATGACCACGATGGCGGCGCTGCTTGGCGGTTTACCCCTGGCGCTGGGACACGGCGAAGGAGCCGAGCTGCGCCGCCCCCTTGGCATCGCCATCGTGGGAGGTCTGATGTTCAGCCAGGTCCTGACTCTGTACACAACTCCGGTGGTCTACTTGTACCTGGACCGGCTCCGGTTGCGAATGAGCCGGCTCCGGACCTGGAAATCTCATGGCAAGCCATCGCCCGGCTCGTTCAGGCCGCGTCCCGATCTGATCGACATCTAGGTCGAGCGCGATCTGAGGGGAGTTGCTCGACGCCACATACTCAGCCGGCTAGGGTAGCCAACTCATCAAACCATGAGTCCTGGCGTTCCGTCAACTGAATTGTGCGAGATCCAAGGTCAGGAAACTGAAATGGTCGCGAAAACGTTGGCGAGCTTGCGTTGGGCGCCGCGAGCCAGCAAATCCGCGAGCGTGTATCGGTTCAGCGTCGCTAAGAATGAGTTGAGGGCTTCGTTCAGCACCGGCCGAAGGGTGCAAACAGGCGTGATCACGCAGGTGTTGGTGCTCGCGTCGAAACACTCCACGATGCGCAGGTTCGGCTCCGCGTCGCGAACCACGTCACCGAGCCGAATGTGCTGGGCTTCCATAGCCAGCGATACGCCACCAGAGCGGCCGGCGGATACTTTGAGATAACCATGTTCGCCGAGCGTCTGAACCACGCGCACCAGATGGTTTTTCGAAATTCCATACACGTCGCTGATCCGCTGGGTCGAAACAATCTCATCCGGATGGGCGCCGAGATACAGAAGGACGCGCAGGGCATAATCGGCATGTAGGCTGAGCTGCACGGCCGGGCCTAGCGAAGACCCGGCGTCGGATTGTCCGTCGCGGCCTTGAAATACGGGGGCAGATCCGGCTTGGTATCGCGAAGAATCTCGAGGATCGCCTGGCGGTCGGCGGACGAAAGGCGCGCGAACCGGTCGCTGGTGTCCTTTCCGGACAACACATCGTAGAGCTTGCGGTAAACCGTCTCGCGAGCGGGATCCGGCATCTTGTCGAAAACCTCGCTATAGACCATGTAACTAAGAGGATACTTGAACATCCGCGTCTGGAGGTCGAAATCGCGAAGCGAACGGCCTTGGCGATCGCGGGGCCCGCGTCCGGGAAAGGTCTTCGTAAAAGTGGACACGCCCTGGACGCTCTCATGCAGCGGCGCTTCGTCGGCGAACAACATGTAGGTGACCAACTGATCCGCGACAAACTCGAGACGGGGCTGAAACGCGTCCAGCTTTCCATCCGCCGTTGCGATTCGCGTTTCCCAGCCGATGCGCGTGATCAGATTGCTCATGCGCGTCTGATGTTCGAGCGTCATCAGCGCCACGATGTCGCTGGTGGGTGCAAGATAACGGCTGGTATCGAATCTTCCCACAAGGCTTTTCAGGTTCTGGCTGTTACGCCGGTCGAGAACGCCTGGCAGTTCCGGATTGGGCGCCACGGCGTTGCCTTCATGTTGCTGCTCGCCCGTCAGGCCGGTCACGAACCATCCGCCCCAGCGGTCCGATAAGGTGCTGCGATGGTCGGTAAACCGCGCGCCAGCCGGGAAGCGCAAAGTGCCGTCGGTGCTGGTGATGACCGAGGTCACCAGCAGCCCCGGAATATTCAGCGTTCCCGAGATCAGGTGACACGTCAAACACTCGTTAGTGCGGCGCATAAAGGAGGGCTTACCGGTTTTCTCGATATCGAGCGTGTAAAAAATCACACCCTGCTCGGGATCCAGCGTGGCGAACTCCATGACGTCGCCGCCTTGCACCGATCCGATCGCGATCTGGTCGTTGAAGTACAGCGCGCGAGGCTTTTCGGGTGAGATACGCGGTCCTTGAAAACTGGTTTTCGAGAAAACCAGCATCTGCGAATCGGCGTTCACCTGAAGCTCGTGGAGCAGACTGGGCAGATATCCCCACTTGGGATCGTAGGCGAGCTTCACGTTATCGCGATCGATCCGCTTTTGAAGACGCGCGACCGCATCGTTCGCAGGATGCTGAGCGTACTGGATGGCCTTGTGGTCGAACGGGAGATACGGAAAGTCGTAGGCGTCATCGTGAGCGGCAAGCATTACGACCGCCCCAACGATCATCGCGGAACCGGCCAGGATCAGCGCTCGAATCGCCATGGTTTTTCTCCCGCGTTGCGGCAGAATAAATTCTGCATCTCATATGCATAGTATCACGGAACGGCTCGCGCGGTACCTGGAATCTTTTGAACTATCGACCCGCCGCAGGGACCTCAATTGTGGCTTACGGCGCAGAAGGGGCGGCTGGAAGCCGGTAGCCCAACTGCCCGGCCTTCGCCATATCTTCCCGGCCGCCTCGTTCATCCCCTCCGATTCGCCGCGCGGCTCCCCGATTCCAATAAGCGTTGGCATAGGCTGAGTTCAGGTCAATGGCTTTCGAGAAATCGCGAATGGCCAAATCGAACTGGCGCGTCCGTAAGTAGGCGTATCCGCGCGTATTGTAGGCGAGCGCCGAGGAAGGATCGAGTTCAATCGCCTTGTTGAGATTCGTAAGCGCGGATTGGAACAATCCTTTTTCCATGTTTCTTCGCCCCTCGCGCACCAGCCGGCGTGAATCCGCCGGGTCAAGAACCGTGGTCTCCGGGTTCTTTGCGAGCGGGGCTTTCACCGGAACCGGAGCGACGGGTTCGGCGGAGGGGCGCGCAATGGAAACCGGCGCATCGCGGCCGGTTTGGACGGGAGCGGGTGAAACCTCGGCAACTTTGGAATTTCGGGTGGTGGACAGCTTTTCGAGGGCTTCATTGACGGCGAGCGTGTCCCGCACGACGGACAGAAGACTCGTTACTTGGGGAAGGGTTGGTTCCAGGCGCACGGCTTGGTTCAAATCGGAGACCGCTTGCGATAGAAGTCCCAATCGCACATACGATTCGGACCGGCAAGCGTATCCTTCGGCGCCGGTTGGTTTCAAGCGAATGGCAACACTGCACTGCTCGGCGGCCAAAGATCCTTGATCGATTTGCCGGAGTGCGCTCGCACGTTTGACATAGATCTCCGCAGCGTCAGGCTTGATCTTGGAGGCCAACTCGTAAATTTCGGCCGCCCTCTTGAAGTTACCGAGCTGCTCCTCGACTGCAGCCTGCGACAGCAGGTACTCAACGTTGCCAGGATCGCGTTGGGACGCTTCCTGGAAGTCCGCCAAAGCCAACGCGAAGGATTTTGTGGCGGCATAGACACGAGCGCGAAAGGCGTAAGCCTGTGCATTGTTTGGCTGAATCGCCACGGATTGGTTGACGTCGGAAAGAGCCTCGTCCAGCCTCCCGATCTGCAAGTTTGAGGCGCCTCGATGTAGTAACGCGAGCTCGTTTCCTGGATCCAAACCGATGGCTTTGGTGTACAGTTCGATCGCTCGTTCGTATTGGTGACCGCTTTCTTCAAGACCGCCGCGACGGTACGCGTCCTGCCCCGCGATCAGGTTCGCCGCCAGATCGATTCGGATGGTTGGGGCGGAGGTCCCTTTCGAGGAACGCTGCTTCTTGCCCTCCCGGGCCTGCTGTTTGACCAATGTCTCCAACGTTGACAGGCGCTTGTCGAGGTCTCGCAAAGTTATTCTGAGGTCACGCGTGGCAGTTGCGAGCTCAGAAAGATCCTGGGCCTGAAGGCCGGTCAGCAAGAAGAAGCCTGCCGCGACGTGGGCCCCGAAGGATGTTCGTAAGAATGTGCTCATGAATCACGCCTTGCTGTCCAAGTTAGCGAATGTGTCGAGTCCATCGCTCGACCCCAGGTTGTAGCCGGCGAGGTCGAGTCCCGGCGCAGAAATCTCGTGGCCAGCAGCCTAACAGGTCGTCGAACATTCTTTCAGATTATAAGCCCAAACCCGCGCGAAGGTTGCTCGTTCAGCGACTGGTAAGCAGGCGGTCGCCGACCGCCGAGATCGGTTCTCGCATTGGAAGCATCGGCGTAAATATTCTGTGACATAGAGAATCTATGTAATGAAGCCACAACGAGAAGAGATCCCGCCGGGCACCCTAAGACTTGCTGTTCCAGGTAAAAGCGACGGACTGGCGAGCCTCCGCGGGAGCCGTGCTGTTGCTCGCGGCCGTGGGAGTGGTCGCGGCGTTGATTCCGGCCCGGCGCGGGGCGCGGGTCGATCCGATGGTGGCTCTGCGGCAGGATTAAGCCATGCTCGGAGCGAACCTGTCTCTACGCGGTTCCCAGACACGGACTGGGGCGTCACAGCGGGGCAACCCACGGGCAGAGAGTTTGCCGCTCTCGATGAGCCTCGCTATGATGACCGGAATGCAACGTGACAACGGCCTGCGGGCACGAAACAAGATCGAGACGCGGCGGCGAATTTTACGGGCCGCCGACAAACTGTTTCATGAACAGGGATTTGCGACGACCACACTCGAGAGAATCGCCGTGCGCGCCGGGGTTCATAAGCAAACGGTTCTCCGTTATTTCGGATCGAAGGACGAAATCGCGCTCGAGTTCCGCAAAGTAGCGCTGCACCGATTTCGCGAGGGCCTTCTGGATCCCGCGCGAAAGGTAAGCGTGATCGGCTACTGGCGCGAGTTCGTCGAGTCTTCCGCCAGAGCCGTCACCGAGCGCGGCGATATGCTGCGCTACAACAAGCTGGTGGAATCCGAGCCCGCTCTCATAGCGGCGTCCCTCAAAATCCACATGCAATATGAGGAACTGCTGACCGAGGCGTTGAGCCGGGAAGCGGGCACCAATCCCGATCGCGACATCTACGCGCGGTTGCTGGCGGCGTTTCTGGTGAATGGGAATTTTACCATCGCCCGGATGCTGCGCAACCGCGGACCGCTCGACGAGTACGTCAAGACCGCAGGACTCGTGATCGATTTTGCCGCGCAGTGTTTCCCATCCAGAACCGAGTTCGCCGGCTTTGAGGCGCGCCACCGGACCAGGACCAGGAAAGTTGCGTCAAAAACTGTTACCGGGTAGCATTTCACTATGTGCTCCGGCTACCGACACGGGCGTGTAACCCCTATGACCCTTCCCAAAAATCTAATCAGAGTGATTTCGATGATCGCGGTGGCGCTCACCGCATACGCCAAGAAACCACCCCTCCAGCTCGCCGGAGTGGTTTGCCAGACCCCGCCTCCCAGCCATTGCCCGGATGCAAACTGCCCGGGCCCGCTGGTCATCCAGGAGGGGACTGCGATCGAGCCGAAAACCGGCCGCGAGTTTTTCCTCGACTATCCTTGTGACCTCAAGAAGGGCGAAAAAGTCACCTTCATCTTGTCCCTTCACGGGTTCGGCTCCTACGGGAACTGGATGCGCCACTATTTTCCGATAATGGATTACAAGGAAAAATACCATCTGGTCATCGCGACTCCCAACGCTTCAGCTCCTCCGCCGAAGGCATGGGCTGCCGTCGACGACGAGTATCTCCAGAACATCGTCAACTTGATCTACGACCAGATCGGCAAGGAAAACATCAAGGCATTCTGGCTGGTCGGGCATTCTCAAGGCGGCATGACGTTGAACCGGATCATCCGAACGGACTTTTTCAAGCAGAGAGTGGACGGCTGGCTGAGCCTGTCCGGCGGACGGCTGGGAGCGAATCCGGGACGCGGCAACTTCAGCAACTTGACTGCTGCCCGCGGCCCCGCCCGCGGCGCTCCTCCCGCTTCGACCTCCTCGACTCCGGCGGCGAGCACCGAAACTGCGCGGGGAGCCGGACGCGCAGGCGGAGCCAATCCGCTGGCAGCCGCAGCGTCCTTGCGCGAGCCTCCCAGTAGCGAATTCTCGTTCATCTACGAGACTGGCCAGCATGAAATGGATAGCAAAGGGTTACCCGAAACCTCGGAGTGGGCCGAGAAACTCGGATGTGGAGCGCGCGTCCGAAAATCGGATGTCGTCGATACAAAGCCGGGCTATGTCTATGACTCCACGCGCCAGGACCCCGGTTCGGATGGATGGGGACGACTACCGCGTCCCGGCGCCGCGGAGGTTTTCGAGTACCCGCATTGCAAAGGTGGCCGCATCGTAGCGGATGTTGTTCGGGAAGGCAAGGGTCACACCGAAGGGCTCGAACCGAGTGTCACCGAACAGCTCATCAAGTTGATGCTTTCCGCCAAAACGCAGGAAAAGAAGTAGCGAAAGCAGCCGGCGGTTGGGAAGTCGACCGGATCTCGCATCAGCTCCGGCGATGCAGAATCGCTATGGTCACTCGACAGTTATGGGTACGTGGCCTTCGATACAGAAGTCTTCCATGATGGGCTTGACACGCTCGAAGCTGGCCGACAGCTCGGGCAAATCCGCCGCTGAAGAAGTGAGATCGCCGGCGCTGCCCTGTTGCTCCAGCTTCCAGGCGACGGCCCGCATCTCTGAGCCGCCCACAGTGGCGGCTGCGCCTTTGATGGAGTGCGCAACCAAGCGCACTTGCGCGGCGTTGCCGTCGCAGACCGCTTGGGCGAGCAGAGCGATCTGACACGGCATGTCCTCTATGAATCCGTGGATGATCCGCTGTGCCAGAGCCAGGTCGCCCATCAGCCGGCCGACATAATCCTCGCGGTCGAATAGACCCGCGACAGGGATGGGAACCCGCACAGGATCCGTGGGTTCGACCACGGCCAGCCGGCCGCCAGTCCATTCTTCGATGGCCTGCTCCAGTGCGTCGGGTCTCAGCGGTTTGCTGACGTAGCCGTTCATTCCCGCGGCGAGACACTTTTCGCGGTCGCCTGCCATGGCGTGGGCGGTGGTAGCGACGATCGGAATGTCATGATCGCGGACCGGGGTATCGCGGGAGCGAATCCGGCGGGAGGCTTCATAGCCGTCCATGCCGGGCATCTGGCAATCCATCAGCACCAGATCGTAGTCCTTATGGCTCAGGGCGCTCAGGGCGGCGTGGCCATCGGCGACCACATCGGCTCGATATCCCAGGTTCTCGAGAATCCCCAGCGCCACTTCCTGATTCACGCGGTTGTCTTCGACTACCAGCAGGCGCATTCTGGCCCGCAGCTTCGGATTGGTTCTCGGCTGCTTCCTCACCGGCTGGGGACGCGCGGGAGCGGGGCCGTACCCGAGGATGGAAGCGAGGCACGTACCTAGCTCACCCTGCTTCACCGGTTTACAGACATGTCCGGCAAAACCCAGCCGGCGCCATCGCTCCGCGTCCGATGCCTGGCTGAGAGGAGTCAGTAGTATGAGGGCAGTGGTGCCGGCGCCGCCGGGATGCTGGTCGATCAGTTTTGGGAAGCGTTCGAAATCGATCCCCAGCATCTCCAGATCCACCAACACTGCATGGTAGGGATTGTCCGTCGCGCGCCGCAACAGGTTTAGCATCGTCTCCGCATTGCCGGCCTGGTCCGCGCTCGCGTTCCAGAACGCGAGCAACTCCATGATCAGGCCTCGGCTGGACGCATTGTCATCTACCACCAGAACACGCCAACCTGTAAGAGAAAGCGCGCGCGGCCGCACCACCGTGTTCTGGCATTTCAGCGGGACCGTGAACCAGAAGCAGGACCCTTTGCCTTCCTCACTTTCGAACCCCACTTCGCCACCCATCAGGCTCACCAGCATGCGCACGATCGACAAGCCCAGGCCGGTTCCTCCGTAACGCCGGGTGGTGGAAGGGTCCACTTGTGAAAAGGGTTGAAACAGCAGGTGACGCTTAACCTGAGGAATCCCGTCGCCCGTGTCCCTGACTTCGAATCGGATCCTGGTGAGATCGCCAGGAGATGCCAGCTTCACCCGAATCGAGACCTCACCTGCCGCGGTAAACTTCACCGCATTCCCGCCGAGATTGACGAGAACCTGGCGCAGGCGGCCGGCGTCGCCGAGCAGCCCGGTGGGCACGTCCGGCTCGATGAAGCAGAGCGCTTCCACTCCTTTTTCCTGGGCCTTCACGGCCATCAGGTCCGCCACGCCTTCCACCATGTTGCGCAGATCGAAGGCGGCCAGCTCCAGCTTCAATCTGCGGGCCTCCATTTTGGAGAAATCGAGGATCTCGTTCAGCAGGTCCAGCAACGCTTCGGCGCTGTCGCGAAGCGTCTCGGCGCGCTTGCGCTGGCGCGGATTCAAGTCGCCGTCCAACAGGAGTCCAGCCATCCCCAGAACGCCGTTCATGGGGGTTCGGATTTCATGGCTCATGTTGGCCAGGAAAGAGCTCTTGGCCTGGTTGGCCCGTTCAGCGATCTCCTTAGCTTGACGGAGTTGCTCCTCGGCGTGCTTGCGGGCCGTGATATCGACGATCGTGGTCTCCAGCACTCCGGTGCCGTCCTCATTCACCAGACTGCTGTTGACGAGCGCCCAGACGGGTTCGCCATCGCGACGGCGGAACTGCACCTCAAGGTTGGTGACCGACTGCTGTTCCTTCAACACTGCGATCAGTTGGTCGCGATCCTTCGGGGAAAAGTAAGAGTCGAGAGCATTGGTTCCGATCAGTTCCGCGGGCGAGTCCCACCCGACGATATTTGCCGCAGCCTGGTTGCAATCCAGGATCCGGCCTGTTTCCGTGGTGCGAAGCACACCTGCAAGGTTGCGGGCGAACAGCATGCGATAGCGTTCCTCGGAAACCTGCAGAGCCTCTTTGGCCCGCCTGGCTTCGGGAACGTGCTCTACATGCACGATGAAATAACCAGCCCCGCCGCTTTCCTTCGGTACGATGGATACCCGGATGCGGACCGGTATCGCATTGCCTTGTTTATGGATAAGGCGTTGCTCGAATTCCAGGGTGGAAATCAAGCCTTGCTGGAATTGATGGTGGAACTGCAGGCAGTTATCCAGATCATCCGGGTGCGTGAGCCGCATCCAGTCTGTGGCCAACAATTCCTGTTCGGAGTAGCCGAGGAGCAAGGTGAGGGCCGCATTGGCCCGCAGAAAACGCGTGTCGAGGGCGACCAGGGCCACGCCGACGGGAGCGTGGGCGAAGACCAACCTGAACTGCTCCTCGCTTTCCCGCAAAGCCGCTGGTCTCCGAGGGGCTTCCGGTTCGCCCGCATTCTGGTCCATCGGTTTCATAGAAATCCGCTCATACGCGGCAAGCTGCCGCTCCCACCTGGTAATACACCGACCGCAGATGCCGCTTGGACTGAAACTGCGGGCAAAGTCCATTCAGCGATTCCATGGCGCCGATGACCAGGTAGCCGTCGGGGTCCAGAGCGCGCTCCATCCGCCCGAACAGCGCGATCCGGTCGCGCTCCGTGAAATAGATGGCCACATTGCGGCAAAAGATCACGTCGAATCGTCCCAGAGCGGAGACGTCGGTCATCAGATTCATTTTCTTGAAGGAGGCCATGGCGCGGATCTCGTCGCGGATCTGCCATCCGCCCGCGGCGGGATTGAAGTACTTGGTTCGCTGAGCATCGGTCAAGCCGCGCGAGATCTCAATCGGGCTGAATATGCCGCGGCTGGCCCGGGCCACCGCGTCATCTGAAATATCCGTGCCCATCAAGCGGACGCCGTAGAGGTCCGGATCTCCCAGCAGTTCTTTTAGAAGGATGGCGATGCTGTAAAGTTCCTGGCCGGTGGAGCATGCCGCGCTCCAAATGCGGATCCGGGAGGATCCTGTGCGGGCGCGGCGATCAATCAGATCCGGAATGATCTTGTGGCGGAGCAGGTCGAAGGGGGTTGTGTCCCGGAAGAAAAAAGTCTCATTGGTGGTGATGGCGTCGACGATGCGGCGCTCGATTTTGCGGCTGGAATCGGACTTGGCCCGCAGGACCAGCGCGCTATAACTGCCGCTGCCGGTGTCCTCCACGATCGAAGCCAGACGGCTTTCGATGAGATATCCCTTGGAATCGTCCAAAGCGATGGCGCACAGCGAGTAAACGTACTGCGCCAGAATCTTTTGTTCTTCGGGCAAGAGTTTGATCATGCTTTGCCCTCGCGCACCGAGCGGACGATGGCGGCGGCGATCAGGTCGAGCGGCGCCACTGTATCGACCACTCCGGCTTGAATCGCTTCCTTGGGCATTCCGAACACAACGCAACTGGCTTCGTCCTGCGCGATGGCGAAGCAGCCGCCGCGTTTCAGCAGGCGCAGTCCCTCCGTACCGTCGTTGCCCATGCCGGTAAGAATCGCGGCGACCGACCGGCCTGGAAAATGCAAAGCAGCGGAGCGAAACAGATAGTCGACCGCGGGACGGCAGCCATTCTCGGGAGGATCGTCGGCGATGTGAAGAATGACTTCTCCCTTGGGACCGGGGATCAGTTTCATGTGCCGGCCGCCGGGAGCGAGATAGGCGCAGTTCGACTGGGCCGTTTCGCCATGCTGGGCTTGCTTTACGCGAATGGCGCTGTTTTTATTCAGGCTGGCCGCGAGGGGCTCGGTGAACATCGGGGGCATATGTTGCACGATGAACACCGGTGCGCCGAGGTCGGCCGGCAACGCGGGCATCAGTTTCGCGAGCGCGCCGGGACCGCCCGTGGATACACCAATCAGCACCATTGGCGGACCTGTGCGGCGCAGTTTCCGGATCGAACCTGCAGTGATAGCGGGAACCGAAGGCTGGGGACACGGAGTGGATCGATCGCCGCGCAGGATAGAGCGAATTTCGCGCCTACGCTCGAAGGCCTGGATCATGGGAAGCAAGCGGCTGCGCAGGTGGAGCAGGTTCGTCGCGGGCGTGCCACCCTCCGGCTTGGTGAGGAAATCGAACGCTCCCAACTCCAGCGCGCGGATGGTCATTTCTCCGCCACGCACGGTTAGAGAGCTGAGCATGATGACGCCGGCCTTGATTCCCGCGGCGCCCATGGCTTCCAGCACCTCGATCCCGTTCATCTCGGGCATCTCGATGTCGAGCGTGACCAGATCGGGCTTAAGCGCGGCCATGCGGGACATCGCCAGCTTGCCGTTCGAAGCGGTTCCGACGACCTCCACTCCGGGAACTCCGGCCAATGCGTCCGAAACGACGCGCCGGAACACGACGGTATCGTCGACGACCAGCACGCGCGTGCTCATCGCGGGGCTCGGGCTCCCTGCGGAGTCGTTGCCTCCCCTTCCGCCAGAATATGGCCCGCGTCAAGGAGCGTGATGACCCGGCCGCCGGCGCGGCACACGCCTTTGAAGAAACGCGCCTGCCCCCAGTTCACGTTGGCGGGCGGCGCCTGCCAATTCCCGCTCTCCACTTCCACCACCTCGTCGACCCGGTCCACCAGCAAGCCGATGAACTCATTGCGATCTTCGATGATGAAGATACGGCTGTCCCCGCCGGCGACATGCTGGGGGAAGCCAAGGCGCAGGCCGAGGTCGACGATGGTGACGATCCGGCCGCGCAAGTTGACGATGCCGACAACTTCGTCAGGGGCATAGGCGACCGGAGTCACCGGACCAAGGCGGATCACTTCCTGGACCCCCGCGGCGTCCAGGGCGCACAGCGCGTCGCGCACGAAAAAGGTAGCGAGCAGAACCGTCTGCCCGGCTTGCGATGTTTGCGTATTCGACATAACTTGCTCCCGTAGGTGCGCCTTTAAGCGGACGCACTCCATTTCGTCAGGACCTTGGTCAGCGCGGAAGCAACGTTGGCGTATTCGCTGGACCCGCTCATCGCGCTCTCCGCTTTTTCCTTCTGGCCCGCGATGGCATATTGCGCGATCCTTGCGGCCTGTTCGTGGAACTGTGCGTGAAGCTGCTTCACCGTGCGGTAGTTCGCAGCTTCCTTCTCGGCCGTCGAAAGATCCCCGCCGTAGAACCATTTGCCGAACTGGCATTGATTGTCCGCCGCGATGGTCGCGACTGGCATATCAAGTTTGCGGCTTTGAATCGCCGCCCTCAGCCGGGCCGACCAGGCTCCGTGTGCCTCGATCGCGCTCTTCAGCGTCGCCTGATGACCGCCGGCGACATGAAATCGCGATACCGTGGTCTGCAGTTGCTCCGAGACTTGGGATAGACCTGAGGCGCTGGTCCGCACCTGCCCGCTGCCCGACGCCATCTCCACGGCGGCCTGGTCGACACCCGCGATTTCCTTGGCGATCTCGGCGGTGGCCAGCGACGTTTCCGATACGCGCTTGTTGGCGTCCTGAACGCCCGCGGAAGCCTCCGCGATATTGCGGGCGATGTCCTTGGTTACCGTGGACTGCTCCTCAATGGCCGCGGCGATGGATGACACGATATCGCTGACGTCGTGGATCACTTGCGTGACCTTCTCGATCTCGGCGATTCCGCCGGTGGTGGAAGATTGCACCCCCGCGATCTTGACCTTGATGTCTTCGGTGGCGGCGGCGGTCTGTTGCGCCAGCGCTTTGATCTCATTAGCGACCACGGCGAATCCTTTCCCGGCCGAACCGGCGCGCGCCGCCTCGATGGTCGCGTTGAGCGCCAGCAGGTTGGTCTGCGAGGAAATCTCGGTGATGGTTTCGGTGACTTTGCCGATTTCCTGTGCCGCTCTGCCCAGTTGGTTCATCTGTTCGCTGATGCGCGCGGCCTGGCGGGTGGCGTCTTCCGTGATCCGGCGCGCCTTCTCCGAATTGCCGGCGATTTCGCC
Organism: Terriglobia bacterium; assembly: GCA_963842485.1. Classification (GTDB taxonomy): domain Bacteria; phylum Acidobacteriota; class Terriglobia; order Bryobacterales; family Bryobacteraceae; genus Palsa-187. Next base: position 8,568 of record CAWJHI010000060.1, on the reverse strand, counting down.
GATGGTGGCGGTCATCTGCTCGGTGGCGGAGGCCACACTGCTCAAGTTCGTAGTGGTTTGCTCCATTCCCGCTGCTACCGACATGACGTTGGAAGTCATCTCCTCGGCCGCGGCCGCGACCGCGGAAGCTCTGCCCGAAACCTGACTGGAGGAATCCGCCATGGCGGAAGAACTGGTGGACAATTCCGCGGATGAGGAGGAGATCGCGCCGATCCCTTCGGTGATGTTCCGAATCACATCGCGCAGGCTGTCGGTCATTCCCTGGACTGCCCTGGCGAGCGTGCCGATTTCGTCCTTGCGAGCCAGAGCCGCGGGCGGCGCTTCGCGCGTAAGGTCTCCGTTTCCGAGACTCTCCATGATGCTGATCGCGCTTCCCAGCGGCCCTGTAAGGCTGCGGGTGATCAGCGCTCCGAGGAGCGTGGAAATCGCCGCGCCGAGCAGCGTGAGCAAGGCGATGGGGATGGGCATGCGGCTCGAGATCGCCTCGGCCTGCTTTTGTTTCTCGGCGAGACGCGGCTGCTGCCAGCTCAGATAGCCTGCCAGAGCGTGTTGCACGGGACCCACGTTCGGGATGCTGTCATCGCGATAGGCCGCCAAAGCCGCCGTGCGCTTCCCGGCTTCACCTAACTCCAAGACATGACGATTCGCATCCAGCCAGGCCGTCCCGGCTTTTTCAAGCTCCGCGGCCAGCTTCTGGCCTTCCGGAGTAGTGTCGTGAGCCCTCAAGTCGCCTAACAGGCTGCGGCCTTCTTTTTCCATCTGGACGAGGCTCGCCCGGTCGCCGCCGAGAGGGGTGCCGTGACAGATCTCACAGTGCATGCTCAGCGCGGTATGGCCGACGATGGCGTTGACGGTCCCCAGGTCGTTGCCCACACGCTGGGCGTTCACCATTTTGTCGGACTCAACTTGCTGCTGATCGGCGGTGCTGCGAATGGCGCTTAGCGCCCACAGACTAAGGCCGCCGATGCACAGCGAAACTCCGATTCCACTGGCCAGAATGAGCGCCAGCTTCTTTCCAATCTTGATGTCTGCTAATTTGGTCATCTGAATTCTCCTTTTTGCCGTCAGACTGTGAATCGCTGCACGGTCATCTGAAGTTGCTCGGCCACTTTGCTGAGCTCGGTGGCGCTGGACTTTACCTGTTCGCTGCCCTCAGCCATCTGGCCCGCGGCATGGTCGACACCCGCGATTTCCTTAGCGATTTCAGCGGTCGCGAGCGAGGTTTCGGATACGCGTTTGTTGGCGTCCTGAACTCCCGCCGACGCTTCCGCGACGTTGCGGGCGATGTCCTTGGTCACCGTGGATTGCTCTTCGATGGCCGCGGCGATAGAGGACACGATGTCGCTCACTTCGTGAATCACGGCCGAGACTTTCTCGATTTCCGCGATCCCGCCGGTGGTGGACGATTGAACGTTCGCGATCTTAACCTTGATGTCTTCCGTGGCGGCCGCGGTCTGTTGAGCCAGCGCCTTGATCTCATTGGCGACCACTGCGAATCCCTTGCCCGCCGAGCCGGCCCGCGCCGCTTCGATGGTCGCGTTCAGCGCCAGCAGGTTGGTCTGCGAGGAAATTTCGGTAATGGCTTCAGTGACCTTGCCGATTTCCTTGGCGGCCGCGCCCAGTTGGTTCATCTGTTCAGTAATGCGGGCGGCCTGGCGCGTGGCCTCTTCCGTGATGCGGCGCGCTTTCTCCGAGTTTCCCGCGATCTCCCCGATCGTCGCGGTCATCTGCTCGGTGGCCGACGCTACGCTGGTCAGGTTGGTAGTGGTCTGCTCCATCCCGGCTGCGACGGACGTGACGTTGGAAGTCATCTCCTCGGCGGCAGCGGCAACCGCGTGCGCTTTGCCGGACGCCTGTTGGGAACCGCTCGACATTTGGGTCGAATTGGCGGACAGTTCGGTGGACGAGGAAGAGAGCACGTGAATCCCGTTGGTGATGTCCTTCAGGACGTTGCGAAGGTTGACGGACATGGCCTGCATGGCTTTGGACAACAGGCCGATTTCGTCGCCGCGCTCCAGGTATTCTTTCTCCATATCCTGCGAGACGTCGCCTTTGGCCACTTCATTCAAATGAGCGACAGCGACAGCGAGCGGTTTGACGATACTGCGCGCGAGCATCAGACCGCCGAGAACCGCGATGACGACGGCGACGATAGAGCCCAAAATGAGCCACAGCATCGTGCTGGAGGCGGCCGCTTCGCGCTGCTGTTCGCTGTCCAGCAATCTCTGCGCCTGCCATTGCTCAGCCTCAGCCGCTTTGGCCCGCAGAGCTTTCGACATCGGCATTGATTTGTCACGCAGTTCCCGGACAGCTTCGGCCTGTTTTCCGGCGCCCACCAGGTCTAGAATCCGCGTGTTCGTGGCTACCCACTCCTGGGTCATCGCCTCCATGTCGGCGGAGTGCCCCTTGCTCTTTGGTGAATCCGCCAGCTCCTTGAACTTTGCCAAGGCCGCCTCATATGCCTTACGGGACTCGAGAAGTTCGCCCCGCTCGTCTCCATTTACCTTCTTCGAAAAAACCATGTCTTCCACATAGGTCGTGGCCGCGCTGACGCCGCCCGCGACTTGTTCAGCCAGCCAAGCCTTGGTAATCCGCTGGCGCGAGATTTCCTCGTACCCGGCCATCGTTTTGTCGCTCCATATCGCGAGGCCGGCCATGCCGACCAGCAGGACGACGCAGGCTGTCAGCACGACTCCCAGCTTCCGCCCGATTTTCATGTTCGTAAATTTGCTCATTGGTTTCCTTTTCCTGATCCTGCGTTCATGCAACCGGCGCGCTCGCGTTCATATGAACCGCTTTGCGGATGCTTTCGACTAATTCGTCTTTGTTTAACTTGATCTGGTATTCACTCACCCCGGCGGCCATGCCGCGGGCGATTTCTTCTTCTCCAGCGAGGGACGACAGCGCGATGATCGGCAGCCCGGCAAAGCGCTTATCGGCGCGAATCTGCCGCGTCAGCCCTAATCCGTCGAGCCGCGGCATTTCGATGTCGGTCGCGACCAGGGCGACTTCGCCCGCGTGGCTGTCCAGCAGTTCCCAGGCGGCTTGCCCGTCCGACGCCGCCAAGACCCGGCAGCCTACGGCTTCCACCAGGCGCTGAATCTGACTGCGGAAGAAATCCGAGTCGTCGACGACTAATACCGTAGGAGCGTCGTCCGGCGTGGGGGCGAGGACGCGGGACGCCGGCTGCTCCCCTTCCGGGCGCGCAACGTCGGCCAGCTCGAAAATATCCAACAGCAGGATGGTTCGATCCTTCAGCACCGCCGATCCGCCGATCCCGCGTTGCCGCAAGGTGACCGTGTCGATGTTGAGGGCCGCTTCCACCATGTCCAGGGGCTCGGCGGCCAGCAGTCCCAGAGGACGGCCCAATCGTTCGAACACGATTACGACCCACTGCTGATCGGCGGTAATTTCGCCGACCGCGGCGGTATCGCGCAGGCTGACCAGCGGCAGGCTCGCGCCGCAATACTGCATGGTCCGCCGGCCGCCCAGGTTCTGGATCTGTGCGGGGCGAACGCGCTCGATGCGCGACACCTGTTCGATGGGGACCGCGCAGTTCTCGCCGGGGGCGTTGTGGAACAGGAGCAGCGCGTGCACTTCGCTGGCTGCGTCGCGGGTGGAGGCCACCTGGCGGGAAACGGATTCGGCCGTGCCGGCCGATAAACCTGCACGCGCGGCCAGCCCGGCCACGTCCAGAATCACGGCGACCCATCCGTCGCCAAGGATAGTAGCGCCGGCGTAATCGTGGATGGTTTTCAGATGGCGGCCCAGCGGTTTCACCACGATTTCCACGGTGTCGTGCAGCTCTTCCACCACCAGGCCGTATTCGAAGGCGCCGGTGTCCACCAGCACCACGTTCAGCGCTCGCGATTCGCTCCGGGGGCGCGGCGCACCCAGCGCATCCGCCAAATGGAGCAGCGGCACCAGGCGGTCGCGCACATTCAAAACCTCGGCATCGCCTACGCGGTCGATACGCTGAGCCAGTTGCGCGGCGGGGATGCGGACCAGTTCGCAGACGTTCACCTGCGGGATCGCGAAACGTTGGCCGCCGTCGGAGACCAGCAGGGAGGGGATGATGGCCATGGTCAGCGGCAGCTTGATGCGGAAGCGGGAGCCCTTCCCGACCGTGGAATCGATCTCGATCTTGCCTCCCAGGCGGTCCAGATTGGTCTTGACCACGTCCATTCCGACGCCACGGCCCGAAACATCGCTGACCTTCTGCGCGGTGGAGACGCCCGGCAGAAAAATCAGGGCCATCTTGTCGCGGTCCGACATGGTTTGCAGTTGTTCGTTGGTGACCAGGCCTTTGGCCACCGAGGACGCAGCGACTTTTTCGACAGCCAGACCTTTGCCGTCGTCGGAGATCTCGATCACCACTTGACCCGCCTGATGCGACGCCCCCAAAGTGATGGTCCCCATGGCGGGTTTGCCCGCGGCGGTACGCTCGGCGGGCGACTCGATGCCGTGATCCACCGCATTGCGCACCATGTGGGTGAGCGGATCGCTGAGCCCTTCGAGAATGGTCTTGTCGATTTCAACTTCGCCGCCCTCGAGCTTGAGCTGAACCTCCTTGCCCAAGTCGCGCGCCAGATCGCGGACCAAACGCGGGAACTTGGTGAATACGCTGCCGACGGGCTGCATCCGCGTGAGGGTTACCACCTCCTGAAGCTCGGAGGTGACCAGGCTGACGCGCTGTGCGCCCGATTGAATGCCACGACCGTCGTGGCGCGACAGGGACTCAATCAACTGGTTGCGGCTGAGGACCAGCTCGCCGGCGAGCGTCATCAAAGAATCGAGCAGGGTAACGTTCAGGCGAATGGTGGTCTCGGCTTGAGCCACGGGCGCTGCGGCGACGGGCGTCGCGGCGACGGGCTTGTGCGCGGGCTCCGGCGAAACTACTACTACCGGGGGCGCCGCGAGCGGCGTCAGTTCCGCCAGCGGCCGGATGGCGCCGTTCTTTTCGATCAGATGCACGCGCTCCGGCGGCACATCCACCAGCCCTTCGAGCATGTCCGGCTCCATCACCGTGGCATACAGAACCTCCAGCATCAGTTGCTTGGAGGGCTCGTCGTCCAGCGTACCGGCCGAATCGAGATCGAAGACCGTCTCGAGAATGGTGCCGCACCCGATCAGGCTTTTGAAAACCTCCCAGGGCGTCTTCCCGCGCCGCTCGATGTCGTGAATCAGATCGTATTCGATCAGATAAATGCATTTGCCGCCTTTGCGGGCCTGGTTTAAATCGAAGGCCGACACTTGAATATGCTTACTTGTCGCCGGCAACTGCACTTCGACCTGTTGGGTGAGGGAGCTCTTCTGTTCGGCGGGCAAACTGGCGGAGGAGAGCGAGGTCAGCGCGGAGACGAACTCGGCGATGTCGACGTGGTTGCTTTCCCGGTGATTTCCGATCAGCTCGCGCAGCTTGTCGAAGGCCATCAACAGGATGCTGACCACCTCCGGTGTGGGAACCATCTGGCGGGAGCGAATCAGGTCCAGCGCGTTCTCGGTTTTATGGGCCAGTTCCCGGATCTTGGCCAGATCGAAGAAGCCGGCGCCGCCCTTGATCGAATGGGCAGCGCGGAAGACGCGGTTTACGAGTTGTTCGTCGATTTCCGCGCCGCCCTGCTCAATCGCGAGCATGTCGGTCTCAATGGTGGCCAGATGTTCGCGGCATTCGGCCAGGTAGTCTTGTACCAGTTCGTCGTCGAGGTTAGGTTCGTTCATGGCTTCGCCTCTCAGTTTCCGGACACGCTGAAATGCTGGTGCATGCGCATGCTCTGGAACAGCGCCAGAAGGTCTGCGGACGCGTTCACCACGGCCAGTTGGCCGCCCACCTTGCGCAGAGAATTAAACGCGGACATCAGCAGGCCGATTCCGCTGGAGTCGACCATGCGAACGTCGACCAGGTCGACGACCAGTTCGCGCACGCCTGCATCCACCATCTCCCGCAGCTTCAACCGCAGTTCGGGTAAAGTAGCGGCGACGATGTTATCTCCCGCCGGCCGAACCACCGCTTTGTTGTCTTCGCGAGTAACCACTATCATGGGTGTCTTCCTTTTTCAAAAACGTTTGATGATCGTCACCAGGTTGCCCCGGTCGTTGTACCGGACCCGGCTTGCGTAGGTGCGGAGGATTTCCATACCGCGTCCGGAACAGCCTGAGGAAGCGGCCACGGTATTCCGCGTGGCGCGCCAGTCGAAGCCATCGCCATCGTCTTCCACCGCGATCAGAAGGTTCCGGCCCCGGAGCCTCAAGGCGCAGCGGACCTGCCTGGCAGGATCGGCATGAGAGCCATGCACCACGGCGTTGGTGAGCACTTCGCGCACCAACAACTCCGCTGCGAAGCAGTTCACACGGTCCAGCATGGTCCGGCTTCGCCGCCGGAATTCGACAAAAAAGTCCTCGATGGCCTCCAAAGTCGCCGGCAGCACGGTTCGCAACTCGCAGTCGATGCGCGGGGAATGATTCATCGGTCCACCTCCACGGCGAGCAGCAGCAGATCGTCGTCTATGGCGTGGTTCGCGGGCCGAAGTTCACGCGGAATCAGGGCGACTGCTTCGGCCAGAGGCGCGGTCCGATGGCGGACGCAGGCGTCCACCAAGTGCTGCAACCCCTCCCGCCGGCCGCCGCCGGCTGAGGATTCAATCAGGCCGTCGCTATACATAAAGAAGCGGTCGCCTCTCGATAGCGGTGAGGTCTGTGCGCTGGAGAATCGCCGCGCCGAACATTCCCAACGGGTCGCTATCCAGTTCCACAGTCTTGGGGGCCCCGGAGCGGCTGACCAGAATCAGCGGAGGATGTCCCGCGCTGATCACCGTGAGCCGATTGGTCCGCCGGTTTAGGCGCGCGTAGCATGCCGTCAAATACTGCTCCTCGCCCAGCATTTGGCCCATCACCGAATTGACGCCGCGCATGGTGTCGTCGGGCGAAAACACCGGACCGGCGTACTGGCGCAGCAGCGCCTTCACGGCCGACGTGAGAAACGCCGCGCTGACGCCGTGGCCGCTGATGTCCGCGACGAAATAGGCAAAGATGTCAGCTCCCAGGGGGACCACATCGTAGAAATCGCCGCCCGCCGCCTCCAGAGGCTGATAATAACCGCAAACTTCGCCTCCGGGCAATCGTCCGGGCGCAACAGGATCGGCCTGTTGGGCGTCGCCGCAACTGATCCAGCCGGGCACGCTGCTGCGCGACCAGGGCGCGGTTGGTCTCCCGGATGCGCAGATGGACGCGCACGCGAGCCAGGACTTCCTCGCCGTGCACCGGTTTTGCGACGTAGTCCACGCCGCCGATCTTCAGACCGGCGACTTTGCTCTTCACGTCGTCGAGCGACGAAAGAAAAATGATGGGAATATCCGCCGTCAGCGGGTCTGATTTCAACTGCGCGCAGGTCTCAAAGCCGGTCTCGCCTCGGCGATGTTTTTTTTTTTTTTTTTTTTTTTTTTTTTTTTTTTTTTTTTTTTTTTTTTTTTTTTTGAGACAGAGTTTCACCGCGCCTGGGCTCAGTCTCGTCTTGCTCGCGAACTCCTTGTCGAAGTGGCGGAAGCTGCGCATGCTGGTCAGCGCGGTCATCTGGTGGATGATCACCTCGGGCTGCGCGGCCGTCACCGCCTTGATGACGGCCTCACGGTCCAGCCCGTCGACGATGACGGGCGACGCGCCCTGCCCCTTGAGCTGGTTGGCCTTGAGCGGTGAGCGCGTGCTGCCGGTGACCTCGTGGCCGGCGGTGACCAGGCCGGGCACCAGGTACTGGCCGATCACGCCGGTCGCCCCCGCGACGAAGACGCGCATGATTTCCTCCTTTTGCCGTTGTCCTCCTCTAGACGCAGCGGGCTCGGCGGCCGTGACACTTCCCGCTACGTTGTTGGCCTCTACTTGTTGGCCTACCCGCCAGCGAAGGTGCCAGGTCTACAAGACGGCAATACGTCTGTTTTTTTTTTTTAGCCGGGCTCAGTCATCTTGCTCAGTGTCCACACTGTCCGGGCTCAGGTAGAGATCCACCACAGCCTCCCTCAGGCAGGTGTCCAGCCTCATCCCATTCAGGCAACAGGCCACCACCCGACTACGTGACGGCCCCGGCGGCCGACTGGCGGACCGGCCACGGTATCCCACGCGCAGGCCGCGTCGCTGCCCCTGGCCGCGCTCACGGCGTCGCGGCAGGCGCTGACGGACCACGCCGGCCTCCAGCCGGGCGAACGCGTCCTCGTCCGGGGCAAGGCAGGCGGCGGCGGGAATGTCGGTCCAGCTCGCCGCGATCCTTGGCGCGGACATCTCACCGCCACCGGACGCGCCGGGCAGGGCGACTTCGTCCGGTCCCTGGGTGCGCGGACGTTCACCGAGGATGCAGGGGACGTCAGGGAGGGGTTCGATGTTGTCATTGACACGGTGGGCGGGCCGGTGCTCGAGGCGTCCTACGGCCTCACGCGGCGCGGCGGCCGGCTACGTGACGCTCAGCACCCCGCCGTCGGCGCAGCGCGCTGAGCAGCTCGGCATCCACGCGATGTTCTTCGTGGTCACCCCGGACGCGGCACAGCTCCCGGCTGGCCGAGCTCACCGACTCCGGCAAGCTTC
>CAWJHI010000059.1:0-8026 GCA_963842485.1 Terriglobia bacterium | reverse complement strand
GCCTGCTTGACACCGTCGTCTTGCTCAATCCCTTCGTTGCGTAGCGTCTCTTCCAGTCCGGCAAATGAAGTGTGATAAAAACGAATCCGGCCGCCGCAATCCAAGGTATTGGCCCGCGCCATCTCCAGGCTCTCCGCGTCGCGGTCGCAAGCGATCACGAAACCCGTGGTCAGCCGCCGCGCGATCGCACCCGCATGCCCCGCAAGGCCAGCCGTGGCGTCTAAGTACACGCCCTCCGGCTTCAGCGCCAGATATTCCAGGCACTCGTCGAGCATGACCGGCACGTGCATACATAGCCGCTACTTGAGACCCTTCTTTTCGAGGGCGCGCACCTTGTCCGGCAGGTTGACCGTCGCGCGATTCATCCGTTCGTCGTAAATCTTCTTGCCGAACACGTTGATCCGGCCGCGATAATAATCCAGCCACACCGGCTGCTTCTCGATCTCCAGCTTCCGCCGTAATTCCGTCGGCATCAGCACCCGCCCGTTTTCGTCGATCTCCGAAAAATCCCCATACACATTTGCGATGAAGGCGATGTCCTCGGCGCTATCTGAGTCCTCGCCGGCGTCTTCGAAAAGATTTTGATTGCGCTCCCATACCTTTCTGGGGTAAATTCTGGCTATCCTCATGTCGAGCGTGGTTACGAAAAACTTGTCCTCCAACGACTTCAGATATGCGGCGAAACGCACCGGCAACTTTACGCGGCCTTTTTCATCGCACTTGGCCTCGAAAATCCCTAGCGGAGGCTCCGCGATCGACACTTGTCCGCTCGTTTCGTCCACAAAAGGCCTACCAGGTCCACATTAGACCACCTTTTAACACTGAGCGCAAGAGTTTTTGTTGAAGGGGAAGGGTTTGCGCCGTTTCTTCGCCTTTATTTGACGCCGCTGGCGACCCGAGCGGGAAGAAATTCGTCCCCCGCGCGCCATGTCGGCAGCTTAGGCGAGTTGGCTACGTTAATGCCGATCAGGAAGCCGAACCGCGCGAACTGCTCCATGCCTGAAAAATCCCAGTCGTCTCGATATTCATCGGCCGGCTGGTGATAACGGTGCTCTTCGAAGTCGTCGAAGAGCTTCTTGCCGGTCCCGGGAGGTTTCCCGAGCAGATCTTCGCCGCCTTCGATCGAAAACGACGGGATGCCGACACGGGCGAACGAAAAATGATCGGACCGGTAGTAGGTGCCGGCGTCCGGACGCGGATCGGGCTTGATTCTCAGGTCGAAGCGCCGTGCGGCTTCTTCGACGATCGGATAAAACGTGGTTCGTTCGGCGCCGTTCAGCACCACGTCGCTGGTTCGGCCGAACGGCATGAACATGTCGAAATTCAGGTCCGCCGCGGTTTTTCCCGCGGGGACCACCGGATGTTGACCGTAGTATTCCGACCCGCGCAGCCCCGCTTCTTCGGCCGTCACAGCCAGAAACAGCGCTGATCGCCGGGGCTTCTCCGGCAGATTCGCCCACGCGCGCGCCATTTCGAGAATCATCCCGCAGCCGGTCGCGTTGTCGGCCGCGCCGTTGTAAATCTTGTCGCCGTCGACGGCCTGGCCGATGCCTAAATGATCCCAGTGCGCGCTGAAGATCACCACTTCGTTCTTCAGTTGGGGATCGCTGCCCTCGATTCTCCCCACCACGTTGCGCGTGTGGATTTCGCGGACCTTGGTCGGCGCGTTTCCGCGAAAGCGCAAGCGGCAAAGGAATCGCCTTGAACCCGCGCGCATCCGCCATTTTGAGTAGCTCATCGGCGGTTTTCCCGATCGCGTGCCGCGATCTGGTCGCCCTTGTCTTTGGTCACCCATCCGGCGAACTCAAGGCCGTGCTCGCCCGGCGCGAGCTTCACTTGTTGATCCTCGCGTCCCCAGGACGAGCGCACCACGTCCCACCCGTAGCTCGCCGTCGGCGCGGTGTGAATGATGATCGCCGCAATCGCGCCGCGCCGGGTGGCCTCTTCGTATTTGTAGGTCCAGCGGCCGTAGTACGTGAGCGCGCGGCCGGTGAAGAACTTGGGATCGTCGGAAGGCGGTTCATTCGTGAACAGCACCACCACTTTGCCGCGCACGTCGACGCCCGCGTAGTCGTCCCATTGATATTCCGGCGCGCTGATGCCATGGCCGACAAACACCGCTTCGGCGTCGAAGGCGGCGTCCTGCTTCTGCGATAAAGTGACGCCCACGAAATCATCAAGCCAGCGGAAAGGAATGGAACCGGCGCTCAAGCTTGTCGACGGCTGCGGCTCGGCTCCCACCAGGGTGAGATTCTGAAAATAGGTCCCGTCATCGCCGGCGGGCTTCGCCCCCGCGAGTGCAAGTTGCGCGGCGATATATTCGGCGGCCAGGTCGCCTCCGCGCGCGCCAACGCCCCGGCCTTCCAGAAGATCGCTCGCCAGGAATTTCACATGGGCGCGGATGCGCTGGCCCGAGATGTCGTTCATCTGGGCCTGCACCCCGGCGAACGTCAGCAATACCAATAATGTTTGTTTCATGTTTGGCCGCGGGCCGCGTCTTCCAGAATGCGCTCTGCCCGCTTGGGATTGAAGACGCCGCAGGAGCAGAAACGCGTCAGGTAGCTGGCGGCCTGTTCCGGAGTGCGCCGGCCTTCCTTCACCCAGTCGATCATCTTCTTGGCCAGAGAATGGCTCACCATCCCGTGGCCGCACATGGTGGACAGCAGCATCACCTCGGAATCGGGCAGCTTCTCGGTCTTCCCTTCGAATCCCAGCGAATAGCCGACGCTGTGGCGCGGAATGCCGGCGGCGAAGCAACACTGCTCCGCGCCGTCGATCGACGTGGAGACATTGACGCTCAGCCCCAGGTCCGCGTCCTTCACGGCTTTCACGAAATCCTCAGCGGCCATGCGGTTGTCGAACACCGCGGCGACCGTGGTGGGAGCGTCGAGACCGCTGATCACGGCCTGAAAATCCGGCTTCGCGTCGCGATTCCAGTGCGAGCTCGGATTCATTTTGCGGCAGGGACGCAGCGCGCCGCCGTGAATCGCGTCGCCCAGGTTCACGGGGTGGAACGAAACCGCCATCTCCAGGAATCGCCGGAGCTTGGGCAGCGCGCCTTGCTCATTTTTTCCCTTGCTGGCAATCGCGAACACGACGTAATCGTCACGAAAACTCTCGGCGTCTCCAAAGCGATGCAGTGTGTTGGTCATACGGCGATGTGCTCCTGAACGGGTCTGGGACTCCTCGGTATTGGTGATGCGGCCCAGACCGATGTTGGTCTTGGCGCGATCCAGTTGATAACCGAGCTTTTCGAGAATCGGCGCCGACCACGTGATCCTCGCCATGTTCGTCGCAACGCGTCCCGACGCCCAGCGCGACCACGGTTTCGAGCTGCTTTTCGACATCCCAGACCAGGCGGATGATTTCTTCGGTGCGCGCGACCGGAACTTTGATCTCCACGATCGCCGAAAGGACCTTTTCGTCCAAAATATCCTCGCGAATGTTACCAGTGGTAACGTCGGTCATCAGCGACGTTACGGGGTTCTTTTTCTCGAACGTAACGTCGGCTTTGGCCAGCGCCCAGCACATCTTTTGAATGTCGCGAAAGCGCACGCCGACGCCGGGCCGCCCGAATTCGATGGTGAAACCGACCTCGCCCACCTGCACGCGGCCGCTGACATCGTTGGTTTTCACCTCTTCCGTGCCTCGCCCGTGGACGCCGGTGGATTCGTGCGGAACGCGCGGATCGGAAAATGCGCGCCGCACCACGCGCGGCCAGGTGAGTTCATCCGGCTCAAACGCGGCGGTGGGACAGACGTCGGGCTCCGGGTCGAAGCGGATCCGCATCATCTGGAAGACCTTGCGGACGGTGCGCACGAACGTGGGGTTCAAATGCTCCTGGCTCAGCCCGTTGAAGCAGGCGTAGCACTCCACGCACTCATCGCGATTGATGGTCGCGCGGTGGATGACCGGGTCGATATAAATCGCACCCATGGGACAAACATAGGTGCAATTACCGCAGGCGACGCACTTATCGGGGTTGATTTTCATACGAAAATACGTTTGCTCGCGTCGATTTTCCCATACAGCACCGCGGCGGCGACGCACAGCGCCGAGGTGACCAGGAAAGGGACGTTCCAACCATATTCTTTAACAAGATACGCAAGCGCCGTAGGGGAGATTGCGCCTCCTATATTACCGCACATATTCATGACCGATGAAACCGACCCGGCATAATCGCCGCCGATGTCGAGCGGAATCGCCCAGGAGACGCCGACGGTTATCTCCAAGCCGAAGAACGCAATACAACTGAGGATGACACACGCTTTCGGATTGGCGGTGAGCGTCGCCGGAAGAATCGCAATCGCGCCGATCAGAAACCCGGTCACAGCTACAACCCGCCGCGAGCGGTTCACGTTGTGGGTTCGGCGCAGCATGATGTCGGAGAGCCAGCCGCCGGCAAGATCGCCCACGGTTCCGGCCAGCATCGGAAGACTGGCGTAAAATCCCATCTGCGTCAGACTGTAGCCGCGGTATTCCTTGAGATACGTGGGGAACCAGTCGAGATAGGTCGACAGGCTGTAGTTGTAGCAGAAATACATCAGGCAGATGTACCAGAGGGTGGGACTCGAAAAGATCCGGCGCCACGGGATCGCGGTGTTCCCAGGCCGCTGGCGCGGGCCGCCCGTGGCGTTGTGGATCAACTCGCGTTCGGCGGCGTTGACCGAGGTGTGCTGCTCCGGCGTGTCGCGATACCAGGCGAACCATATCGCGGCCCAGACGATGCCGAAGCCGCCGAAAATGACGAACGCCGAGCGCCAGCCGTAGTTTGCGATCAGCAACACGACCAATGGCGGCGTCAGCGCGGCGCCGAGCCGCGAACCGGCGTGCGTGATTCCCTGGGCGAAGCCGCGTTCGCCCGGCAGCAGCCATCGCGACAGCGACCGTGTCGCGATTGGGAATGCCCCGGATTCTCCGATTCCGAACAGGAAGCGAATCACGATCATCGACGCGGCGTTCCATGCGAGCGCGGTCACCGACGTGAAGATGCTCCACCAGGTGACGATCAAGGACAGCGCGCGGCGCGGACCGATGCGGTCGCCCAGCCAGCCGCCGGGAATCTGAAACAGCGCGTAACTCCACCGGAAGCTCGACAGCATCCAGCCCATGGTGATCAACGAAAAGCCCAGCTCTTTGCGGATCACCGGCGCGGCCGAGGAGATCACCACGCGATCCATGTAGGTGATCATGTAGGCCGCCACGGTCATGGCGAGGACAAGGTGCCGGACGCGAGTCGGACGCATTTAACGCATCCGCTCCATGATCGACCAGACGGCTTCGACGCTCTCTCCGCGGCAGACGTAGATCCGGTCGTACAGATTTACAGTCGGGTCGCAGTGGGGCGGGATGAATTCAATACGATCGCCGAGACGAGGCTGGTGTTCACACGCCGCGATGTCGAGGTAGCCGAACTCGTCTCCACCCCAACGGTAGGCGGATCCGGGAAGGTTCGCGGCCTCGGGTCCGTAGCCGCGATCGGTGGAAAAAGCTTTCAACCCGCCGTCGACCGTGACGAACGCATCGTGATTCGCGCTGACGACGGTGGTCAGCACAGTCATCGCGTTTTGAAAATCGATGCCGATGCGGCGATAGGCGAGATCCATCATCACGTAGGAACCGGCCTGGAACTCAGTCACCTCCGGTAATTTCAGATCGACCTCCCAGGTGCCCGTGCTGCCGCCGGAGAGAATCGCAGTGCACAAGCCGGCGCGCGTCATCGCATCGCGGGCGGCCGCCGCAATCTGGAATGCGGCTTCAGAAATACGCTGGCGATCCAGGGGGCCCGCATGCGAGCCGCTCACGGAGTATCCCTGAATCCCGCGCAACTCAAGACGACTGGCGCGATCCGCGGCTTGCGCGATTTCGATTGCCTGTTCCACGGAGCTCGCGCCCGTCCGATGATCGCCGACGTCGAGATCGACCAGAACATCGACTTTGCGATTCGCGGCCTTCGCGTACCATTCGACTTGCTGCACGTGATCCACGACCACCATCGCGCCGGTTTCTACGATCCTCGAGATCTTCAACGGATCGGCAACCGGCGAAGTCAGCAGGATTCCCGGAAGGCCCGCTTTCGCCATCATCTCCGCTTCGGCGACCGTCGCGACCGAGATCCCGGAGGCGCCCGCCGCGATCTGACGCTTCGCGATCTCGACACATTTGTGGGCTTTCGCGTGCGGGCGGAGCAGCTTCCCGGATTGCTTCACGCGATCCGCCATGCTCGCCAGATTCTTCTCGAACGCATCGAAATCGAGCAGAAGCGCCGGGGTGGGGATGTGGCTCCTGGTGAGCATCGAATCATTATCGCAAGTTGTTCCCGATCGACCGCTTTGCTATTCTCTGTTCGTGCCGGCTCCCGCGATTTCGCGATCGGACCGTCTGGCGGCGCTCAAACCAACGGCCGTCAACGCGATTCTCGCGGAGATGCGCGCCTTTCAATCCCAGGGCGGGGACCTGGTTTCGCTGATGCGCGGCGAGCCCGACTTGCCCACTCCGCCGCACATCGTCGAAGCGTGCACGCGCGCGCTGCGCAACGGCCGCACGGGATATCCCGACAATCGCGGAGAGAAGACGTTTCGCGAAGCGGTGGCGCAGAAGCTTCAACGTGACAATCAAATCGATTTCGATCCGGCCACGGAAGTGCTCGCGACCAGCGGCAGCACGTTCGGCATTTACGCGGCGCTGACGGCCGTGCTGAACGAAGGCGACGAGGTTTTGCTGCCCGATCCGGTTTATGACGCGTACCAGTCGCCGATTCGATTGGCGGGCGGCCAGGTGAAACCGGTGACGGCGCGAATCGAAAGCGGACGGTTCGTCATCATGGAAGAAGCTCTGGAAGCCGCCTGGTCGCCCGCGGCGCGAGTGCTGATCCTGAATACGCCGTGGAATCCGGTGGGCACGGTGCTGACCCGCGACGAACTGATCGCGATCACGCAATTCTGCGAACGACGGAACCTGATTCTGCTGAGCGACGAGATTTACGAAGCCATCACCTACGACGATTTCCGGCACATCTCGCCGCTGAGGGTCGCGCCCGGAATGCGCGATCGACTGGTGCTGATCAACAGTCTGTCAAAAACGTACTCGATGACCGGATGGCGGGTCGGCTATTGCGCGGGTCCGGCGCCACTGATCCAGGCGATGTTCATGGTTCTGGCGCAATCCAGCCGGGGTCCCGCGACGTTCATTCAGGACGCAGCCGCTGCGGCGCTGGCGGGATCTCAAGACTGTGTGGCGGCGATGCGCGAAGAATACTCGCGCAGAAGGCGCCAGGTGCTGGCGAGTCTCGCCGGCATCCGCGTTCTGGCGCCGGAGGGCGGTTTCTTCGCGATGGTGGACGTGCGCGAAACGGGAATTCCCTCGGATGAAATCCGGCGGCGGCTGATGCATGAGCACGGAGTCGCGGTGGTTCATGGCGCCGCCTATGGCGCGGGCGGCGAAGGCACTTTACGAGTTTCCTTTGCGAGCGGAGGCGATGCGCTCGCGCGCGGCCTGGAGCGATTGAGCGCGGGGCTCACGCAGATCATGGAGCCGCGCCGTTGACTTTAGTGCGGTTGAGCCCGGATGTGGACGCTTTGCATCGCGAGCTTGACGCGCAGATTCAGGGCGAGGTTCGTTTCGACCAAATCTCCCGCGCGCTGTATTCGACCGACGCGAGCGTGTATCAAATTCTGCCTGTTGGCGTCGTGATTCCCAAGACACGCGACGATATTGTTCGCACCATCGCGATTTGCCATCGCCTTCGCTGCCCTCTCACCATGCGCGGCGGCGGAACGTCGCAGGCCGGCCAGGCGATCGGCGAGGGCATGGTGCTCGACACGTCGAAATACTACAACCAGCTTCTCGAAGCGAACGCAGCGGAGCGCTGGGTTCGCGTGGAGCCTGGAATCGTGCTCGACGAGCTGAACGCGAAGCTTGCGCCGCTGGGCTTGCGGTTCGCGCCGGATATTTCCACCGCCAGCCCAGCGGCGCAAGCTTCGCGTTCAGCTCGTCGAGCACGATTCCAGGCTCCACGCGAACCCGG
>CAWJHI010000058.1:0-62819 GCA_963842485.1 Terriglobia bacterium | reverse complement strand
GCGCCCACGCTGAAGCCGCATCTGCGCAATCCCAACTCGAAGCGGAACGCGCGGCTCGCGAGCGCGCCGAGGTGGATGCGGCCTCCGCTCGCGAGCGCGCCAGGCGGGCTGAAGCGGATGCTCAGGCCACCCGTGGGAACGCAATCGCAACGGCCGCGGCTGGCAATGCCGTGAAGCAGCCACAAGTTCAAAGGGAAGACACCGAGAATCGGGAGGCGGATCTCAGGATGCGGCTGTTGGAGCAACTCAACGGGGCCGTGACGACACGCGATACTGTGTGGGGTCTGATGGCAACCATTCCTGACCACGAATTTAACGGAGTAGTCTTGCACGCGACAGCTTCCGATCCACTAAGGCGAATCGTCGAGGTGGTGAATGCCCACCCGGGGCTGAGGGTGGTGCTCGAGGGGCATTCGGACAGTACTGGAAACGACGGTGCGGCAACCAGACGTGCCATGGCCGTGCGCGACGCGCTGGTGAATGGCGGTCTTTCGGCAAGCCTCGTCGAGGTTCACTCGCTGGGTAACTCGCGACCGTTGGTCTCGAACAATACGGAGAGCGGCCGGGAGCAGAATCGACGTGTGGAAGTTATAATTTCAGGCGGCCCGATCGGCAAGTACCCGTACTGGGATCGTCCTTATATTCTGAGTCCGCGACAATAACACGGGCGCGTCTCAATGGCCAGGCAGCGTGGGCTTGGTGGCCAGGACCGTGACCCAAAAGGTGCCTTCGGCGCACTGAAAGGCGATCCGCTCGCGAACTTCAGCCCCGCAAATCCGCAGCGAATAGTCGCCTCCATCCACCACCGAGGGCATGGAAAGCCGGATCCCGCTGGTCAACACACACTTCATATTGCCGCCGATCATGTTGGCCAGTTCGCCGAGTACGTCGCGCACCACGTCGTCTCACTGTGTCGGGCGGATCCTCGGAAAGAAAGCGGCCCGCGAATCGGCAGGCCTGTCGCGGGTCGCACTCGATCAGCACCGCACCGTTCCAATCGCCCGCCAGGTGGACCGCCGCTGTCAGCCGGTCCCCGCTGGGGAACCAGGGAGCCGCGCACTCGCCCGCTTCCAGGTGCAGCATGGTGGCGAAGACCGATTCCACGATCTGTATCAGTTCGCTCGGCACGATTTCAATGCTCGATTCGGTGGGCATATTCTTTCCTCAACGGGCGACGTACACGGTCGCGCCTCCGACGATCTGTCTCTCAAACCAATCGTCCACGCCGAACGCCGTCTCGGCTCCGCCCAGCAGCAGCCACCCGCCCCGGAACAGCGTCCCGTGAAGTTCGTTCAGAATGTTCTTCTTTGTCGGGGCGTCGAAGTAGATCATGACGTTCCGGCAGAACACCAGGTCGAACGGTCCCAGGGCGCGCATGCTCTTGCGCAGGTCAATCGTCTCGAAGCGGACCATCTGGCGCACCGGTCGCTCAACTGCCAATCCACGCCGGAGCGGCGAAAATGCTTGACCAGCAGAGTCGCCGGCAAGCCGCGGTTCACCTCAATCTGCTGGTACTTGCCGGACCGGGCCCGCTCCAGACACCTGCGAGGAAAAGTCGGTGCCCAGGATCTGAATGTTCCAGTCAGCGAACCCTTCCTGCAACAGAAGCATGGCCAGGCTGTACGCTTCCTGCCCGGTCGATGCCGCGGCCGACCAGAACCGCAACTTCTTCGTGTCTCGCCGGTCTTGCTTCAGCCGGGGCAGCAGGACGGTCCGGATGGCATCGTAATGGGCGGGATCGCGGAAGAAGTAGGTCTCGTTGGTCGTCATGGCCTCGACCACCTGGCGGCCGATCTCCGTGCTCGCCGGTCGCCAGGAGCAGCGCGCACAAGTCGTTGATCGAAGCCGAGGCCGAGTTGCCTGACGATCGGCGTGAGGCGGCTGTCGAACAGGTAATGCTTGTCCTCTTCGAGCACGATGCCCGTTTCAGAATAGACATGTTCCTGGAGGAACCGGTAGTTCTCCGAGTCGATCTCCGCGACTGGCGTTTGGCTTTGCATCCAGTTCTCCTTACTTTCGTCCCGCCAGGCGCAGGATTTCCGGCACGACTTGATCGAGCGGCAGCACGCAGTCGGCGAGACCCGCACTCACCACGGCGCCGGGCATCCCCCACACGACACTCGAAGCCTCATCCTGTGCCAGGACGGTCGCCCCCTGCGCCTTCAGAATCTGAGTGCCGCGCAACCCGTCCTGCCCCATGCCGGTCAGAATTACAGCGATGGCGGCGCCGCCATAAACCTCCCCGATCGAAGCCAACAGCGCATCGACGGCGGGGCGGCAGGAGTTCTGTGGCGGCGACTGATCCAGGCACACGCGCGCTCCGCGGGCGCCGTCAAGGGCTACCTTCATGTGAAAGTCTCCGGGCGCAATCAGAATCTTGCCGGCCGCGACCCGCTCGCCTTGACTCGCTTCCCCGACTGGCATCTGGCAGTTGGAATGAAGACGCTCTGCCAGCAGCCGGGTGAACAGCGGCGGCATGTGCTGCACCACCAGAAGCGGCAGCGGGAATTCCGCCGGCAACAGCGGCAGGATCGCGCCCAGGGCGGTCGGCCCCCCCGTCGAGACTCCGATCGCCACTACTCTGGGGCCGCACATTCAGTGCTGGTACCGCGCCAGACCAGTGGCGGGGGCGTTGATGCCGGCCCTGTTTCCGGGCGGGTCTGAACCGGCATGTGGAAGAATTGCTTGATCTTCGGAAGCAGATCCTCCCGAAGGCGCATCATCGAGCGATCCAGCGATCCTTCGTTGGAAGCTTTGGTCACATAGTCGTCGGCCCCCAGGCTCAACGCTTCCAGCGTCGCCGTCCGCTCCGCGCTCGGTCAGCGTGCTGAACATGATGACCCGCAGTCTGGGGATACTCGCGTCGAACGCGCCGCAACATTTCGAGGCCGTCCATCTCCGGCATCTCGATATCCAGCGAGATCACGTCGGGATTCAACTGAGGGATCCGTTGCAGTGCGATCGCGCCGTTTGACGCTGTCCCCACAACCTCCAGCGCGGGATCCTGTTCCAGCGCGTGGACCACCAGACGCCGGATGACCACCGAGTCGTCCACCACCAGCACGCGAATCCGTTCTCCCGGCTGGAGCAATCGCTTGTTCACGCCGAGCATGCCCAGCGCCTCACGGATGGATCCCTGCCAGCTCGAGCTTCTCCACCAGGATGTCCGTCGTGAACGGTTTCATAACGTACTCGTTGGCGCCGGCCTCCAGGGCTGCCGCCATCTGGTCCAGTTCGGTCTCGGTGGTGACCATGACTACCGCCATCGAAGCAAGTTCTGGCTTCTGGCGCAGCTGCTTGAGCAGATCCAGCCCATTCATTTCCGGCATATTCCAATCCGCCAGAACCAGAGTTACTGCGGACTTCTCGATTTCGACCACCTCCAGAGCTTCTCGGCCGTTGGCCGCCTCGCAAACCTCGTACCCGAGCCCCTTCAAGGTCTTGGCTGAGGATCATTCGAATCGCCCTCGAATCGTCCACGATCAGTGCTTTCGCCATCATTTCACCTGCAATTCGTTTATGGAGCGGACCGACGCAACCGGCGGATGAGGGGCACCCGCCCGACTGCGTCTCAACTGCTTCCGCGGTCAGAACGTGAACTTCGAGACGACCTTCTGAAGCTGGGCCGCCATGTGGCTCAACTCCTGCGACGCTTTCTGCGTGTCGTTGGCGCCCTGCGTGGTGTTCTTGGCCGCCACCGCCACGCCGCCGATGTTCTTGGCGATGTCGCCCACCCCCTTGGCCGCCTCTGTCACGCTGCGGCCAATCTCGTTGGTGGTCGCCGTCTGCTCTTCCACCGCCGAGGCGATGCTGTTGGAGATGTCGTTGATCTGGTTGATGATGGTGCCGATCTCCTCGATCGCCTTGACGGCGCCCTTGGTGTCGGTCTGAATCGCCTCGATCTTCTGGCCGATATCCTCGGTGGCCTTGGCGGTCTGCTTGGCCAGTTCCTTCACCTCGTTGGCCACCACCGCGAAGCCCTTGCCCGCTTCGCCGGCGCGCGCCGCCTCGATGGTCGCGTTCAGAGCCAGCAGGTTGGTCTGCTGCGCGATCGAGGTAATCACCTTGATGACGTTGCCGATCTCCTGGCTGGATTCGCCCAGCTTCTTCACAGTCTCATTGGTCGAATGCGCCACGCTGACCGCGTTCTTAGCCACCCGCGCCGACTCGTTGGCGTTCTTGGCGATCTCGCGGATGGAAGCCTGCATCTCTTCGGAGGCCGAAGCGACCGACGACACATTCCTCGAAACTTCCTCGCTGGCCGCGGAGACCACGTTGGCCTGTGTCGCGGTCTCCTCCGCGTTGCCCGCCATCTGCTGGCTCACCGCCGTCAGCTCCTCGGAGGAGGACGCCAGGGCCGTCGCATTCTCCGCCGTAACTCTTAGGGGCTCGACCACCGCGTCCAGCGTCTTATTCACTCCGTCGACGATCTTGCGGTAGTCGCCCTGATGCTTGGTGGCGTCGGCGCGCGTAGCCACCCGGCCGTCAGCGGCCGCTTGGGCGAGCATGCCGGTGTCGGCCACCAGTGCATTGATATTGTTCTTCAACAGCACCAGCCACTCGTGAATCTGGTCGTGTTCGGAAGCTTTGCCGATCGCTGCCGTCAGGTCGCCGTTGGCGATTTTGGTGATATAGGCGACCAGATCGGTCAGCCAGGCGTGCACGCCGTTCACCGCATTCTTCATCTTCTCGTGATCGCCCTTGCAGGCGATTTCGACCTTCTCTCGCAGGTTGCCTCCACGGATTAGGCCGAGCACGCGGTTGCCCTCTCCGATGGGCAGCAGAATGGCGTCCAGCATTTCGTTAACGTCTTTTACGATCCCCGCATAGGCGCCCTGGAACTGCTCGGGCTTGCCGCGTTCCGACAATCGCCCTTCTTGCGACGCATTCGTGAGGCGGACCAACTCCTTTTGCAAACCTTGCAGCACGGTAGCCACGGTATTAACCGACTGCTTCATTTTTTCGTGATCACCACGGTAGTTCTGGGCGACCAATTCGTCCACCTTGCCCGCGCTGATTTGCGCCAGAATCCGGTTGCCTTCGCCGATCGGCACCAGGATGGCGTCCAGCATGTCGTTGACGCCCTTCACGATCCCGGCGTAGGTGCCCTGGAACTGCTCGGGCTTGCCGCGCTCCGACAGTCGCCCGTCTCGTCGAGGCGTCGGTTAACCGCGCCAGCTCCTTCTGCAAACCTTGCAGCACGGTGGCCACCGTATTAACCGCCTGCTTCATTTTTTCGTGGTCGCCCTTGTAGGTCTGGGCGATCAATTCGTCCACCTTGCCCGCGCTGATCTGCGCCAGAATCCGGTTGCCTTCGCCGATCGGCAGCAGGATGGCGTCCAGCATCCCGTTGATCGCTTCCATCAGCTTGCCGTTTTCACCGGTATACTTCTTCGGGTCCGCGCGGTAATCCAGCTTGCCTTCGTTCGAAGCCTCCACCAATTTCTGAACGTCCAGATTGCGCATGTTCAAGACCTCGATCACGGCATTCAGGTTGTTCTTGATCTGATTGAAGTCGCCTGGGTACGCGTCGGTGATTTTCGGGGGGACCTCTCCTTTCGAGATCCGTTCCACATACCCCGCCGAAGCGTTTAACGAACCGATCACCGCGTCAAGCATCCCGTTTACGCTTTCGACGACGCTGCGGTCGCTACCCTGGAACGAGTCGACTCGCGCCCGCTCAGTAAGGTGGCCTTGCTGAAGGGCGGACTCGAGGCGCGCGATTTCCTCCTGAAGCAGGTGCATCGTTTGCGTCCGTGGCGTATCCGGCACGGCTCTGTCCAAAACGGCGGCGCCGGCGGACGAATTTCGGCCCGGGCGAACTACCCGGCTATCGCTTGCTTGTCTTGCCATCTGTCTTTACTCCTTATCAGTGCTTTTGTTATTAACAACGCCGCCGCCGGCGCCTGAATTCGCGACCCGCTCCTGTTACTAACGCCGCCAAACTTCCTTCAACGCTGCCATGATCCGCGCGCCCAACTCGCTCGCTAAACCACATTCGTTGCCGCCAGATCCACCGTTCGCTCCGCATCCAGGACCAGCAGCAGCCGGTCCTTCAGCTTGTAAACGCCGCGAATGAGTTCCCGCGCCGCCGGGTCGAGGTTCTCAGGCGGCCGTTCGTAGGTCGAGGCGTCCACATCCAGGACGTCTCCGATCTCGTCGACCAGCAAACTCACCGGGCCATCCTCGGTTCGGACTACCATGTTCATCGGCGTCTGATCTCCGGCCCGCGGAGGAAGCCCGAGCCGGCGCCGCATGTCGATGGCGGTGACGATCTGGCCGCGTAAGTTGATCAGCCCCTCGATCACTTCCGGCGCCTGGGGCACGCGGGTCATCTGCTGATAGCGCAAGACCTCTTGGACGCGCAAGACATCCACGCCGAAAAACAGGTCCGCCACAAAAAATGTCGAGAACTGCCTGCCGGTTTTCGCCGCTTCGGATTTCGCGGTTGCGATATTGGTCGCCATCGGTTATTTCTCCTCGCCGGCGCACACCGGCTCGGTCTCGGCGGAAGCCAGCGCGGAAGCCAGTCGCGCTACTGACTCGAGCATGGCTTCCTGGTCGAACTTCACCTGGCAATCTTCAAAATCGATCGAATGTCCGGCTTGTGCTTGCACCTGCTCGGCCGATTCGGCCAGCGTCAGGACCGGGATCCGCTGCCACTCCGGCCGGCGGCGCATGTCCGCGAGCAGCGCGGAACTGCCGTTGGGCGGAAGATCGAGCGCCGTCACCACGACGTCCACCGGCTGCTGTTCCAGCCCGCGAATCGCCTCGTCCAGATTGGCGGCCTCGAGAACCCGGTAGCCGGCCATGTCCAGACCGGTCCGGATCAAACCCCGCGAGAACGCCGAGCCTTCGGCGACCAGGATTGTCTTGCTGCTTGCGGTCCGCCGCCTGCCTTCAAACCAATTCTCGGCCGCCGTGTGGATGACGTAGTTGAGATCCAGGAAATCGGCGACACGTTTGCCCACCACCCCCGAGCCAAGCAGACCTTTGCGGTTGGTCTTCTGACGCACCGTGACCGCCTCTTCGGCGACATCCAGGATCTGGTCGACCATCATGCCCACGCTGCGATCGCCGTCGTTGAACACGATCACCTGCACCGGATCGGCTGGCTGGTCCTGACTGGAAGCGCCGGATTCGAGCACTTCGCGCAGCGGAACCAGCGGAAGGATGCGGTTCCGGTATTGCACCACCTGGCGTCCGCCCGCATGCTCGATGGAAGATAGCGAGAACTCCTCCAAGCCTGGCGACCAGCGAAAGCGGAACGGCTAACCGCTCGAAAGACCCGGCGCGGAACAGGAGCAGCCGCTGCTGCTCAGTCCCGGTTTGCGCCTTCTGTTGCATCGTGTCCCGGGTCTGCTCCCGGGATTCGGCCAATACCCCGGAGCGCTGGCCGATCCCGAGACACGTCGAGAATCAGCGCCACGCGTCCATCGCCCATGATCGTCGCGCCGGCGTAGACGGTGAGTCCTTTTAATTGTTTGCCCAACGGCTTGACCACGATTTCCTGGGTGTCGTTGATGCCATCCACCACCAGGCCGAACTGGCGGTCTTCCGCTTGCAGGACCACAATGTTGACGACATTGGATTGGCCCGACGGTTCCAGACCCAGAACGTCCTTCAGATACGCGAGCGGTAACAAGCTGCCGCGCCTGCGATAAACCGGCGTGCCGTGAACGTATTCAATCTGCACGCCGGCGGCCTGGTCCTCCAGCCGGATAAGCTCTACCAGGCTGACCTGAGGGATGATAAAGCGTTCGCCGGTGGCGGCGCCGGCGCCCGCCCGTGGCGTGGAACGGTAGTTCCCGCTGGTGATCACCAGGCCAGGGATAATCGCCAAAGTGAGAGGGATTTTGAGCTTTACCGTGGAACCCTCGCCCGCGCGGCTGAAAACGTCGACGACCCCGCCGATCTTCTCGATGTTGGACTTCACCACATCCATGCCGACCCCGCGTCCGGAAACGTTGGTGATCGTTTTCGCCATCGAGAATCCCGGCAGGAAGATCAGGTTCAGAGCCTCCCGATCGGTCAGTTTCTCCACTTGTTCCAGCCGCAGGAGCCCTTTTTCGATGGCTTTCTGCTTGACCCGTGCCACATCAATCCCGGCTCCGTCGTCGCCGATTTCAATGTTGACTTGCCCGCCTTCGTGATAGGCGCGCAGGGTCAGCCTCCCCTCCGGCGGCTTGCCCGCCCGGACGCGAACATCCGGCGGCTCGATGCCGTGGTCGCAGGAGTTCCGGACCAGATGCACCAGCGGGTCCTTGATGGCCTCGATGATGCTCCGGTCGAGCTCTGTTCCAGTTCCGTCCATGTCCAGCCGGATCTGCTTGCCCAGGGTCACCGCCATGTCGCGGACCACGCGCGGCAGCTTGTTCCAGACCATCCCGATGGGCTGCATGCGCGTCTTCATGACGCCTTCCTGCAGCTCCGTAGTGATCAGGTTCAGCCGCTGCGAGGTCGCGTTGAGTGCGGCGTCCTCGCGCTCGGTGTTGAACGTGAGAATCTGATTGCGGGTCAACACCAGCTCCCCGACCAGATCCATCAGCTTGTCGAGCAGCCCGACCCCCACCCGGATATTGGCATCCGCGACGGCGGACGACTTCGCTGCCTCCTCTTCGGGCTTCGCCGCTTCAGCGAGTTCCGACGACCCGTTGTCGTCCTGAGGTTCCGCCACAGGGCCGGGAACCGGGTCCGCACCACCGCTCGCTTGGCCCGTGTTGGCGGCCGGCGCTTGCGCCGCGACTCGCAAACGCTCGGTTAAATCCTCAAACTGTTCGGGACCTTCCTTACCGCTTGCTTCGATCGCGGCCAGTACCTTTCGCGTCGCATCCACCGTGTCCAGAATGAGGGTTACCAAGGACGGATCCAGTTCTCTCTGCCCGTCGCGCAACTGACTCAACAGATTCTCGGCTTGATGAGTGATCTCTTCGAGAGTCGAAAACGCCAGAAAGCCGCATGTACCCTTAATCGTGTGAATCGTCCGAAAGATGCTGGCCAGCAGCGACGCGTCCTGCGGACGCTTTTCGAGTTCGACCAGTTCCCGGTCCAGGCGTGAGAGGTTTTCATGACTCTCGACTAGGAATTCCCGAATTACATCCTGATCTTGATCCTGCATGGGCTATTCTCCACCGATCCGAAAACGGTTCGTCCCTTTCCTAGTGTTGGTTGCCGCGCCCTTCTCTCAACCCGTTTTGGCGCGCACGGTGCCGGCGATACTGTTGCGGGGATGCTGGTAGTCTAATCGGCTGTCTGGCAGGACCCTGCATATTCCTACCTCTTGCCTGGAGTAGCGCAGCGGCTTAGCGTGGTAAACTTCGCAGATCCAGTCAGGACCGCATGAAGACAACGCGAGAGGCGACAGGACGGGTTCACGGAGATGGGGTGGAGCTCGCGTATGGATACTGGCCGGGACGCGGACCGGCGGTTGTGGCCCTGCATGGACTGACAGCGTCGTACCTGAATTTCATTGGGATCGCTGACCGCTTGGCGGGTCGCCGCTCGGTGTTCGCCCTCGATTTGCGAGGCCGTGGCGATTCGGATAAGCCGGCTGGACCTTACGGCATGGCGCAGCACGCTCGCGATGCCGCGGCAGCCATGCGAGACCTGGGTCTGGGACCGTGCACGATCGTGGGACATTCGATGGGCGCATTTGTCGCGACCGCGCTGGCGGCGCAAGATCCGGAGCTCGTCTCCGGATTGGTGCTGCTCGACGGCGGATATGCTCCGGCAATCAGCGGCGTCGATCCGGGACAGGCGCTGGATGCGCTGTTGTCCCTGCGCATCGAACAGCTTCGCCGCAGTTATCCCTCCCGCGAGTTCTACCGGGAGTTCTGGCACACCCAGCCGCACTTCGCGGACGAATGGAATCCCTGGGTCGAAGCGTTTCTCGATTACGAACTCGCTGGCGACCCGCCGGATCTGCGACCCAAAGCTTCCATCGACGGCGTGCGCGCGGACCTCGCGGAGGGATTCAAGACGCAGGAAATTGCCGCGCGCCTCAAGTCGATTCGGGTTCCGGTAGTCATGTTTCGCGCCGAAAAAGGATTCGCTCCAGGCCAACCACCGCTATTCCCCGATGCGATCATGCCGCAGTTTCGTGAACTTGTCCCGCAGCTCGAAGATCACCTGATCGAAGGCACTACGCATTACACCATCGTGCTCGGTGATAAAGGCGCGACCACGATCGCCAACTGCTTGAGCGGCTTCCCCGGTTGATGCTTAGCCCCTGCGCCGGCGTGGAAAATCCGGCACACTGTGCCGCCGCAGCCACGGATTAAATTGCTCATTCGCTTGAACTTTTCTTCAATGTCCGCCGTCTAAGTCTGCATGGCTTGGTTCAAAGATGTGCGCTTCGGCGTGCGCGCGATGGCGAAGAATCCAGGCTTCACGGCGGTGGCCGTCGTCGCCCTGGCGCTCGGCATCGGCGCCAACGCCACCGTGTTTGCGATCGCCAACACCGTTCTTTTGAAAAACATGCCGTTTGTGGACGATCGCATTCTGTATCTTTCCACCAAGAATGTCAGTCGCGGCCAGCGGCGCTTAGGCGTGTCCTGGCCCGATTTTCGCGATTGGCGCGCTCAAACCAAGTCGTTCGAAGCGTTGGGCGCGTTCGATTTCAACGTAGACAACGTCAGCGATCAGACCGGCCTGCCGGCGCGATACAACGTCTCGTCGATGACGGCAAATTCGTTTTCCATGATCGGCCAGAAGCCGGTCATCGGCCGCGATCTGACCGCGGAAGACGAAAAACCCAGCGCCAATCCGGCGGTGATCCTGGGCTATGGCGTCTGGGAGAACCGCTACGGCAAAGATCCGGCGATTCTGGGAAGATCGATCCGCATCAATGACGTTCCCACCACCGTCATCGGCGTCATGCAGAACGGGTTGCGCTTCCCCATCGATTCCGATATGTGGATCGCGCTCCGTCCTGGCAATAACTCCGAAAAGCGGGAAAATCGCGACCTGGGCGCATTCGGGCGGCTGGCCGCCGGCGAAACCGGAAAGTCCGCGGCTGCCGAAATGACCACCATCGCTCACAATCTCGAAACCGCTTACCCGGCAACCAATCAAGGCATTTCCGCCGTCGTACACACGTTCAGCGAGGATTTCAATGGACCGGAAATCGTGATTCTGATCGCCGCGCTGATGGGCGCAGTGGGATTCGTGCTTCTGATCGCCTGCGCGAATGTCGCAAATCTGCTGCTCTCGCGCGCGGTGGATCGCTCGCGCGAAATCTCCATTCGGATTGCACTCGGGGCGGGTCGCTGGCGAGTGATCCGGCAGTTGCTGATCGAAAGCGTGATGCTGTCCATTCTTGGCGGCGTGTTCGGATGGTTGATCTCGATCTGGGGCCTGAAAGGATTCGATGCCGCGGTCCGAGACCAGATTCCCGCCTGGATGACGTTTTCAATCGACTACCGGGTATTCGTGTACCTGGCCGCGGTCTCCATTGGAACGGGCCTTTTGTTCGGGCTCGCGCCGGCGCTGCGGCTCTCGAGACTCGATGTCAACACGTCGCTCAAGGACCAGAGCCGCGGATCGAGCGCGGGGACGCGCGGGCGATACCTTTCCGCTGTGCTGGTGGTGGTCGAAATGGCGCTCGCGGTGGTCTTGCTAGCCGGCGCCGGCCTCATGATTCGCAGTTTCTTGAATATTTATCAAATGAAGACCGGCGTGAATCCGAAAAACGTTCTGGTGATGCGCCTGTTTCTGCCGGAGGCCAGATATCCCCATCCGGAGGATCAGGTTGCGTTCCACGACCGTCTGAAGACCCGGCTCGATGCGCTGCCGGGCGTGCAGGTATCCTCGATTTCCATTACGATGCCGACGGGCGGCGCCATGAACATGCCGTATGAGATCGAGGGCGCGCCGGCTGTGGATGAGAAGCGGCGTCCTACCATCGGCGTGCTGGTCATCAGCCCGGATTATTTTCGCGCGATGGACGTCGGCATCCGGCGGGGCCGGGTTTTCAACCAGGCTGACGGCGTCGCGGGGCCTCCCGTGGCGATCGTCAACGAGCGCTTCGCTCGAGAAATTCTGGCCCGGTGAAGATCCGATCGGAAGGCGTCTGCGCACCTTCGATCAGCAGAAGCCCGAGCCGTGGCTGACGGTGGTCGGCGTGGTGCCGGACATTTTGCAGAACCTGCCGAATCAAAACAGCACGCGTGAGCTGACCGCGCTGATCTACGTGCCGTATCGTCAGAAGCCGATGCGGGACATGTCGCTGATGGCTCGGACGCTGGTTCCTCCGAACAGCCTGGGAACCGCATTCCGCAAGGAGGTCGCGGCGATTGACGCGGACATGCCAATTTACAACCTGCGATCGCTCGAGCAGCGTCTTGACATAAACAATTGGCCGCAGCGGGTATTTGGCAGCCTGTTCGCGATCTTCGCAGCCATCGCGCTGGCCTTGGCATCGGTCGGATTGTACGCGGTGATCGCACATTCGGTGAGCCAGCGAACGCAGGAAATCGGCCTTAGAATGGCGCTGGGAGCCACATCCCCAAATATCCTTCAGCTTATTTTTATGCAGGGCATGCGGCAATTAGTGATCGGGTTGGTGGTTGGAATCGGCGCGGCGGTCGGGCTCACCAGGGTGCTGTCGGGCTTGCTGGTGCAGGTCTCGCCAAGAGATCCTGTGACATTCGTGATTGTGTCCATCGTGCTCGCCGCGGCTGCGGTGTTCGGATGCTTGATCCCTGCCCGCCGGGCGACGCGCGTGGACCCGGTGGTCGCGCTAAGAAACGAGTGAGTCTCCCGGCGCCTTCCGGCATTTTTCACCTACCGCACGGTTACTGCGACGGATTGCCGGTCGCGCGATTGAAGGGACAGCCGGGTGGCGTCGCCTGAATGCGCGCGCACGAAATCGGGATCTTCGCCGTCACCTTTCGGCGAGACGCTAAAAGCAAGCAGCAGATAGTCGCCGGGCGCGACCGTCTGAAACGTGAAACCGCCGTTTTGATCGCTTTGCGCCATCTGGATCAGCCCTGGCGCGCCTTGCTGCGGCAACTGCGCCGGCGCGAGAATCACGGCCGCTTCCGCCACGGGCTGATTGTCTTTATCCACGGCTTTGCCACTGACCATCGCGCCATCCGATCCCAACACGATCTGCACATCCGCTGGACTCGGGGTGATCGGCTGACCCATCCCGCCTTGCCCGCCGGTCGTAACGCGCTGCAAGTAGTATCCGGGCAACGTCTTCACACTCAGCCAGTACGGATCCGAAAAACGTGTGGGAAGCATGAAACTGCCGTTCCGGCTCAGCGGGCTAACAGCCCGCAGCGCCTGCGAGCCCACGAACAGATCCGTCTCGATCGTCGTGCCGAGGGGCAGCGGATCATCGCTCCGCGCGCCGTCCACGGAAACGGTTCCGTGAACCGTGTAACTGTGGAGCGCGGCGAGCGCACCGAGATCCACATCGTGGTTCGAGATTTCGAAATTGGCCTCGAAATGACGACCAATCTCGCCGCCAACCTGCAATGGTGGCGTCCGCGCCGACCAGACGCCCGGGGCCAACCCACAGACTTCAAACGCACCGGTTTTGTCGATATTGACGGGCCCGATAATGTCTGCCAAGCCGGCCGCAGCCGCTTGAGAAATCGTCAAGGTAGCTGAAAGCGCCGCATCCTCCGCCAGAAGCGAACCGCGCGCGCAATACGCCGGCAGCTTCCGCAATCGAATGTCTACTCCGCCATGCCGCTCCCCCGGACGCAGCGAAATCGGAACAGCAGTTTCGATCGACGACGCATCGGGATAGAACGTCGTCACCAGCTCGGCTTCCGGCTTTGGCGACCGCTTCGGCGCAGGTGGGGCCTGAGCGAAAACAAAATACTGGCCGGGACTCAGATGCTCGAACCGATACTCGCCTGCGTCATCGCTATTCGCGGCGAAGTGCACCGGGATCGACCGGCCGTTTACAGGAACTCTCATAAGCAGCGATAACGCAACGTGCGGGACGGGATTCCGATCCTCATCCAGCACTCGCCCGGAAAGTGCGGCGCCATCGTTGAGCTGAAGATCCACCCGCTGAAGGGCGGTCGAGGCCGTGAGAGTCTGACGCCGGCCCGAGCCCGGCTCGTAGCCGTCTTTGCTGGGAAGAAATGAATAGTTTCCCGGAGGCAGGTCATGGAAGATGAAATGGCCGTTCGCCTCCGTCTTAGCGCTGTTACGTCGCAATCCACTCGCGGCGGTGATGGTTGCGTCCGCGATCGGAGCGCCGGTGATCGTCTCCGTCAGGTATCCTTCGACAGTGCAGGTCGCCGGCGGTGTCTGTCCGGGCAATCCGCATCCGAGGACGACAAATACAGCGCTACTGCACCGCAGTTTCCGCGCGGCGTCGCCCATGTCAATAGAGTACGCTAAGCCATCAATTGCCGCCGCGCCCGGCGGGCGGCCGGACGCTGTTCACATCCACGGTGAAGTATGGAACCCCTGCGTCGGCCATGGTTTTGTTCAGCTTCGGCACTTCGTCCC
Organism: Terriglobia bacterium; assembly: GCA_963842485.1. GTDB lineage: Bacteria > Acidobacteriota > Terriglobia > Bryobacterales > Bryobacteraceae > Palsa-187. The sequence goes on along the minus strand of CAWJHI010000058.1, from coordinate 48,344 downwards.
ACAGCTTGTTCACTTCGCCAAGGTCTTTCTGAAGCTGCGCCGATGCCTCTTCAATGTCCGCCAACTGACGCGAAGTGGGGACACCCGAATAGTTATCGATCGCGCCCAGCAGCCTGCCGATTTTCTGGGTCACCGGTGGCGGCACATAGGGAGGAGGTGCACCGGCGCCACCGCCACCGCGACCACCCCGTCCGCCGCCCGCGGCTTCAAACATCGCCGCCACAGTCTTGGCTCTGCTCGCTAAATCGTCCGCCGCTTTTTTGATCGCCTCCGGAACAGCCGGCGCATTCGGTTGTTTCCAACTCTCCGTCAAGCTGGTCAGCGCGACGTTCATTGCCACGGCTTTCTTTCGGGCTGCCTCCGCGTCGCGCGTCATGGTAACCAACGTGTTGATTGCCTTCCGGCGTTGGTCGCGATCCGCGGAGGATACTTGAATCCGCGGGTCCTCTTCCACCGTAACGGTTCTCGAATCGCTCTTGCCGGCTGCGGCAATCGTGACCAGATACTCTCCCGGTTCCACCAGCGCGCCGCGATTGACGCCGGCTCCGCCGCCACGGCCGCCACCCTCGCCCTGACCCTCGACGTTCGCCTCGCCCGGAACGGCGCCGGCAGCCGGGACCGCAGCCGCCGGCTCGGCTCCGCCGCGACCTCCCCGTCCACCCCGGCCTCCGCGTCCTCCACCCGTTGCCGCCTCCGCCGGCGCGTCGTAGCGAAGGTCCCACGCGATTCGGTCGACCATGCCTGCGTCCGCGCGGCCGTTCAGCTCGCGGACGCGGTTTCCGGCCTTGTCAGTCACCGTGATGCGCACCGGACCGGCGGCCTTCGCATAGTAATCCAGCAGCAGGCCGCTGGGCGCATTAGAGGCAAAGAACAACGCCGAGCCGATGAACCCCCGGTAATTCGCCATCTTCCATTCCACTCCCGGACGGGTGTTGAACAGCTTCAGATCTGTGGTCAAAATCTGATTGTTCAGCTCCTCGAGAGCTGAGATATCGTCCATGATCCAGAAGGAACGCCCGTGCGTGGCCAGGATCAGGTCATGATCCCGCGGGTGAATCTGGATGTCGAAGACGGGCACCGTCGGCAAACCGTTCTTCAATTGATGCCAGCTGGCTCCCCGATCGAAGGTGACGAACATACCGAACTCCGTGCCGGCAAACAACAGGTTCGGGTTGACCGGATCTTCCCGGATCACGTGAACCGTTCCCGCGTCCAGCGGGATGCCGTTGGTCAGCTTCGTAAAGGAGTCGCCGAAATTCCTCGTCATGTAAATGTAAATCGAATAGTCGGCGGCACGATGGTTGTCGAAGGTGATATAGGCGGTTCCTTCCTCTTTATGCGAAGGCTCGATCCGGCTGACATACGCTCCTTTTTGGAGGCCCTGGATCCGGCCCACTACGTTGCTCCACGTCTTGCCCCCGTCGCGCGACATCTGGACGTTCCCGTCGTCGGTTCCAACCCACAGTACGCCCGCCTTCGCCGGCGATTCCGCGATCGCGGTAATGCAAGGCCAGGCAGCTACGCCATCCTGCGCGGAGAGCGTGTTCTGGTCCACCAATTTTCCCAGGATCGTCAGCTTGTTGCGGTCGGCGCCAGTGGTCAGATCCTCGCCTAACCGCTCCCAGGTGTCGCCCCGGTCTGTCGATTTGAATAGATGATTTCCGCCGTAATAAATGGTCTTCGGATTGTGAGGTGAAATCATCAGCGGCGAATTCCACTGGAAACGGTAACGCGGAACCTGGTCGTTATCTTCCAGCGGCCTGATGGACTTCGACTCGCTGGTTCGCAGGTCCCGGCGCGAAAGATTGCCGTCCTGCGATTCGGCATAGATGATATTCGGATCGGTCGGGTCGATCCGGTTGAAAAACCCGTCGCCGCCCTGCACCGTAATCCAATCGTCGTTGCCGATCCCGGTTTGCTGGGTGGTCGAGCTCGGTCCGCACCAGGAGTAGTTGTCCTGCAAACCTCCGCAAACGTGATAGGGCTTCTGAAAATCGTACGCGACTTCATAGAACTGCCCGATCGCGATGTTGTTGAGATGCGCCCACGCGCGGCCGCTGTCGCGAGTGCTCCACACTCCGCCATCGTTGCCGATGATCATGTGGTCCGAATTGCCCGGGTCGATCCAGATGGCGTGAACGTCGCTATGAACCCGCTGGAAACGCGTCTGAATGAACGTCTTCCCGCCGTCCTCCGAGAAATAGATGTTGACGCCGCCCAGCCACACCTTCAGATCGTTGTTGGGATCCACGCGGATCTGGCTGAAATAGGACGGCCGCGGGTCGGTGTCGCTCATCCGCGTCCAGGTAACGCCTTTATCTTCGGACCGATACACACCTCCCCGAGTCCCATGCTGGACTTCGGCATACACGATGTTCGGATTCTTGCGATAGATGTCGAGCGCACAACGTCCGATATCGCCGGTGGGAAGGCCTCCCGCCATCCTGGTCCAGTGTGAGCCGCCATCGGTGGACCGAAACAACCCGCTGCCGGGACCACCGCCGTTGTAGCCAAAAACAGTCCGCCGGTGCTCATAAGCGGCTGCATAAAGAATGTTGGGACTCTGCGGATCGATCGCGATATCGGATACACCCGTATTCTCGTCGATGAACAGCGTCAACTGCCAGGTCGCGCCGCCGTCGGTGCTCTTATAGACGCCCCGCTCCTTATTGGGCCCCCACAGATCGCCCAGAGCCGCCACATAGACGATGTTTGGGTCCGTTGGATGGACCACGATTCGCCCGATATGATGTGTTTCCTTCAGGCCCAGGTGCGTGAACGTCGCGCCCCCGTCCATGGATTTATACACACCATCTCCCCAGGAGGAGCTCTGGCGATTGTTGGCTTCTCCGGTGCCCACATAAAGGATGGAAGGATTCGACGGCGCGAGCGCCAGATCGCCGATGGACGGATTCGGTTGATCTTCAAAAATCGCCTGCCATGTCGCGCCGCCGTTCACCGTCTTGAAAATTCCACCCGCGGCAGCTCCGACGTAGAAAATTTGCGGATCGGATTCGACTACCGCCAGGTCGTCGACACGACCGCCCATGGTCGCGGGACCGATGCTCCGGAATTTCAGATTCTTCAAAGCCGCGTCAAAGGCCGGCTGCGCCGAAACGGTTCCCGCGAGAAGTGCGAATGCTGCGGCGAACATCGGAGTCCATGTGATTTTTCTTGAGTTCATAGCAGTAGGCATCTCCATGCTGGTGGCATTACTACCCGGGGTAGTTCTTCGCTACGTGCCTGTCAATGTACCGCCGAAGAGCGTGCTGCTGCAAGGGGTCGTTTGGTCGCCCCCGGGAGCGATCGAGCCTCGCGAGTGAATTCATGCGCCCGCGAGTGAATTCGTGTCGCCGATGATCAGGCGGCTATGACTTGTGGCACCGGTCCCGGTGGTGGACCCGTTACCGCTTCTCGTACCAGCCGTTCCAGCTCCGATTTCTCCATCCACTCCAATAAGGACAAGCTCGCGCAGTATTCAGCTCCATCGGATTCGGATTGGCACACTTCCGCCACCATCAAGTCGCAGCCCGTCTCGAGTCTCAGAAGACTACCGACTTTCAATTCCGAATCCAGCTTGATGCGCATGCCCTCAGAGGACGAGTCGACAAATCGGCCAGACCAGCGCCCGTCGTCACTGTGCAAGTGGGTGATCGCAACGGATTGTCCGCGCTCTATCCGCAATTCGCGTCGTTGTTCCATGAGCCATTTTCCGAGCCGATCCGGCGGCGGTCAATGGAACCACAGGTGGTTTGATGTTAATGAAACTCATTTAGTACCCAGGCCGTTCACGGTCTGGGTCGTCAGCGGAATCACTAGGTGTTTGCGCGGCCGTTATTTCGCGCCGGACGCCCCATCTGATTTGCGAGCCCCGCCGAGGATGTCCGGCATCGCGTAATTCCCTTCGTGGCATGCGTACTCAAAGATCGGACCGGCGCTTGCCACAAACGGATACTCCATCGTCCATTGCCTGGTGAACGTGGAGGGATCGTCAATCGTCGCCCGGTACAGGAGCGTATTCGCGCCGACGCGTGAAAACCGCTCGATGACGTGAAGGTTCCCGGTGGATCCCCGGAACGCCGTCTGGTCGGTAAAGTTGGTTGTGTCCACTACCAGCGTGTCGCCCTCCCAATGCCCAATGGAGTCGCCCAGCCACCTGTGAACGTCCTTGCCGACATGCGTGCCGCCCATCCGGACGACGCGAACGTCATGCACCATCTCCACCAGAATCATCACGGAGGTAGGAGTCTGCACGATCTGGTAATTGCTGTTGTAGAGTGCCGGAAGCATGGGCGGTCCGGAGGTCGAGCCGAATCCCACGATGCAGCGCTCGGCGAGCGGCCGGTCCTTCACACCGTTATACCGGTCGTAATTCCGCATCATGGCAGCCAACCTTTGCTTTGCCTCAGCCGTCATCGGGGGAACTTTTCCATCTGGCGGATCGACGATCAGCGAGGTTCGCTTGACGCCGTCCACCCGCGCCAGCTCCGATCCGCGGTCGATAAACAAGTTGTTATACCCGCCCACGGCGTTCGTCCCATTGATGCGGGCCAACAAAGGAGAATCCTCCCGGTCGATATCGTTGGTTTCAAGGTCCTTCCTCTCATACGCGTGCGCTTCCGCCTCCGTGAGGGTTGCTTTCCCCGCGAACTCGGCCGGGCGTTCCATCGGCGTCAAGGTCGCGTTGGTCCAGATCCCCTGCAAGTCGGGGCGACCGTCCGGCGTGCGCGATACGGTCCAGTTTCCTGCCTTTGCCGCTGATGACGACTTCGCCGGGGTTCCGGACACCTGGCCTGGGAGAGGTGCCCCCAATATCAGCGCCAGCGCCGCAGCGGAAATGAGAAGTCGAACGGTCATATGGTCTCCTTCTGGGTTGCATTATAGTACGTCGAGTCAAATGGCTCGATGTGTTGCATTCAGATGACACACGCTTCTGGCGCAAGTTCGCCAGCGCGAGAAGGTTCTAATTAAGGTTTTCCGCGCCGGTCATCATGGCAGCCATTCCCCGCTGATGCCTGCCGGCGATATTGTTCCACGCGTTAGCGCGCGATCAGCTCCCGGTCCTTAGTGCTTCCGGCCGCGCACTGTATTGCTCTCTACCCGGCATAGTACGGCGTTTCGCCTAGATATTAGTACCTCTAAGCAATAGTCCCATCTACGCGCGTTTCATCGAGTGGACGATTCATGGGCTTAGAGCCATGAGAGTACCATCGAGAGCCATTCCACTTTGGGCACTAGCAGTGCTGGTGTCCAGCGTGTGTGCCGCGCAAACCGCCGCTTTGAGTCTTTCCTCCGGCTCGGGCTCGCCGGGCAGCGTAGTCACTTTGAATTTGTCGTTAGCATCGACCGTAATCCAGCCGGCGGCCATCGAGTGGACGGTCAACTATGCCACCAAAGATATCAGCTCGCTGAGCGTGACGGCTGGCGCCGGCACCACCGCTTCCATTAACTGCAACAACACCGCTGGCGCTTCCACCTGCGCGATGTGGAGCATGAACGACAGCACGATATCGAACGGAGTGGTCGCGACGCTTGCTTTCACCATTTCGAGTTCGACCACGGATACCTCTTCTGCCATTCAGCTTTCCACAGGTGACGCGGTGTCGGTAGGCGGCTCGGCAATCACGACCTCGACGACCGGCAGCACTCTGACCATAAACCTTCCGCCGCCAGCACCCGTCATCAACAGCGCCAACACAGCCAACGGGACAACCGGAACCGCGTTTTCGTATCAGATCACGGCCACCAACTCGCCTGCGAGTTACAATGCGACGGGTTTACCCGCCGGCGTATCGGTCAACACCGCGACCGGCTTGATCTCCGGAACCCCCACTGCGGCGGGCACCTCGACGGTGACCCTGAGCGCGACAAACAGCGGTGGTACTGGCAACGCCACTCTAACGCTGACCGTTGCCCAGGCGCCGCCTGTGATCACCAGCTCGACCACAGCCAGCGGGACGATGGGAACTGCTTTCTCATACCAGATTGCCGCCACCAACTCGCCCACCAGTTACAACGCGACAGGCTTGCCCGCGGGCGTAACGGTCAACACGACCAACGGATTGATCTCCGGAACTCCTTCTGCGGCTGGAACCTCAACGGTGACGCTGAGTGCCACCAATAGCGGCGGGACCGGCCACGCCACTCTAACCCTGACCGTTTCCGCCCCGCCACCGGTGGTCACCAGCGTCACTACCGCCAGCGGGACGATGGGAACCGCGTTCTCGTATCAGATCACGGCCACCAACTCGCCTACGAGTTACAACGCGACGGGCTTGCCCGCCGGCGTATCGGTCAACACCGCGACCGGCTTGATCTCCGGAACTCCCACTGCTGCGGGAACCTCGACAGTGACCCTGAGCGCGACCAACAGCGGCGGCACCGGCAACGCTACCCTGACGCTCACGGTTGCCCCAGCGTCACCCGTGATCACCAGCGCCACTACAGCCGGTGGAACCCTGGGAACTGCGTTCTCGTATCAGATCACGGCCGCCAACTCGCCGACCAGCTACGGCGCGACGGGCCTGCCCGCCGGCGTATCGGTTAACACGGCGACCGGCTTGATCTCCGGCACTCCCACTGTGGCGGGAACCTCGACCGTAACATTGAGCGCAACGAACAGCGGCGGGACCGGGAACGCCACCCTGACTCTGACGATTGCGGTACCGCCGCCGGTGATCAGCAGCGCCACTACAGCCGGCGGAACTGTGGGAACTGGGTTCTCTTATCAGATCACGGCCACCAACTCGCCTACCAGTTACAATGCTTCGGGCTTGCCTGCCGGCCTATCGGTCAACACTGCGACGGGCTTGATCTCCGGAACCCCCACGGCAGCAGGAACCTCGACCGTGACACTGAGTGCGACCAACAGCGGCGGGACCGGCAATGCCACTCTAACGGTGACCGTTGCCCAGGCGCCGCCTGTAATCACCAGCGCGACTACAGCCGGTGGAACAACGGGAACTGCCTTCTCGTATCAGATCACGGCTACCAACTCGCCGACGAGCTACAACGCGACGAGCTTACCTGCCGGCGTATCGGTCAACACTGCGACGGGCTTGATCTCAGGAACCCCCACGGCAGCAGGAACCTCGACTGTCACATTGAGCGCAACGAACAGCGGCGGTACTGGCAACGCCACTCTAACGCTGACCGTTGCCCAGGCGCCGCCTGTAATTACGAGCGCCACCATAGCCGGTGGGACGGTGGGAACAGCGTTCTCTTATCAGATTTCGGCCACCAACTCGCCCACCAGTTACAATGCTTCGGGTTTGCCTGCCGGCGTATCGGTCAACACCGCGACCGGTTTGATCTCGGGCACTCCCACCGCGGCGGGAACCTCGACAGTGACGCTGAGCGCGACCAACAGCGGCGGGACCGGCAATGCCACGTTGACGCTGACTCTGAGCAATACAGTCGACGCCACCGGTCATCACCAGCGCCACCACCGCGGGCGGGACAGTGGGAGCTGCCTTCTCGTATCAGATCACCGCCACCTTCGCGCCCACCAGCTACGGTGCTAGCGGGTTGCCCGGAGGCGTATCGGTCAACACCGTGACCGGCTTGATTTCCGGAACTCCCACCACGGCGGGAACCTCGACAGTGACGCTGAGCGCAACCAACAGCAGCGGGACCGGCCACGCCACTTTGACACTCACTGTTGCCCCCGCGCCCCCGGTGATCACCAGCGTAACTACAGCCGGTGGAACCGTGGGAAGCGCCTTCTCGTATCAGATCACGGCTACCAATTCACCAGCCAGCTACAACGCGACAGGCTTACCCGCCGGTGTATCGGTCAACACCGCGACGGGCTTGATCTCCGGAACCCCCACTGCGGCGGGCACTTCGACGGTGACCCTGAGCGCGACCAACAGCGGTGGGACCGGCAATGCCACCCTGACGCTGACTCTAACCAATACCGTGGCGCCACCAGTCATCACCAGCGCCACCACGGCGGGCGGGACCGCAGGTAGTGCGTTTTCCTATCAGATCGCCGCAACGAATTCGCCGGCCAGTTACGGAGCAACGGGGTTACCCGCGGGCGTTTCGGTCAACACCGGGACCGGCTTGATCTCCGGGGCCCCCACGGCGGCGGGAACCTCGACCGTGACGCTCAGCGCGACCAACAGCGGCGGGACCGGCCAAGCTACCCTGACCCTGACCATTGCCCCGGCCAGTTCGTCTGGTATGACCCCTTCGCCGAACACCACACTGCCAATGACATCCGATACATTCTCGTGGCCGGCCGTCGGTGGCGCCGATCAGTATTGGCTCGACGTTGGCAGCCAGGTGGCCAAGGGAGATTACTTCGGCGCGGCCACTACCGGAACATCGCTCACCGTGAACGCGTTGCCCTGCGATGGGCGAACGGTTTATGTGCAGGTTTGGGCGCACGTCGGTGGCGCCTGGCAGACCCCCAATCGATATACCTATACGGCAGCCTCGGGATGCTCGGCTCTGACCTCGCCAGTCGACAACTCGGCGTTCTCTGCCGCCTCGGTTACTTTTAGCTGGGGCCCGTCGGCCGGAGCGGATCAATATTGGCTCGACGTGGGCAACACGATCGGCAAGGGCGACATTTTTGGAGCAGCCACCACCGGCACCTCGTCTAACGTGAACAATATCCCGTGCGACGGGCGCTCCATCTATGTGCAGGTGTGGACCCATATCGGTGGCGCATGGCAAAACCCGGGACGTTACATCTACTCGGCGGCCAATGGGGTGTGCAGCGGATCCTCAGGCATCATCACTCCGCTTGCCGGATCCGCGTTGACCAGTCCCGCTCAAACGTTCAACTGGAACCCGGTAAGTGGCGCCGACCAATACTGGTTGGATGTGGGCAGTCAAGTAGGTCAGGGCGATTATTTCGCCGCCGCGACTACCGGGACTTCGTTCACCGTAAATACGCTGCCCTGCGACGGGCGCACCGTGTACGTTCAGTTGTGGGTGCATAGCAGCGGAAGCTGGCAGCCTCCCCAGCGGACCACTTACACGGGAGCTTCCGGCTGTGCCGCACTGATAGGGCCTACCGACGGAACCACATTTGGCAACATGTCCGCGGAATTTGACTGGAGCGCCGCGGCAGGGGCGGATCAATACTGGCTCGACGTTGGAAACTCGATCGCCAAGGGAGACATTTTTGCAGGCGCCACCGCTAATCTTTTGAATGCGGTGAACAATCTTCCGTGCGACGGACGAACCATCTACGTGCAGTTGTGGACTCACATGGGAGGCGCCTGGATGAATCCAGGACGCTACGAGTTCACTGCATCCAGCCTTTGCGGAAAGCTGACCACTCCGGTCCCCGGCTCTACTCTCAGTGGCGGCACGGTAACGTTCATCTGGACTCCGGGAACGGGAGTCACCGCTTACTGGCTCGATGTGGGTACGGTGCTCGGCAAGGGCAACCTTTTCGCGGCGAACGTCGGCACGCAATCATCGTACACCGTTGGCGGCATCCCCACAGTTGGAGAACCCATCTACGTCCAATTGTGGTCGATGATCAACGGCGTGTGGTACCTGAACCGGTACACATATACGGCTTTCTGACGCAATTGCCTTCGAAGGCAGACAACAGCAGCGTCGCCCATTCCGTGAGGATCGCGCGCACCGAAATCACAAGCCAGGTCGGATGCTTACGGGTACAGAGTCAATCCCGGCGATGACCGTCTCAGCGAGGCAACCCGCGGGTTTCACGCATCCGCTTCATCTCCGCCGCCATTTTGTCCCAACGGGCGTATAGCTCCTGATTCGCCGCAGGATCCTTCTTCTTTAGCATCCAATAATCGAACCAGTGGAGATTCCGATACGCTGATTCAAGCTGAGCCTGCGGCGCCGCCAGGTTATGGCCTTCGCCAGGATACACAATCATTTCGTGCGGAACACCTTCGCGCCAGAGCGCGGTTACGGACTCCAAGCCGAGCATAGCCAGGCTCTTTTGCCCAAATTCGAGCAGAGTAGGCGCATTCAGATCCTTCATGGCAAACACCGGCGAAATGTCGACATACCGTTGGAGATTATCGTAAGGTGTACCGGGATTATAGTATTCGTGAGTGTAGAGATTGAGCCATCCGCCCAGAAGTCCGTACTGCGAAATCGAATCCAGCGCCCCCTCGGCAAATGAGGCTGCCTTAAACATCGTCTTGTGATGGGTCAATACATAGGGCCCAAGCCACCCGCCATGGCTATGCCCCAGAATCCCGATCAAGTCGGGATCCACGTCCCCGCGACGAATCAGAGCCTGCACTCCGGTGACGATGTCTTCCGCCGGCTCGCCGGCCATGTCCTTGAACATGCGGAACGATTTTCCGTAGGACCCCGTGCCGCGATAATTCGGGAAGAACACAAGATACCCATGTTCGGCAAAGACGCGGAACGGATACGGCCATGCCCAAGTCGATGAGATGCTGTACGGTTCAAAACTATCCTTGATCGCGACTCCGGGGCCCCCGTGAACCATCACCAGCAGCGGGTATCGCTGGCCTTGCGTGTAGTTCGATGGCTTCAGCAGTAGTCCCTCGACTTCGACTCCTCCGGCCCCGCTCCAATGCACTCGTTCCGATAAGGGCGCCGTGATACCGTTCGCAAAGGCATTCAGCCAGGTCACCGGCTTCGAACTTGTGAACGGATAGCTCGCAACGTGGATCTCGGGAGGATGCTGAACGTCATTCTGAACAAAAGCAACTCGATCGCCCGAAGCAGAGAATGAGAAAGATGAGCTGTCGCCTTGGAAATTCGTCAACGGCGCCACCATCCCGTCTTTCCCGGCCGCAAACAACTGCGTCCGGGCCCGAACCGTGTTTTCCATCACCAGTCCAAGCTTGGTCAGCCAGGAAAATCGAGGCGCATACAGTTCCAGCCGGCTCTCGTCACTAATTTCCCGAAAATTAGAAGTGCCCAGCGTAAAGATTCCTATACTTCCACTATTGGCCCACCGGTCTTTACTGCCCTTTGCCACCACCGCCAGCTCGGAACCGTCCGGCGACCATGCAGGCTGGGAATATTCGAGGGTTGCGACGTGATCCTGCTCTGCCCCTTTCAGAATTGCCGTCGCCTTTCGTGCCGGCCAGGCATACAAATAGATACTGGCCGGAAATCCGAGTTCCGGCGACTCTCGGCCCGTCACCGCCAATGCCTTTCCGCCGGGCGCCCAGACCGCCCCGTCGACATGAAACGTAGTGATCAGCGGGTCGATCGATTTAGTTGCCACGCTGAATAAATACAGATGAACCGGCCGCGCGAGATCCACAAACAGGTCGTTACCAAGGAGCTTGTAGAGATTGAAGGTCAGCTTGTCGATAACCAGGCCTGTTTGATTCTCGGCCTTCGGAGCTTGAGCCAGTTCTCTCGCCAGAAATGCGATCGCGGTGGCCGCGGGATTCCATTGAAAGGAAAGAACCCCTTGCGGCGCTGAGCTCTCCATTTTCTCCTGGCCTGAATCCGGATCGATAATGACGATTTGAGGCCGGCCTCGTCTGGGCGCGAGGTAAGCGAGCGCACCGCCATCCGGCGACCATTGCGGTGAAGACGCTTCATCCGCGATTTTTCGCGGGCTAGCAGCGCCGTCCACCGTCGAAAACCAAAGGCTGCTGCCGTACTTGTTCTGTGCCAGGCTGGCCTCGCGCACGATGAACGCCACGCGCTGCCCATCCGGCGATAGCGCCAGCGCGGTGATATTCCTCACCGCGAACAGATCCTCCGGAGTTGGGGAACGGCGCTCCGCCGAAAAGCCTGGCAACGCGATCGCGAGCGCGACGCACGGCAACACCAGCGACACCGGGCAACAGCGCATTTTCCAACTCATCCTACCATTCATCCCACCTGGAATTTCGCGCTGAGGTTCTCGTCCACCCGCCGGAAAGCTATAAAGTCAATGAATCGACCGCTTAGGTCGCATCCGCGGCCGGAACCAGACCGAAGGCGGATTCGAGAAGCGCCTCGATCGCCTCGGCGTCCAAGGGCTTTGAGAAAAGGTAGCCCTGGCCGGTTTCGCAGCCGAGACGCACCAGTTCCTCGGCCTGCTGTTCGTCTTCGACGCCCTCCGCCACCACGCTCATATCCAGCGAATGGGCCAACTTGATCACGGTATCGACAATCGCCCGGGTATCCGGATCGGAACCCATTCTGGAGATAAACGAATGGTCGATCTTCAGCGAATCGAAATGCAGCGAGCGGAGACAGCTTAAGGAGGAATAGCCGGTGCCGAAATCATCCAGCTTGAGCCCCACTCCAATGGCCCGCAACCCGGCCAGCATCTGTTGGGCGCCCTCAAACTCGGTGATGGAGGAACTCTCGGTGACTTCGAGCTTCAAGGTTTCGGGCGAAATGCCGCTCTGCTCGATCGCCCCGCGCACGTGTCCCAATAAATCCGGATCGGCGAGCTGTTTCACCGAGAGATTGACGTTCATCGTGAGGGGCGTGCTGTATCGTGCCTGCCAGATCTTCAGTTGGCGGCACGCCTCCCGCAGGATCCATGCGCCGATCGGAAGGATCAGGCCGGTCTCTTCCGCGATCGGAATGAATTCGATCGGCGACAATAACCCTCGCTCCGCGTGACGCCATCGCAGGAGAGCTTCGAAGCCCACAATTTCGCGGGTCTTGAGATTGACCTTGGTCTGATACACCGCGAACAACTCGCCGCGCTCCACGGCAAAACGCAGATCGTGAGTGAGAGTCAAGCGCCCCCGCGCGCGTTTCAGCAGATCGGAATGGAACTTCTGCCAGCGATTCTTTCCAAGCTCCTTGGCGTGGTACATGGCCAGATCGGCGTCGCGCAGGTAATCTTCGGGCGGTGCATCGCCCCCGCCTTCGACGATGCCGATGCTGGCGCTGATCATGGTGCGGAATCCGTCCACCACGATGGGCCGAATCACTCTGAGCAGAATTCTTTCGGCGAGCTCGGCCGCTTGCCCGCCGGAGGAAATCGGATCGATGAGGATTGCGAATTCGTCTCCCCCGATCCGCGTAAGAGTGGTGGCGGCTGGCTCGCAGTCCGCGACGGCGCTTTGAAGCCGTGCGGCGATCTCCACCAGAATCTTGTCTCCGGCCGCATGGCCGCAAGTATCGTTGACGATTTTGAATCCGTCCAAGTCGAGCAGCAGGAGCGCCAATTCGCCCTTGTGCCCCGTGGCGGCCAGCCGCCCCAGCATCATTTCCCGATTCCCAAGGCCGGTAAGAGCATCGGTGCGCCGTGCATTGCTGCGTACTTCGCGCTCCGACTTGGTTCGGGTCAATTGCGCCTCGATCCGCGCCGCGACCACCGGCATGTCCACTGGCTTCGTGACGTAATCGTTGGCGCCGCCGCTCAGCGCCTCCACCACGGTCTTGCTCTGGTCGACCGCCGTGACCATGATCACCGGAAGTTCAGAGGAAGAGTAAGTAGCGCGCAGCAGCTGCAACAGGTCCAGGCCGCTCATGCCCGGCATCATCTGATCGAGCAGCACCAGATCGTAATGCGCCTGCTGGATCTTCTCGAGCGCGTTAGGACCATCCTCGGCTACGTCCACCAGGTAACCTCGCCGCTCCAGCCGCCGTGAGAGCATATCGCGATTATTCGCGTCGTCGTCCACCACCAACAATCTGTCTTTTCCTGACGTCAAATTGGCCTCCCGGATCTGGACGCGAGTCGAAGCGCCCTCCCTGGACATCTCGGCGAAAAATGACGATTGTTGAGCCGCGCCCCACGGGTCCCATCACGCTTCGCCGCGGGACTCACCGGGACCAGGCGCGAGCGGAAGAGAAAGCGTGAAAATCGAGCCGCACCCAAGCCGGCTCTCGACGGTAATATCCCCTCCCATCAGACGGCAAAACTTGCGGCTGATAGCCAAGCCCAGGCCGGTCCCGCTGAAGCGGCGTGTGGCGGATGGCTCCAGTTGCACGAAAGCTTCAAAAAGTTGGCCCGTCTTCTCGGGAGCGATGCCGATTCCATCGTCCCGAACCTGCACCACGCATCGGTCTGCGCTATCCGGCGCAGCGGGCGCGACGCTGAACGTAACGGTTCCGTTTTCCGTAAATTTACACGCGTTGCTGGCCAGATTCATAAGGCTCTGGCGAAAACGGATGTGGTCGGCCCATACGTTCAGCTCGTTGGGCGGCATCTCCAGTACCACGCGGTTGCCGTTTTTGCGCGCCATGGGCGCGACCGTATCGGCTACTTCCTGGATTACGCGCGCGACGCTGACCGCTTCACGCGTCAATTGCGCCTTCCCCGCCTCGGTTTTGGCGTAGTCGAGTAAATCGTTCATCAAATCGAGCAGCATGAGGCCTGCGTTGCGGATCTTGTACAGATCGGAGTCGAGCCCCTCGATCTTGCGATCCTGGCATTCTTCTTCCAACAGTTCGCTGTACCCGATGATGGCATTCAGCGGCGTCCTCAGCTCATGGCCCATGTTGGCCAGGAACCGGCTCTTCGCCTGGTTGGCCTGCTCGGCGAGATCTTTGGAGACCAGCGTCGCAGCCAGCCGGTCGAGCATCCGGTTGAACGACTCCGCCAGATCCGCGATCTCGTCGGCGCCGTTCACCTCGGCCCTCTGACCCAGGCTCTGTTCGCCGACTTCGTGGATAAATCCGGAGAGGCGCCGCAACGGGTCCAGCAAACGCCGAAATTCTTTGGACTGAAGCCACAGGATGAGCGCCAGGCACGCCATAGACGCGAGAACCGCGTACCGCACCGCGGAGCGTGCCGCTGCCCTGGTGGGCGCCAGGGACAGCGCGATGCGAACCGTCCCCAACGGCGGCTCCGCCTTCCGCTCCTCCATCCCAAACAACTGGCGCGAATTGGGCGCGGCGATTTGACAGGCCACATCCAGATAGCGCGTCGAGCCGGTCTGGCGTTTTTGCACCGCTCCTATCCGTACATCCCCGTGGATCTGGCTCTCCGGAAAAGAAGGCCGGGTGAGCCGGATGCTGGCGCCTTGCCGGTCCGTGATCACCACGAACAAGAACGTCCTGCAGACCGAGAAATTCTTCCGCGACAGATTTCAGCGCATCTTTGTCCCCTACCAACAGCGGGAACTGCGCCCGATTCGCGAACGCCCGGCCGATATCGGTAACTTTCTGGTCCATCTCCTCCAGCAGAACTCCCCGCAGCGCCAGAATGAAAAATCCGCCCGTGAACGCCAGGCCGCCCAGCAGCAGAGCGGCGTTCAGGGCCATCACCCGCGGCAGCAGGCTTTTTTGTAACCGTCTCAGCAATGACATACGCTATTTGAGGATCAAGGTCCCCTTCCGATCCGCCGGCTCCACGCCGATCAGGCGCGAGATCCGTTGATTCACGGCCACCACCACTTTGCGCGCTTCCTCTTCGCCGCGCGGGCTCTTGCCCTCCAGAATGTGAAGCATCATTTCACCGGTCTGACGGCCGAGTTCGTAGAAATCCGGATAGACTCCCGTCAGGGCTCCGGCGCGCACGAATGCCGCCGAGAATCCGACGATGGGCAGACGTTGTTCCAACGACGCGAGCACCAGCGGCTTCACCGTCGCGCTGTTGTAAAGCCCGCTGTCTGGTTCGGTGATGACGAAGTCGACCGCCCCCTTCAAGGAACCGAATACGGTGAGCAGCTTATCCGGACCGGAGCACTCCACCACCCGCAGATCGAATCCCATTTGCTTGAGTCTGGCCAAGGTGGCGGGCTCCGGAGCCGGCCACGCAGGCCGGTGAATCAAACCGAGTCGCGACTTTCCCGGAAACACGTGACGCAGTTGTTCCGCGATCGTCACCAGCGGAACGTCCAGATACACGGCGCCGCCGGGCCGCACCGAATCGCTCTTCAACTCCTGCCGCAGCACCAGGGCAGCAACCGCTTGCATGGAAACGGGACCTGTCTTCATCTGTTCCCAGGCGCCGATCCCAACCGCAACGGCCAGCCTCGCCTGGCCTGCGGCCGGGCTTAGGACAAGCCCCGTCCGATTGCGCGCAAGATCGATATACTCGATGCGGTACGGCGCGCCTACCATCGCCTCGCGCAGACCCGCAAGGGCCTGGTCATAAACATCGGAGCCGGAGCGAAACAGGACCGCCGCGTCAAACGAGGATTGGCCCCCGCGGGCGATGTCCGCGATCAGCATGGCCCATCCGGCAAGACGAAGCAGGTGCATCATCGGAACGCCTTACCGCCTCGAATTCCAGATCAATTTCACGTACGCCGTGCGCGGATCGCCCTGAAGTTCGTCGAGTGACAATGCGACCGGATCCTTGTACGACCAGTTGAGCGCGTTGCGCACGCCCAATTGCAGGTCGCACCCGAACGGAAGCCTGCGGACGGTCAGCGTCACATCCACCAGCGCCACGGCGCGCACCACTTCGCCGTCATAGGTCCCCCGCGAGCTGGTCCATTGAAAGCTGTTTGCAACGGTGAAGCGCCGGCCGGCGGGAATCGCCCACCGGAACTTGGCCAGATAGGCCGGCGAATTCGCGAAGCTGGTGGAGTTGGCCTTCGGACCGGCCTTCTGCCAGGCGAAGCTTCCGTCGGCCTCCATCCAGGGACGCGGCTTGCCGCCGAGTTCCAATTCGATACCCTGCGATCGCGCGCCTTCCAGGTTCTCGAAGGTCGAAGCCCCATCGTCGGCGTAGACGGCCTGAATCAGGTTCTTGATGCGGTAATCGTACAAGTGGATCGTGCCGGACAGGCCCGGCTTGAAATGGTGCTCCGCCAAAATCTCAAAGGTGTTCGCCGTTTCCGGTTTCAGCGGCGGCGGCTGTAGCGAGTCCACGCCATCGTAATAGAACTGCTCATACGCGTTGGGATCGCGGAAGGCGCGTCCATAAATAAACTTGTAGACCGTCCGCGCCGTCGGCTGATAGGCCAGCACCGCGCGCGGTGAAAAGGACGAGCCGTAATAGCGATGGATGTCGAGCCTTGCGCCCAGGTCCAGCTTCCAGTGCGCCGAAAGCCGTTTTTCATCCTGAAGAAAAACTCCGAAAGCCCGGCTGCGGCGGTTGACGGAAAGCAACAGCAGTTCGACCGGCTGGATTTGCATGTCATGTTGCCAATTCCGCAGATCGGCGCTCGCCTCCAGGCCCGCGGTCAGCGATCCCAACCCGCGCGCCGGAAACTGATAGCTCAGACGCGACGTCAGCCAGTCGCCATCGGCATACGTGTGATGGTCGTAAATGCCGTTGGACGTGACGGTGTCGAAGCGGTCGTCGTAGCGGTATTGATCGTAGGACGTTTCCCAGCGCAGATCTCCCGGTCCTGCCGTTCGGCGATATACGGCGCTCACGTAATTGCGGCTATCCTCGGCGTAGTTCCCCCGCGAGGAGAAGCTGTTGGCGTCGTAATTCCAGGCCAGCGGCACTTTCTTCAGACGATCGTTGAAATACGCGACGATGTTCCAGTTGCGCCACACCAGGTTCGCAAACGTGTGATACGCGCGCTCGCCGTCCATGTTGATCGCGGTCCCGTTCAGTTCCGGGAAATAGTAGTCCTCGCCGGCGTTGTTTACTCCCGACGCGGAGACCAGCAGGTTCGCGCCCTTGCCCAGGTAGAACGAGCCCGCCAACATCGCTTTTTTCTCTCCGAAACTGCCCGCCTCCGCCGTCGCGTATAAGGTCGAAAAATCCACCGGCGAAATGGTCACGATGTTGATCGTCGCGAAGATTCCGTTGGACCCGTACAGCGCCGAGGACGGGCCGCGCACCACTTCGATCCTCTCCACCAGGTCCAGATCCAGCCCGAAGTCCTGCTCGAAGAATCCGTTGGAGGAATACACATTGTCGGTCATGGAATGGCCGTTGATCATCACCAGAAACCGTGTATTGAAATCGCCGGGAAGCGAGAATCCGCTGACGCCCGCGTAGGAATAAATATGATCGCGGGTCATATAGAATCCCCGGACTCCGGCCAGCGCTTCGCCGAGTGTGCGGTAGCCGTACGTGCGAATCTGTGCGCGCGTGATGATGGTGACGTTGGCCGGAGCCTCATCCAGCGTCTGGGAATGCAGTGCTGCGGCTTCCACCTTGGGCAAATCGCCCAGAAATGGATCCTGGGAGCCGATGCCTCGTTCCTGGCAACCGTCGTCGGCGAGGAGGTTTCCGTCATGACCAAATCCGGTCGTCTGACGAGATGTGGTTATCACTGCGGGGCAACTCGTTGGGCTCGCTATCGAATCTTCAGGTCGTTGATCGTCGGCGGCTGCCGGAAGGGCCAGGCACAGACTTAGCAATACCAATCTCATGAAAATGTTACCTGACGGGCTCATCGGCGAGACCACGTAAGGTTGGAGGCCGGTTGTAAAAGGTACTGAAACCGGTAAGTAATTACGCGGATACGCGCTACGCGACCCAATGGAATCAATGAGTTCCTCTTGGTACTGTACGTGCTCGATTTTCCCGAAAGGAGCGGCATGCGAAAATGCTAGCGAAATCTGTCCAGAGCGAATCAGCCCTCTGGCCATCATCCATGCTTGGATCTGGCCCGGAACGGCGGAGTCGTCCCCGTCTTAAATTGGCGCTCCCCGTTGTCTTGTTTCGATCGGGAGAGTTGGCCATGATCGAAACGAAGACCGAAAATGTAAGCTGTGACAGCTTTTATTTCGTTTCCGATCGCCCATTCACGCTGAATGAGCGTTTGAATTGCGAGCTGCTCATTCCCGGTGACGAGGCCAGTTCGGTCCCGGATGATGGCCTGCGCCTGTATTGCAATGTCCGCGTTGTCCGCGTTGTGTCGAAGGGATTTCAACTCGGCTTTGGTGTCGCGTGCGAGCTGGAAGAATATACGGTCGCCGCCGGCAGCCTGCGCGAACTTGAAGTCGCTACAAACTAAGGACTTCTTCCGTCAGAATTCTGCGTACAGCGTCATCAGCGCTGGATCGTGATCATCGCGCCGGGTTGCGTGACGAATCCCGCATAGGTCGCTATGATCTGGTTATCGCCGTTGGGGATGCTGGTTGGCAGCACAACGTTAAATTGATACTCTCCCGGCGCCACGATTCCCGCGAACGTCACCCGTGCCGAAACCCCGCCGACGCTGATCACCGGATTCACCGGCAACTTCCCAGCCGGCGCCAGCGCGCCCGCCACCAAGGGCGGATTCGTCTGGCCGAATCCATTGCCGAAAAGCACAACCGTTTCGCCAGGCTTAGCTGGCGTGGTCGTTCCGGGGAACAGGGTCGCAGGTCCGATCAGGCTCCCATCCACGTGCGCCGCCGCCAGGTGGATTCCATCGAAAGTGAAGAATCCCGGCGCCACGCTTTGCATCTGGACCGTCAGGATCTGGCTCTGTCCGCCGGCGGTCATCACCTGCACCTGCACCGGACCGAGCGCCGAATCGAGCGGACTGATGATGTTCACCTGTCCCGGTGAAATATACGACACGTAAGCCGCCTTGCCGTTCACCGTCGCGCTGACGCCGTCCAGCTGCTCCGGCAGCTGGTTATTCACAAAATCCGCAGCCAGCCAGGAGCGCGTGTTCACGGCCAGGTTCAGGCCTTTGAGCTGCACGAACGTGTTTTGCGCGATAAAAGGAGTCTCGCCCGCCACGTTCGCCGCCTCCAGAAGAGAAGGCACGGTCCCCACCGGGATCGGCGCGACGTTGATGGTCGCCGTCGCGATCTGGGTCGGGTCGGCAAAGGAAGTCGCCGTGAGCATGACAGGAGTCACCTGACCGATGCTCGGTGGCGGCGTGTAGACCCCTGCCGGATTGATGGTCCCGATGGGCGGAGCCAGTGACCAGCGCACCGCGGTGTTGGTGGCGTTCTCCACCGTTGCAGTGAATGGCTGCGGAGCGGCGCCGGCGGTGATGTCCAGCGTAGCCGGGGCTATGGAAACGCTGGCGGGCGTCGATCCCCTCGCCACCGTCACCACGGTGTCGCCTCCATCCTGAGGCGTGGCCCCCGTAGCGCTCACTTCGATCAGGTACGCCGCTCCGGCGTTGACCGGGAAATTAATGATAGCGTCGATCCAGGGCTGGTTGTCGCGCGGCACCGTCGCGCACGCCAGCTCCGTGGTCGGCGCACTCCCCGCGTAGGCCGTTACGACAATTCCTGAGTTCCCCGTCAGGTCCAGGCGAATTCCTCTCACGGTCACATTCAGAAAGCCCGTGGATTCGGGCGTCACCACCCACCAAGCGGTTTTGTAGTCCGCGCCTCCCGTGCAGGAATGGACCGGATCGGTCGCACTGCTCGTCAGGTTGCGCGAATCGATCAGCGCCAGGCCGGGAACCGTCAGCGGCGTGGCGGCAGTCGACGAGTCGGCGATCGCAACCGTCGGGTTCCCGGCGTCTTGGTTCACGGGCACAGTGGTATTGGCGATGTTGACAGCGGCGCTGCGTGAAGCAAATCCCGTATTCGGCGTGATGATGACTTGTGCCTGACCGTTTCCCGAGCCTTGCGCCGGGCTCTGCACCCAGACTTGCGTCGCACTGGTGCCCGGCAGCGCCGCCCATGCGCATCCTGGAGGTGCAGTCACCGTCACTGGCACGATGCCTCCGAATCCATCCACGCTGATCGACGCCGGACTCACCGAGTAGGAACAATTGGTAGCCGTCGCATTCGGCAACTGGACGCGATAGGCGCCGCGGCCATAACTGTAGGCGAACAGCCAGTTGCTGCTCACGCCCTGATCGAACCCCAGGTCTTCCACAATGACGTCGGGGAATGCTTCCGGGTCGTGCGCCCAGGTTGCGCCGCCGTCAGTCGAGACGAACATGCCCAGATCGCTCGCTACGTACACGTTCTGTGGATTTCGCGGATCCACGGCGATCTGCCGCGTGGAAATGTCGGGCAGCGAGGAACTTCCCGAGCCATCCGACGGGAACCACGTCACGCCTCCATTGATGCTTTTGTAAACGTGGGCGTCGGTCGGATACAACGCGCGCTTCAATGTTGAATAGCACGCGTAGACCACATTCGGATTCACCGGATCGAACGCCAGCCCCGCGACGCGTCCGCTCCGCGGCTGCGCATAAGCCCATGGCGTGACGCCATTGGCTGTCAGCGCCGACGTGCTTCGATAAATGTAGCCGAACTGCGTGCCGAATAAAACCGTGTTCGAATCGAACGGCGACACGGCGATCCCTCCCACGCTGCTCCCCGCTTCGAGCGGCGCCGCGGCGCTCCAGGAAGCCGCGCTGTTCACCGATCGCCACAGGTTGGTCCCGCCCCCCAGATAGACGTGCTTCCCCTCATTCGGGTCGATCGCCATGTTGGGCACGAACGGGAAGTTCTTTTCCGTAATCCTGGTGATGGCCGAGGCAAGGGTGCCCCCGTTGAGCGCGCGGTTCAACGAAAGATACTCAGTCGACTCGAAGATAATATTGGAATCGGCCGGATCCACTCCCACTACGGTTCCGTCGCCGGTGGTGAAAGGAACCCAGCCGTTCACCCCGCCCCGGTCGGAACCGCGCGACGGAGAATTGTCCTGTGCGCCCCCCATGTAGACGCCGCCGCCAGGATAAGCCGTCCCGTGATAAAACTGCGCGACCACATAGGTGTGATTCAGGCTGGTCCAGGAAACCCCATTATTCGCCACCCAATTGTTGTAACAGGCGGCCCTCCCGCCGGTCGAAACGGGAGCCCGCGCGTTATCGGTGCGGAACAGGCCGCCGTCGGTTCCCAGGAACATGGTCTGATTGGCGCTGCCGTCGTATCCCGGATGAAACAGGATGACGTGCCGGTCGGCGTGAGCGAAGATCGGCGTGCCGATGGGAGCTTGCCATAGCGAAGCCACTCCCCAGGTCACCCCTCCGTCGTCGGAACGGAACAAATCGATGCCACCCGCCCATACGCGATTCGGATCGGCGGGATCCACCGCGAGCACGTTGTCATAGTCTCCCTGGCCAATCCCGTAATTGAACACCCCGCCGTTGGCGCAGAACCCACCCACCACGTCATTGGAATTCGTCAGCAACAGCGTGTTCATGACGTTCGGATCGGCATTGCTCACCTGCGTCGTCCAGCTTCCCGGGTCGCCGCTTGAAGTGGAACGGTACACCGCCAGCAGGCCGTCTTCATAGTGCGGGTCCCCGCCATAGCTCGCAGCCATGGCATAGATGGTGGTCTGCTGCGAAGCAGCGATCGCCAGCGAAGTGCGTCCCATATTCGTCGCAGTGTAGACCTGCGTCCAGGTTCCGGTGCCTGCGGCGTCGGGATTTCGCCAGATCGTGTAACCGGCGCCGGCCGCATTCCCGGTGCAGGATGCGTATAGATAGTCAGTCTTGGTATCCGTGCGAATCGCCAGATCCTGGCAGCCTGCATAAACCTGCGACAGGTTGAGATTCATCGCGGTCCACGTCGCGCCCGAGTCCGCGCTCGTGTAGATTCCTTCCCAGATTGCCGCATAGATTCGCCCCGGATTGTTCGGGCTCATGACCAGCTTGTTGGTATAGGTAAAAATGCCGTTCGCGGTTTTGGGGAGCTGGTTCCAGGTCGCGCCGCCGTCGGTGGTCTTGAAGATTCCCTGGCCCGGCCAGCCTTGATACCATTCGCCGGTGCCGGCGTAAAGCGTATTCGAATCGTTCGGATCCATCGCCAGCGCGCCGATGTTGAGAATCGGCAGCAGGTCGGTGAGCGGCGTCCAGTTCTGGCCTCCGTCCACCGTTTTCCAGACGCCTCCGGTCACCGCGCCCGCGTACATGGTCTGCGGATTGTTCGGATCCATCACCAGGCTGCGCGTGCGCCCGCCGAAATCGCCCGGCCCCAGGGACGCCCAATTGTTCCCGCTCACGATGCGGGCCGAGCTGTTGGCGTCCACCATCGCTCCCCGCGCAATCGAATACGCCGGCATGTTGGCGATGTGCTGGCGCGCGGCCAGGTACCGGTCGATAGGGATTACCGTTTCCCCTTCCGGAAGCCGCGAGCGTAGAAAAAACTCTCTCGCGCCTTTGGCGTCCTCTTTTTCCTTTTCCCGTTCGCCAGGTTTGTCGCCGTCGTCGGAAAGGTCCGTCGCCAAGGCAAATGGCGCCATCCTGTCGACGGCGGCCGGCGGGGCCGGAGCCACTGCCGCCTGGGGCCTGGGCGCGCGCATGCACCCGATCATGAGAACCGCCGGCAACAAGCAACCGATCTTCATGATATCCTCGCGAATTTCCGAAGATACCACACTCGGTAGTAGATCAAATCAACTGTTTTGGTTCAATTATTCTAGGACCTTGCTGAAAGGGGACATAGTACCATGTCTCTGGCTGCAAACCACTGATTTTACACAAAAAACACCCACCGATCCGCGACCACCGGGAGCGGTCACGACGATTGTCTTAGCATCAACGCGATCGACAAAAGTGCAGAAGACGCCCGTGGCCGGCGGAGCAGCCTTTCCCCTTTTTTCGACAAACTCCCAGGAAAATCCAGACCCGCAGGATTTATATCGTCTCCGGGACCAGCTCAATCGCCCCGCAGGGACACTCTTCGACGCACAGACCGCAGCCCTTGCAGTAATCGTAGTTGAGCTGGAAGCGCCCGGTTCCCAATCGTCATCACAATCGGAAGTCCCAATCCGGAAGCGTGGTACACCGCTTCGGCCATGAACAGCAATTCCCCCCAGCTTCGTTGCGCGAAAAGGCGCAACCAGGTGTGTCAACTTGCGAGCGCCGTCATCGCAGATGCACGCACTCGACGATCTGATCCGCCACGCGCTCCAGCGGCGCTGGACCCCCAGCGTTCGGCGCTGCGCCCGATAGCGCCACAAACATACATAAACCGAAAATGATTGCGGCCAGCAACTGTTTCATATGCCCTCCTGACTCTGCCAACCCCGAGCCGTGCGGCATGGATGCAAAAGTTGAAGGGAATTAATTTGAAGTGGCCCGCTCTGACGTGAAGTTCTAGGACTGTGTTGAAAAGGGGACTGACCACTTTGTCCCCGCCCACAAAAAATCGATTCCAAGTACAGGCGCCGCGGTGGAGACAGCGGTCTGTCCCCTTTTCAACCAGCTCTCTCGATCTGAACGCCGATCCGAAACTCATCACCCGAGGAAACACAATACCGCACCCGGCCCGCGACCGTCCTGTCCGCCAGCCGGACCTGAACCGCCTCGTTTGGGAATATAAATCCGACCCGCAACTGTAGACCCCTGGAGGAAACACTAACCAGTCGCGCGCTGACCAACGGAGCGCTCGCCGTCACCTTCACCCCCGCATCGCAGTCCGTCTCCAGCCGAGGCTCGCGCCGCCGTTCGATGGCATTCGTGTTGATTGGGTTCCACATGGCAGTCGAGCAAGTGCAACCTCGGGACCAATCGATAAATGGTTTACATTCAACATGTGTCATTCCGCGACCGGTAGGTTTTCCTAAGGTCGCCCGTCGAATTTTCATAGACCCCGGCAGCGCCAGGTACTAACGCGATCCGTTTTCAAGCAGATGCTTCAAGCGCGATAGCTGCCGCTCCAGTTCCGCCGACAGTTCGTTGTAAACCTTATATTCGTTGTCCGTGGGAGCGAACCCGCCATCCGCGTATCCCTGCAACGCCGCGATCCGGTTATTCAGCTTCAGCGGGAACACCAGCATCTGATCGTCGTAGCCCGTGTACCTCGGCTCCCATAGCTCATGCAGCAGATCGTCGAACTGCTTCCGCGCATCGCCCGCTTTCATTTGCGTGAGCACGCCCCGGATTCGATTGATCGCATCGTCCGTTTCCGACAGCCGGTCGCGCACGTTCAGCAGGAACGTGACCTGCTTTCGATACTCCTCGTCCGTCGTCGGCGCGCGAGGATCTTTCAACACCGCGAAGGTCTGCTCCTGCGCCGTTCCATCCACCGTCAGCTTCACTCGATACGATCCCGGCGCCACCACCGGCCCCCGCAAGCTTCCTCCCGCAAGATGCGTTTCCCCTTCGATCCCCCGCGCATCCGGATACCGAAGATCCCACTCAAAACGATTCATCCCCGCCTCAGCGGGAATCTTCGAAAACGCCTTGATCATCCCGTCTTGATCCAGAAACTCCAGCGTCGCCGCATTCGGCTTGCCCTGCAAATAATACGTGACCACCACATCGGCCGGCGGATTCTGGCCCAGCCCCGGCAATCCTCCACCGCGACCGCGCCGCGCAGGTCGATACACGTCGCGCGGCTTCAACAACCGCGTATTCTGCACCGATCCCGCCTGATGCAGCACCGTCAAATCGTCCAGAACCCAAAACGCCCGGCCCTGCGTCGCAGCGATCAGATCGTGATCCTTAATCGTCAGATCCGTGATCGGCACCACCGGCAGGTTCAGTTGCAGCGGCTGCCAATTCTCCCCGTCGTCGAAGGAAACATAAACGCCGTTTTCAGTCCCCGCATAAAGCAATCCCTTGCGCACCGGATCTTCGCGAATCGTCCGCGCGAACACATGCGACGGAATGCCGCGCGTCAGCAGCTTCCACGTCTTTCCGTAATCCGCGGTTTTATAAATGTACGGCTTGTCGTCATCCAGTTGATACCGGTTCGCCGCGACATACGCCGTCCCAGCCTCGTGCGGCGACGGTTCAATCATATTGATCCGGCTCCATTCCGGCAGATCCCGCGGAGTCACGTTGCGCCAGTTCTTGCCCGCGTCCGTGGTCAGGTTAATCAGCCCGTCGTCCGACCCGGTCCAGATCACGTCCTTCTCCCTGCGCGACGGCGCGATGGCGAAAATCGTCGAGTAATATTCTTCCAGCCGCCCCCCGTGCTCGCGAGTCTTATCGTCGCGCGTCAAATCCGGACTGATGACATCCCAGCTCTGTCCCTGATTGGTCGACCGGAACACCACGTTCGCGCCCGCGTAGATGGTATCCGGCGTCAGCGGCGAAATCACGATCGGGTAGGTCCACTGAAACCGGTATTTCACTTCCGCCGCCGTTCGCCCGCCCGGATAATCCGGCCAGATGGTGATATTGCGAGCCTGGTTGGTCGCCCGATCGTAACGCGTCATCGCTCCGAAATAAGTACCGCCGTAGGTGATGTCCGGATTCCGCGGATCGGGCGCCAGATAACCGCTCTCGCCGCCCGCCACCGTGTACCAGTCCGTGGCCGCGATGCCCGCTCCGTCGGTCCGGCTCGGTATCGACACGGTAGTGTTGTCCTGCTGCGACCCATAAATCCGATAGGGAAAGTGATTATCCGTGATCGCCTCGTAAAACTGCGCCGTCGGCTGATTGTCCAGCGTGCTCCACGTCATTCCGCCGTTGAACGTCACCGTCGCCCCGCCGTCGTTCGCGTTGATCATCCGCAGGTGATTCTTCGGATCGATCCACAAATCGTGATAATCGCCGTGCGGAGCGCGCAGCGTCGTGTACGTCTTGCCCCCGTCCGTCGATTTGAAAAATCCCTTGGATGAAAACGTGTAAACCGTATCCCGCTCCTGCGTATCCGCGAAGATGTGGCCGTAATAATACTGCCTCCCGCGCACGCTGAAATCGTCGTTCAGCAGATGCCAGCTCTTCCCCGCGTCGTCTGAACGATAGATGCCGCCATCCTCAGCCTCCACCGTGGCCCACACCCGATTCGAATCCACCGGCGAAACCGCGATCCCGATCTTCCCCTTGTCGCCTTTCGGCAGACCATTGGTCAGCTGCGTCCAGTGGTCTCCTCCGTCGGTCGACTTATAAATCCCGCTGCCCGGCCCGGTCGATAGAATGCCCCAGGGCGTTCGCAGCACCTGCCACGCCGCGGCATAAATGATCCGCGAATCGCGAGGGTCCATCGCCAGATCCACCGCGCCGGTCTGGTCGTTTATATACAGGACCTTCTGCCACATCCTTCCGCCGTCCTTGGATCGAAACACGCCGCGTTCCGGATTCCGCCCGTAAGGATGCCCCACCGCCGCCACGTACACCACGTTCGGATCGCGTGGGTCGACGCGCACCTCGCCGATCGTCCGCGTATCCGCCAGTCCCACGTTAGCCCAGGTTTTTCCCGCGTCCGTCGATTTATAAACTCCATCGCCTTGCGAGATATTCGATCGCAGGCAAGCCTCGCCCATGCCGACGTAAATGACGTTCGGATCGGACTCCGCTACCGCGATCGCTCCCACCGATCCGGTTTTGAAATACCGGTCCGAAATGGGAGACCACGTGATTCCGGCGTCCGTGGTCTTCCACACGCCGCCGCCCGTCGCGCCCTGATAATACACCTGCGGCTGCTCCGCCACGCCCGCCACCGCCGTCACGCGCCCGCCCCGGAACGGACCGATGGATCGCCATCGCATGGTCTTCAGCAATCCCGGATCTACACCCTGCGCGGCCAGCGTGCCCGCCGCCACTGCGATTGCCAGAAACGTTCTGTTCATGGAAGATACTTTTGCCACCAGTCCAGCGTCCGTTGATAATAGTCCAGGTAGTCGTCGCGCGATCCGCGCACGATGCTGTGATCGCCGTCGCGATACAGCACCAGTTCCACCGGACGTTTCAGATACCTGAGCGCATAGAACATCATCTCGCCCTGCTGCGTCGGCACGGTGTAGTCTTTCTCTCCGTGCAGGATCAGCAGCGGCGTGTGAACGCGATCCGCGCTGAAGAACGGCGAATTATCCAGGTACGATTGCCGCGCCTTCCACGGATCGCCGTTGGCGCGCGCCTGTCCGTTGTCGATGGTCCAGATGTCGCGGTCCCGCCCGTCCGCCCAGGTGCTGAAAAATTCGCTCGGCGGCGCGCGCAGCACCGCGGCCGCGAAAATGTCCACGTGCGAAATCAGAAACAACCCGGCGTATCCGCCGAAGCTGCCGCCATTGATGCCGAATTTACCGTTGGTGAACCCCATCGCCCGCGTCGCATTCACCGCCGGCGCCACCGATTTCACGAAGGATTCGCCGGTATATCCCACCTTCACCAGAACATCCGGCTCCAGGTATGCGATGCCGTGCGTCACGTGCATCTGCGCTTCCGGATTGAACCGGTTCTTCTGCGAAGAAAGTTTTTCGTACACGTAGGTCACCACCGGAACGGGATGTTCCGGAGAAGCGCCGGACGGTTTGAACAGCAGCGCCTGCAGCGCGTCGCCGTCGGTCGAGCGGAACCCGAACATCTGCGGCGCGACGAACTCGAACGCGCTCAATTGCGGATTCAGATGCGTCACCGCGCGCCGCTGCTTGCGCGCGACATCGTAGACATACGCATCCGCGGGCCGGCGCGCATTCATGGAAGTGAAGCTCAAGAGCCCGCCGTCCGCCGAAACAGAAAATCGCGCCACCGCCTCGTCCACCGAAAACAGTTCGGCGGTGGAATCTTCGCTCGCCGTCCAGCGATGCACCGTTTCCCGATACGTCACCGGATCGATCGATCGGTACATCAGGACCCGCCCATCCGCGCTCCACGTCATTTCACCGATCTCATCGGTCCGGTTGGCCGGCGTCAATGTGCGCACCTTTCCGCTTTCGAGATCCACCACCGCCACGTCTTCCACCGGCCGCAGGATCGAATACATATTCGGATCCGCTGGACCCGTCCCCGGCCGTGGCGCGAGCATCGCCATCCATTGCGAATGTGCCGCGGCGATCTGCCGCGCGCCCGCCGGAATCCCGCTGGCCACCACGCGATCCACGCCTCCCGCCAGCGAACGCGCATGCAATTTCCCCGACTCGATCGTAAGCAGCTCGCGTCCATCCGGCGAGAACGCAATCGCCTTCACCTGCCGCGCCGTGAATTGCCCATCCAGCGCCATCAGCCACGTTTCCATCTTTTCCGCGCGAAAATGCCCCAGCGTCTCCGGCGTCACCGCGCGAAACAGCGCGCTTTTTCCATCCGGCGACACCGCCAGGCTCCGCAGCGCGTACGCGGTGGAGCTCAGTTCATGCCCGCGCCCGCTCCCCACGTCGATCGCCGCCAGCTTCCACATCCGCTTGTCGACGAAAAACACGTCGCCCGGAACCACTGCGTCCGTTCCGCGAATCACGGTGAAGCGCGGCGCCGTGGGCGCCGGCGCGGCCGGCTGCAATTCCGCCGTCATCAGCGTGCAGCCATCCGGCGTCCAGTGCAGCGTTAATCCATCCGATGCCCACACACTACGATCTTCCGCGAACGCCTCGCCGATCGCGCGAGTCGCTCCGGACGCCGCGTCCCAAATCATCGGCTGCCGTCGTCCCTCCCGCACGCGCAGGAACGCCAACTTCGAACCATCCGGCGACCATACCGGTGTTTCGGCGTGCTCGCCTTCTAAAATCCGCTTCGGCTCCCCGCCCGCTGCCGGTGCAACCCACAAAAAGGCGGTAGGATGCCGCGCCAGAATATTCCCCTGATCGGCGCCGTCCACAATCGCGTACGCGATCCAGTTTCCGCTCGGCGAAATCACCGGGTGGCTCTCTTCCGCGAACGCGGCGATGCGCAGCATGTCCGCCGGCCCGAACCCAGGCGCAGCAGCCAGGCGCCACACCGTCGACAGCGTCAATAATGCAAGCCTCAAGCGCGGCATGTGAGTCTCCCTACAACCAGCCGATATCTCAGAGAGCCGGCAACGAGCCGCGACCAAAGGAAGCGGTGGATGGTTGCGTTTTCACACAGTCTCGTAAGCCAGCGGATGTTCATAGCAGCGAGTGGCCGCGACACTCCACTAGAAACTATACCGCCCCGAAAACTGGAACTGCCGCCCCGGCGCCGTCGACGTCGGCCGTCCGAACGTCGGCACCGGATTGTTGATATCCAGGCCGGAGACGTTATTGATCCCCGTCACATTGAAGCGGTTGAGCGAATTGAACAGGTCGAACCGCAGATCCATCCGCTGGTGTTCGCGAATCTTGAAGGCCCGCAGCAGGCTGCCGTCCAAATTGAAAACCGAAGGTCCCACGAATGTATTCCGCCCGATTTCGCCGGGCCGTTCCGCGCGCGTGGTCGCGATTCCCATCGCATCCGAGCCCACGCTCGCGCTGTATCGAATCCCGGAGCCCGCGTGCGCGATCCCGCTCAGTTGCAGCCCGAATGGCAGCCGCCACACGCCGTTCATCGAGAAATTGTGACGCCGGTCCTGGTCCGACAGCCCGTGGTCCAGCTTCCAGTTGTTCGGATCGAAGTGCTCCGCGGTTCCTTCCCGGAAATTATCGGAGTCGCTGATGGCTTTCGAGAACGTGTAAAACCCGTCCAACGTGAAGTGATGGCTGAAGCGCTTCGTGATCCGGAAATTGCCGCCGTTATAAAAACTCTGGTCCGTCGATTCCTGAATCAGCAGCCGCCGGAATCCGCCAAAGGTGATCCCCAGCGGCCCGGGAGTCACCGACGGCACGC
The DNA here is from genome assembly GCA_963842485.1 of Terriglobia bacterium. Lineage (GTDB taxonomy): Bacteria > Acidobacteriota > Terriglobia > Bryobacterales > Bryobacteraceae > Palsa-187. Next base: position 18,240 of record CAWJHI010000058.1, on the reverse strand, counting down.
CGTACGGCCGCTCCGCATCCGCCTGCGCCTGCGTTCGCGTATGTCCCGGATACACTTCGAAAAACGGCGGCAGGTTCAGATCCTGAGTGGTCAGCAGTTTCAAGGCATGCACCAACACGTAGTCGGCCTCGAACACCAGGTTGGGCGTGATCTGCCGCTGGATGCTGAATGAACCTTGCTCCGCATACGGGTTCACCCGTAGACCGCCGTACTGGTTCCCCACCGAATCCGGAAAATCCGTCGGGCTCAGGCCGCGAACCAACGGGATGAAAACGTCGCTCAGGACAAATTTCGCGTTCGCCGGAAGGCTGGTATAACGATTGGGGTAGGTTGGAAACAACGGATCGCCCGGCGTCACCGAAATGGTCACGATCCCGTCCGGCCCGTTGTTCGATTCGCGGTTGATCAGCGACGATTCGATGGTCGCGTAAAAAATCCCGAATCCTCCGCGAATCGTGGTTTTCCCGTCCTTCTTCGGATCCCATGCGAAGCCGAAGCGCGGCGCGAAATTGTTGGTGTCGTGCATCAGCGTTTCGTAGTCGTAGCGGACCCCGAAATTGAACGTCAGCCCGCGCGTCACGTTGTAATCGTCCTGGAAATACAGGCCGTACAGCCATTCCTTGTAGTTCAGGCCGGATTCGCCGAACGCCTGCGTGTACTGCGTGGGAAACGTCTTCGGATTGTTGGGATCGTAGGTGGTCGGCGTGCCCGCCGCGAATGTGTATGTCCCGGTGAAATTGTTGTAGAACGTCACGAAGCGGTTGTATAAAGTCGCTTCGCCGCCGTACTTGAAATTATGCTTCCCCACCGTGTGCGACAACTTGTCCTGCCACGTGTATCCGCGCTCGTTCAGGTCCTGCGGCAGCGACGGATCGGGGCCCAGGTTGCCCACCCCGGCGCGATTGATGGCCGGTCCCACGTTCGAAAAATTGGGCGGCAGGCCGATGCCGACAATCGCCTGGTAGTCCCAATACAGATCGTGCGTCCAGGCGAAGCGGGCTTCGTTCACCAGGCGCGGATTCAGCACTGAAATGGCCGACGCTTCCACGTTCTGCGTATGATCCTGCGAAGTGTCGGCGCGCTGGCTCGTGTTCAGTCCGCCCACACCCGCGTTGTCCGATTCGCTGCGCACCAGGCTGTACCGGAAATCGACGCGATTGTTGGGATTGATCTGGTGGTCCACTTTTCCGAACAGCTTCAGCTCCTTGAACGGCACGTTAAGGGGCGATCCCGGATTCGGCTCCAGCGGCGAAGTGATTCCGTTGGCCAGTTGCGCTTGGTTGGTCTGCTCATAGTTGGCCAGAAAATGCGTCTTATCCTTGATAATCGGCCCGCCAATGGTGAACCCCCACTGCTCGCGCGTCAGATCGGGATTCGCCTTGGTCAGCGGGTTGCCCGCGTCGATCGACCCCGGACGTCCATTGATGAACGCGTCGCCGTGAATATCGTTGGTGCCGGATTTGGTGATCGAGTTCACCACGCCCGATAGGCTGCGCCCATACTCCGCCGAAAAATTGTTGGTCACCACCTGGACTTCCCCCACCACGTCCAGCGAAAAGGTGCCGTTGGCGCCGGCCAGGTCGCCGCCCAGCGTGCGGATCTCGCGCAACTGGTTCGGAATGCCATCCGCCAGAATGGTCAGCTCGCGGATTCCTTGCCCGTTCATCGTCATCGCTCCGCTGCCGCTGCCGTTCACCACCGCGCCGGGCGTCAGCGTCACAAAGTCGAAGAAGTTGCGCCCGTTATCCGGCAGCCCCTCCAGTTGCTGCGTCTGCACCGTGTGGCTGAGATCGGATTTGCTGCTTTCCACCAGCGGAGCCTCGGAAGCCACGTCCACCGTTTCCTGCACGGTTCCGGGCTTCAGATTGAAGTCCACATTCGCTCCCGCGCCCGAAGTGAAGGTCATCCCTCGCCGGGTCTGCGGCGCGAAACCCCTGGCCTGCACCGAGATCTCGTATTGCCCCTCCGGCGGCAGACCCGCGAAAACGTAGTGCCCTTGCTGATCGGTATTTTCCGTCCGCGTCAACCCCAGCGAGACATTTTTAACCGTAATAGCGGCATCCGGAATCACCGCTTCCGACTGATCGAGTACGGTTCCTTGAAGAGTGAAACTGGTTCCCGCCTGGGCGTCCAGCCGGACCGCGCCCAAACCGGCAAACGCAAGCAAGAGAACAGCGAATCGGCACCGCACCGCTGCATCACCCATAGTCCGGCCCCCCGTGGCCGTCAAATGAACAGCACTAGAATGTCATTAGTCCGCTCGCATGTCAACGCGGCGCGCCCAGGCGAATCGCGATATGTTTCATTCGCGGGAATATAACAATGTTACCAGTGGTAACATTAGCTAACTTAATCCTCTAGTAGTTAACCGAATCCGTCTCGCAAAAAACCATTTGCCTAATGACCTGCATCAGAGTATAAATTACTGATGTCTTAGTCTGACAGTCAGCTCCGATAGCCGGGTAATGGGGACCCAGCAAGACCGGCTTTGGGTGACCAGCAATTGTGAGCGAAACGACTCGCTCCAGGAGGTCCATGATGAACTCTCCGCGCCTGGTTGGCGGACTCTTGTTGTTTTCGGTGTTGGCAGCCTTTTCGATGGCGCAAGGGACGGAAGCCACCGTTTCCGGCAACGTCACCGATCCATCCGGCTTGCATGTTGTCGGCGCAGCGTTGACTGCCTTGAACGTCGCCTCGGGCGTGGCGATTACGGCGTCCACCAATGAAGCGGGAGTTTACGTATTTCCGTCGTTGCCTCCCGGCAGCTATCGGCTGACCGCGGAGCATGCGGGATTCCGGAAGGCCACCATCACCGATATCACCCTGGACGTTGGTTCGCAGATCACCGTCAACATCCAACTGGAGCTGGGGCAAACCACCGAGACAGTGGAGGTAACCGCGCTGGCGAATGAGTTGAACGTGACCAGCGCGTCGGTGGGCAACGTGGTGGAATCGCGCAAGCTTCTGGATCTTCCGTTGGTGGGCCGCAGCGCTTACGATCTTCTGAACACGCAAGCCGGCGTCGTGCTGACGGGAACCAACAGCGTGAATATCAATGGATCTTCGACGGGCGCGGTGAATTACACGACGGACGGCATTAATACGCAGGACAACCTGCTGAATGGCGCTTTCAATACCAACGTATCGAACACGGTGAGTGTGGACCGGGTGGAGGAATTCCGCGTGGTGACGTCACCGGCGGATGCCGAATACGGGCGGGGATCGGGCCAGGTCCAGTTGATCACGCGCGGCGGCACGAATGAGTTTCGCGGAAGCGCGTGGGAGGAGCTTCGCAATACCGATCTCAACGCGAACGACTGGTTCAACAACCAGGCGGGGACCAATCCGCTCACCGGACAACAGCAGAGTCCGCGCAATATTCTGATCCGGAATCAGTACGGTTTGCGATTCGGGGGGCCGCTCAAGAAGAGCAAGACCTTCTTTAACGGGTTGTGGGACAACGATCATCAGAACCAGAGAGTCGCGCAGAATTCGGTGGTGTATACGCCCACCGCGCTCCAGGGCGAGTTTCGTTTCTTCCCGGGCGTGCTCAACGCCAATGCGGCGGCGCCGACGCCGGTGGTCAGCACGTCGGGCGTTCCGGTCCAGCCGGCCAATGCCACGGGAACGCTGCAAGCCGTCAGCATTTTTGGAAGAGATCCAAACCGCCCGTCTCCGGATCCCACCGGGACCATCGCGCATCTGTTCGGGCTGATGCCGGCTCCCAATAATTATCTGGTGGGCGACGGACTCAACACGGCGGGATTCCTGTGGGCTCGTCCGGTGATCGACGATTTTGAAATCTATGAAGGCCGCGTGGATCACGTGTTCAACGAGAAGCACCGCATCACCATCACGCTGAACCACCAGGCTTATACCAGCATCAATGTAGCCAACGCGCAGCCGTTTCCGGCGTCTCCGGTGGGACTTGCCCCAACCGAGACCACGCAATATTCGGCGGCCTTCACCAGCAGCACGCGTCGGTATACAAAGCCAACGGAATTTACGAACTGCCGTTCGGTCCCGACAAACCGTTCCTGAACAGCACCAACGGCATTGTGTCGCGAATCTTCGGCGGCTGGCAGATGGGCGGGATTTTCACGGCATTCACGGGCGCTCCCATCACGTTGACAGGCGCCAATGGATTGAACACTTCGTTCGCGCAGGGAACCTTCCTCTCCACCGCGACCGAAGTCGGCCCGATTCCGAGCTCGGTTCAAAAAGTGGGTAACGGCGTACTGTACTTCCCGAACGTAGTGCAGATCCCGGATCCGCAGATCGCCACCATGGCGCCGAACCTGGCGGCGCTGTCGACGCTGAGAGCGATCGCCAACACCAGTGGAACGCCGTTGTTGATTAACGCCACGCCGGGTCAACTGGGCGGGCTGGCGGCCGGATCGCTCAACGGTCCGGGGTTGTGGCGGCTGGACATGAACCTGTTGAAGCGGATCAAGATCAAGGAACGGTTTATGTTCCAGATCGGCGCGACCGCGGAAAACATCACGAATACGCCGCAGTTCTCGGCTCCGACGGCGACGAATTTGGGCATCAACAGCGCGTCCTTCGGGCGGATTACGAGTACCTTCTCGCCCGCCGGGGCTACTTCGTATCGCGTCATCGTGCTGCAGGCGCGGCTCAATTTCTAGGAGTTGGTTGACAAAGACCGATCGGGGCGGGCCTCTATCGTGGGTCGACTATTGGGCTTGTAGCCGCTTGCGTCGTGGTTTCACGGGGAGTTTGTGGAAAAAGGAAAAGGATAACAAGCTTTTCCGGCCGCTTGCGACCGCCGGCGGCGTCTCACAAAGGGTCCTTTGTGCAACGTTCCTTGAAATGCGAAACGCCCGACGCGGCTTCACGAAGCGTAATCGTCCGCAAGAAACGGAGACTGAGCGCAGCGGGTAGAAGGGCGATGATCGAGGGCACGAAGCGGCGTTGGAAAGTTTTTGAAAGGCGCGGCGAGATCGGGACGCTGCGGAGGCGGTTCGGTCATTTCACGCGATGCCCCTGAAGATCGTACCGCCGCACCTCGGTAACACGCATCGTCCCGTCGACAAGGTCCGAGACCGTCACGGTGCAGAACTGAAAGAACCCGCCTTGGGAACCGCAGTTGGACGCCTTGACCCCCCTGACGGGTTTGTTCGAGCAAATCACTTCAAACTCCTGTGTGTGAATGAGGATCAGGCGATTGTTCACGACGCGGTAACGTTCTCCTTTTCCTTCTCCCGTATTTGGACAGCCCCCCATAGCGCCGCCGAAGTATCTCCTGCCGATCTCGCGCTTCTCCGGGTCGAAGTCGATGTCGTGTGCGCCCCAGCAAGTTTCGCCGATTTCGGAAGCTGTATCGCGTATTCCAGACGGCGGCGTCGTGGTGGGCTGGTCCTTGCCGTATTTGGAAGTTACCTTCACCTCGTACGGACGGATCGCGACTGAACCACAGCGCAACTCGTGTGTAAACTCGTTCTGGACGAAGATCCCGGAACGCGGATCATAGACCCAGTACGACCTAACATCCCCGCCGGTGCCGGAAAACTCCGTGAGGACGGAAAAATCGAGATATCCGTCGAAGTTGAGATCATCCGCATGGAAAGTGGAGCCAAAACTAATTGGTTGGTCCGCCGCGATCGGTAGCACCTGTAGCGGCTTTCCGTCCTGGCAGCGCGCCACCTCAATCTCGCCAGCGCGAGTTTCGTCGATTGGATCACGCGAAATTCCGCCTTGGATCTGCCAGAGGGGACGAACCGTGATGCGGAACGCCGGTCCGCCGGACTTTACGGATAACTTGAAAGAAAGCGGTTCGTTCGACTCAGAAAAAAAACCTGACTGTTTGGGGGGACTGGCCGGGAGACCGTCACACACATCTGCCCAGAGCGCCGGCATCGCGCAGAGGGCGAGCATAAACAATCGCCGCCACATATAAATGCACCCTCACTGGGCGCGCCACTGCAAAAAAGCGTCCGAAGGAAGTATAGCATTAGCAGTCCTGAAAATTTTCCAAACAATTGAGACTGCGCCGCACCTTCTCCGATCCCCGCGTGTTTCGCAAGGGGTCCTTTGTGAAACTCGGAAATGCACGCGCATCATACTCGACCAGGCTTAACCACGAACGCTATAAAGCAGCCGGATGCTAAAGCCACAACGGCCCCGGCACGTAGGGCCGCGTTTCCCAACATCACCTCCTGTTCGAGGATCATTCGCTCGCGATCAGTTCCGATGAACTGCGGCACGATTCCTTGCAGGGCCATGATGACTCCCAGCACTCGCAGAATCCTGGGCGTCCTTGATCTCGGGGCGAACACGATCAGCACGAGGCCCATCGCAACGCGAATGAATCCGGCAACATAGAGCACGACGCCGGGTCTATCCAACAGATATCGTCGAGCCATCGTCAGGCTATCGGGCGAAACAATACCTACTACGCCGACGATGACGGCGAAGAGAGCGACGGAGAAAGCAGCGACTCGCATGTGTCCTCCTGACTGATGTCTGCCGAACCACGTTAGCCTCGACCCCAAAGTGAACCGGGACGCCATCTAGAGGATACATCCGCCTTTGAAACGGTGAGCGATCGGTGGACGCGTTTCCGATTCCCCCTCCAGAGCGGTTGAGCGACGGATATGCAAGGGCTGAGCACGGAGGTCGTGCGCCGGCGACCGGATGGCAGTTGGAGGTTTGTGATCGACAACCCCTATACGCCGCTTTAGACTCCGGGAGTAGCGGAACGATCAGAATGCGGTGAATGTGTACCGGTTCAGATTCCACACGCCGCCGATCATCGACCATACTTGGACGTAGATCGGTTGGCCGGTGGTGGGGATGCCGCTGACGGTGTGCGAGGTTCCCAGGCCCAGGTTCGCCGCATAAATGTCGCCTTTACCCACCGCGGTGCCGACATCCAGCCAATAGGCCGTGATGGCTCCGGTTCCTGGAGTCCAGCTAAAGGTTACCGTGCTGCCGCTGAGAGTGGAGCCGGGAACGGGAGTGGTCAGCCGGCCGCACAGGCCCGATGCCGTGAACTCATAGCGGCCCGGGTTCTTCCAGGCGCCGCCGATATAACTCCACAACTGCACGTAGACGGTTCTTCCGTCGCAGGGAATATTGGTCAGCGCCGTAAAGAGACTGGTGGTGGCGGCTCCATAAATGTCGCCTTTGCCGATGGTATTGCCGACGTCGAGCCAGTATTGATCGGCTCCTGAGACCGCGTTCCACGTAAACGTCGCGGCCGTGGTGGCAAATACAGTTCCGTCCGCAGGCGCCGACAGGGCCGCGCAGCCGGAAACTGCCGTGTAAGTGGCCCGCTGAGGAGGCTGCCAACTTCCGTTGATATGGACCCACAACTGGGTGTATACCGTGCGCCCGTCGCAGGGCATGGAAGTCACCGTGAAGGCGGTGGCGGTGGTCGCGGCGCCGAAATAGTCGCCCTGGCCCACCTGGCTGCCGACATCCAACCAGTATTGATCGGCGCCACTGACGGGGTTCCAGCTAAACATTTGCGAAGGACTGCTCACCAACGATCCCGCGGCCGGACTGGTGATGCCCGAGGCGCCGCTGTTCCCGCACGTCCCGGTGAACGCGGTGTAGATGTAACGTCCCGGGTTCTGCCACACGCCGCTGATGTGGGTCCATAGCTGGGTGTAGATGGTACGCCCGTCGCAGGGGATATTCCCCACCGCCGTCGAAAGGCTGGTGGTGGCTGCTCCGTAAATATCGCCTTTGCCGATTGAATTGCCCACGTCGAGCCAGTATTGATCGGCTCCGCTGGTGGCGCCCCAGTAAAACGTGACTGTGTTGCTGGAGAACATCGAGTTGTCCGTCGGCGCGGTCAAGGCCGAGCATCCGGAGGCTGCCGTATAGGTGTATCGATTCGGTGTCTGCCATGCGCCGCCGATGAATGCCCAGACCTGCACATACACGGTCCGTCCATCGCAGGGCAGCGTCGTGACGGTGAAGGATGTCGCCGTCATGGCTGCGCCGAAATAATCGCCCTTGGCGAGTTGACTGCCGACGTCCAGCCAGTATTGAGTCGCGCCGCTGACAGCCGGCCACGAGAATAAAGCCGAGTTCGCGGGTAGCGTCGTGCCGGGCGAAGGGCTCATGCCAGTGGTACTGCCCGTGGCGACGGTCAGCGTCAGGGTAGCGTGGCCTGTTCCGCCGGTATTGGTGGCGCTCAGCGACACGGTCGAGGTTCCAGGCGAAGAGGGAGTTCCGGAGATCAAGCCGGTCGCGGTGCTGACCGATAGGCCGGTGGGCAAGCCCGTCGCGTTAAAACTGGCCGGGGAGTTGGTGGCCGCGATTTGATAGGAGAACGCAGCTCCCGTGGTGCCGTTGGCTGAGGTGGCGCTGGTGATCACGGGGGCCGGCGGCGCAACGCTGCCCAGCGTCAGAGTGCTACCGGTGGTGGTGCTGGTCATCTCCGAGCCGCCCGAGGAAGCGGCAACGCCATTAGAAAGTTGTATTGCAGACGAGGTGTCCGTGGTGGAAGCTGAAATGGTGAAAGCGAGACTCGCGGCCACGCCGTTCGATATCGTGTTGGAACTGACATTCCACATCACGCAAGTGGAAGCCCCGGCCGTATTGTTGCACTCGATCGACGAGGAAACACCGCCTCCGGCGGCCACGTTCAACGCGGTGATGTCTTTGGTCGGGTAGTTGACGGTCCACTCTAACGTCGCAGGTTGAGTCACCGTCGCGGCCAAAAACAAGTCCACGGTGATCACGCTGCCGGGCGAACCCGATCCGAAACCGAGACTCAAGGCAGCAGTTTGAGCGACGCCAAGGCTGGACAGGAGCACGGCGAGCGCCCCAAGTCGCATCGTCCTGGCCGGTACTATCGAACTAATCATTCTAGTTCCGCTCTCCTACGTCCGTATCGGTCGTTCTCATCAGAAATTCACGGGGTGCCGGATACTAAACTACTAGTACTGCTAGGATTCTAGCTGGGAGCCCGTCCGTAGTCGACTAGGCGAAGCCCGAAGAATCTTGCTGCAAAAGCACTTAGCAGTTTTCAAGATTGAGGCGATCGATGCAACTGAGCATCCATACCCATCAATAGTTTGATGTGATTGATTTTAAATGTATTTATTAGCTCGTTTACCCTTGATTCCACCCGCGCAGCCGGTATTTTCTTATGTCTAATGGTAGTCTTTACCCGTAAGACTGTAAGCGGGGTGAAGTACCGGGGCGGGATGAAGCGGATGTACCGGGACCCCAGCGCGCATAGAAAGAGGTTGCTGGTACTGATACAACCGGTTTTGGACCCGAGCATGGTGGGCGCGCCGGACCCCGCGATACAATCGGGTTTGTCCCTGCCGCTTGCATTTTTGCGTGTCGTTCTGGTCGCGCACACGCTTGCCTTGCTTGCACAGGCGGGACTGGCCGGGGAGTTCCTGTCCGGCACGGATGGAATTGTGAAGTTCCATGAGTGGACCGCATGGGCGACTCTTGGAATCTGTATTCTCCAGATCGGTTTGGCGGCGCTGGCGACGCGAGCTGGGACGGCCTCCTGGTGGCTTCTGATTGGAAGTGTTTTCGTGCTTCTCGCGGAGGCCTTACAAACGGGGACAGGATACGGCCGCTTCATGAGCGTCCATATTCCTCTGGGTGTGATTGCCTTCGGCGCCGTCCTCTTACAGACGATTTCGCAGTTCGGAAGACGTGGACTCCAGAAATGAGGTGGCCGCGCCGCGACATCCTGCGCCTGGGCGGTCTGCTGGTCCCGTTAGGAGAATGGAGCTGCGTTCGTCCCCGGCCCGAGGCGAGATTGCTTCCGAGTCTGGTCCCGCTGCCGAAGCCGTTTGAGGTTTTATTACCGGTTCCACCGGTAGCGAAACCTGAGAGAGCCGACGCCGAAACCGATTTCTACGAAATCGACGTCCGCCCGGCCACCGCGCGCATTCTGCCTGGCATGGACACGGGCATTTGGGGATACGCGGGGGTTTTTCCAGGTCCTACGATTGAAGCTCGCCGGGGGCGCCGTGTTTCCCTGCGGCTGCGCAATGGGCTGCCGGTGCCGATCGTGAATCATTTGCACGGCGGCCGCACGCCGCCGGAAAGCGATGGCTATCCCACCGACTTGATCCTGCCCGCCGGCGGGTTTACGACATCGCATATGCACGACCCCATGGCGAAGATCAGCCATGGCGAGCGTGAATACATCTACCAGAACGATCAGCGGGCCGCGACGCTGTGGTATCACGATCACCGGATGGATTTCACCGGACCGCAGGTGTGGCGGGGGCTGGCGGGATTCTACATCATCCGCGACGCGGAGGAGGAGCAGATTCCGCTGCCGCGCGGGAGCCGGGAGATTCCGCTGCTGATTTGCGACCGGTCCTTTGACGCCCGCGGGTCTTTGCATTATCCGGCGCTGGATCCGACGCTGCACGATCCGGCCGGAGTGCCTATGGAATACATGGGCGGAGTGTTGGGCGATGTGGCGCTCGTGAATGGCGCGCCATGGCCGCGGCTGGAAGTGGCGAGCGTAAAGTATCGTTTCCGAATCCTGAATGCCTCGAACGCGAGACGGTACCAGCTCGCGCTGGACCCGGTTCCGCCGGGGGGCGCTGCGTTCGTGCAGATTGGAAGCGATGGCGGGCTCCTTCCGGCGCCGGTACCGCAGCGGACCATCAGAATCGCACCGGCTGAGCGGTTCGATGTCATCGTCGACTTTTCGAAATTCCGGCTTGGCTCGTCGGTGATGCTGGTGAACCAGGCGGATTCGGGAAGCTTGGGCCAGGTGATGCGTTTCGATGTGACGCGAAGCGAACGCGACGAAAGCATGATTCCGTCCAAGCTAGGCGGCGATGTGGATGGCAAGCCCGGGGAGGCGGTGGCGACGCGTGTTTTCGATTTCAGCTACCAGCGCGCTCAACACGAATGGAGGATCAACGGCAGGCCCTTCGACCCCGCGCGCATGGATGCGCGGCCGCGGCTGAACACCACCGAAATCTGGCGCCTGCAGACCGATTTCAGCCACCCGCTGCACCTTCATCTGGTGCATTTCCAGGTTTTATCGCACAGTGGCCGGCCGGGCCCTTACGATGCGGGCTGGAAGGACACGGTGGATCTCGGGCCAGGACAGGCCGCAAGTATTCTGGTGCGATTCACGGGCTATCGGGGCCGCTACGTGTTCCATTGCCACAACCTGGAACATGAGGACATGAGTATGATGGGGAACTTCGAGGTCATCTAAAAACATGTCCGGTGCCAATCCGTGGCTGTTTCGGTACGTGATTCTGGTGGGGACCATAGGGTTGGTTGCGATCCTGTCCGGAGCCTTCATTACGAGCAGCGAAATCGCGTCGGGACCAGCGCAGATCGCTCCGGGTGCAGGCCCTCACCAAGCGATTGCGATCACGGTGGCCGTGCTCGCCTTGGGGCTGGCGGCCTGGGTTTCTTACGCGAAAGCGAGCGCGGCGTTGCGCGGGCCGGCCTGGGTTGGCGTGGCTGCCCTGGCGATCGGCAGCGCGGCCGGGTGGAAGAACACGCCGCTTTCGCCGGCGTCGGTGGTGTTGCACGCAGGCGCCGCCCATCTTTTTCTGGCATGCGTGGCAGCGATGGCGGTGATGGCCTCGCCTGGATGGATGCGGGCTCCGCAGGTGGTGGCGACGCGGGACTATCCTTTTCTCCGGCCGGCCGCCGTGGCGACGCCGGCGCTGGTTTTCATTCAGATCCTGCTGGGGGCTCTCTATCGGCATCAGATGACCGGCGTGATGCCGCACATGTTCGGCGCCATGATCGTGGCGCTGCTGACCATGGTGGTATCGGCCGTCGTTTTGCAGCATTTTTCGGAATCGACTGCGCTGAAGCAGGCCGCCACAGTGTTGATTTCCGCCGTTCTGCTGCAGGTGTGCCTGGGGATTGCGGTATTCGTCATGCTGCTGTTGAACGTGGTCGATTCTCCCGCATTCGTGTGGATCGCATCCGCTCACGTGACTACGGGAACGCTGTTGCTGGCGGCCAGCGTATGGATGGCGCTGACGGGGTGGCGCAATCTCGCCTCGGCCGGATCAGCGCGATAGGGCCGCTTGCGACTGCGCGGACGGGTTCTCTTCCGGACGTTCGTAATAAGCGATCCAGCGGCCACAGGAAAGAATTCCCACCCACAGCGCCATGGAAAGGCAGGCGGCGATCTTGGCGGCACGCGGCAAACCTTTCGGATCGTCGAGCGCCTGCGGATTTCGATACACGCTCTTGCGAAACACCATCGCATGCACGAATACCAGACACAAAAGCGACATCTTCATCAGAAAATAGGGATTGTCGTAATAATCCGCTAACTTCGCGCCACCCAGGTGGATCCCCAAAGTGAGCATGATCAACAGGCCGGCATGCTTCCACGGCCGGGTCCGTTCGACCACCACAGATGCAGGGATATTCTTCAGAGCGACTCCCAGCAGCCGCAGATCCGTCATCAGAATCAGACCGCCAAAAACCGCGATGGTCGCCAGGTGGCTCGACAGAATGATCGGATAGGGAAGCCCGGACTCGCGAAGGGCAGTGAAGTAGGCTGTATTCTGAATCGCCTGGCTAATTTGGGCCGCCGACATAGTGGAGTTCCTCGGTGAACGCGTAGAAGATTCCTGCGAAGACGATCGAGACCCAAAGCAGCAGGGAGAATCCTCCCACCATCACGTTGACCGCGGTCGACGAGTTGGCCAGGGCCACCTTGCGATGAATGGTGTAGTTGTAAACAATCGCCAGCAGCAGTGCGATCATCTTGTAGCGGAACGAGTAGTTATAGAAGTAGCTTAACGGGTCGGTGGTGAAGATGATCAGGCCCGAAGTGACCACCACGATCAGGCCGATGAGCGTCCACAGCGCCGTCGCCTTCAGCAGCTCGCCGGGAGTCTGCTTCTTGAACATCAGCCCGATCAGCCGGAAATCGACGATCGCGATGGTGCCGACCGACATGGCGAACATCGCGATGTGAAGACACTCCATCAGCGGAAACGACCACTCGTTGTTGTTGAGCGGGTTGTTGGCCGGATCAAAACCGATTTGAAACACTCGCTCTCGCTTTCCCCCTGGTGTGATGGACCGGCTGCGGTGAGCCGATCCGACACTCTACCATAAGTGGCTTTATTGCTGCGTGCTTTTTGACTTGGCTGCGGCGCCGGTCTCCACCGTGTGCGCGATCAGCTTGGCGCCGCTCTTTTCGGCGTGAATGACCACCCGATCGCCGACTTTCAGGTCCGTCTTCTGGATCGCCTGGCTGTTGCGCGAATAAGTGGTCTTGGCGTCCAGCGTGACTTCGACGGTTTTGCCGGCGGCGGTGGTGACGGTGATGGAAGCGTCGGAGATTTTCGCGACGGTTCCCATGACGTGTTCGAGTCCGCCGTGGGCGAGCGCGAGCGCTGCCAGCAGCGCGGCACAAGCGGCCAGGCGTTTAATGACGATGCGGGGTTGGTTCATTTGGTTTGGCTCCCTTCAAGAAATCTTTTTCTTCCTGTTCTTCTTTGAGTTCATCCGGGGTCTTAGGATTCAAGGTTCCCATGTCCAGCTCTTCCTGGGCGCTGAGTTGCGGAAGATGGCGGATGAAGTGCACCAGCTTCCAGGAATCTTCCTCATGGCCGGATGCTCCCCAGCCCGGCATGCCGGTCATACGGACGCCGTTCTGGATGATGAAGAACAGCTCGCCGTCGGTTTTGCTCTGGGTTCCGGCGTGGCGCATATCGGGCGCGGGCGGATACAGGTGCTTGCCCATTTCAGTATCGCCGCTTCCGTTGTTGGCATGGCAGGAAGCGCAGTGGTCGGCCCAATGCGCGCGCGCCTCGGCGAGCGCTTCCGGGGAATCGGCGACGGGATTGGCAAAACGTTTGGCATCGGCCGGCATGGCCATGGCGCGCGAGGTTTCGGCGATCCATCGTTCCACCGGAGTGGGCGCATCGAGCGCGCCGAAGCCGTGCGCCCCGCGCATTGTGACGATGGCGCCGATCGCGATGAGAAGGAACACGGCGATCGCGCCGCCGGCGAACCAGGCAAGTTTGGCCATGGACCCTGCTAAAAGTGAAACCGATACCTTACTTCACCATAGATCTGGCGCGGGTTGATGTAGTGCGTCCCGCCGAAGGTGTTGCTGGTGTCCAGCAGATAGCGCGTGTTGGCGATGTTGACCGCGTTGGCGGAAACGGTCCAGTTCTCTCCGAAACGTTTGCCGATCGACAGATCGAACGTGGAGTGCGGCGGCAGGTGCGACGGACCGTTCCCGTTGAGAAAGCCCGAGCCGAACTGGTAAGCGGGCGTCATCCACATGTGGCCGGGAAGAGTCAGCGAGAGAACCGAAGTCACGCGTGTTGCGCTGATCGTGATCGAGCAGGAAATTGCCGGAGGGAGCGAATTCGAGCAAGCCTCCGGTGATCGGCCCGATTCCTTGCGCGATCTGATTGGAGTACGCGACTCGCCATTGCGCCATATGGAAGAGCGTGCGGCGAGCGCAGCGTGACCTCGGTGCCGCTGATGATCGCGCCGAGATCCGTCAGCGGAATGAAAATGCCGGAGTCGCCGATCACGTCGTGATCCAGGAAATTGCGCGCGCTGGTGTGGAAATTGTCCACGTCGAGCGACCATCCGCGAACCGGGATGCTCAGGCCGATATCGTGTTGAATGTCGCGCTCGCCCGGGCAGCGGAATGAAGCCGAAGCCCTCGCGCGGCGGCGAAATTGAAGCGCGGGACCGGCCAGGCTGTCGAGCGGCGGCGGCTGATAGTAATACGCGTAGTAGCCGTGCAGCGTCCAGTTCAGTCGCGGAATGCGGATGGCCGCGCCGAGCCGCGGATCGGCGGCGTTCTCATTGACCAGCCCGTCGTAGTGCGTGAGCCGAAGGCCGAGGTCGAACGTGAGCCACGAGGTTGCCTTGTACTGATCCTCCAAAAACAGCGGCGTTCGAATTGGCCCAATGCCTCTCCATCTGATTCAGAACATTTCCGCCGGGATTGGCCGTGAGTCCGAAGAACGTGTTGTCGTGCTGGCCCCAAACTCTCGACGCCGACGCGCGCGTTGTGCCGCTTCTTCTGCGCTTGCAGCACGGAGCGGCCGCCGAAGTAATTCGAGCGCGCATTGTCGTTGAGAACGAACGGAGTGTCATTGCGGCCCGCCGAGATAATGAGCGCTGTTGTAATGGAAATAAGGCGAGAGCGTGAACAGCACGCCGTCGGAAAAGCTGTGCGTCCAGTGAAAGCCGACCAGATAGTCGTGTTCCAGATCCAGATCGCGAATGCCGGCCGCCTGATCGTCCGGATCGTTGGGAATCTGGTAATGATCTTCGCGAAGCGAGGCGATCCAGCGGAACTGATCCTTGGCGCTGGGATTATAGAGCAGCGAAAGAAATCCGCCCACGCCGCTGCCTGATCGTGAATCACCTGCGAAACCGGCGTCGCCAGGCCCAGCTCGGAGCGGTTTCCGTCGACGCTGGCGTAGTAGGCAAAGCGCTGGGTGTGGCTGCCGACGTTGATCTGATCGTCGGTGGAATAGAAAGTTTCCGGCGGACGAGAATCACATCGGCCTCATTGTTGCGCTCGAAGCCGGAGGGCGTCACGACGTTGAAGAATCCGTAGGTCCGGTCGCCGTACTCGCTCGAAAATCCGCCGCGCTCGATCTCCAGCTCTTCCACGTTCTTGGGATTGATGAGCGGCGCGACGTTGGCCGCGATATTCGTGTTGACCACCGGTATGCCGTCGAAAAACCAGTTCACCTGATGTCCGCCGCGCATGTGGAGCATGTCGTGAACCATGTAGGCGCCGGGCGTGAAATCGGTGATCATGGAGAGGCTGTTGGTTTGATCGGCGCCGGGGGTTTGGACGATCTCCTCGGAAGCCACGTTGGTTTGCACCGTCGAGGTCTGCGTGTTCAGCCTGCTGGCCGCGCCGGACACTTCGACGCTGGAGGTGACCGGCGCGAGCTCCAGTTGAAGGTGCAGCACCGGAGTTCTTGCCGCCGCGACCGTGATCTGCTGCTCGAACGGGCGGAACCCGGAGCGGAGACGGCAATGGTGTAGGCGCCCTCGGGAACCTGGTCGATCAGAAATTCACCGTTGGCGTCGGAGGCCATGGTTTTCGAGATCGTGGAATTCCGGAGCACCACTTGGGCTCCGGGCAGCGGCCGATGTTGGGGATCGTGAACAATTCCGCGTACGCTAGCCGTATCGGCTGCGTTCGCCATCAGAAATGAAAACAATAGAATCGGTAATCGTCGCATCGAACTCTCCTGTCTTTCCGGAAACGACGGAGCGCGTACGCCCAGTCGTGGCGGGTGAAAATTTTAAAAATAGCCAGGAGTTGCTGAAAAAGGGGACCGACCGCTGTACAGGCAGGGACAGAATACTGTCCCCTATTTCAACAAACGCCTAGGAGAGAACGATGGGAGGTCCGCGCTTCTGGCGGGATCGGCTGAAGGATACGCGATAGCGCGCCTCGGTCTGGAACTGAATGGAGGGATGACGGACCACTGCCGCGAAGATCGCGGCGGGAGTCTTGAGAAACGCGGCGTCGGGGCCGGCCGGAGCGGCGGCTGCCACCGGAAAGTATGGGCACCTTTCCCGGATCGCATGGAACGATGTGCCGGAATCCGGCGCTTGGTCATCCATCATCATCGAGCCCGGGTCACCCGTCATCATCGAGCAATGATGCGCTCCGCTGCGGCGGCAGCACGCGGGCAGAGCCGAGTCCGAGCCGGCGAAGGCCGCGGCGTCAATCAGCGGGAAGCAGATCGCGACCAGCAGCGCAACCGCGGACGCACGATGCACGGATCTATCGTACACCGAGGCCCACGTTGTTGCAATCGGCGTAGCTGCCGGACACGACGTTCAAATGGCGTCATCGAATTGAAATATTTCTGTGACGCCGCGCTCACCATTTTCCGTTATCCTCGAATCTCCCATGCGAATTCTCAAAATTCTCGTCGTTTTTGCGAGCTTGGTCTCGGCGCAAATTCCTCAGGCGATCCCCGGCGGCTACTCGCTTCCCAACGGCTGGAGGCTCACGCCGCTCGGAAAATCTCTAGAAACCAGCGACATGGTCCTGAATGCGGCCGCCGCGCCCGACGGGCTCGCCGTCATCGCGATGCACGCCGGCTACAATCCGCATGGACTAGTGGTGGTGGACACCAGAACCGAGGAAATCGTCCAGCACATTCCGCTGAAGTCCGCCTGGTTCGGTCTGGCGTGGAGCCCCGATGGAAAGCGCCTGTTCGTTTCCGGCGGCAATGCGAACGGAACGAAAGTCCCGTCCACACGCGCGCCCATCTATGTCTTCGATTACTCCAATGGCCGTCTCTCGAACGACCCGGCCGCGCGATTCGAAGAAACCGTCGACACCCGCGAGCTGTTCTGGTCCGGCGTGGTGCATCATCCGAAAAAGAATATTTTGTACGCCGCGAATCGCGGCACCGGGTTTGGAACCGGCAACATCGTTGCCTTCGATTCCACCAGCGGCAAGCTGCTGGGGCGTGTCCCGGTCGAAATGATCCCGTACGATCTGGCCATCGGCGAGGACGGAAAAGTTCTGTACGTCTCCAACCTGGCGAGTAAATCCGTCAGCGTGATCGATACCGGCGCGATGAAAGTGATCGCCAGCATCCCGGTGGGCGACAACCCGAATCAGATGGTTCTTTCCGCGGACGGGCTGCTGTATGTCGCCTGCTCGAACGATAACAGCGTGGTGGTGGTGGACACGAAAACGCGTACGGCGATCGAGAAAATTTCGACCACGCTGCACCCGCATGCTCCGGAAGGCTCCACTCCGAACGCGCTCGCGCTCGATCGCGCGAACGGACTCCTCTACGTCGCGAACGCCGATAACAACGATGTGGCGGTGGTGCGCGTCGCCGGACGCGGCAAGAGTGAGGTCGCCGGATTCCTGCCCAGCGGGTGGTATCCATCCGCGCTTGCGTTTCTTCCCAGGCAGCAGAAGCTGTACATCGGCAACAGCAAGGGCGGCGGATCCTATTCGAACATTCATGGCCCCGCAAGCCCGCTTCCGCCAGGACCCGAAGGGCACGGCAGCATCAAGAGCCTGCAACGCGGCAGCGTCGAAATCGTCAATGTGGCGAACCTCCGCGCGGAGCTGAAGCAGTGGACCAGAAAAGTGATCGAGAACACTCCCTACAACGACACGCAGCTCGCGCAGGCGAAAAAACCGGCGGCCCCGACCGTGGTTCCCTCCAGCGTCGGCGCCGAATCGCCCATCAAACACATCCTCTACATCATTAAAGAGAATCGGACGTACGATCAGGTTTTCGGCGATATGCA
>CAWJHI010000057.1:0-14059 GCA_963842485.1 Terriglobia bacterium | reverse complement strand
GCGGGCGCGGAGGCCTGCCGAGACCGGCCATTTTGCCGCGTTATCTTCCGGTCCAGGCTCTGGTTCAGAACAGACAATGCCTCGCCGGGGATGACATCCGCGAGCCCGGAAGTAACAACTGGGTCATTGGAGGAAAGTACACCGTCACTGGTAAGCCCATCGTGTCGAATGACCCACACCGTCCAGTCACGAACCCGTCGCTCCGTTATATCTTCCATCTAGTCGCGCCTGGCTGGAACGTGATTGGGTCGATGGAGCCTCCATTTGTCGGCGTCGCGCTGGGACACAACGAGCGCGTAGCCTGGGGCCTCACCATCACGGGCACCGACCAGACAGATACTTTCGTCGAAGAAGTGAACCCGGCCAATCCGAACGAGGTGAGGTACAAGGGCGCGTGGGAGCCGCTCAAAATCGTGCATGAGGAAATCAAAATCAAAGGCGAGGCGCCGCGCGTGGTCGAATACAAAATGAGCCGCCACGGTCCCATCTTCTTTCAGGACACGGTGAACCATCGCGATTACGCCTTGAAGTCGGTTTTCAACGAGCCTGGCACGGGCGCGTATCTCGGCGGCCTGCGTCTCGATCAGGCCAGGGATTGCAAGTCGTTCCTCGATGATGCGATGTATTGGAAGGCGCCGACCGAAAACCTGAACTGCGGCGATGTGGACGGGAACATCACTATTCAATCGTCGGCGTTGACGCCGAACCGGCACGGTTGGGACGGGCGCCTGCCCGTGCCCGGCACCGGCGAGTACGAGTGGAACGGATTCCGCACGGAGTTGCCGCGCCGGATCAATCCGCAGGAGGGTTACATTGCGACGGCAAACAACAACATCAACCCAACCGGGTACTGGCCGCCGGTGGTATTCAAGACGCTCACGACGGTGCCCACCGACCGCATCACGCGCATCGAGTACGTGCTGAACAACCTGCTCATGAATAGGAAATTCACGATCGAGGACTCCGAGAAGCTCCAGCACGATCCGTATTCGCTACGCGCGTCCTACGACCAGGACGTCTTCAAAGGCTGGACCGGGAGCACGCCGGAGATCGAGAAAGCGCGCACCATGGTCGTCGCCTGGGACGCGATCCTGCGCAAAGATAGCGCGGCCGCGGCGATCTACGAAACATGGCGCACGACGGTCGATCCGAAAGCGCTGGAGTTCTTCCGGCCAACCGCCGAAAAACGGCTGCTGGCGAACGCCGGTCTCGTGAAGGCCCTCGAGAAGCTGAAGGGGATACAGGGACCAGACTCATCGACGTGGCGATGGGGCCGAATGCACACGCGTCCCTTCCCCCACCCGTTCGTCGCCGCATACGACCTGCCCACCGTCGAGCGCGATGGCGGCACCGGGGCCGTGATGGCCGACGGCGCAAGCTATCGGGAGATTATGGACACCGCCGATTGGGATCGCTCCGTCGTCACGAACGTGCCCGGACAGTCCGGCCAGCCAGAGAGCGAGTTTTACGGAAACCTGCTGCCGCTCTGGGACAAGGGCGAGTACTTCCCGATGCTCTACAGCCGCGCGAAGGTGGATCGGAACGCGACTCATAAGCTGACGCTGAAGCCCTCGGCCAACCGCCACCCTTAAAAATGACAGCATGATGCATGGAAGCAGCCGAAGTGTCCGGCGAATGAAGGCAAGATCTGCCCCAACGAGTCTGGGAGTTACTCCCGCAGCCCGAACACAAACATCCCGTGTCCCGCTGCCACCGCTACGTACTGCTTCCCGTCCACCGAGTAGCTCACCGGACCTGCCGCGATGTAGCCTCCCAACGAAACCTTCCACAGCAGCTTCCCATCTCGCGCGTCGAAGGCATGGAAGTATCCTTCCCGGTTGCCCGTGAACACTACGTCCCCCGCCGTGCTGAGCACGCCGCCCTCGGTCAGGTCCGCAAACTTCACCTGCCACACCATTTCCCCGGTCTTCGGGTCGATCGCCTTCAGCGCCCCGTACCCCTGTTGTTCGTTCGGGAAACAGCGTCGTGTTCCGGTTGAAGGCCAGAGGCTGGCGTATGTCCCCTCCGTTGAATCGCCTCCCCGCGACGTAATCCGCCGCTCCTTCCTGGTACACCGAGTAGTAGTCGGCCCACACCGACAGGTAGAACAGCCCCGTCCGCGGGCTGTACGACGGCGCATACCAGTTCGTGCCGCCCTGCACGCCCGGGTAAATGAGTGTCCCTTCCGCCGTCGGCAGCGAATTTGGTTGCACCCGCGGACGCCCGTTCTCGTCGAAGCCCGCCAGCCAGTTGAGCTTCACGAACGGCTTGCCCAACAGAAAC
The DNA here is from genome assembly GCA_963842485.1 of Terriglobia bacterium. Taxonomy (GTDB): domain Bacteria; phylum Acidobacteriota; class Terriglobia; order Bryobacterales; family Bryobacteraceae; genus Palsa-187. The sequence goes on along the minus strand of CAWJHI010000057.1, from coordinate 11,776 downwards.
TTTCCGTTGGTCCGGTCCAGCACATAGAAGACGCCATCGCGATGGGCCCAGTACAGCAGCTTGCGCGGCTGCCCCTGCCACTCCGCGTCTACCATTACCGGAGTCTGCATCGCGTCCCAGTCCCACGCATCGTGCGGAACAAACTGAAAGTGCCACTTCAGCTTGCCCGTGTCGGCATCGAGCGCGATCGCCGAAGTGGTGTAGAGATTGTCGCCCGGCCGCACCGTCGCGTTCCAGTCCGGACTCGGATTCCCCACGCCCTGGATGATCAGGTTCAACTCCGGATCGTACGAGCCGGTCAGCCAGACGGAGCCGCCGCCACGCTGCCAGGCATCGCCTGCCCACGTCTCATGTCCCGCCTCGCCCGGTCCTGGAATCGTGTGGAACCGCCATACCTCCTTGCCCGTGCGCGCATCGAACGCCGCCAGGAACCCGCGTATCCCGTACTCTCCTCCCGCCGGCCCGATGATGACCTTGTCCTTCACCACCAGCGGCGCCATGGTCAGGCTGTAGCCGAGGCTCGGGTCCACCACCCGCGTCTTCCAGACTTCTTTTCCCGTCTTCGCATCCAGCGCGACCAGGTTCCCGTCCAGCGCCGCCAGAAATAGTGTGTCCCCCAGAATCGCCAGCCCGCGGTTGACGCGCCCGCAGCACACGCCGACGTTGCCCGCCAGCGTGTAGCGGTATGTCCAGAAGGCCCGGCCTGTCTTCCCGTCCACGGCGATCACGTCGCTCGGCGGCTCCGAGAAGTACATCACGCCGTCTACCACCAGCGGAGCTCGCCTCGAACTTGTCGGTCGAATCGAGCTGGTATACCCACTTCAACTCGAGGTTCTTCGCATTCCCGGTGCGGATCTGGTCGAGCGCGGCTGTAACGCCAGCTCTTGTAGCTTCCCGAATACGTCAGCCAGTTCTGCGGCTCCCGGTCGGCGTGCAGCAGCCGGTCGTAGCTCACCTGCGCGCCCAATGGCATCCAGCAACTCAGCCACACTACCGCCGCGAAGGCTCTTTTCATGGAGTCCCTTTCAATGACGCCAGGTAGGCAACCAGGTCGCCCAGTTGTTCGCGGGTCAACTTTCCTTCGTAGCTCGGCATAGGCGACTTCTTGATCAGCTCGTACTCTCTCAGCTCTTCCTTCACCAACGAAACCAGCTCGTTCCTGGGCATCGATGAGCTGCACGCTGTACGTGTCTTCGTTCAGCCTTCTACCCGTGATTGTCCGCCCGTCCCGCGTCACCGCCCGCACATACCACAGCGCCGGGAGCACGCGCTCGTCCGGACGCAGCAGCACTGCCAGCAAATCCGACGGTGGCATGCGCGCGCCAACGTCGCTCAGGTCCGGCCCGATCCGGGAACCCATCGCGCCCACTCTGTGGCAGCGCGTACATTCGCCGGAACCGGCAAACAGCGCGCGGCCTCTCGCGGCATCGCCGCCCGCAGGAGGCGGCATGGCCGCTCTTCCCAGCGCCCGCACATAAGCCAGAAGCTGCATCGACTCCACTCCGCTCAGCGGAAAGCCCGGCATCTCGGTCCCCGGAATTCCGTTTCGTATGGCCCAATAGAAATCGTCGTCGGTGCCGCCGTGCCGGAACTTGCCGCTGGTCAGGTCAGGCCCGCGCCCACCCTTCCCCTCGGCGCCGTGACACACGGCACAGTTGGCCGACCACAGCTTCCTCCCCTGCTCGGGATCGACTTGGGCAGGAGCCTGCGCCCAAACCCACGACGCAAGCAGTACGGCTATGCTCCAACTTCGCATGATCTTCCTTGAACAAGGCGGTCCAGGCCAACTTCAGCCCGGATCTCCACTCGGCTTCTTGGGCGCTCACAATTATACAGCGCGGCCTTAATGCCGCACAGCGTGGCGCGCCCGAGTAGAAGTTCAGCTCGACCACCGCAGATCCAAATAGCTTCCACGTCGTCCGCGTGGCAAGCTCTATTCTCCGAGCGAGCGTTACGTCCTTGCCGGCATCAGCCGCCGGATGACGCTCGATCTCGCGCACAAGCTCGGCATTTCAGTGATGGAAGGGGTGCGCACCTTCAATTGCGCCAAGATCGGCAATCGGTTCCCGCTCATAGGCGAATCTTCATTTCGCGCGCTGCTGGAGAAAGATCCGCCCCGGCTGTGTGATCCTGACCATCCCCTGCAGTGTGACGACGAGGCCAAGATCGTTGGCGTCCTCCCACACTGGGAGTCTGGGGCAGGATGTGCGCCAGGCGTTCATGACTTCTTCGTGAGTCCGCTGGCGCTCCGAGAGCCACTGAAGAAGATCGACGATGAGGGCTTCCACGACGGCATCAGGCATTTGTTTTCATTTTACGCAGGACGACGGCTCGCGACCAGTCGTCCCATAGAATTCTGTAGCCGGGGTTGTCTTCGGCAAACGCGACGTCAAAGCCCCCCATTTTACTTACAATAGTGACGTGTCTCATCCGGTCACCCTGATTCCCGGCGATGGCATTGGTCCCGAAGTATCCTCCGCGGCGCGCCGCGCGGTCGATGCGACCGGCGTTTCGATCGATTGGGAATTGGTCCAGCTCAACGAAGACGTGATTCGCAAGACCGGGGTGTCACTGCCGCAGGAGGTGCTGGACAGCCTGGAGCGGACGCGCGTAGGTTTGAAAGGTCCGGTGACGACGCCGATCGGCGGAGGGTTTGCCAGCGTCAACGTGGCGCTGCGGAAGAGGCTGGATTTATATGCCAATGTGAGACCGGTGCGATCGCTGCCGGGCGTCGCGTCGCGGTTCTCCGACGTCAAGATCGACATGGTGATTTTCCGCGAGAACACCGAGGATCTTTACTCGGGGCTGGAACACGAGGTTGTAAAAGACGTCGTCACCAGTTTGAAGGTGATCACTCGTGTGGCGTCGATCAAGATCGCCGAATACGCGTTCGCGTATGCGAATCGGATGGGGCGGAAGAAAGTCGCGGCGATTCACAAGGCGAACATCATGAAGCTCGCCGATGGGCTGTTTTTACGCTGCTGCCGGGAAGTGGCGGCGAAGTTTCCTCATATCGAATATAAAGAGCTGATTGTCGACAATGCGTCGATGCAACTGGTGATGAGGCCGGAGACGTTCGACGTGCTGCTGCTGCCGAACTTGTACGGCGACATCGTATCGGACCTGGCCGCGGGGCTGGTAGGCGGGCTGGGGATTGTGCCGGGCGCGAACATGGGCGAGAATCACGCGGTGTTCGAGGCGGTGCACGGATCGGCTCCGGATATCGCGGGAAAGGGGATCGCCAATCCGACCGCGATGATGTTGTCGTCGGTGATGATGTTGATCCACCTGGAAGAACTGGATGCGGCGCAGCGGTTGCAGGACGCGATTGAGAAGGTTTACGGGGATCGATCGGCCCTGACGGGAGACGTAGGCGGCAGCGCGGGAACGGAAGAGTTTACCAACGGCGTGATCGCGGCTATCCGCTAGTCTGCCCGAATTCAGTTCCCTCCGTGACATCCGTTGGACTCTCGAAGTCCAGCTTGTAGCCATCCGGGTCGGACATGACGGTTACCCACATATTATTGCCGACGAACGGCCTCTTCGCCTGAATTCCGCGCGCGACGGCGGAATGGTAGATTGCCAGGGCGTCTTTACACTGGAAGCAGATAGACATTCCCGCTCCCCGCTTGGCTTCCGGCACGGGAAACTCCTGGAGCATGATGGCCGCGCCGCCGAGTTGCAGCCAGCACCAGCGAATCTTGCCCTCCGGCGTCCATTTCCTGGTCATCTCGAAGCCGAGGCCGTCCACGTAAAACTTGAGCGACGCGTCCATATCGGACACTCCGAAAAACGGGACGGCTTGCTCGACGTTCGAATCGCTCATTTCATCAGGAAGCTGACCAGATCGACCACGCGCATGGAGTAGCCCCATTCGTTGTCGTACCAGGCGAGCACCTTGACCAGGTTGCCGGCGAGCACCTTGGTCATCAGCGAATCCACGATGGAGCTGTTGGGATTGCGTAGCATGTCCGTGGACACAACCGGATCCGCAGTGTAGGCGAGGATTCCCTTGAGAGGACCTTCTGCAGCGGCCTTCAGCGCACCGTTGACTTCGGCGTCCGTGGTGTTTTTCGTCGTGACTACGACCAGGTCGACGGCCGAAACGTCGGGCGTGGGAACGCGCATGGAATAACCGTCGAGCTTGCCCTTCAGCTCCGGCATCACCAGCGCCATCGCTTTCGCGGCGCCCGTGGTGGTGGGGATCATGTTGAGCGCGGCGGCGCGGGCGCGGCGCAGATCCTTGTGCGGAAAATCGAGCACGTTCTGATCGTTGGTATAGCTGTGAATCGTGGTCATCGAACCTTTTTCGATGCCGAAGGTTTCGTGCAGAACCTTCGCGACGGGCGCCAGACAGTTCGTGGTGCAGGAAGCGTTCGAGACGATGTGATGCTTGGCCTTGTCGTAAGCGCTATCGTTCACGCCGAGCACGATGGTGATGTCCTCGCCCTTGGCAGGCGCGGAAATAATGACTTTCTTCACCGGGCCGCGCAGGTGTTTGGAAGCGTCCTTGGCTTCCGTGAAGCGGCCGGTGGATTCAATGACGACGTCGGCGCCGACGCTGGGCCAATCGATCTCGGCCGGGTCTTTTGTGGCGAAAATCTTGATTTTCTTCCCACCAACAAAGATGATATCGCCCTCTACTTTGACGTCTTCATGTAGCATGCCGAGAGTAGAATCGTACTTGAGCAGATGCGCGAGCGTGGCGGTGTCTGTCAGGTCGTTGGCGGCGACGAATTCAATGTTCGGGTGGTGCAACCCGGCGCGGACCACATTTCTACCGATGCGGCCGAAGCCGTTAATACCTACTTTTATGGACATAGATGATTTTAGTTTAGCGGACCAGCTTTAAACAGCCAAGGCAATCTTCTCAATTTGCGCGAGGTGATTGAGGTCGTGTCCGCCCATCGTCTCGACGATGGTCTGAAACGTCATGGTGCCGCGCTCGGGATGGCTGACAGGCCGGGAAAACGCCTCGTCCGGCAGCGAGGCGATCAGCCTGGTGTTAAAATCGCGAACCGCGGCGAAGGCGGCGAGTGCCGCAGGTGCATCGTACGCCGCATAGTTCCGCGCCCACAGGTCCTGATCGAACGGCTGGATCACGTGGTGCGGCTCGGCTAGTGTTTGTCGAAGACGATACGCGAAAACGATCTCGCAGTCCGCCAAATGGCAGAGGATTTCGCGCACGGACCACTTTCCAGGGGCGGGCACCTGATTGGCACGCGATTCGCCCATGGAATCGAGGGATTCGCGGAGTCGCGAAGGAGTCGAGGCGATGACGTGGCGGGGATCGAGTGAGCCGAGGAACGAAGCGTAGGGGTTCATCGAGTAATTTTACAAAATTAGCATCGACGGAGTATACTTCTTGATCAGGTAAACGGGGCGTTTGATGTAGTGTTACGGGGTAATTTGATGTTGCATTTGAAGGTCCGGCTGCGGTTTCTTTTGAAACGCGCCGGAAAAGGGGAAAAGAAAGTCGCCGGCGTGTTCGGCGTAAGCGCGTCTGCTTCTCATAAGGTCATCCTGCACTTGCGCGAGGGCGCCCCCGAGGTTCCCATCTGGCTGTTCACCAGCGTCGAGCCGCTTCCTGAATCCGAGGCTTTGTGCGAACGCGTTTTCCGGAACAAGAATACCCTTGCGCTGGCGGCCGAAGCGCAGTCGCAACTGTGGCGATGCTGGGTCGCGATCAGCGTCGGCACCTGGACCGGCGAGCGCGGCGCGTGGCCGTTGAAACTTGCTCCCTTCCTGATTCCTCCGTTCCGCGTGCTGATTCTCAACCGCGACGGCGGATTCTTTGCGGGAACTCCATCGAACATCTCGACTCACTGCGTGCGCGCCGGCCGCGATGCCATCGAGCTGGCGTGGGGCGATGCGCGGGAGGCGATTCATTCGGCGCGCGTCCGCACCAGGGATTGGCTGGATTCGGCGCGCGTGCGCTGCCGCGACGTGTATCGCGGGCTTCGCAGACTGGCGGCCGCAACCGGCCTGCGAGTATCGGCGACGCTGCTGCGATGGACGTTCGATCCTCACGTTCGTTTGTTCCGGCGCATGCATGGCGATCAACCCCTGATGCTCGATGCGGGAGAGCCGGACGGGAACGGCCTCGTGGTTTTTACGCAGAACGGGCGCGACTGGGACGGCGGGGCTTTGGAGAACCTCGCACGATCGAGCGATGCGCGCTGGGTGCTGTGGCAGCGCGGGAGCGAGAGTGATTCCATTCCGGAGGGGGCGCAACTTTTTGACGATGCGCGCACCTTCGCGGTCTCGCGGCAGACGCATTTTCGCGGATGGAAAATGCTGCTCGCGCCGACCGCTCCATTCCGGACGTTACAGGCCGGAGAAGCGACCCGCGTGCTCGCGCCCCTTTCGGACACGATTCTGGTCGACCGGAAGAAGCTGCTGGCGCTAGGCGTCCCGCGTTGCAGCCTGCCTGGAACCGCGTGGCTGATCCTGTTCTGGAAGGCGGCCGCGGCCGGATGGCGATCCTACAGCGTGGGGCAACGCGCGACGGAACATCTTACGGAACAGCCGGAATTTCCGATTCAGGATACGGAGTTCGTGTTGAAGTCGCTCAGCGATCCCGTGTTGCGCAGCCTTTGTCCGCGGCAGGAGGATCTTTCACGGGGCAACGTTTGTTTCGCGCCGGCGCTTCAAGCGTCGACGCGCGATTCCGGACGCTTGAAGGTGCTGGTGGTTTCCCCGTTTCTGCCCTTCCCCCTGTCCCATGGCGGGGCGGTCCGCATTTACAACCTCTGCCGGGAGCTATCGCCTCGCGTCGACTTCACGCTGGTCGCCATGCGCGAAGCGAACGACGTGATCGATTACGCGAAGCTGCACCAGGTGTTCCGTGAAGTTCACGTGGTGGACAAGGACGAGCGGCCCGCCCACGATAAGTCGCTTCCGGCGCAGGTTTCGGCCAGCGAGTTGAGCAGCCTGCGGGCCTTGATCGCGCAGTTATCGCAGAAGCTGACGCCGGACCTGATTCAGATCGAGTTCACGCATTTCGCCGGATTCCGCGAATGCGCTCCCGGCGTGCCCGCGCTTCTGGTGGAGCACGACCTTACGTTCAGCCTCTACCGACAGTTGGCCGAAGCAAATTCCAGCCCGGCGGCGTGGAAAGAGTACGAGCGGTGGCTGGCATTCGAGCGCAAATGGCTGGCGGCGTACGAAGTCGTCTGGACGGTCTCCGAAGTTGACCGCGCCCGCGCAATTGAGGAAGGAAAACGCGCTGAAGAGCTCACCTTCGCCATCGCCAACGGAGTGGATATCGACCGCTTCCGGCCATCGGAAGCGGCCGCGGACTCACGCGAAGTGTTTTATGTCGGCTCCTTCCGCCACCTGCCGAATGTCATCGGCTTCGAAAAGCTGTGTCGGGAAATTATGCCGCGTGTCTGGGCCAGGATGCCGGAAGCGCGTCTGCGCGTTGTCGCTGGGCCGGATCACGAATTGTTCTGGAAGAGGTTCGGAAGGAAGCAGGATCAGCGCGGCTTAGATCCAAGGATCGAGGTCCACGGGTTTGTCGAGGACCTGCGTCCTCTCTATGCGCGCGCCTCGGTGGTTGCCGTACCGCTGGAAGTTTCGGCGGGTACCAACATCAAGGTGCTGGAAGCGATGGCATGCGGAAAGGCGATCGTCTCGACGCCGGTAGGTTGCGCGGGGCTGGGTCTTCGCGATGAATGCGAAATCGCGATTCGCAATGAATGGGGAGATTTCTCGGACACGGTCTGCGATCTGCTGTCCGCGACCGAGGCCAACTCCAGCATGGGCGCGCGTGCGCGCCGCGTCGCGGAGGATTATTTTAGCTGGGCCGCCATCGCGCAGCGCGCGTACGAAAGTTATCAAACAGTGGTGGGACAGCCCGCGCTCAGCCCGCGGACCCAAGATCGCTCCATGAGCGCCGCCCGAAGCTATTTGTGGCGCACGCACCGCTACTGCCACGTAATACGGCCCGACGCGTCGAGATCAATGTCCACCGTCTCGCCGACCTTTAAAAACAGAGTGCTGGGATTCTTCATACCCCACGAAACGTAAGGCACCATGAAGTGCACTTTCGTTTGGAGACGATCGCTTGCCGCGACGATCACGGCTGAAGCGGTTAAAGGATGGCTGGCTCCATGGATCGTGAATGTCCCTTCAATCTCCACCTTGGATTCGCCGGTCGCATTCACCGTCCCGAGCACGCGCGACGGCACGAACACGATCTCGGAATATTTCTGGCTTTCCAGAATGTTTTGATGCATCCGTTTGTCGCGCGCGCGGCTGCCGCTGTCGCCGCTGGTCGCATCGACCACAATCTCTCCGCCCGCCGCCCCTGATGGATCGAAGTGGATCGAACCGCGCTTTACCTTGAACGATCCATGAACCGTGTGCAGGACGTCGCCAAGCGTGAACGCGACGCGGCTTTGCGCGGTGTCAACATCGAAAACAGCCTGCGCCCTCGCCGCAAACGCGAGCAGCGCCAACAAACAGACTCTCTTCATACCGTGAGAAATCGCCACCCGAGCACCAGCGGGACCCGCAGAGCAAAGGCGAACGCGGAGGAAGCGCCGGAGTGAACCGAGAGCAGGCTGGAAAAATGCGCGGGCTCCGCCGCCAGTGTGCGAATCGCGCGACGCCGCAGCGTATCGCGTCGATCCATCGCCAACATCACAGATTCCATCACCCGTGGACGTCTGGACAGACGATGGTGTTGCGCCGCGTACAAGGAAAGATTCTCCCGCGCCAGCGCCTCGCCCAACGCGACCGCCTGTTGAAACGCCATGGCCAGACCCAGTCCGGTTACCGAATCGACCGAGCCGGAAGCGTCGCCTAATAAAGCGAGGTTGTTCGTCGTGACGCGATCCAGACGACGCGACGCCGTGACCGCGCCCCGGACGTTCGACGTAGCCGCGGCGTCCGCAAGTCGCGCCGCCAGCGCCGGAAACAACTGGAGCGCTTCCCGATAGCGGAGCTGCGGATCGCTGGACAGCATAGCAACATCGACTTCGTTCTCCGCCACTGGCGTGACGAAGGCCTGCACGCCGTGCGCCCAGTGAGCTTCCACCAGGTCGGTCCAGGGCTCGATCCGAAAATGGCGCCGCAGACCGAAGCGGCGCGGGCATTCGGAGGGGGATTCGAGGCCCGCCGCCCGCCGGATCGCCGACTGCGAGCCGTCGGCGCCGACGATCCACCGGCACTGGACTTCTTCATCGCCCGCCAGAATGCCACCAGCGACCAGGCCGCGTACCGGCTGGCCCCAGAAAATCGAGACCCCTGCCTGCCGCGCATGTTCCAGCAGCGCAGAAGACAGAGTCGTGCGGCGGACGCCCGCACCGATTTGACCCGAGAACCTGGCCTCGGCTGCGTGACCGGACTCAAGGAATCGAACCCCCGCGATCGGCATACGGGCCGCGGACAGTTTCACTCCCAGTTCACCCAGAGCCTCCAGTGCGTCCGGCATCAGACCTTCGCCGCAACACTTGTCGATGGCCGCAGCCGGAACAACGCCCTCAAACACGGCAACGCGAAGCCCCTTGCGGCGCGCGGCGATGGCCGCCGCCAGACCCGCGGGTCCTCCTCCGGCAATCACGACGTCGGTTCTTACCATCGCAGTAAAATCAACTCCGAACAGAATCCGGGGCCCATCGCCGCCAGCAGCCCGTAGGTGCCCGGCGCCGGTTTCCGCCGTTCCAGAAATTCCTCGAGCACGAACAGCACCGACGACGAAGAAAGATTACCCACGCGCCGCAGGCAGTCCCACGATGCGTCGAGCGCTCCATCGGGCAGACCCAGCGCGTTTTCCGTAGCCGTGAGAATCGCCGGTCCGCCGGTGTGCATCACCCACGCCCCGATGTCGCCGCGCTTCAGATCGTAATCGGCCAGAAATGCATCGATATCGCCCGCCAGGTGCCGGTACACCATGTTCGGAACGTCTTTCGACAGCACGATGCGAAAACCGCGCTCCCCGATGTCCCAGCCCATCACGTCCTCCGTATCGGGATAAAAGACGGAGCGCGTCGCGAGGATCTGGGGGCCCGCGCCCGGATGATCGTCGCCAACCACGATGACGGCGGCGGCGCCGTCGCCGAACAATCCGGATGAGATCAGATTCGCAATCGACAGATCGTCGCGCTGGATGGTGAGCGAGCACAGCTCGACGGAAAGCAGCAGCGCCGCCTGATCGGGAAACGCGCGAACGTAATCGGCCGCGCGCGCGATGCCTGCCGCTCCAGCGACGCACCCCAGCCCGAAAATCGGCATGCGCTTGACATTGCGGTTGAGGCCCATCTGGTTCACCAGCTTCGCGTCGATCGAAGGACTGGCCACGCCGCTGATCGAGACGAAGAAGAACGCCGCTGGGTCCTGTACGGACATCCCCGCCCGCGTCAGTGCGTGGCAGATGGCGTTTTGGCCTAGCTCACATGAAGTATTAATCCAGACCTGATTCGCCTCGCCCCAGCCCTTGAGCTCCGGGTATGCTTCAATCGGCAGCGCCAGCCACCGGGTCTCGACGCCCGTGCGCGAATGCAGGCGATCCAGCATGTCCGGCTCTTCCATCCGCTCCGACCAGTGAAATTTGAGCGCCTGAAGAATCGTCCGCTGATCGTAGCGATGCTTCGGGAGCGCCGTGGCCGCACTGGCGATTCTCATAGCGTCTATTGTCCCTTTACTCGCGCCAGTTCCGCCGCGTACAGCCGGTTGTGGGGGAATTCTCGCACCAGTCCTTCCAGAATTCGCGACGCGTTGCCGCGATCGTTGTCGCGCAGAGCCGCAACCGCCAGCAGCATGCGCGCATAAGGCTGGAGAAGATCTCCTTTTTCAGCCGTCAGCCGCAGCTTCGCAATGCCTTCCTGTCTATTCGTTTGCGCGCCGGTCCAGTTGAGCACCCATCGCAACGGCGCAGGCTTCAAACTGAGCAGATAATTCTCGACGCCGATCGCCAGATACCCGTCGTAGCAGTCGGGATGAGTATTGAGAAGGTGCACCGCGAGCGCAGCGGCCCTCCTTCAAAACGCTGAGCGCTGCCAGGTCGCGATGCTCGACCAGGGAAAGATAATCCGCCTCCAGTCCATGCGCCAGAACCTCGGCCAGCAGCGCGTTGCGATCGTCGGGCGAGTGCGCCCGCGCGCGTTGAGAGCATTGCCGCTCGTTGCCAAGCTCGTCGTCAAACGCACGCTTCGTGTCCGCGCTGGCGGTCAGATGCTGCCGCAGACGAAACTTATCGTCGTCGACGAACAATTCCGAATCGAGCACGTGCAACCGCTCCAACTCGGAAAAAAGATACGCCGCCGCGTTCGATACCGGACCCATCGGGTCGTTCGGATTGGCTTGCTTCCATTGCGCGAATTCACGGTGTGCCGCGCCGAAATCCAGGTCGTACATCGAGCGATAGCCCGCATTGAGATCGGCGGCGGAGAGCGGGAAACACAGCGTCGCTAGAATCAGTACTCTCAAATGTTCATGACTCCGCGAGCCAACGCCAGCGCCTCCGTCCACAGCGCGCCCGACGTTCCCAGCCCCACCGCCGCGTCCGTGACGCCGTCGACAAACTGATCGATCTGCGCGTGCGTCACCACCAGCGGCGGAGACGCTTTCAGCACGACGAAATTGTTCCCGCTGATCTGCGTCAGCACGTGCGACTCGCGGAACATCCTCCGCACCAGCATCTGCCCGAACGCCGCCGGATGGATTTTCTGGAAGGTTTCAAAATAGAGCCGCAGATTCATTTTTCGCGGCGCCTGGAACTCGACGCCGTTCATCAGTCCGATACCGCGGACATCTTTTACCACGTCGCAAC
>CAWJHI010000056.1:0-63114 GCA_963842485.1 Terriglobia bacterium | reverse complement strand
TGAAACCCACGCCTGACAAATCCGGGTTAAAATGCCAGTCTTGCCGCCGCGTTTATCCCGTGCGGGACGAAATTCCCGTCATGCTGGTGGAAGAGGCCACCATCGCGCCGGGCACCCCCGATGATAGGGGATGATAAGGAATGACGCGCGCCCAAGCCCCAAGAATCCACCATGCCCACTACTGCTACTGAGTCCGTCTCGCGATTGAAGCGCCTCATCCCGCGCCTGCGTGGCAAGCGCGTGGGCGTCGTCGGCGACCTCATGCTCGACCGCTACCTCTGGGGCACCGCCTCGCGCCTCTCGCCCGAAGCCGCCGTCCCGGTCGTCGATTTCGTCGAGCAGAGCGAATGCCTCGGCGGGGCAGGCAACGTCGCCGCAAATCTCGCCGCGCTCGGTGCGCGAGTCGAAGTCTTTGGAGTCATCGGCCGGGATAAAGGCGGCGAGGAAGCAGGCAGCGCGCTACGCGGGTGCTTCCGCGCGAAAAAGATCGGCGACAAAGGCGTTCTCGCCGACCCCAAGCGCGTCACCACCGTCAAGACGCGCATCATCGCCCGCCACCACCATATCGTTCGTGTCGATCGCGAAGGGCGCGAGCCGCTGCGTCCTGAAACCGAAGAGCGCCTCCTCCGCGCGCTCTTCGCCGCGCTCAAGCGTCTCGATGTGCTGGTCCTCTCCGACTACGACAAAGGCCTCATCACCGATGCCTTTGCCGACCGCGTCCTCAGCGCCTGCCACCGCCTGCACGTTCCCGTTTTCGTCAAGCCCAAGACTTCGCGCCTGTACGCCTACCGCGGCGCTCGCGCGATTGTTTGCAATGCCAAGGAAGCGGGATTCTTCGTCACGCGCTCTCTCGCCGACGAAAAATCTGTGGAAGAAGCAGGCCGCGCGCTCCTCGCGCACTTTGGTTGCAGCGCTGTCCTGATCACTCAGGGAGAGAAGGGAATGAGCCTGTTCGAGGAAACCTCGCCGCGCCACGTGCACATTCCCGCCACGGGATTCGAGGTCACCTACGCGCGCGTCGGCCAGCCCGGCATCGATCGCGCTGCCACCGGCCGCCAAGTCTTCGACCTCACCGGCGCTGGCGACACCGTTCTCAGTGTGCTGGCCCTCGCCGCCGCCGCGGGCGCATCCCTACCGGACGCCGCCACGCTCGCCAACACCGCCGCCGGCGTTGTCGTCAGCAAACTCGGCACCGCCAGCGTCAGCCCCAAGGAACTTCTCCACGCTCTCGAAGACATACGCCAATGACGAGCGTACGCGCACCGCTCCCCAACTTTGTAGGGGCGGGATCTGCTTTGGCCGGTAGTGGCACAGACTTCAGTCTGTGCTCTGCAATCTTTACGGCGGGAAGGTAAACGACTTATCGCTCGACACCACCCACACCGCCACCACCCGCGTCTTGCGGCTCTTTTCCGCATCCGCCGGATCGGTGGCACTTGGCATCGGCGCGTACGGGCTGATGGCCACGGCAATCTGCACCGCGTTCGAGCCGTGCGGCGAATCTTCGCGCATGATTTTGTAACTCTTCACCGGTCCGTAGTACCCGGTGGGTCCCCAGTCCGCCAGAAAGTCGTCCATTCGATAAGTTGGCAGCGGCTTCCAGAGTTGATAGGCGGTGGCGGTATCGCCCGCCACCACGGCGTCGAAGAAATGCTCCGCCGCGCGCTTTTCCGGATAAAAGCGCAATGCCCACCACAGCGCGACGACGGCGAGCAGCACGATCGCCGCGATGGTAAAAGCCAGCGGCCTTGATCTGTTCGATGTATCGGGAGGCGGTTCGAGAAGTGACATCCAGAGTTCTCCTGCCCTGCGAGCGTCAGAGCAGCCGCTGGGGCAACGCCACGAACGCGTCGCTCTGCGGCACTACGAACGTAACAAAATTCGCGTCCGAGAGTAAATGATTTCGGTAACAACGCCGGCGCACTCAAACCGATGTTTCCTGCGACCGGAGAGGACGCGAGAGATTCCTGTGGGCGCGAACTGGACTGGCGGACCGTTGCCAGCCGTTCGCGCGAACCGAACCGCGAACGGATCGTTGGCTGCTGGTAGGGGCGCAGCATGCTGCGCCCCTACTTGGCAACCAAGCTAGTATCAGGCTGGTTGTGGGGTGCTTTGGGTCACGCAGTAAGATTGATGTGGTGTTTCGGCGCAGGTGGCGAACGAAGCTTAGCCTTGCAGCGCGCCGGCCGCGCCTTCCGGCAGCTCGATTTCGTATTTCGTCCGAGCCTTCTCGGCGTGCTGTTCGAGTGCCAGCGCGATCAGCCGGTCGATCAGTTCGCGAAAGGGGATGCCGCTGGCTTCCCAGAGCTTGGGATACATGCTGATCGACGTGAAGCCCGGGATGGTGTTCACCTCGTTCAGGAAGAGTTTTCCGCCGCGCTTTTCCAGGAAAAAATCCACGCGCGCCATGCCGCTCAGTTCCAGCGCGCGAAACGCGGCAACCGCCAGCGACTGGATTTGTTTCACTTGCGCGGGCTTGAGTTTCGCGGGAATCAAGAGTTGCGTGCCGTCTTCGAGATATTTCGCGGTGTAATCGTAGAACTCGCGATGCGGCACGATCTCGCCGGGGATAGACGCCTTCGGATCGCTGTTCCCCAGCACCGAAACTTCGATTTCGCGTGCCACCATCGCCCGCTCGACGAGAATCTTCATCGCAAATTCCGCCGCAAGATTCAGCGCCGGCGCTAACTCCGCTCGCGAATGCACTTTGGTCATGCCGACGGACGACCCCAGCGTCGCCGGCTTCACGAACACCGGATACTTGAATTTCTTCTCGACCTCCCGCTGAATTTGCTTTGGGTTCTTCTCCCACTCGTGACGGTGCACGGTGATCCACGGCACCACGGGAATTTTCGCCACTTGCAGCAACCGCTTCGCGACATCTTTGTCCATGCCGATGGCGGAGCCGAGCACCCCCGCACCGACAAACGGGAGTCCCGCAAGATCGAGCAGACCCTGGATGGTGCCGTCCTCGCCGAATGTGCCGTGCATCACCGGGAAGATCACGTCCAGCCGCTGCCCGCGCGCGCTGCCGCCAGCGCCGCCATCGAGCGGCACCAGCGCGGCATCGGTCGGATCGGCGGTCATCATCACCGGCTGGCCGCCACGCAGCACCTCCGGCAGCATCTTCTGCGCGCCCGCACCGATGCGCCAATGGCCTTCTTTGGTGATGCCGATGGGCACCGCTTCGTATTTTTCGGGGTCGAGCCCGCGAATCACCGAAGCGGCCGATGCGAGGGAGACTTCATGCTCGCCGGAGCGCCCGCCGAAGAGGACGCCGACGCGGAGACGTTTGTTTGGGGTCACGAGTGAATCCTAGTTGGGCGGTTTATGCGGCCGCTTTCCGTTCCGACTTCAGTCGTCCATTCTCAGTCATCAGTTATAAAGCAAAACCGGCCCTTATGCCGGGCGAGTCGTCCTGCAAGGTTCTGAACTGACAACGCGCAAAAAGTATTGAATAAGCGATGGAACTTTTTGGCTCGGCCATCGTCTCTATTCCTGTGGGAATGGCACAGGAGGGTTGATGTCGCCGCAACTGGAGATGTTGAAGGGCACGCTGGACCTGATGGTCTTGCAGACCCTGGAGGCGATGGGCGCGCTCCACGGCTATGGGATTGCGCGGCGCATCGAGCAGATCAGCGGCGACGCTATCTTGCTGAATCAAGGGACGATATACGCGTCGCTGGTGCGGCTCCAGCAGCGCGGCCTGATTCGCTCCGAGTGGGGCACCTCGGACAACAACCGCCGCGCCAAGTTTTACTCGATTACGCGCCGGGGTTCGCGCCGGTTGGCCGAAACGGCTGAGAATTGGGAGCAACTTTCCACCGTGATTGCGCGGTTCCTTGCGGCGGAGCGCAAGGCGTGATTGTTCGCGTCTTGGGTCCGAATCTTCCGGCTGTGTTTGGATTTTTGCTGCACGTGAAGTTGCCGAGCCGCAAGACCCGAGGTTGGTTGCCGGGATGGGGCGCAGCATGCTGCGCCCCTACTCGGAAATGGCTGGCGGTGAAGATTGCGCCAAGACGCTACGGCCGGACGGAGCATGCTGCGCCCCTACAAAATCGGCTGGGTTGGCAAGTCTTTGACCGTGTTGAAGGAGCGACGTGATGGGGGATTTGATCCGGGCGGTTTGGGCGAAGGTGCGGGCTCTGTGTTCCAGGGCGCGGCTGGACGACGACTTCAACGAAGAACTGGCGGCGCACGTCGAGTTGCTAGCGGCTGAGAACGAGAAGGCTGGGATGACACCGGAAGAAGCGCGGCGTGCCGCAATGGTGCGCATCGGGGGCCGCGAATCTTTGCGCGAACAGAATCGCGACGCGCGGGGCCTGCCGTTTCTCGAAATTCTCCAGCAAGACCTGCGCTACGCCGGACGCACCTTGCGGCGCGATTATGGCTTTGCGATTTTTGCCATTCTCATTGTGGGGCTTGGCGTCGGGGCGAGCTGCACGATTTTCAGCGTGGTGAACACGTTGCTGATTCACTCGCTGCCGTTTCGCGATCCCGAAAGGCTTGCTTGGATCGCGAATCATGACGATGCAACCGGGGATATGTCGGCGAAGACGACGCAGGTCGATCATTTCCTGGATATGCGCGAAAAGAATCAGTCGTTCACGGACATGGCCGCGTACATGGCGTTTTATGGCGTTGGCGACGCCAAACTGATCGGCGACGGGGAACCGGAGCGGCTAACCAGCGTGCCGGTGTCGCAGAATTTCTTTGCACTTCTGGGAATCGAGCCAAAAATTGGACGGGAGTTCAGCGCGGAAGAGTGCAAGTGGAACGGGCCGAAGGCAGTGATGTTGAGCGATGGGATCTGGCGAAGGAAATTCGGCGCGGACCCGACTATCGTTGGCCGCGCACTGCCATTCGACGGCGGGCCGGCGACCGTCGTCGGCGTGTTGCCCGCATCGTTCGATTTTTCGACGGTGTTTACGCCGGGGAGTCGCGTAGACGTTTTCGAGCCGTTTCCGCTCTCACCGGAAACGAATCGTTGGGGCAACACTCTCTCGATTGTGGGCCGGCTGAAGCCGGGGGCGACGGTGAAAAGCGCTCGGGCGGAGGTAGCCGTTCTTGGCAAACTCGACAAGCAGGCGCACCCCGACCGCAACGATTTTGAGCCGAAGGTTTATGCGCTGACCGAGCACGTGAGCGGAAGGCTGCGCCCAGCGCTGGTCGTGCTTGCGACCGCCGTGGGCGTGGTGATGCTCATCGTGTGCGCGAACCTGTCCAATCTATTGCTCGCGCGCGGCGCGGCGCGGCAGAAGGAGATCGCCATCCGCGCGGCACTGGGGGCGGGGAAGGGACGCTTGATCCGCCAGTTGCTGACGGAAAGCCTGCTGCTGTCGTGCTGCGGAGCGGTGGTCGGGCTCTTGCTGGCGCTTGCAGGGACGCGCGTGCTGGTGCATCTCACGGCGGTAAGCATTCCATTGCTGGGAGAGGTGCGCATCGACGGAACGGTGCTGGGATTTACGCTGGCGACCGCGGTGACGACGGGATTGCTCTTCGGCCTGGTGCCCGCGCTCCAGGTACGCGACGTGAAACTGCACGACACGCTGAAGGATTCCAACCGCGGGTCAAGTCAAGGGCACGGCCGTGCGTGGATTCGCAACGCGCTGGTGGTATCTGAAATCGGCTTGGCCTGCGTGTTGCTGGTTGGAGCCGGACTGCTGATACGCAGTTTTCTGCGTGTGCTGGATGTCGATATGGGCTTCCACCCGGAACGCGCGGCTGCTGTCCGGATCGATCCGAGCTCGTCCTACAAGACGCAAGAGCAGCGCAATGCGTATTTCACGGAAGCGTTGCATCGCGTGATGGACGTGCCCGGCATCGACGCAGCGGGACTTTCCGACGCGCTGCCGCTCGGGCACAACCGGAGCTGGGGCATTGCAGCGAAAGGCGTTGTTTATACGCCGGAAACTTTTCCGTTCGGATTTCCGCGGATCATCAGCGACGGCTACTTTCATGCGATGGGGATTCCGCTGAAGAAGGGGCGCGATTTTTCGGAGCGCGATGACAAGGCAGCGCTTCCGGTGATCATCTTGAACGAAACGTGTGCGCGTAATTTGTGGCCCGGCCAGGACCCGATTGGAAAGATGGTTGCAGAGGATGTGGACCGCACGGTGGTGGGCGTCGTGGGAGACGTCCATCACATGGCGCTGGAAGAAGGATCGGGCAACGAGTTCTACATCCCGATACGGCAGACACAGGACTACGGTTCGGTGGATCTGGTGGTGCGGACGTCGATGCCGACGGCGGAGCTGGCGGGAAGGCTGCGAGAGGCGTTGCGCCCGATCGAGCCGGATTTGCCGACGCAGAATCTGAGGACGTTGCAGACGCTGGTGGATCGCGCGGTGTCGCCACGAAGATTTGCGGTGATTTTACTGGGAGGCTTCGCGGGGCTCGCGTTGGTGCTGGCGTCGCTGGGAATCTATGCGGTGATTTCGTATTCGGTAAGCCAGCGGACGCAAGAGATCGGGATTCGCATGGCGCTGGGCGCGTCGGCCGAAGCGCTGCAGAGAAGCATTTTGTTGCAGACGCTGGGACTAGCGGCGATCGGGATGGTGGCGGGAGCGGTGGCGTCGTGGGTGTTGGCGCGGACGCTGAACGGCATGCTGTTTGGAGTCACGCCGAGCGATCCGCTGACGTTTGCCGCGATGGCGGTCATTTTGGCCGCGGTGGCGGGGATCGCCGGGTACTTGCCGGCGCGCAGGGCGTCGAGGATCGAGCCAATGTCGGCGCTGCGCGCGAGTTGAAGTTGTGAGGTTGCATAAGGACTGACGCTGTAGCCGCCCTCTTCAGAGGGCGGGGTTTAGATGAGAGTGCGGCGCAAACCTTCACGTCGAGGACGGACCGATCAGCCTGGTTTGTGTCACCAATCGATCTCACCGATACAACTTGCACGCCCGCACAGTATGGGTTGTAGTTGAATCTAAACCCCGCGGTCTGAAGACCGCGGCTACAGCGGCGGTCGAGCGGCGCATCTTCCGTTGACGGCCGTGCATCGGTGTTACAGCGGGCGCCAGGGGGCGGGCCAGAGGAGTTCGTTGGGGTCGCCTGAAAAATCGATGAAATCGGGCTTGAGTGGAGCGTCGCCCAGTTTGGCGTAATGACGGTAACTCGACCAACGCCAATCTTGCGGTTCGCGGACGAGTTCTGCGGACTTGGGATTGTTGTGGATGTAATCTAGCTTCGATGAGAAGTCTCGCGTTCTTCTGCAGATGAAATCGAAATAGCTGCGTTGCCAGATGGGTCCTTTTGTGTTCCGTGTTTTGGAAATGGCAAAACCTGTTCGCGACTTCAGATCGCGCATGATCCGAATCAGAGAAACCGTTCTGGGCCAAAGAAGTAAGTGAGCATGGTCCGGCATGATGACGTAGCCGTATAGGGCGAAATCGCCAGGGCCTCGCAGAGCTTGCAGAGTCTCCAGGACCGTGTCTCGCTGGCTGTTCGACAGTGGTGCGACGCCGCGTTCCAGGTTGAAAGTGATGAAGAAGATGCGGTCGCGGTCTTCGATGCGACGCAGGTGGGTCATTGCCGGGATTCTACACCGGGTAAGGCTGCTGTAGCCGCCCTCTTCAGAGGGCGGGGTTTAGAGGAGAGTGTGGCGCAAACTTGAACGTCGAAGCTGGACGGATGCGCCTTTTGAAGCAACTTGCTCGTCGAGCCTCACCGATGCAGCTTGCACGCTCGCATGGTATGGGTTGCAGTTGAATCTAAACCCCGCGGTCTGAAGACCGCGGCTACAGGGCGAGCCTGCTTTAGCCGGGGCTTTGCGGTTCGTCGGGTATTTTCGGGGGGCTGATCTTTTGGTTGGAATCTACGGAGAAGAGCATGTAGTGGTCGAAGCTGTGACGCCGGTAATACCGGTGCTTCTGGAAATCGAAGTACAGTTCCGCGCTTTTTGGCAGCCAGAGCTCCGTGTTTTTCTGCCGGAACGTCACCGGGCCGTACTCGACGGTTTGATGCTCGCTGAGCAGGCGGATGTTCGGCATCGGATGTATTAGTTCCGCTTCGATTCTGACGATTTGAAAATTGCCGGCGCTGATCCAGGCGCGTCCCTTCAGGCGGACCGGATACTCCCCGTAGGTGAACTCGAAGGCCTGAATGCGGGCGGGCCGCTCGGGCCGCTGCCGGAAGTGCACGAGCCAGGTGGCTTGTCCGCGCCAGTCGCCGAGCCCCTCGCACACCATCTCGAAATCGTCGCGCACGTCGGGATGAAAGATAAAGGCGAGGCCAGGCAAACCATACGTCCCGATATGGTTGGGGAAGTCGTCGATACCGACCAGCCTGGTGCGGTATTCCTGAATCTCGAGCACCCCGGGTTGGTTCTCCGAGATGGCAACCAGATAATCGAACCTGCGGGTCTCTTTCGTTCGCGGCTTCCCGAGTTCGTCGAGATCTTCATGCAGCAGGTTCTCGATGGCGCCGAATCGGCTCACGTTGTCAACCAGTTCCTTCACGCGCTTGCCGGCCTCGTCGATCACCTGCTGATCCGGGCATGCCAAACCCGCGGCCACATGCGGCTTTACGTCATCAATGCTCGGAGGTTCCCAACTGGGAGTCGAGAGCACGACTTCGGCGGTGTCGAGCATCGGTGAATCGATGGCTAGCGTGGGCGTCTTCGTTGTTGCCGCTTGGTTCGGCTTTGCCGCCGGAGTATCCGGGGCTGCCGCTTGGCTGGGCTTTGGCGTCTGTAGATCCGTGCTCTGCAACTTGGCCAGGAACTCCCGCACGGCCGGCGCCGCTTGGCCTGACGGGTAATCGTGCAAATAAACTTGCAACGTTTGTGTTGCCTCTTCGGCGCGACCCAGACCTGCTAGCGCTTCGCCCAATTCGAATTCGGCGCCGTTCGCCGCGCCCTTGCCCATCAGCACCGCCAGACGCGCTTGCTGCTCCGCCTTATCGAATTCGTGCTGCTTCAGATAGGCCTCCGCCAGCAGCCAGTGGGCCATCCACAGCGCGGTGTCAACGGAAACGGCCTGCTCGAGCGGCGGTATGGCTTGGGCATAGTCGTTCTGCTGTACGCGCAATTGACCGAGCGCGGTTAGCGCGCGTGCGTGCCGCGGATCGATCGCCGTAGCCTTCTCAAAATAGCCTTGCGCCTGCGTTAGGTCCTTCTCTTTCTCAAACAACAAGCCCTGGAGATAATCGAGATCGGCATTCGCCGGCGCCGACTGGCAGGCGGTCTGCAGGTGCTTGTGGGCATCCTTGAGATTTCCGAATCGGAGAGCTGTGATCGCCTTTTGGGCTTCCTTGCGAGCCTTCGGCGGCATCTCTTGACCAGGAATGATGATGGGCGGCGCAGCGAATAAATCCCGCTTCAGGGTTATGCTCAGGCGATAAGTCTGCGGGGTGACTACGTCTATTTCCTGGGTTGCCGTCTGGAATTCGGTTTTCGATCTCGTAATCGGGTATAAGAGAAAAAGGGGGACAGACGACTCTGTCCCGGATGCAACCGCTGATTTTGCGCAAGAGCGTGGTAGTGGATAGAGCGGTCTGTTCCCCTTTTTTTCAACCAGCTCCTCTACAGCATGATGACGCGAAGAACGTTCGCCGCCAGCGCCGCCGCGGCCCTCACCGCATCCGCCGGCTGGCAGGATCAGGCCGCCTCCATCCTCGCCCGTATCCGCCCGCCGAAATTCCCCAATCGCGATTTCGACATCACCCGTTACGGCGCCAAACCCGATCCTGAAGCCGATTCCACCGAAGCGCTCCGCAAAGCCATCGCCGCCTGCTCCGCCGCCGGCGGAGGACGCGTCGTCGTTCCTCCCGGGACTTTCCTTACCGGCGCAGTTCACCTGAAAAGCCGCGTCAATCTCCACATCGCCGAAGGCGCCACCCTGCGCTTCAGCCGCGATCCCAAGGATTACCCCGT
Organism: Terriglobia bacterium; assembly: GCA_963842485.1. Classification (GTDB taxonomy): domain Bacteria; phylum Acidobacteriota; class Terriglobia; order Bryobacterales; family Bryobacteraceae; genus Palsa-187. The sequence goes on along the minus strand of CAWJHI010000056.1, from coordinate 53,243 downwards.
GGTCTTCACTCGCTGGGAAGGCACCGAGTGCATGAACTACTCCTCCCTGATCTACGCTTTCGAGCAGACCGATATCGCCATCACCGGCACAGGCACGCTCGACGGCCAGGCCGATTGCGACCACTGGTGGCCCTGGAAAGGCGGCGTCACCTGCGGCGTCCGCCATGACGGTCCCAACGCCTTGGCCGACCGCGCCGCCCTGGTCGCCATGGCCGACCAAGATACTCCCGTGAAGGATCGCCTCTTCGGCCCCGGCCATTACCTTCGTCCCCAATTCATCCAGCCCTATCGCTCCCGGAACGTGCTGATCGAAGGCGTCAATATCCGCAACTCACCCATGTGGGAGATTCATCCCGTCCTCTGCCGCAACGTGACCGTCCGCAACGTAAACATCTCCACCCACGGCCCCAACAACGACGGCTGCGATCCCGAATCCTGCCGCGACGTCCTCATTCAAGGCTGCACCTTCGATACCGGCGACGATTGCATTGCCATCAAATCCGGCCGCAATCGCGACGGCCGCCGTCTCCATGCCCCCTGCGAAAATCTGGTGATCGAGAACTGCGTCATGAAAGACGGCCACGGCGGCGTCAGCATCGGCAGTGAAGCCTCCGGTGGCGTCCGCAACGTCTTCGTCCGCGATTGCAGGATGAGCAGTCCTCATCTGGAGCGGGCCCTGAGAATCAAAACCAACTCTTACCGTGGCGGCGTCATCGAAAACATTTCCTTCCGCAGCGTCACCGTCGGCGAAGTCGCCCACGACGTCATCCAGATCGATTTCAGCTACGAGGAAGGCGAGGGCGGCCCCTTCCTGCCCACCGTCAGAAACATCGAGATCCGCGATGTAACCTGCGAAAAAACCGTGGACGCCCTGAACCTGCGTGGCTATGCGTCCGATCCGGTTCGAAACGTCACGGTGGCGCGCTGCAGGTTCGGTCAGGCCGCGAAACCAAACGTCATCGAACACGTAGAAGGCCTCCAAGTCGACGACGTCATGATGAACGGCAAGCCCTGGCGCCCGTGAACCTATACCCACGCCTGCACGAGTTACCACTCCGTCGCCACGCCAGCCCCATGCTGGACAGTTCTGTCCGTCCCCCTTTCGGTAGTGGGTCTATTTGGGCTAATAGACCCACTACCCCTATTTCAACAACTCTTAGCCCTCCCAAAAACAGCGCATGTGTGAGCGAGTTCCCCCAAAATTGCGCTAGAAGACCCGCTGGGTGTCTTGGCTACACCCAAACCACTGATTTGAAAGGCTACGCCCGGCCCCCGGCGTGCTCCCTCCGCAGTAGCGCGGTTTGTACCCCGCGACCGGATGTCACTTTATCCGAGGGAGGTCTTCTCTCATATGCCTAAACATTCAATCCCGATTAGGGCCGCGCTGGTTTTGACAGGCGCGATCTTTATCATCGCCGCGTCCGCGCAAGACCGGCCGGCGAAACAAAATCCATCGTATCGTCCCAATGCGGCCACGTTATTCGACTCGTTTAACACCGGCGCAGTGATTAAAATCCAAAGCGCGTCCGTCGCCAAGGACGGCACCATCACAACGCGCTTTACCATGACCGATTCCAACGGCGCGGGTCTCGATATCAACGGCGCCTTGACGCCGGGTGTCGAAAGCGTCGCTTTCGTCGCGGCGTACATCCCGAGCGGTCAGTCCCAGTACGTCGCTTACACCACTACAGTCGATAAAGCCACCACCAATGCCAATCCTTCGCAGACACAGGCCAGCACCGATAAGGGTGGCACGTATACGCTGGTCGATGCGGCCAGCGGCACCTACACTTATACCTTCGGAACCAAAGCTCCATCCGGTTTCGACGTAACCGCCACGCACTCCATCGGCACCCAGTTGGAGCGCGATCTTTCCGCTTATGGCTACCCGGAGATGTTCACCTCGAACGACGTTTTCACGTTTGTTCCGAACGGCGCCGCGGTCGCCAACGTCCGCGATGTCATCAACGAAGCCAGCTGCAACGGCTGCCACAATCCGTTAAACGCCCATGGCGCCCCCGGCCCGCGTACCAAGATGGCGTTCTGTGTTCTGTGCCACACGCCGCAGAGCACCAATCCGGATTCCTTGAACACTGTCGACATGAAGGTGTTCATCCATAAACTGCACATGGGATCCAGCCTGCCGAGCGTAGTGGCCGGCACTCCCTTTTACGTGGAGCACCGCGGAAGCCGCGAGGATTTTTCGACGGTCGTGTTTCCCCAGGACGTTCCGCAACTGCACCACCTGCCACGCCCAAGGTCCCGCGCAAGCCAACAATTGGAAAACCAATCCCAGCCGCGCGGTTTGCGGCTCCTGCCACGATGACGTAAATTTCGCCACCGGCCAGAATCACGTCAACCTGATTGAGGGTGACGACACGCAGTGTCAAAACTGCCATACCTCGGTCCCGCATACCGAGTTCGACGCTTCCATTCCCGGCGCGCACACTGTCCCCAACAACTCCACGTCCCTTCCAGGCATCGTTTTGAAGATCCTGAACGTGGCGAATGGCACACCGGGCAGCAATCCGACCGTGACGTTTACGGTCGCCGATAAATCCGGCAATCCGCTGGACATCACCAAGCTCACCACCATCCGTGTGGTCCTGGGCGGCAACAACGTCGACTACGGCGTCACGCCCGCCGGGACGCGCGTATCCGAAACTCCGACCACGGCTGTCGGCAGCGCGACTGGAACCTACATGTATACGATGACCAATAAGATTCCGGCCACCGCTACCGGCTCCTATACCATCTCCATGGAAGCGGCCAACACGGTCACACTGCTCGCCGGAACTACGGAGCAGGTTACGGCAACCGATATGGCCGTGCCGGTGGAGTACTACTTCTCGCTCGACAGCACGCCGATGGTGGCGCGGCGCCAGGTGGTTTCCCTGGCCAATTGCAGCGCCTGCCACCAGAACCTCGGTATCGTGCACGGCGGATCTCGCGGCAATACGCAGGAATGCGGCATTTGCCATAATCCGACGCTGACGGACGGCACATCCAAGCAAAGCGTCAGCTTCGCCACCCAGATTCACAGCATCCATCGCGGAGCGAACCTGACCAACCCGTACATCCTCGGCACGACGAATTTTCAGAGCCTGCTGTTTCCCGGCGACCTCCGCGATTGCACCACCTGCCACGTCAACAATTCGTATCAGGTGGACAACGTGGGCGCAGTCGCCTCGGTTGCCAGCCCTGGCGGCTTCACGCCGACCACGCCTCCGATTTCGGCGGCCTGCCAAGGTTGCCACGACGATAAAGCCACTGCCTCGCATGCTTTGTCGAACACTTCAGCGCTGGGCGAAGCCTGCGTGACCTGCCATGGAATCAACGCGCAGTTCGCGGTAGACACCGTCCACGTCCGCACGCAGACCCGATAAGGCGATTCCACTTCGCCTGCCGGAATACGGCCGCGTCCCTTGCCGGGCGCGGCCGTTTGTTTCGTTGTGCGGGGGATTATTGCCAGTAATTTCGGTCCAGGCTGCGATATTGAACCGCTTCGGCAAGATGCTTGGCCGAAACCCGCGGATTGGAATCCAGGTCCGCGATGGTGCGCGCCACTTTCAGGATCCGGTCATGTGCGCGAGCCGATAAACCCATGCGGCGCACGGCCATCTCCAGCGTCCGCTCGCCCGCATCGTCCAGAGCGCACAGGCTTCGCAGTTGCCGCACCGGGATCTCGGCGTTGTAGTATCCCCGCGTACGCTGAATCGCGCGCGCCCGTTCGACGCGCTCCCGGATCTCGGCCGAGCTCGCCCCCTGGTCTTTGCCGCGCAGTTCCTGATAGGGCACGGCCGGAACCTCGACATGCAGATCGATTCGATCCAGCAGCGGCCCGCTGATTTTCCCCAAGTAGCGCTGAATAATTCCGCCGGTGCACCGGCATTCTCGAGTCGGGTCCGAAAAAAAATCCGCGCCACGCTCTGTGGTGTTTGCTATATCCTTGTTCATTGGATCGCTTACGCACCCGTTTTTCGACTGTCTTGCCAGGTCTTTCTCTATTTCTGTTGAATGCCTATATTTGCCGAGGATTATTCGGAATGGAATATCTTCGGCACATGCTGTCGGTTGAGGGCTCCTTCATTGGAATGTCGCGATACATGTTGGAACATTGGCGCGATCAAACATGGTTTCCCATCTGGTACGCGGGCATGCCCTACGCGAACGTCTACCCGCCGGTACTTCCCTGGGGAGTAGCTTCCTTCGCAATGCTGAGCGGCTTCACCGTCGCGCACGCCTTCCATTGGGTCTCCACGGTCGCCTACTGCTTGGGACCCGTAGCATTGTTCGCTCTGACTCTGCGGCTGACCAGATCGCGATGGACCGCCCTCATGGCGGGATTAGTCTACTCGACTATTTCGTGGTCCGCGGTCCTGATCCCTGAAATCGCGCGGGACCTTCAAAGTCCACTGTACCCGCGGCGGTTGCAGGCGCTGGTGTTTTATGGCGAGGCTCCGCATATCGCGGCGCTCACCCTGCTTCCGGTCGCGCTGCTGCTGCTGGATGTCGCATTGTCGAAGCGAACGGCGCCGTGGTACACGCTCGCATCATTCGGGTTCGCCGCGACGGTTCTGACCAGTTGGCTGGGCGGCTACGCGATGGCGTTGATGATTCTGTCTTATTTCGTAGCTCGGGTTCCGGACTTGAAAAGCTTGGTCCGAACGGCGGGAATCGGAATTGCCGCATATTTCCTAGCGATGCCGTGGTCGCTGCCGTCGATTCTCGCGGTGACGCAATTCAATTCGAAGACGTTGGGCGGCGATTTTCGCGGTTCGTACCGCACGCTGCCGTTGTGGGCGATCGGCGTATTGCTCGGCTTGATCGGACTGAAATTCGCCTTTCGCCGCCTGACACCGCACCTGCAGTTCGCCATCTTCTTTACCTTTTTTATGGCGGCGCTGGTGTTTCCATTTGCATGGTGGCAGGTCTCGGCGGTGCCGCAGCCGATGCGCTATCACCTTGAACTCGAACTCGCGATCTCGCTCCTGGTAGCGCTCGCGGCCCATGATATCCTGAAGCGGTTCCACCGCCGGACCACGGCGATTGCCATCGGGCTCGTGATTCTGGCGCTGATCCAGCCGGTCCGGATCTACCGCCGCTACGCGCGAAATATTCTGATCCGCCCCATTGATATTTCGACCACCACCGAATACCAGACTGCACAGTGGCTGAATAAAAACTGGACCGGGGGACGAGTGATGGTACCCGGCTCAACGTCCTTTTGGCTGACGGCCTTCACCGATACACCCGAGCTCGCGGGCGGACCCGAGCAGGGGGTGATCAACACGATGATCCTGTTCGCGATCTACGGGATTTACTACGGCACAGACGCGATCGGACCGCGAAATGGCGAAACCTCTGTCGTATGGCTGAAGGCGCTCGGTGTCCACGCCGTGGGCGTCAGCGGACCTGCCAGCGGCGAGGTCTACAAGCCGTTCCGGAATCCAAAACAGTTCGAGGGATTGCTCGACCCGTTGTACCGCGACGGCGACGACGTGATGTATCGCGTGGGTTCCGCCGACGCGTCCCTGGCCCGTGTCGTGCCTCGTTCGAGTATCGTGTCGCGAACACCCGACAACGGAATCGACGTCGATCCGCTGCGTCCTTACGTCACCGCGCTGGAGGATTCCCGGCTTCCGCACGCCGATTTTCGGTGGACCAGCCCGCATTCCGCCAACATTGCGGCCGATGTTCAGTCGGCGGGCCAGGCCATCTCGATTCAGGAAACGTGGCATAGCGGATGGCACGCCACCGCGAACGGCCACGCAATTCCTGTAAAGCGTGATGCCATCGGGTTCATGTATTTTGAGCCGGAGCGCGCGGGTCCGGTATCGATTCAGCTTTTCTTCGACGGCGGACCCGAGGCGCTAATCGCAAAATGGCTTAGCCTGGTTACCGCTTTCATTTTGGCCGTGGCGTCTTGCCGTGCTATTCTGCAAAAGCTTTGGTAGATTCTACGTGCGACTGCAAGCGCGTGTTCCAGGGCGCCTCCGTGCTAAGATCTTCGGCTGGGATGACCAAGGTAGTCCTCGGATCGGCCCTGTTGTTCGTGCTCTTCGGGTTGATCTTGATTCCTTCTGCTGGAATTGAGTACGACGAGGGGTTCTTTACCTACGTTTTTTACGGGCCGCCTCACCCGAGCTTCTCGATTACCATTTTTCACCACGTGATTCCGCTGATGATTGGGACCTATGCGGGAGCGCTGAAAGCCTGGCTGTACTGGCCCATCCTGCATGTCTTCGGGCCCAACCCATATTCCTTCCGGGTTCCGGTGGTTCTGGCCGGAGCGGCGGCCATTGTTCTTTTCTTTCGGCTGGCGCAACACCTGGCAGGTTCTCGCGCCGCGCTCCTGGCGTGTCTTCTGCTGGCTACCGATCCTTCTTTTCTCCTGACCAATACGTATGATTGGGGCCCGGTCGCGATGGAGCATGTGCTGCTGATGAGTGGCTGTCTGCTGATCTTTTCCAGGCGGCCTGTGTTCGGATTTTTCGTCTTTGGGTTGGCGCTCTGGAACAAGGCGGTTTTCGCTTGGGCGCTTTCCGGCTTGGCTGCGGGCGTTGCCGTGGCCTACCTTCCGGAATTGCGCCGCTTCCTCGCCGATCGCCGCCTCGTGGCGCGGTGCGCTTGTGCGTTCATCGTCGGCGCGCTTCCGTTGATCATCTATAACGTACACTCTCCCAACGCGACGTTGCGGACGAACGTTCAACCTTCGGTCGAAAACTTCCACGCGAAGCTTGTTTCGCTGAGGATAACGCTGGACGGCTCCGCTCTCTTCGGAGTCGTCGTCGAGCCCGACTGGGCGGATAAACCGAAAACGCCGCGGTCCATCGACGGGCGAATTGCGCTGTGGATCCGAAAGCGTCTGGGTCCGCACGATTCCAGTCTGTTTGTTTATGCCCTCATTTTTTCGCTGCTATCGGCGCCACTGTGGTGGCAATCGGCCGGACGGCGAGCCGCGCTATTCGCGATCGCATTCTCGGTCGTTGCGTTTTTTGCAATGGCTGTTACCCGATACACCGGAGCAGCACACCATATCGTGCTGCTCTGGCCCATGCCTCACCTGTTGGCGGGCATTGCGGTCGCGGCGCTGCGCCCCAGGTGGCTGATGGCGGGTATCGCAACGGTGCTGGTGACGGCGAATCTGCTCGTGATCAATCAGTACCTGGTTGAACTGGACCGCAATGGCGCCGGCAGACTCTTTACCGATGCTTCCTATGCTCTCTCTGAGTCCTTTTCGGACTCGGCTGGCGACACGATTTATGTGGTCGATTGGAATATTGAGACGAGTTTGAATTTTCTTCACCGGGGCCTGCTCAAACTCGTACCCGAATGGCCCACGATGATGGACTCTTCCATCGAAGCGCAACGCCGTGAAGTCGAGCGGATACTCCAGGACCCGCGCGGCATTTTTGTGGCTCGCGTTCCCGGGCTTCAGCAGTACCCGGACGCCGGTAATCGTGTGGTTGCACTGGCGCATTCGGCCGGTTACGAAAAGCGAGTGCTGCGTACCATTGAGGACTCGAACGGGCGGCCCGTATTTGAGGTGTATAGGTTTGTGGTCCCGCGGGGCACGCGATAGAGAATCCTGATAAGAAAGCGGGTCAGCCTGACCTTGCACTTTTTCCCCATGTCGATATTGTGTCAGAGAGGTGTAGGTTACGGTGCCGTTTTCAGGATGGGTCGCGCTTTGCAGGTACGTCCCGCTGTACACGAATGTTCGAGTCTGCGTGCTGCTTCCGCGCGTCATGCTCACCCCGGAAAGATTGTTCCAGACGTCATACGTGTAGGTCGTCACCTGGGTCGAGCCAGTGTTGAAACTGAAATTCGCCGTCACCGACGCCGCGGCGCTCATGGTGAGGTTTTGAGGCGTGGTGGTTCCTGTAAGGGCGCCCGAGAATCCCGTGAACGTAAACCCGCTGTTCGTCGTCGCGGTCACCGGCACCACCGTGCCGCTGTTCACCCATTCGCTGGCGGGGGTGATGCCTCCCTCTAAAAGGGCTATTTTCACGAAGGGGACGGAGCTGTGCGTCCCTGGTATTTTCAAGTCAATGCGCCGCGAGGGTTTATAGGGATCGTTTTACGTATCTTCGTGCGGGTCGCTTCTGTCTGTCCCCCTCGTCCTGTCTGCGACGCGTACCAAACCCAGTTCGCTTGCGTCTGCGTCGGCCGCGTTGTCAAGTTGGAGGAAAAAGTGCAAGGTCAGGCTGACCCTGTTTCCCCGACGCTGTTTCCCCTGTTTCCCTCCTCTTTCCTGATTTCACCTAATGAGCATTTTCGGGGATTTCCGACCACAATCCGCCGCAGGCGATATGTCTCAAAAGGGGCATGTTCCGGTATAAGGCGATCGCAGACCGCTCTAATCGCTTCCGCAGCATCTTTGTTTTCAATCAATCCCCAAACATTAAGTGCTTCCGACCAGTCCTTTCTGACGGCTACCAACTCGTCTGCAGAAAGCATACAGTTGCTGATCCCGCTCACAAGGTACCGATCGGCGACATCGTAACCTAAAACCTCCGGCGTCACCTTCAGGGATTTATCCTTCTCCGGCTCCACACGCCCAAGAAGGATTCCCTCCCAGTATTCCGACGACTGTTCGCCTGTCGCTATCGCTGCGATCTCAATAATCACAGGCGAATTACTCCGCCATTGCGTAGCATCGGGAAATGTTGTAACAATGTCGCTTACGCTGCCCCAAAGCTGCAAAGGAAACGTCTCGTCTGGGTTTGTAGCGAACGCAGGCCAAACGCCGACGTCAACGGAAATAGGCGCCGGAACCTCGTGCCGAATCAGAAACTTGATCCGGCGCTCCTCAGGCCAGCTCGAATTCTGATCGGCAATCGGCCTCCTTATGTCGAATCCAAGAATAATAAGTTTATCCATCGTTATGGATTCGTTCCGCCCGAGATAACGCCCGTGAACGGAATAGCCCCTGCCGGTGGAGGCGGTTTTGTCACACCAAACCTGTTCCAATAACATCGGCCGGTACTCGGATCCTGGTTCACTATCCACAAATGAACATGGTCACCCGTGAACGGAAAGTGAGACGCGCTAGGCGGAACCTTGTGCTCACGGTAGGCGATGGTACCTTTCGGCGGATTGCACGGGGGCCAATTCTTCTTGTTGATTACATCACCCTGTGCGTTCGTTATTATAGCGCCGAGCCCAATGATTATCGCACCTAATGCTTCGATGCCACCACATGGCTCAAAGAAGATGCACACACCTTCACCGATCACGACTCCCCCGGCGCCGATTGTGATTCCGCCGGGAAGCAGGGCAGATCCGGACCCGAGCGCCAAGAGGGCGATTGAGCACGGCACTTCGAAGCCATCGATTGCGCATCCGCTGGCGATACCGCTGGCTGTCGGATCGGTGCCAGTGTCGCCCCCTCCACTGCCTCCACCGCCAGTGTCGCCCTGCGTATTATCGCCGATGTCAGAACAGCTGTCGTCGCTATCGTCGTCTCCAAGCGTTGCGCCGTCACAGTCGAGCCCAGTCGAGTCGGTAAATTTGATGGGATCGCCGAGCACGTAGCTATATCGATTCCAGCTCAAAGGAGTCGTAGCGGCCATGCTGCCGTTCGACGGGTCCGGCGTCATGAACCGTCCGGTTCCAGGATTGTGATACCGATTCATCGCGTAGTCAAGACCGGTTTCCGAATCTCGGAAATAGCCGGTAAACTTTTCGGTCCCGTTCGTCGTCGCCGACGGTTTTTCTTGGCCCCATGGATAGAACTTGCCGATCGACCCAAGCCGGTCCGTGCCCACATATCCGCTCGCGTTCTTGATTAGCTTGGAACCGAAGTAATAGTTTGTTCCCGTCTGCGATGCGTACCAAACCCAGTTCGCTTGCGTCGGCGGCGTGGTCAGGTTGGTGTATGTCAACTGATACACGGCGAGCTTCTGTCCATTGACGCCCCAGAAAGTCACTTCATCGGTCGTGAGGTTTCCGCTAGTGAACAGTCCCCGCCACACTCGTTTGTTGCCCGGCGCGTAGCTGTAGCGGAAAGGAGGATTCAAGCTGCCCAGCGTGATCGGGCGGTTTTCGACATCGTACACGAATCCATGACCTGCTCCGTCTACCTGGCAGGTATTGTTGCCGTTTGCGTCCTCGCACCCTGCGTGATTGTTCGCATCGTAGCCTGCCGTGTATAAGGGCGCGGACCCTGCCGTGACGTTCTGATTCGTCAGATTCCCGAAGCCGTCGTACTGATAGCTCTGGCCCCAGGAGCCGTTCGTTGCGGTGGCGCTCGCCAGTCGATTCAACGCGTCATACGTGTATTGAACCGTCTCGCCACTGATCGCGTCGATCTGCGAAATGATCTTTCCGTTATTCTGCGTGCTCGAATAGACGTAGCCCATGTCGACCGCGTTGTTCGCAACCCCCGTCAACTGGAGCATCGAATTGTAGCTGCGGGTCTCGTACACAAGGCCGTTCATGATGAGTAACTCGTTCGAGGGGCCATAGGTCGCCCCGGTGATGATGCTCGACTGCGCGGCCAAATCCGTCATGGTGTTCAACCGCCCCATGGTGTCGAAAGCCCAGCCCAGATTCGGCCCGGTCACCGGCTGCCAAGAGGGTCCCGATCCAGGATACTGAACGCTGGTCATCCTCCCCTCAGTATCGTATACATACGTCGAGTTGAAATCGAGATTCGCCGGGGCGGGTGCGGCATTCCCGATTTCCAGAGTCCGCTGGAGGCGCAGACGCTTGCCGATTTTGCCTCCCGGCCGGCTGTAGCTGTACATCTCGATGAACGTGGTGTCGCACGCGCTCGCGCCGTAGTTGTAGGTGCTCGATCCGCCGTAATACTGGACTGCGGTTAACCTGCCATGGAATCAACGCGCAGTTCGCGGTAGACACCGTCCACGTCCGCACGCAGACCCGATAAGGCGATTCCAGTTCGCCTGCCGGAATACGGCCGCGTCCCTTACCGGGTGCGGCCGTTTGTTTCTTTTTGCGCGGGATTATTGCCAGTAATTTCGGTCCAGACTGCGATATTGAACCGCTTCGGCAAGATGCTTGGCCGAAACCCGCGGATTGGAATCCAGGTCCGCGATGGTGCGCGCCACTTTCAGGATCCGGTCATGCGCGCGAGCCGATAAACCCATGCGGCGCACGGCCATCTCCAGCGTCCGCTCGCCCGCATCGTCCAGAGCGCACAGGCTTCGCAGCTGCCGCACCGGGATCTCGGCGTTGTAGTATCCCCGCGTACGCTGAATCGCGCGCGCCCGTTCGACGCGCTCCCGGATCTCGGCCGAGCTCGCCCCCTGGTCTTTGCCGCGCAGTTCCTGATAGGGCACGGCCGGAACCTCGACATGCAGATCGATTCGATCCAGCAGCGGCCCGCTGATTTTCCCCAAGTAGCGCTGAATAATTCCGCCGGTGCACCGGCATTCTCGAGTCGGGTCCGAAAAAAATCCGCAAGGGCACGGATTCATCGCGGACAGTAACATTACATTTGCCGGGAAACGTAACGTCATCTGGGAGCGCGCGATGGTCACGCTACCTTCTTCGAGCGGCTGCCGCAACTGCTCCAGCACGTTGCGCGGGAACTCCGGCAATTCGTCTAGAAACAGAATCCCGTTGTGCGCCAGGCTCACTTCTCCCGGCTTCGGCGTTCCCGACCCTCCGCCAATCAACCCCGCGTCCGACACCGAATGATGCGGAGACCGGAACGGCCGCTCCGACATCAATCCTTTTCCGCCCTGGAGCAAACCGGCTACGCTGTGAACCTGTGTGGTTTCTAATGCTTCGGAAAATGTCAGGGCCGGCAAAATTCCCGCCACCCGTTTGGCCAGCATCGTTTTGCCCGATCCCGGCGGCCCCACCATCAACACGTTGTGGCCGCCGGATGCGGCCACTTCAAGTGCCCGTTTCGCAGTGGTTTGGCCGCGCACGTCGCGGAAATCGAGCATCCCTCCGAGTTCGGGAGCGCGGACGCACTGGACCGCCGGCTGAGGCTGGAAATCGTTGGGCCGATTCAGCAAAGCCACCACTTCCATCAGATTCCGCATTCCGAACACGCGCACGCCTTCGGCCACCGCTGCTTCAGCGGCGTTTTCGGCCGGGACCACCAGATTCGAAATCTTGTGCAGGCGCGCGCAGGCCGCGATGGATAAAGCCCCTCGAACCGGCCGGATGGCACCGTCGAGCGACAGTTCCCCGACGAACAGATGCTCCTCCGTTTTTGGAATAGTTCCCATGGCGCCGAGAATTCCCAGCGCCATCGGCAGGTCGAAACCGGCGCCCTCTTTCCGGATGTTGGCCGGCGCCAGGTTGATGGTAATGCTTTTATTCGGGTAGCCGTAGCCGGAATTGATCAGCGCCGATTTGATCCGCTCCCGGCTCTCTTTCACCGCCGTATCGGGCATGCCGACGGTGATAAAGTCCCGCTGTGCACTCGGATACATGTCCTCCTCGACGTTCGATCAAGTGGGCATCGATGCCGAAAACGGCAGCCGTGAGCGCCCGGAACAGAGCCATACCATGTTGTAGTGCCGCCCGCGAGCGGTTTGTCGCAGTCTTATTTAGTTGAAAAATAAGACCGGCAGAATGTTACCAGTGGTAACATTCACTCCAAAATGCCCTTTTTCAACACGCTCCTAGGGGGTGTTTTTGCGGACCTGCTCGGCCATCATTTTCACCAGCTCCGCGTTGCTCATGGGATGCCAGCCGTGGCCTTTCATGGGGCGGCCGTATTCGAAGTTCGCGGCTGCATCGGTGGTCTTCATGAAATCTTCGAACAGATAGACCGCGAGATTCAGATAGAAATTATCCATGTCGCCGCAATAGACATTGATTTTTCCTTTCAGCTTCGGTCCGATTTCCTGCCAGTTGGTTTTGGTGTAGTAGGTCAAATCGAAGCCGTGGTCGCGCATGTAATTGGCGACTTCGCGGTCAATCTTGCCGGTCGCCTTGTCGAACAGGGGACGCGGATAGCCGTCGTCGCCAACGGGACCGTAGACCGCTTCCCAGGCCTCGAACTGTTGAGCGGAACGGCCCTTGCTGCCGAGGACCGATTCGAGCTGGCTCATCTGGCGCATGGTTTGGGCCATCTGGCCTTCGGCGGTGCGCATCATGGGACGCTCGGGGACCATGAACTGGTAGCCGGGCGCGGTGAAGGCGTTGTCATCCTCATAGATATTCACGAGCTCATATTTGTGGAAGTCGATGGGGTCGGGGAAGAAGGTCCAGGTGCCGCCGAAAAAGTTGGGGTGATAGAGCTGGAGCGCGAGCGATTCCCATCCGCCCGTGGAGCCTCCGGTCAGCAGGCGGGCGTAGGGTTCGCGGATGATGCGGAAATGCTCTTCGAGATAAGGAATGAGTTCCTCTAGCAAAGCGTCGCCGTAGGGGCCGTTGTTGGCGGAGTTGACGGCATAGGAATCGTCGAAATACGGTGTGGGGTGCTGAAAGGTCACGGCCAGCATGCGCGGCAGATTTCCGGCGGTCCATTGCTGCTGGAACTCATAGCCGGCCTTTCCGCGGTCATCGCGCGGAGGCGTTTCCGTGAAGCCGAAGGGCGCGTTCAAACCGAAGTGGCCTTGGTCGTAGATGACGGGATAGCGCTGGTTGGGATTGCTGTTGTATCCGGCAGGCAGAAGGACGGTGGCGCCGATGTACATCGGGTGTCCCCAGAATCTGGTGAGAAGCTGGCTCTGGATTTTGACGCGTTTGACCCAGGCGGTGTCGGCCGGGACTTCGATGGCAGGAATGACCTGGCTGAGCTCCAGTTTCACGTTCGCGGAGGGGTCGACATGGACGCGGCGCACGTCGCTAAACAGGTTGCCGGGCGAGCGCGAGAAGTGCTGGCCTTCCCACTGATCCATGTGCGCCCAAATGGTATGGCCGTCGGAACGGGGAAACTGCGTGTAGACGTTGACGAGAGCCTGCGCGTAGTAGTCGCCGGCGGGGACGTCCTTGAGGCTGTTCACCGGATAGCCGATGGCTCGGGAGTCGACGACGACGGCGCGGCCGGGTTGGAGCTGATCGATGTCCATGGCGAAGAAGGGGGTCTGGCCTCCCCAGGAACCGGCTTGCTGGAGGGGTTGCGGGGTATCCTTCTTGGCGAGCATCACGAAGACGCGGCCGGTGATGGGTCCGGTGTGGGCAGAGGCGGGGAAGGAGATTTCAAATTTCTGGGCGAAGGCGGAGGTGCAGGCGAAGAGGATCGCGAGGAACTTTGGTTTCATCGCTCACTATCATATCTCTGTATATCTACGCTATCGGGACCAGGACGTACGGGCTGGACGATGCGCTGTTCCCATTGCATCCGCTGCCATCCGAGCTTGATCCGATGTTAAAGAAGAGCGCCCAGTTTCCGGGCGTCTGGTTTGCGGGCACCACAAAGTCAATCTCCTCGACTCCGACCATACCCGCCGCCAACCCCTCAAAGCTAACTTGAAGAGCTGGGGTATTCGTGCAGGATACCGTCGCACCGGTCGGAAAGGACGGACCCGGAGTGGGATATGTTTGTAGGTAAATGTTGCCAGGTTCGCCTCTGCTTGGCAGATTCGCAAGCTCAAATGTGGGCTGCGTGGGGATCGGAATAGCCATGGGCGTTGCGGGCCACACCGCGTAAAGGTCATCTCCGTATGCAATGATCGGCTCGCCAGGGTGCGCCGGATTCTGCGTGGTTACCAAACTCCTGTCGGAGGCGTGCAGTGCTGCCGCATATCCGCTTCCGCTTGAGAAGAAGCCGCCCCACTCGGGTAACGATGGAACGGGTACGCTGATTCCTGGGCTCGGTCCGAATACGGAAAAATTTCCCAGGAAGCTGTTCGCGGAGGGGGATGCATTCCGCTCCATGGGCACTTGAAAGTTGATCTGTGTGTACCCGGAAGACCCGCTAGGGGGAATGATCACAGCGAGTATCGGAGCAAAGGCTGAGTTGACCGATATCTGAATACCTGCCAAGCTCAAGGGGAGTGCCTGACCTGGAGGCGCAGTGTGTATACCAGGACTACCACTGACGCCCGAAACGAACAGAGTGGCCAGCGCGCCTCCAGCGGGAAGGCCAGTTTCAAACGAAGCCGAGTTCACGACTGACGGTATTTGCGGCTGTCCCCAAGCCAGCGAGGAAAAAGCGAGGATCAGAATTCCGGGAAAAGTGACGCGGATCATCAGATACAGCATTCCCCTATTAGAACGCCAAATAGGTCTCAAAATTGTGGAGACTAATAATTCTTGCGTCAGATGGCGGAAACGTGGACGAAAGTAAGAACTTTAACCGCACCGGGTGGTACAAGGTATTTAGAAGAAGGAGATGGAGCATGCTGGTTTTCACAGGTTTCTTGATGTTGGCCATCGCGCTTCAGGCGCAGACGCCTCCGGGCAAGGCGCCTAAAGCCTCGAACGATGATTCGAATGCAAGACCGCCGGTCACCAAGGCCGACGTTAAGATCGTGCAGCGGGCGAGAGAGATTCTCGACTCGCCGGCGAAATGGAATCGCGCGGATACGAGGGTCTGCCCGGCGACGGCCAAGACTTTCAGCTTGTATTGCGCACTCGAAAAGGCCACCGATGAAGTGAGCGGCAACTTCGAACATCGCGGCGCGGCGATGCAGGAGGCGCGATTCGTGATCGACGACATCGCTCCGAACCGGAGAGACTATCAGCATCGCCTGATGGGGTATAACAACGATCCGACGACTATGTTCGCCGATATCCAAAAAGTGTTCCGGCTGCTGGAGGATCGCATCGCGAAGCGGCTGGCGGAGCAGTCGGCGGGTGCTAAGTAACATCGGCGGAACGGCCTTGACGGTCGGGTAAGGAGCAAAAAAAGTGGGACAGACCGCTCTGTCCGCCGGCGGGCTTTTGCGTCCATGCGGAGTGTGTCGAGCTTGGGGACAGAGTGGTCAGTTTCCTCCAGGTTTTGGATTCGTCGGGAGGGTAAGGAGCAAAAAAAAGTGGGACAGACCGCTCTGTCCACTGTCGGGCTCTTGCGTCAGTGCGGAGTGTGTCGAGCTTGGGACAGAGTGGTCAGTCCCACTTTTTTTGATCTATTTTTTGAGTTTCCGCTTTAGGGTTTGGGTTAGATAGACCGCTCTGTCCGCCGTCGGGCTCGTGCATTGTGTCGAGCTTGGGAAGGGAATGGTCGATTCCGCTTTTTTCGGGCTATGCTAGGACTAGTCAGACTAGTCATTGATACAAGGATCATGCAATGTCCAAGCCCGTGACAAAAACTGCCCGCGGAAATAAACCTGCCAAGGTCAGGAGCTTGCTGAAAAAGGGGACGGACCGTTCTGTCCGCTCGCGGTCGTCTACCCGGAACCAAGGATTCGCGAGTGGGGACAGAGTGGTCCGTCCTGTTTTTCAACAAGCTATGTGGCAGCTCCAAACAGCTAAGGCAAGGTTCAGCGAACTTTTCCGGCTGGCGCGAACGGAAGGGCCACAACGCATCACGCGACTGGGCAAGGAGGGGGTGGTGATGATCTCCGAGGAGCAATACGACCGCCTGATTGCGAAATCGCACCAGCCGAAAAGCATCGTGCAGTTCTTTCGCGAATCACCGCTGGTTGGTGTTGCGCTGGACTTGAAGCGGGACAAAGACACCGGTCGCGACGTTCAACTATGAGCGGATTCCTGCTCGATACCAATTGCATTTCCGAACTTGTCAGCCCCAAGCCGGAGCCGCGGGTCTTGGAATGGATGGAGGCGGCTGACGAGAGCTTACTTCACTTGAGCGTGCTTACGCTGGGCGAAATTCGCAGAGGGGTCGCTGGGCTGGACCAGGGCAAACGGAGGACGCGGCTAGAGACGTGGCTTGGGGTCGATCTTCAAGCGCGGTTCGCGGGAAGGATCGTGCCGATCGATGCGGCGATTGCGGATCGCTGGGGCTCGATCGCGGCGGAGGTAAAGCGGAGGGGAAGAGCCTTGTCGGTGATCGACGGACTGCTGGCGGCTACGGCGCTTCAGTATAACTTCACGGTCGTCTCGCGTAATGCGCGCGACTTTGCGAACACGCATGTGCAGGTATTGAATCCGTGGGAGGGGTAAGGAGCAGTAAAGTGGGACAACTTGTGTTTTGAATCCGTCGAGAGGGTAAGGAGCAAGAAAAGTGGGACAGACCGCTCTGTCCACTGTCGGGCTTTTGCGTCCATGCGGAGTGTGTCGAGCTTGGGACAGAGTGGTCAGTCCCACTTTTTTTGATCTGTTTTTTTACTCGACGCGAAAGGGTTGGCGGGTTTCCCAGGTTTGGTTGCCGACCTTGTCGCGTACTGTGACCACGAGCGTGTAAGACGCCTTCGGCACGTTTGGGTCCAGAGACAAGCTGAGGACTCCGGGGACGTAGCGCTGCGGGTAAAAGGATTCTTTCGATTCCTGCGCGGCTTCGGGCTGCGCGAAGAGTTGCGCGCCCGCGGCGTTCAGGATGGCCAGGCCGTAATCCACCGAAAAGCGGTTGTTCTCGCCTAATTTGTAACCGGTGATGTCGAATCGGGCCCACAACATGTCGCCGGGATGATAGACGGCGTCGCGCATGGGGACCTGGTCGTCTTCGGCGCGGACGAATACGAAGTCGCGCGTGAGGAGGGTTTCGCTGGGCTGGACGGTGCGGCCGCGGACGCGGAAGGTCAGGTCAGAAGTCACTTCGGTGGCGGCGGTTTCGTCGGTCACTTTCGCCAGGACGTGATAGGTTCCCGAGGGCGTGAAGCCGGGGACGATGAAGCTCGCCAGGAATTTCGGTTTCCAATCTTTGTCCTGAGGCAGGACGTGGTCTTCGATGACGCCGGCCTGGTCCTTGTCGATGGGGATCGACGACGGGTCCAGCATGCGGAGCTGCCAGGTGAGCTTGACGGTTTGGGTTTCGTCCTTTTTCAGAGTTCGATAACCGGTGATGCGGCAACTGAAGTAGGCGGTTTCGCCGGGGACGAATTGATATTCGGGCGAAAGAATAGGGCCGTCTTCGAACTGGTGCAAGGCGGCATCGACGGCGAGCTTGGGCTGGGCGCACAGGAGGAGAGCGCTGAATCCGAGAGCTGCGATGGTGTGGCGGGCGTGGCCCACTGGGTGGCCTACTTGACCGGATTCCCCACGGTTGGCGCGCCCTCAAGCCCGGTGTCGCCGTCCATACGCAGAGGAATTCGGATCCACGCGGATTTTTCGCTGCCGGGTTCGCCGCCGTCGGTGACGCGGAGGCGGAAACTGGTCAACGGCACATCGAAAAGGAGCCTTCCCTGCTGGGTTTGCGCAGGAATGAGGGTGCGCAGAAGGCCGAACCAGTTCTCGACGCTCTCGCCGTTGTCGGATTCCTGATAGGTCTTGCCATTTGCCGTTTCGAGGGACAGCAGGGGAACGGAGACCTCCTTTCCGCCGCCGTTGGTGACGGAGATGGTGACCATCAGAAAGCGATCCTGCGGAATGCGCAATTTGAAGTCGGCGCCCAATTGACTTCGCCATGCGGTTTCGACGACATTGTAGGTCAGTGGTCCGACGGTTACATGGTCGCCCATTTCGTATTCGACACGGGCGTTATTTTGCCGGCCGCCGCAACCATTCAGGAGGGACGCCGCGGCGGCGAGCAGAAAAAGGGGCGTCAATTCTGCACGTTTTAACATCATGAGGATCACCCCACAATCTAGCTGGAATCGCGTGCAAAGGCAAATACGGGTCTGGATTGCATGCAGTTTTCTGAGCGCCGGTGTTGGCTGGGCGTTCCAGGCCGAGCATCCGCTAACGGGGCGGCCGATCGCGCCGGTGATGGGGGTGGGGGGCGCCGACTGGCTGGACCGCGGCGAGCGCGAGGCGGAAGAACATCCGGATGAAGCGCTGGACGCGATCGGTTTCAAGCCCGGAATGGTGGTGGCGGACATCGGCGCGGGCACGGGATATATGACGCTGCGAATGGCGAAACGGGTGGGGCCGAGCGGAAAGGTTTACGCCAACGACGTGCAGCCGGAGATGTTGCGGCGTCTGCGGCAGAATGCGGCCAAGGCGAAGCTGACCAACATCGAGACGGTGCTGGGGACGGAATCGGATCCAAAGCTGCCGGTGAGCGAGCTGGATTTGATTCTACTGGTGGACGTGTATCATGAATTTTCGCAACCGCAAAAAATGCTGCGGAAAATGCGCGAGGAGCTGAAGCCGACGGGCCGGCTGGTGCTGCTGGAATACCGGAAGGAGGATCCTACGATCCCGATCCGGCCGGAGCACAAGATGAGTGTCCAGGAAGTGAAGACGGAAGTGGAAGCGGAAGGTTTTCATCTGGACAAGGTGCTGGAGACACTGCCTCGGCAGCATATTTTGATTTTGACGAAAAGTCCTTAGAGGGGAAAGCGGGGTTATTCGAAGAGGATTTGGTCGGGGCGAGTGGATTCGAACCACCGACCTCCTGGTCCCGAAGCATAAACAGGCGCACTTTCATATATTTAGCACGATTTCCAACTGTTGTGAACGGTCGCGAATTATCGCGAGTTATCAAAGGCTTACGGGACGTCCTTTACGAGGCGCTAGCAAAGCTGAGCGACGCTTCTATGCGGGGGGTGGGCACAAAACTGGGCACAGTTTCGGGCCGAGTTTCAAAGGCTCGTCGCAGGCGCATCTTCAGGCCTCTCCGCAATTTGCAGTGCTAGGCGACACCGGCCGTTTCGTCAAAGCGCGCGCGACAAGCCTGGCGTCACGCCCCTCGCGTGACGCCAGGTTCGGTATCGCGATGGTCTAACGGAACTTGACCCATTGGAACATAACCGTGTTCGGGTAGAAGCTGACAGGAAAAGACAACGTGTTGCCGGCTTTGTTGGTCATCGTGATTGGAGTGTTGCCGTCCGCGAATGAGGTTTGCCAGGCGCCGCTCGTGGTCAGGACCCACGCGTCCGATATCATCGCTACGCCGTAGTCAGAGAGTGCGGCCCCCGGGCGCTCCATGATCCATTCCGCTTCGCTGCCCGTGAAGTACGTGCCGCTGAGCGGGGTACTGATCCGGACCGCCTGGAGCTGGGTGTTGTTTTGTAGGAAAAACCAGGCGTAGCCGCCATTCTGGTTTTGAAATCCTTGCGAATCGCCGATCCAGACATTGACAAAGACTTCATCTCCGGGATTGATGGGCAGACTGTTAACCTGCGCGTTAGGCTGGTTCGGCAAGAGCTCCGTCCAGGCGAAATAGCTGGCGAACGACGAACCACCACCGGCGTCGAAGTAGTCCTGTGCCGTTCCGGCCTGCACCAGGTCAGAGGGGCCCCCATTGTTGGTGTCGCCATCGAGGCCGACCCACAAATACGAGTAAGTTAAGAAGCCCGGATCGCCGACTATGATGGGGGGCACATACCATTCACCGCTGACTTCCACGTAGCTGCGCGGCTTGCTTCGCGCTTCATAACCGCTCCAGTTGCCGGCGGTTTCCGGGCCCCCCTCTACACTCCGCAGCCCGTGAGGAATGCCGGAACGGCTCACTGAATGGGATGTGAGCAGAGTCACTGGGCGGGAAACTAGACGTAGCCATTTCGCGTAGGCGTCGGGAGACGCCGTGGCATCGGGTCGAGGTGGATATCCACTGGCGAGCAAGTCCTCATCCGTAAGCAACCGTGCAGCTTCGTCGGTCAGCGCGGGCCGGACTTGAGCGTCCTTGGGCGACGGCGCTGTGCTTTGCGGAGCAGGCATGGCGTCAGTCGGAGCAGAGCCCGTGCTCAAATGGACAGGGTGAGTGGTTAGGCTGTCTGCAGCCGCGCAATCGAGTTCCACGCGCACGTCCTGTGTAGAGCCTTGCTTTGTGTTGACGTGAAAACGAACATAGCCCTCAGCATCGGCGTAAAGCTTCATTGTACGGGACGCGTCGCCCTGAAGATGCAGATCACAGGCGGCGTCGGGCTGGGTCTCTAAGACGATCGGGGTTTGTGCGCCGGCCGCGATCGTAAATCCTTTTTCCGGCGCAATCGCTCGCACGCGATTCTGGGCGGTTGCGGGAACCATAAAGGGAAATAAGAAGATCGCGGCCACCGTTAGCAAGAGGCTCGTGTTCTTACCCGACGCGGCTCTTTCAAACTCTTGGGGTCGAGCCGCAGTGGTTTCCGATCGCTTTAAGCGGGTCGCGGCCACGGTGGCGCATCGAGCGTTCTCTGTTGCTTGAAGTCTTGCCATTGAAGTTTCTCCTTTGTGTTTTTCGACTATCATCGCGGGAGCCGATCGCTTCAAGAACTTGAAAACCTGTCGGCCTGGTTGCCCGACCTTCGCTTTCTAAGTGGGGAGTGAGGCCGGATTATTCCACGCGGCAGGGGAATATTTCATAGTCACGCGGCGCGCTCGGAAGCCTGGCACCTCGTCATCGCAAGATGCTGCGCTACTTAGTACCGCCGGGTTGTCAGCGCCAGAAGCCAGCGCGGTGGCCGAAGCTGGATGCCCGGGTCGCGCCACGTAGGCATTTCGACCGAGTCTCTCCAGGTGCGACCGGCGGATATTTCTGGCAAAGCGGGGAGCACGAAAGAGCACGCGCTCGCTCTCCCCGTGCAGAATTGCTAGAGCATGCGGCGCGCCGGGCTCGAAAGCCGCGATAAGATCCGGATCGTTGCTGCATTCCGCCGAAAGCTGATGCCGCCTCAACCGCCCGGGCGGCGGCAGTGGCCGACTGGAATTAGAGTCCGTTAATGGGCATTAATGGAACTTACGTCATGTGGACATTACCTCGACGAGCAGGCAACATCAAGAAGAATCCGGATACCCTACATGCATGGACTCATTCGCGCGCATTTTCTAGGATCTTGGCTACGCCTGTCGTTCCTTACAGAAAAGCCCCGTGGGTCAGGCGATCACAATTCCTCATTGGGGCGCTGCACGGAACATCACCGCTCGGATTGTTGGCGTGGTGGGCCATGTCGAACACTATGGTCTCGATGGGTCAGGGGGGGAAATACCACAGATCTACTACTCCTTCTACCAACTCCCGGATGAAGCGGTGCCGGAGTTCCGTAGCGTGATCACGGTAGCCGTACGTTCGCAGCTGAATGCGGCAAGCGTGATGCCTGCCATCAGAAGCGCGGTTCACGAGGTAGGCAGCGATCAACCTATTTATAACATCCGCACGATGCAGGAGCTTGTTTCGGGCTCAATGGGACGGCAGCGCTTCCCTATGCTTCTTCTGGTGGCGTTCGCGTCACTGGCACTGCTGCTCGCGTTTGTGGGAATTTATGGCGTGATTTCCTACTCCACGGCGCGGCGCGTGCACGAGATTGGCATACGGATGGCGCTTGGCGCCGGGAAATCGGTCCTGGTGCGAATGGTCGTTGCGGAAGGTCTTCGTCTCGCCTTTGCCGGAATCGCGATCGGAACGGTCGGGTCTCTGGTGCTGATCAGAGTGTTTTCAAGCCTCTCGCACCTGTTATACGGCGTCCGGGCAAGCGATCCGACCACGTTGATCTCTGTTTCGCTATTGTTGATCGGCGCTGCCGGCGCAGCCTGCTATATCCCGGCGCGGCGCGCGGCGAGTTTGGAACCAACCGCCGCGCTTCGTCAAGAATAAGTAACTGCCCTGGTGCATCGCGACGTTACCAGTTACCCGGTTTTTAAACGACGTTCACTGCCTGATGTGCAACATGTTGGCCGCCTTCCGGGGATGTCGACATGTTCCTAGCTGTCGGCTGCGTTATCCAGTTGCGGTGTTCGATGAACGTTTTCGGTTCGTAGGTCTTGCCTTCGGCCAGTCGCTTCTGCTCCCAGCGGCTGGTCAAGAGCAACACAGGTCCCAGCAGGCCGGCGATCACGCGATTTACTATTCCAAATTCGCAGCCGATTTCCTTACGCAACGCGCGGATCCGTTGACTCATGGTCTCGTTGCTTCGCTTAAGCTGCCTCTCCATGGCCCACAATAGGCCGCTGTAAGCAGTTTTAATCGAGCGGATTTCCCACTCAAATCGCTTGCGGATGCGCACATCTGGATCGCTCTTGTAACGCTTCCAGCCCGCCATGGTGGTGCGGCAGATGCGATACAGGCTGGGACCGTTGCGCTGGAAGTCGCGCTGGAACGCCGATTCCAGAAATCGATTGGAGTCGTCACGCGAAATGGCGGAGTGCTGGAAGTTGAATTTGTGCTGTCCATGAATGTCGGCCAGGTCGACGTTTGGCAACAGCCGCTCTTGCTCCTGCATCTCTTTGTACAGCGGAGTGCCTGGAACCGGCGTGTAGAGCATGAACTGATGGAAATCCGTTTCATGCGACACAGCGTGTTCGATTTCGTCCTGGATGTTCCCGGGCGTGTGGTGCTCCAGACCGATGATGGTCGAGCCTAGCAGCTTGATGCCGTGTCGGCGCAGCTCCTTGGTCAGAGCCAGAGTATCGCGGCCCTGAAGCTTAGCGTAACTGGAGCGCGGCGACTCCAGGCCCATCCAGATCCAGGAAATCCCGAGTTCCACCAGTTCCCTCATCGTATACTTGCCGATGGCATTGGCCGACGAAAATACGTACAGTGCCCAGGATTTGCCCGTGGCCTTCATCCGATCGAGCAGCTCCATGGCCCGCTTGCGATACAGTAGGAAATTTTCGTCCATCATGAAGAACGAGCGCACCTTCATGGACGATTCCATTTCGCACATGACGTTGAACAGCTGTTCACCGGTCTGATAGAAATTGAGAAACTTTCCCTTGCCACCGAAGAATGCCGACGTCGTGCAGAAGTTGCATCCCAGCGGGCAGCCCACAGAGGGAATGATGGTGGCCGCCGCGCTTCCGGCCGGGGCGGGCACCTTGATTCCCATGGTCCGGATATCGAAACCCGAGACGATGTGCGGGTGGCGGATGGGAGCGGCGGGGTCCTCGCCGAGGAAGCCGCGCATCCACGCGATGCCGTCGCCGCGCACGATGTGATCTGCGTCGATCATATGCTCGATACCTGGAATGGCGCTGACGTGTCCACCCACGACAATGGTCGAGCCGGGCGAAAGGTTGCGCACCGTCCGGCACATCTCCCGCACCTTGCCGACGTTTACGATGATGGAAGAGATCCCGACGATATCGTAATGATGGTCAGTCAGTTCCTTGGCAAACGCCTCGCGAGTCGGGAAGTCAAGAAGCGTGGACGGGGCGGAGATGTTCTCCTGGATCATCATGATGCCCCAGGAGCGATGGAACATTCGCAACGAGAAGCTTCCCTGGGCGCGGGTCACCTGGTTGTGGTAAAGTTCCATGGGATTGATGCGGCGGCTCCCGAACTCATCATCTTGGGCGTAAGGTCCGAAGACAGAAGTCAGCAGAACCTGGGCGCTCGTCCGTTTTGGGTGAACACTCATGTCCGATTCCTACCTCCGTTGTCAGTTCGCTCTACCCATGAGGTCGGCATTCGCATGGCGCTCGGAGGGAGAGCGATGGGTGTGCTTCGGCTAACGGCGAAAAGCACCAGGGATTGGCTGGTGGTCGGACTCGTCGCCGGCCACGGAGAAGGCGGAATCTCCACCCGGCGCGCCTCTCACCAGGATCTTCATGCTGTGGTCCAGCGGCTTGGTGTAACGGAACCAGTCCCGAAGGTCCTCACTTTGTGCGGAACTGAGACCCCAAGCCAGCAACTCTTCGCTACCGTCGGATCGAACCTTAAAGACCTCCATAGCCCTCTCCTCAGAGCGTTCTGCGAGCATTTTTAGGGCCGCTCCATGATTCCATCCGTGCGGCCGATTTGTTGGCGTCTAAGTGTCGTCGCAGAATAGGAGTTCGGACTGTTGCTGCAGATCGCGAATCACATAGGTCCCCTGCGGGCAAGTAAAAGCCAACACTGTGGTTGCCCTGCGTCAGCTGCCGGAGAAGTGGCGTCACGCAAGTCTCGCAGCGGGCTGACTTTGGCTGTCCCCAGAACGCGCCTGAACACCCATGCCGGTGTGGGATGGCGATCTTTCTTGAGCCAAACGGCGATGAGGCCGATGCGCTGACGGTTACGGCTGCGCGCTTTGGCGATTAACCAGACCTGCTAGCGGGAGCAGTGCCAATCATCCCGTTGGAAAACGGGGACTTCTTCCAGAAGCAATTCGCTTGCGATAGGTCCATGGATTGCCCAGTCGTAACGGGAGGTGCGCCAAGATAGGCGTCGGGCGACATGACAATAGACAGCACTGTTAAGAAAATCGACCCGCCTGGGTGGTTCGAGATGTTCGCTGGCGGAGGGATGGCGGCTGTGGTGATCTTTAGTGTGGGTGTGTTTGTGCTGGTGATTCCGGTTGTCGGTTGGATTCTTGGACCCGCACTCATGATAACCGCCGGTCTCATCGCGCTTGCGCACGTAGTTGGAATGTTTAGCAAGAAACCCGACTACGCTGGACACTGTCCGTACTGCGGTTCTCCCGCTAGCGCTGGCGACCCTGGATCCGTTGGCCAATGTGGCGCGTGCAAGAACCGATTCGTTCATCGCGACAACCAACTTTGGCAGATAGAGAAATAGACGAAGGCTCAAAACAGGAAGGCCGATTCCTGGCCGGTTGGCCGGCTACCGGCCGGAAAGCCTCGACGGACGACGGCCGAGCCGAAGACGCGAACCCCGAGCCCAGGCGTTTTCGAGAAGGAGACTCGAAAGGCAGCATCAGGAATTTCGGAAGCGTCCTATCGAAGCCGAGAAACAATGGTACGGCGTAAATGTGGATGGGCCCATCCGGCCATGCTCTAAGAAGCAGACTGACGGATACATTGCCACTCATCGCCTGATGTCGCGCAATAACGGTAGCGATCTGGAATTCTCCAGAACTGGCCTTCCAGGTCGCCAATTGGATCAACTTCCGGATACGCCGTGATTCGATCACTACGGGCCAACTTTGAGAAGACACCTTGCCTTCCAGATAATTCTCGGACGAGCTCCTAGGACCAACTCGGCTTGTGACTTCAGTGCGCGGTCATCTAAGCGATAGGAGCGGCCGGTGTTAGACTGACGGCATGTTCACGCGCGCCTCAATGCTCTTGCCGATTCTTTCTCTCGCCGCCACGGCGCAGACCTCGGAGTCGAAGTGGGACACCCTAAAGATGCTCGCGCCTGGAACGGAAGTCCGCGTGGCGTCGGCAAATGCGAAGCCAATTCAGGGTTCGCTGGAAAGCGTCACGGATAGCGATCTGGTGCTTAGGCAAGCCGGTGGTCCGAGGTCATTTGGCCGTGCGCAGATCCTGAGCGTTTCCGTCAAGGGGAAAGATCACCGCTTGCGCAATGCAATGATCGGCCTGGGAGTGGGAACCGCGGCCGGACTCGCCATCGGGTACGGCATCGGACACGCGCAAGCAAACAACTGCAGCAACAAGGGTGGATGGTTTTGCGGACTCGACGAAGGCGCGGGCACAGTTGTGGGAGGCGTCGCTGGAATCCTAGGCGGAACCCTCACCGGCGTTTTCTGGCACACCGGTGCATGGCGCAAAATCTACGCGGCATAGAGCCACGCCGCGCGTGAGCGGCGACTTGTTTGATCTGCAGGTTGCCGATCTCCGCGGGAGCATGAGATCGTGATGCTCCTGAACTTCTTCGATGAACTTCTTCGATGAACTGGGACGAAAAGTGCCGGTCGGGAAATAGAGTCACGAGCCCCTAATGGCGGAACTCTCTCGTAAGCAAGTCATTAGAAATGTGTTGTTCGGATAGGGATCTTTCGTCAGAACGGACTTGGGATCCTCCCCGGAAAGCATTCGAGCCCGGCTGGTCTCGGCGATCGCCTGTTCGAGGTGTCCCGTGTATTCGTATAAGTGCGCGAGCCGGATATGGTTGATCCCGAAATTCGGGTCCATTTGCCCAGCCTTCATGAGCTGAGCGAGCGCCGCGTCGTAGTCCCGCGCCAGGATATAAGTCCATCCCACGAAGGATTGGATCGGAAGCGACAGCGGATCCATTCGAATCGCCGTATTCATTTCGGCGATCGCCTCCTTGTGGCGGCCCAATGGGGTGAGATAGCTGTTGGCGTAGAAGAAATGGCAGTTCGGATCGCCGGGATTCAGCTCGATTCCGCGCAGGAACTCACGCCGAGCGCCATCCCAGTCAAAATCTTCATGAGCGATTAAGAAACCTAGTGTCGTGTGGGCATCGGCCAGAGAACCGTCCAACTCAAGGGCACGAGTCGCCAATTGCCGGGCTTCCCTCACGCTTTCGCTTCGGCGCATGTGTAGGAAGAGCCCGCCGAACGTGTACACGCGCGCGAGCGCCGAATAGGCGGCCGCATAATTGGGATTCAGAGCAATGGCGTGCTCGAAACTTTCGACCGCGCGCCTGGAGCCATCCGCGGATCGCTGATTCCATCCGGCCAGGCCCTGGAGATACGCTTCATGAGCCTCTGAGCTGACGTGCGCGGCGTGCGCCATGCGTAATTCGGTCTGGCTCGACAACGCCAGCCTGATCTTGCCGGCGATCGCGCGCGCCACTTCGCCTTCCACCTCCAGGATGTCGCCCTGGTCCCGATCGAAGGATTCCGCCCAAAGATGGGTCTGATCGCTGGCCTGGATCAATTGCGCCGTCACCCGCACTCGTCCGTTCGCTCGCCGGATGCTGCCTTCTAACAAATATTGGACCGACAATTCTCCGGCGATTTGAGCGCCCGACTTGCTCGCGTTCTTGTATTGCATCGCGGAAGTTCGCGCGATTACGCCCAGGTGCATCGGATCGAGGTTGCCGAGCTCGGTGATCATCTCCTCGGTCATGCCGTCGGCGAAATACTCCTGGGCGGGATCGCCGCTGAGGTTTGCAAACGGCAGAACAGCAAGCATGATCTTGTCGGCGGCAGGTTTCGGGCGGACTAGAATCAAAGCGACGACGAGGCACGTGACGACCACCGCCGCTGTCACAAGCCACCATCGCGACCGCCCTACTCGCGGCCCAGTCTCCGGCCCCTGGGCAGGCGCCGGTCCCGGGTCGACCGAAGCCGCATCGAACCGATACCCTTTCCCCGGTATCGTGTACAGGAAACGCGGCTTCTCGGGATCGTCCCTGACGGCCCGGCGGATTTTCCGAATCGCGGTGTTTATGCTATTGTCCGCATCCAGGGAGATGTCCTTACCCCAGATGTGATCCAGAATTTCCTGCCGTGTCACCAGTTCGCCGCGACGCTGGACCAACAGAAAAAGGAGGTCGAGAGGGATGCGCTCCAGCCGCACAACCCGGCCCTGGCGGCGCAATTGGTACGACGTAGCTCAATTCGAAAGACTCGAAGCGGAAAATCTGGGCCATCCACGTTCCACGCAATTATAACCGTATCCACCTTGGTTCTAGAACTGCCCTATCTACAGTAACTTGCGGCTTCAGTTGATCTTCATATGAGCTTAAGGCGCGCTCCATTGCCGTCGATCGCGTTGGGGCTCATGATCGCTGGCGTGGCGGGGGATTCTCGCTGCAAATACAGAATCGTTAAGGAAAGGAAAAGGAGCGGACAATGACCAAAGCACTCGCGATCGTATTCTTAGCGGCGGCAGCCGGGTCGGTTCCGGCGAGCGCGCAGTTTTTTTGTTCCAATTCACAGTTGCAGGGCAACTACGCGTTCACCATCACAGGCCAGATTCTAGGAGGCCCGCAAGCAGGCGGAGTGGCCGGCGTGGCCATGACCAATTTCGATGGACAAGGCAACTTAAGCCAGGTGGACCACGTGATGCACAATGGCGTGGCGCCGACTACGGCCTGGAGGCCCGCAACCGGAACATACACAGTGAACTCGGACTGCACAGGCAGCGGACAGATTAACTTCACTGACGGCTCGCCTTCGCTGCAGCTCTACTTCGTTTTGGCGAACCTCGGCGAGGAGATCCACATTGTGGTAAACAACGCCGGGACCAACATAACGAGTCTTGGCGTCAGGCGGTATTAAGCCGCCGCGTTGGCCGTGAGCTACTTTTTCCGCGGGACCTGTCCAGCGGGTGCGAGTCTGACCCGTGTCCCGAACGCCGGCCCTTCGTCACCTGCGACAGGGCCGGCGCAATTGCAGCCTGATGTCCATCATTATCGGCGGCTATTTTGGATTCCCCGCCGCGGCTCCTTTGCCTCGCGTTCGGTGGCGAGCCGATGTATCGAACTCGAAACCCCGCTGCAGCGCTTTCATAGCATCATTATCGGCCAATTTCCTTCGATCTAACCCTCCGGGCGACTATGCAAGAGTTATCCATTGCGAAAACGATACGCTGCATTACCTTTCGTTCTCTCCTCTCCCTTGTCGTCCCTTAGGGATAATATTAGCGGGATTGGGGGCCTGCTTGAGCGGTCGCTATCGTGATGAGCGTGTTGGACTGGGTCGATTGGCCGTTGTGGGTTGCCAGGATCGATTGGTCTCCATTTGCAAGCGTGGATGGAACGACGACGTTGAATTGGAATTCGCCGGGGGCGACCAAACCGGCAAAGGCGACGGTCGCGGGAACGCCGCCCATGGTGATTACAGGCAGCGGAGACAAAGTTCCCGACTGAGTGACCGATCCGCTCGTCACCGGCGTGCTCGTCGGTCCGAAGCCGTTAGCGTAGAGGACAATGGTTTCGCCAGGGGTCGCGGGAGTGCTCGCGCCCGGATAGAGGGTCGCGGGGCCGATGAGGCCGCCGTTGAGATGCGTGGCGGCGATATATGGTCCTCCGTTGAAGACGAAAAACGACGGCGCGGCAGCTAGTGCCTGGGCGGTGAAAGCGGCGTTGAGACCGTTGGTTGTCAGAGTGACCTGAACCTGTCCGCTGATCGGACTGGGCGGCGTCAGAATATTGACCTGCGCGGGGCTGACGTAGTAGACGTAAGCGCTCTTGCCGTTCACCGTCGCGCTGACGCCGTTGAGCGCGGTGGGCATGGCGCTGTTCACGAAATCGGACGCGCCCCAGATCCGGTCGAAGCCTACCATGGCGAGGTTCTCGCCCTTGATTTCGACCCAGGTGTTGGGCGCGATCGAGGGGCTTTCGCCCTCCGCGTTGGCGACCTTGGTAATCACCGGCGCGGGCTCGCTGATGGCGAGGAGTTGCTGGCTTGCCAGGTTCAGGATATTCTGCATCGTCGTGGAGACAGTGGTGGTTCCCGCCTGTACCGGGACGGACGTAGCGTGAGCGGCAGCGTATACGAAGTCGCCGTTGTAAATCTGTAGATAGTTTTCGGGCGCGGTTCCCAAGGTCCCCGCGAAGTTCGCCGCAGCGGCGGTGTTGTCGAAGTAGTTGGTCAACACGTTGTAAAGGCCCTGCTCGGGCGAGATCAAATCGTCCGCGGGGACATGGCCGTAGGTCCCGTAAACGGCGATGCCGGCCGGCGTGACGCCCGGGGCCAGACACGCCTGCGGGATGCATGCGACCGGGACGCACGCGTCCGTCGTGCAGGAGGCGGGAATGGTGCACCCAATGGGAGCCTTGCCGGCGGGGGGCGGAAACATTGCCGTGCACCCTTCCTTGGCCGGACTCGCCGACACGCTGCCCGAAAACTGATCCCCGGCAAGAATTTGCCCGGCGGGCGAGGTTTGCTGCGCGGCCCGCTGCGCGAGCAATCTCGCGGAGTTGGCGCTAAGGTTCCCCGCGCCGGTGAAAGTGACCCCCCGGACGCCGGCTTCGCCAGTGGATTTTCCGTTGGACACGGCGACGGTTGGGTCGGCGAGGTGGCTGAGAATCGTGGTTTCGGCGGCGCAATCCATGTTGACGACGGGGCAATCGGCCACGAAGGCGCTGGGAACCGTGAAGCCCGTGGTGGCGAGGTTGGGGAAGCCGTCGCCGGTCCAGGTAGCGAGCGTTAACCCGGTGAAGATCTGGCCCATGGAATCGATGGCGGCATCCCACGCGTCGATCAGGAATTGGTCGGATTTCTGATACGCAGGCTGCGTCGGGTAGGCGAATGCCAGCAGCTTGAGCCACATGTTATTCGGCGTGATGCCTCCGAACTGCGATTGATCCGGCGAGCTGACATCGTTGGGCATGATCATCTCCGTGGACGCGGCCGTGGGCCCGGTGATGGAGATGGAAACGAGGGCCGGGTTTGTTCCATACTGCGCGGCAACCGCTGTCAGAAATGTCGCGAGCGAAGTCTTGTAAAACTCATCCCACGGCAGCGGCAGAACCCCGCCGTTGCCTTCGACGAATCCATTGAAGGTGGCGGTTCCGCAGTTGGAGGATGGAGTCTGCGCGGGCGATAGAAAAAGCCCGTCGCAGCTCGGAATCTGATTCAACACCCACTGCGGTGAATTGAAGCCTGAGTTGATGCCAAGCATGATGGTTTTGGGCGTCTTCGAGGGGTTCTTCGCGTTCCACGCGGCGACGGTCGAGAAGGCGTCGTCGAGCCAGCTCAAATCATAAGGTTGCGGATCGGAGGGAGAATTCGGATTGAGGGTGCTCCAGGTGTTGTCGAGCGCGAGTCCGGAGACGGCGGGGTTATTCAAAGCGGTCGCGTAGAGCTCTTGCATATAAGCGTGGAGTTGGGCTGAAGTAATCGACGGATTCGCGGTTCGTTCTGCGCCCGCCGTCAAATCGACGATAAAGAAAGAATAAACGCCTTGCGGGTGGCGAACTGGAGTGGCTTGTGCGTTGGCCGGCGGGAACAGAAGAAGACTGAATATCGCCGCGCGCATCAGCGAACAGGGCATCGGTCAACCCTCCGGAGTGTTGCGGATCATTATATAAGAAGTGGCGTGGGAGAAATGCGTGATTCGCTAGCTAACGGGCCTCGGTGTGCTCCTCCCTCCGCGCTGAATGAATGTCAGCCCTGCGGCCCCAGGGGCAGATCACGACTCGGAAAGCTGGGCAAAGTCGGTCCAATCGACGCTTGACACCCAACCATCCGGTTAAGCATCGATCTCATGGCCGGCATCGTCAGTCCGAATCAGGTGCCGTCTGGATGATTGCTCGAAGGGCCTCGAGTGGCATTCGTTCGTTTGGCCGGAAGTCCGGGTCGTCGTTCCTCTTGATGAGCCATCGTCGCCAGTAATCCAACCACTCCTCGGAATGTGGCCTGAGATCCGTCGAATCGGTCAGCAGAGCTTCGAGGTTCGCGAGTCGGCGTTGAAGGTTCGTCATATCGTGGCTGGCATTTCTCGGCCGCGGTTCAGCAGGGGCAATCACGCCTTCGCGCGGCTTTCAGGCGCAGATGCCCATCGACGACTTCACCGTCGCTACGAACCAGGCAGGGAATCTTGAAGCCGAACTCGCGGATCGAAGCGCACATGCGATCCACGGCGGCGTCGTTCTTTCGCGGATTGCGAGAATACTCGACCAGGCGATTGATCGGCCAGAGCTCGATGTGCTGTTCCCTCGCGGGCAATGGTGAGATTACGTCCCTGCGCATGCCCGATTATACGAGCGGCTTAAGAACTTGTAAACTGATGCAACAGAAGGTAGTTATACATTGCTAAGGAGTGATCGTCGTAGCTAGGAATCTTGCTCCTGAGGCAGACCGAGCCACTCGCGACGGATGGCACGCGGTCCATTGTGGGGACCGCCCTGAGCGCAGTTGCTCTCAGTTGCGCTATTCACTCCACGCATTTCTAAACAGCATCCCCACAGGACTCCCCACAGTGGTAAAACGACATTTAGGGCAGATTATGTCTCGGTATGACCGCCTCCAATAGTGAATCGGCAGGATATCGACAGGGTGGACCAAAACAATTCGCTAATGATGCGTTTGCGGTTGCGCAGGATCGCATTCTTAGAGAGTTCGCAGAGAAGCGCTATCAAGTACTAGCTCAAGTAAGGCTCACCCGCAATGTTGGAGGCTACCTACCCGCTCTAACCAAATGTGCGGCAGAGCAAGTGCGAGAAACGATCCTTGCACTCGCCGACGCTTACGTGGAGGCGTTCGCGCTCCATGAGGTGCCCTGTGGCCTGCATGAAGGGCGGAACGGTCGAGCAGCTTCGAGAACTCGTCAGCAAGCACGCCGTACTCACCGCGGCCACGCTTGCAACGTGGCGGGCACGTTGGCAGTCCGATTCAGGTCCGGCAGACGATTGGCCGGATCCAGCACCCATCCAGGGTGAACTGCCGACAGTTCAGCGCTTTGACGAAGACCTCATCCCCGTCTCTTTCCGTCGATTCGTTCGCGATGTCGCCGTGCGGATGCAGGTCCCGATCGATTACCCGGGCATCGTTGCAGTGCTTGCTCTCGCCGGTGCGGTAAATCGGCGCGCGGTAACCCAGCCCAAGGAAAACGATACGGCGTGGGTTGTCGTTCCGAACCTCTGGGGACGGATCGTGGCCCCGCCGGGATTTATGAAGTCGCCTGTCATCCAAACTGTTGTGCGTCCTTTGATCGAGATCCAGCAGGATTGGCCACAATTCTGGGCACACTTCCGAAACGGCAATCAGAAACGTAACGCGGACGTTGGCCGTAGCGTCATGAAAACAGGAAGGATGGGTGGTCGGGGCGAGTGGATTCGAACCACCGACCTCCTGGTCCCGAACCAGGCGCTCTAGCCAGGCTGAGCCACGCCCCGAAGAATCAGTACGTTAGCTACGTTAAAGAAGCTAGCTCCGAAGCTCAGTATATCATCCTTTGCCCGATTTGCGCCGCCTGCGGAAGTAGCTAGGTATATACTCAAACCGAGAGACCCTTATGGCACGCACAATCGAGATCATGGTGAACGGCTCGCGCCATAGCATCGACGCCGAGCCTGAACGGACCTTGCTTACCGCGCTGCGCGAGGAGCTGGACCTGACCGGCACTAAATATGGATGCGGAGAAGGGCAGTGCGGCGCTTGCACTGTCATGATCGACGGGCGGCCGGCTCGGTCCTGCCAGACAAAAGCTGCCGCGGCCGCAGGCCGGCACATCACCACGATTGAGGGAATTGAAGACAAAGGAGCGCTCCATCCGCTCCAGGAAGCCTTTCTCGAAGCGGACGCGATGCAGTGTGGATACTGTACGCCGGGGATGATCGTCTCGGGGGTGGCGCTGCTTCAGAAGAACCCGAATCCGAGCGACGCCGAAATCATGCAGGCGATGCAAGGCAACGTGTGCCGGTGCGGGACCTATCCGAGAATTGTCGCGGCCGTGCGGCTGGCGGCACAGAAGATGAGGAGGCACGCGGCATGATCCCCATCGAACCGGAACGTTACGAACTGCTGGAGGGCCCGGCTTATAATTTCTCCTTCGACCGGCGCGGGTTTTTCAAGGCGCTGGGCGGAGGAATCGTGGTGGTTTCCTTCATCGCCCGTGCGCGAGCGCAGGAATCGGGAGGCGGACGCGGGCGCGGCGGACATGCGACTCCGCAGGAAATCGCCGCATGGCTGCATATCGATAATCAGGGCGTAGTGACGGTCTACACGGGTAAGGTGGAAGTGGGCCAGAACGCGCGCACGTCGCTCACACAGGCTGTGGCGGAAGAACTGGGCGCGCCGCTGACTTCGATCGAACTAGTGATGGGCGACACGGAGCGGGTTCCGTACGATATGGGCACGTTCGGGAGCATGACCACGCCACAAATGGTGCCGCAGATTCGCAAGGCAGCGGCGGCGGCTCGACAGTTGCTGCCCGCGGGGCCGTGGGAATCGATCGATTTCGCTGGAATCGCCAAGGGCGAAACGCTGGTGAAGGGCGTGACGGGCGCCGCGAAACCGAGGCCGACCGCGGAGTGGAAGGTGATGGGCACTTCGGCGGCGAAAGTTCACGGACGCGAGATCGTGACGGGGCGGCATCGCTATGCATCCGACGTGAAGCTGCCGGGAATGCTGTACGGCCGCATTCTGCGGCCTGAAAAGTTTAACGCGACGCTGGTGTCGCTGGATGCGGGCGCGGCGCAGTCGATGGCAGGCGTGACGGTGGTGCATGACAACGGGTTCGCCGGGGTTGCGGCGACCACTCCTTTCGCCGCCGACCAGGCGCTGGCCGCGTTGAAGGCGCAATGGAGGGCGGAGCCGCAGACGTCATCGAAGACGCTGTTCACCGATCTGAAGCAGCCGGCTCCGAACGAGCGCGGCGGCGCGGCACCGGCCGAAACCGGCTCCATCGAAAAAGGGCTGGCCGCGGCCGCGCACAAGCTGGAATCGAGTTACACCATCGCCTACATCGCGCACGCTCCGCTTGAGCCGCGCGCCGCGGTAGCCGATTGGAACGGCGACAAACTGACCGTCTGGACCGGCACGCAGCGGCCTTTCGGCGTTCAAAACGAACTGGCGCAGGCGTTTCACATGCCGGAGCAGAATGTGCGCGTGCTGATGCCCGACACCGGCTCCGGTTACGGCGGAAAGCATACGGGCGAGGCGGCGATCGAGGCGGCGCGGCTGGCCAAGGCGGCGGGCAAACCGGTGAAAGTGGTTTGGACGCGCGAGGAAGAATTCACGTGGGCGTATTTCCGGCCCGCGGGCGTGATCGAAGTGCGCAGCGGCGTGGATCAGAGCGGAAAAATCACCGCGTGGGAATTTCACAACTACAATTCCGGCACCTCCGGAATCGGCACGATGTATGACATCCCCAACCGGAAGATCGTGTTTCACGCTTCGAATTATCCGCTGCGGCAAGGCTCGTACCGGGGATTGGCGGCGACCGCGAATCATTTTGCGCGCGAAGTTCATATGGATGAACTGGCGGCGGCGGCGGGGGTGGAGCCGCTGGAGTTCCGGTTGCGCAATCTGAAAGACGCGCGATTTCGTGCGGCGCTTCAGGCCGCGGCGGAGCGATTCGGATGGGGCAAACGCAAGGCTGAATCGGGCGTGGGGTTCGGGATCGCCGGCGGGTTCGAAAAAGGCAGTTACGTGGCGGCGTGCGCCGAAGTGCGCTGCGAAGCGGGCCGCGCACCGCGCGTGATCCGAGTGGTGGAGTCGTTCGAATGCGGCGCGGTGGTGAATCCCGATCAATTGAAGAACCAGGTGGAAGGCTCCATCGTGCAGGGGTTGGGTGGCGCGTTGTTTGAAGCCATCGACTTCGCCGACGGCAAGATTCTGAACCCTCGTTTTGCGCGTTATCGCGTGCCGCGTTTCCGGGACGCGCCGCAGATTGACGTGGTGCTTCTGGATCGCAAGGATCTGGCATCGGCGGGCGCGGGTGAGACTCCCATCGTCACCATTGCGCCGGCGGTGGCGAACGCGGTCTTCGCGGCGACGGGAGAGCGGATCCGGTCGATGCCGCTGAATGCGGGTCAGCCGAGCCGGCAGAGCACCGGCGGGGCGTTTGAAGATCAACGCCGATAGGTTAGTGCAGCGGTCCGGTGATTGGTGAAGCTCGTGTTGATGCTAAGATGATCGTCGTGTCCGCTCCCGGTGGTCCCGGCTCGCTGAAATGTCCGCAACTTAAGCGAGCCGCGAGTCAGTTCACCAGGCTATTGCCGGCTGACCACTACGCTGCGCCACGCGACGTTGCCGGCTGCATCGGTCGCGCGAACGGTTACCGCGTTAGAACCCACCAGTAACGGAATGGAAGCGCTCCATTGAGCGGTCCCCGCTGCCGTGCCGGAGGTGCCGGTGTTGGTCGACCAGGTGACCGCGGTCACGCCGACATTGTCGCTCGCGGTGCCGCTGAAGGCGATGGACGTCGCCGACGTCGATAGCGAGGTCGAAGAAGGCGAATTGATGGTGAGTGTTGGCGGCGTCGTATCTTTTACGCCCGTGGTCGGGGTGGTGGGTGTGGTCGGGGTCGTCGGAGTCGTCGGCGATGATGCCGTCGTGCGGGTCACCGTGAGCACTTGGGAGACGCGAGTCACCGTGTCGCTGGCCGAAATGGTGATCGTGTTCGAGCCAATCGCCAACTGAATGGCGGTGATGGTCCACGGGCTGGATCCCTGCGCGAATCCCGAAGCGCCTTGACTGGCAGTCCATGACACGACGACTCCTCCTTTTCCGCTCGATGCCGATCCTGAAAGATTGATCGTCGCCGCGGTGGTGGAACTGGCGGTGGAATTGACGGTCAACACGAGCGGAGCAGTGGGCGCTGGAGACGGCGTTGGAACTGGTGCCGGCGACGCACCCTGTGCCGCATACAACGTCTGCACCGTGCCGATATCGAGCGGCGAAAGAGCCGTGTGCATTCCATAATAGGGATACATCACCGCGCTCGGATCATCGGCATGGCCCAACCCCAGCGCGTGCCCCAGCTCATGTAGCGCGACGCTGAACAGGTCCGTATTGGCGCCGATGTGCCAGCTTTCCGAATCGTCGAAATGCATGTCGCCGGCGATCGGTTCCGGATTCGGCGGCGCGGGATAAAACGTGTGCGCCAGCACTCCGCCCGGGCCGTCGAAAGGATAGCCATCGCCGTGATCGCCGCTGGCGAAAAGAATGTTCACGGTCTGCGGACCGGTTGCGTTGGCGCCCTGCTGCCAGGTGACCTTCACGGCTTTCGACCACTCCGCCATGGCGCGCTGAATCTCCGCCTCCGCGGCGGCCGGCGCGAGCTTTTCCGTCATTTTGCTGAACACATACGTGAGCGCCGCTGAACCGTGGCCGGGTCCGCCCCAGCCATTGCCGTAGGTGGGGATGGATTGCGCGGTGGCTCCGTTGACGGTCAGAGCTCCGGCGCAGGCGCGCGTGGGGACGCCGTTGACCAGCGCATCGGAAGCAGGGAAAATATACGCCACTTCATCCAGCTTTGCGAGCTCCGCGACTTGCGTGGAATCGTTGGCGTAAATCAGAACGTGATGCGGGCTCAAGTCCGGGTTGGCCAGAGTTGTCATCCCGAGATTCAGCATCAGCGAGCTTGCTGTGTTGCTATCCACGTCGGGATGAAACTCAACCAGCACGAAGCTGCCCGCTGTGACCAGGGGACTGATCTTATCGACCGGATCGAGCGGCGCCATGAACCGAATTCCGAGTCCGAGGACGCCGACGGGACCGTCGATGTAAACCAACAGTCCGTTCTCAGGCACGTCCTGCAAGACGTTCACGCCGCGGTTCTTGAGCTCGGCGACGACATCCGTGGACGGCTGATTCTCGAATTGCAGCAGCAGGTGGCCGCGGCCGAAGGCGTGCGGACTGTGAAGGTTCGCGACGGGGGCGCCCGAAGCGGTTTCGATCGACCGCGTTTTGAAACGCAAAGCGGGCTGCGAAAATGCGCAACCGGAGGCAAGCAGGAGAGCGGCTAAGAAGCGGATAAAAGTACTCACGCTTTTCTCATCGCCTGCGCGATGAGCGATGAGAGAATTCCCGCACGCTTCGCACTGAATTACGTAAAGATGTTGGATTTATTTTCTGTGCGCCCGCTCTTCGCCCTGTGGTTCCTGCTGGGTGCAACCGTTGCAGCCGGATACGATATTTCCTACACCATTGCGACCGCCGCGGGGAGCAGTTGGGTTGGAGACGGCGGCGCCGCGACGGCGGCAATATTGTTTCAAGCCGAGGGGATTGCTGCCGATGTGAATGGTGACCTGTACATCGCCGACGCTGCGAATCAGCGTGTGCGAAAAGTGACGCGCGCGGGTCTGATCACTACGTTTGCGGGCACCGGTTTCGCCGGATTTTCGGGGGACGGCGGGCCGGCGAACGCGGCGCAGTTGAATTCGCCGTATGGCGTCGCACTGGACGGGACGGGGAATCTGTACATCGCGGACCTGGGCAACGGGCGTGTACGGCGCGTCGACACGAGTGGAAACATCACGACGGCGGCGGGCGGCGGATCGCTTCCCGCGGGCGGCGCGAATGACGGAAGTCCGGCGGCGATGCTGGCGCTGGTGTCCCCGCGCAACATCGCGTGGGATGGGCGTGGGTCCATGTACGTTTCCGATTTTGGCGGGCAGCGCGTCTATCGCCTGGCGCAGGATGGAACGCTGACGACGGCCGCGGGCACCGGTGTCGCGGGCTATTCGGGCGACGGCATGGCGGCAATCAACGCGCAGCTTTCGTATCCGGCGGCTCTGGCTTTCGACCGGTTGGGCAACCTCTACATCGGCGACACGCAGAATCACCTGATCCGCAAGGTTTCGAACGGATCGATTTCGTCGATCGCGCGCGCCTCCCTGCCGACTGGAATGGTTTCGGACGCCATCGGCGGCATTTACATCGCCGACCAGGCCGCCGGCCAGATCCTCACGATTCAGACCAATGGCACGGTCTCGGCGTTCGCGATTGCAGCGCACGATATCTGTTTCGGAAGCGACGGTTATCTGTATGCGGCGAACGTCACGGTGGCGGAACGAATTTCCTTCACCGGTCCCAGCCTGGTGGTCGCCGGCGGAGCCAGTCCCGCGTTTGGCGACGGCGGACCGGCGGCTTCAGCGAGCCTGCAGCATCCCGCCGGGGTTTCGACCGATGCGCTTGGCAACATCTATATAGCGGATCGCGATAACCATCGCATTCGACGGGTTGCGCTGGACGGAACCATCGCGACGGTCGCGGGCACCGGGGTTGCAGGCAATAGCGGGGATGAGGAGCTGGCCGTGAAAGCCACGCTGAACGCGCCTTCTTCGGTTACGACGGATGCGCAGGGCAACCTTTATATCGCCGATACGGGCAATCATCGGATCCGCATCGTTTCCAAGTCCGGCACGATGCTTCCGTTTCCCAGCGCGGGCCTCAGCTCGCCGGTCTACGCAGTCCCCGACGGCCAGGGGAACGTGTTCATCGCCGACACTGGCGGGATATTCGAAGCCATGCCGGACGGTGTTGTGACCACCATCGTCGCGAACCTGAAGAGCCCGCGCGGAATGACGTTCGACGCCGTGGGCAATCTGTACTTCACCGAAGCGGGCGGACCACATGTAAAAATGTTGACCCCGGCGGGCCAGGTGACCCTCATCGGCGAAGGCTCGTGGAATATTCCACGCGGCGTTGCGGTGGACAATGCCGGGAATGCCTATGTCGCCGATACCGGCTTGCAGCAGGTGTTGCGGGTGGGCCCCACCGGCGCGATCCTGGTGATCGCGGGCACGGGAGTGCCGGGATTTACGGGCGATGGCGGATACGCTCCCAACGCGGAACTGAGTTTCCCGTGGGACGTCGCCACCGGTCCCGCGGGGTTGCTGTACATTGCCGATCTCGAAAACAACCGCGTTCGAAGCCTGACGCCGGGACCCGCGGTCAACATCGCGCCGATTCTGGTGGTCAGCGCCGTCAACGCGGCTAGCCTTCAGCCGGGACCGCTGGCGCCGGGAATGCTGATAGACCTGCTCGGCACCGGGCTTGCTCCGCCGGATGCGGCCCAAACTCAAGTCCTGTTCGGAACCATCTCCGCTCCGGTGGTCTCGCT
Organism: Terriglobia bacterium; assembly: GCA_963842485.1. GTDB lineage: Bacteria > Acidobacteriota > Terriglobia > Bryobacterales > Bryobacteraceae > Palsa-187. Next base: position 13,274 of record CAWJHI010000056.1, on the reverse strand, counting down.
CAGCGGCGCTACTCTGCTGGTTCGCGTGCCGCCGCAACTGGAAGGTCAGCCGAGCGTCAACATCCAGATTCTGAATCAGGGCAATCTGCTGGCACAGATCCCGGCGTCGGTGGTGGACGCCGCGCCCGCTTTGTACGTCGATCCATTGGGAAATCTGATCGCTTCCAACCAGGACGGCACGCCCAACTCCGCGACGAATCCCGCGCAGCGTGGGTCCATCGTGGTCTTATTCGGAACCGGTGAGGGCGTGACCGGTCTGCCGATTTCCGTCGCCATCGGCGGGTATTCGGCCGAGGTGCTGTATGCGGGCCCAGTGACCGGCTATCCGGGCTTGTTGCAAATTAACGCCCGCGTGCCTGCCGGCTACGTCGCGCCTGGAGCCATGGGCGTGGTGGTGACGGTGGGGACGGCGTCCACGCAAAGCGGCTTGAACATTTTTGTGAACTAAAGGCCTCGGTGCGATAATGATTTCGCTCCGGCTATGGTTCATCTCGCCAACCTTACTCTCGTCGGGCTCCTGCTGGTGAATCTGACCGGACTGGCGCTTGCGACGCGAGGGTTTTTCACATCGTGGGTGCTGGCGCGAACCGCTTCTCCGCTTCTGGCGGCGGTTCCTTTTTTTCTAGAGCACTTTGCCGGATTCGGCTCGCTTCATTGGGTGTGGCCGATCACAACGCTGGGTTCCATGTGGGCCATCGCGCGGCAGCGGCGGGTTTTGATCGAAAACTGGCCCACCGAAGGCGTGTTCCTCGGCGCCTTCGCCTACGCGCTGGCGTGGCGCTACGCGTTTCCCGACATCGATGCATCCTCCGAAAAGATCACCGACGTCACGTTCGTGGCGAATTATCTGCATGGCGGAAAACTTCCGCCGGTGGATCGCTGGCTTCCTCCATACCCTTTCGACATGTATTACGCACTGCAACATTACGCAGCGGCGTTGATGGCGCGCATTCTGGCGATTCCTGCCGGAACCGCGTACAATCTGGCGATCTGCGTCCTGATCGCGTGCGCGGTCACTGCCGCCGCCGGGGCCAGTTGGCTGCTGGTGCACCGGAGGATGCCGGCCCTGCTCCTGACCATGGCGCTGCTGATTGGAGGAACCGGCGTTTCTCCATTCATTCGTCTGGTTATGCCGTCACCGGCGCTGTATTCGAGCATCCGGTTCATGGGCAGCGCTCTGAATCCGAAGGAAGCGACGCGTCCGTTCGGCCAATGGCTGATTCGCAAGAGCCATGTTTCTGAACATGACTCGCTGGATCTTCCGGTGGAGCTTCTCTCCTACCTCGCCGGCCTGGGCGACTTCCATCCGCCGTTGAGCGGTTATCTCCTGCTGATGCTTGCACTCCTCTCCATCGGGCTGATCGAGGCGGAAGAAGCCGTGGCGGCTGCGCATGTCGTTTTGGGCGCGACGGTCCCGTTGACCATTGCGTCGAACGCGTGGGATCTTCCGCTGCAAGTGGTTTTGGTTGGTGCGTGGATGTACTACCGCGCGTGGGCTCGGTTGCCGGTGTCGTGGAAGATGCTGGCCGCGGGTTTGGGCGGATCGCTGCTACTGATAGAGCCATTCTTGGTTCGCTTCGCTTCTCAATCGGTGGAGTTGCATAACGCCATCCGTTTCGTGCCTCGCGGCGCCCATACACCGCTGTTGCCCGGCTTGCTGGTCTTCTATCCGGTGCTGGTTTTGCTGCTGCTGCACCTGTGTTTCGGGGAACGGACGCGGCAGTCGCTCGCCTTCTGCGCGATTTGGATCGCGCTGCTGGCGGCGTCTGAGTTTCTGTTTGTGGACGACATTTACGGCGGCAAATTCGAGCGCTTCAACACCGTGCTCAAATGGTGGTCCTGGATTTATTCGGGGACGATGCTGGTGGCCGGAGCCGTGAATTTGCGGTCCCCGTCGCCAATCTGCCGATGGGGGACGGTAGCCATACTGCTTTTGGTCTGCACGTACTCTCGTGAACTAGCCGGGCAGTTCTGGAATGTGCCGAAGCGCCATCTGGGCCAACTGGACGGCGCTCAGTGGATCCGCGACGATCCGCCGGAGCGCGCAGTACTCGAATTTCTCGCATCGCAGCCGCAGTCGCTGGTCCTTCAGCGGATTCCCGACCGGTCCTATGTCGCGCCTCCCGCATTGACGATCTTCGCCGGACAGACCGCGTTCCTCGGCTGGCCGAATCATGAGGACATCTGGCGCGGCTATCGTCCCGACATCGACCAGCGCCATGCGGAAATCGACCGTTTCTATTGGGCCGCGCTGCCCAACAGCGCGCAGTGGCTGGAGCAGAACAACATCCGGTACGTGCTGTGGCTGAGGAGCGATCACGGCCTGGGCACGTTCGATCAAGTCAACGCGCAAGTTCAGGGCCACTACCTCTGGCGCGAATTTTCCGCACCGGGCGATTTCAAAGTTGGCGTATGGAGCCTCGCGGCGAAGTGAAAAAAAGGCGCAAGCGTAAAATGCGCTTGCGCCGGTGGAAGGAAGGACTTGGGAACTTAACGAGCTTGCGCCATCTGGCGAAACCGCGCCGGAGTTAACCCCACCTGGCGGCGGAACGTCGCAGAGAAATGACTCTGATCGGAGAAGCCGCAGGTCATCGCGATCTCGGCCAGCGCCGTGTTGGTGGTCGAGACCAGATGGCAGGCATGCTCAATTCGCTTGCGCCGCAGGAACTCGCCGACGGTGGTCGAAAAGTAGCGGCGGAACTCGCGCGACAGGTGCACGCGATGAACGCCAGCGGCTCCGGCGATTTCCGCCAGACTGAGCGGGCGCAGGAAATTCGCTTCCAGATACTCGCGAGCGATCCGCAGCCAGCGCGGAATCACCGCCACGGGTCCCGTCGCTCCGGCATGCCGGGCGCCTTCGGCCAGCATCTCCAGCAAAATTCCTTCCAGCGAAACCAGCGCCAGTTCGTCGCCCTGGCGAAACTCGTGATACAGCCGCTGCGCCAGCCAAGTGGATCCGATTCCCTGAATCTCGCCGGGTTTGTCCAGCGCCGCGGTGTGCTCGTTCACGCGCTTCAATGCTTCGCGATCCACCTCCACCACCAGACAATGCGAACCCGAATCGAACGTATTGGCATGCGGCAACCCTGGAGGCAGGTATCGAAGCACTCTGGGAGCGCAAGTTACGCTGGCCGAATTTCCATACGATTCCCCGTAAGGGCCTTCCAGTACATAGCTTAGGTATGCGTGTTCGTGAACGTGCCGGGAAAGCTCCAGCCCGGCGGGATAATGATTTTCGATCACCCGGAATCCGGGAACGTGGCGCATCGCCACTACCGTGCCTGAAGTTTCCATGCACGGGCAATCGTCCTGATTTAAATGACTTTCGGCTGCTCCGCCCGAATCGCTAAGAGCACCGTTGGCATGCACTGCTGCCGCTGACTTGCGAATCACAAATTAACCCCCTGGTTGTCTGACTGCGACCATTATGCGCCAAGGCGTTGCGCTTGGACCATTCAATGTTACGTTTTTACAATTTTTTTACATCTCATTAACGGGCTGCCCGTGAACTTACCGTTAACTTATTGCTACTGAGAGTGGGGCGTCGTTTCGCAAATAATGAACGATTATTTTATGATAGAGAATTCTGATGCTTCCGGCCTTTTACCCCATTCTCGATGTAGAAACGGCTCGGCGATGCGCCTTTGAGCCGGTTCAGGCGGCGGAAGAAATTCTGGACGCGGGCGCTGAAATTCTTCAGTTCCGTTACAAGGGATTTTTCGGCCGTGAGACCATGGCCGACCTTGAAAAGATCGTCGATTTATGCCGCCAGGCCGGCGCGCTCCTGGTGGTAAACGATCGCGCCGATCTCGCGGCTCTGACCGGCGCGGCTTTGCATTTGGGACAAGGCGATCTTCCTCCCACCGATGCTCGCCGCATCACTGGAACCGGCCGGAAGATCGGCTACTCGACGCACAATGAGCAGCAGCTTCGCGCCGCCGCGTCTGAGCCGGTGGATTATCTTGCGCTGGGTCCCATCTTCGGCACCTCCACCAAGGAGAACCCGGATCCCGTGGTTGGCGTCGATGAACTCCGCCGCCTGCGCGCGCTCACCGATCGCCCGCTGGCCGCCATTGGAGGGATCACGCGCGCGAATGCCCGAAGCGTGATTCAGGCGGGCGCGGACTCCGTTGCCGTGATCGGCGATTTGTTTCCGTCCGACCGGTCAAGTCTGCGCGCGCGAGTAAAAGAGTGGCTGCGCCTAGTTCTGGCCTAGCGTAAAGTTCACTTCGATCTGTGTGATCACTTCCACCGGCTCGGTGTTCAGGTAGGTGGGCTTGTATAGCCATTGAGACACGGCGTCCCTGGCCGCCGAAACCAGCAGTGGGTGGCCGCTGACCAGTTGCAGGTTTTGAATGGTCCCGTCCTTGCCGATGATGGCGGTGAACCGGACGGTACCCGAGATGCGAGCCTGTCTCGCCAGCGACGGATAGTTGGGCTTCACCTGCCGGATCAACATCGCCTGCTGCACCTGTCCGCCTACGCGAAGGCGCTGAGTGGGCGGCGGCTTGGGCGGATCTTTCACCGCCGGAGGCGGAGGCGCCGCAGCGGGAGCTACATTAATGATCCCGCTGATCATCCCGTCCGGCGACCCGATGCCGCCCGGCACGCTCCCGATCACGCCGACGCCGGACGCCAAAGGCGGTAAGCTATCCTCCTGAATCATCGCCACCTGATCCGGGATCTTCTTGGGCGCCAACAGGCGGCCGTCGAACTGGCGCGTGATTCTGACCACCCTCTGAATCACGGGCGGAGGAGGCGGAGGCGGGGGCGGAGGAGGAGCCGTCAGAACGGTCATGAGCGTGGCCTTCGGCAGAACCTCCGTATAGATCAGCGGAATCAGCACGAAGACCACAATCACCAGCACTTGCATCACGAACGATGCGAATACGGATGCGCCCTTGCGGGTCTGGTTGCGTTGCTCGACGAAGGTCTGTTGGAACATACTAACACATTAGTACTAAGTCACTAGCATATCAATAACATTTGACTTTCGAATCGACTCGTACTAATTTCATAGTATGCGTCCCGCCAAGCCGACTCTTACCGAACAAGAGCTCGAAATCATGAAGGTCATCTGGAAGTTAGACACCGCCACGGTGCGGCAAGTTTACGAGACCATGCTCGAGCATCGCCGCATCGCCTACACCACGGTGATGACCATGATGAACATCCTCGAACAGAAGGGGTATCTCAAGAAGCAGCAAGCGGAACGAGCCTACGTCTATCAGCCCGCCCAGCCCCAGAAGCAGGTGATTCGTTCCATGGTCCGGGAATTCCTGGATCGCGTCTTCAACGGAGCGGCCGAACCGCTCCTGGCACATTTAGTCGAGGACCGCCGTCTAACTGAGACGGATCTGGAGGAAATCCGCCGGACCATCAAGACCGCACGGAGGCAGCGATGACGCCTGCTTGGTTGCTCGATAATCTTCTGGCCTGGTCCGCACAGGTCGCGGTACTGGTCGCGTTTGCCGCCCTCGCGGCGTTGACCTTGAAGTATCCACGCGCGCGGCTGTTGTTCTGGCAGGGAATCCTGATCATGGCGATCCTGCTGCCGGCCGTCGAGCCGTGGACGCATGCGGTGGACGGCAGTGTGTACGGCGTCACGCTCACGGCGGCGCCGATCGTGATCACCCACGACACCACGCCGCATCCGGCCTTCGTGTGGCGCCGCGAATATCTGCTGGCACTGGCGGCGGCCGGCGCCGCGCTGCGAATGCTGTGGATCGCGATCGGGTTCCTGCGCCTGCGCCGCCATCTTCACGCCGCGCGAGTCCTGGGTCACCCGCCGGTTCCTTTTGAAAGCGCGCACGTGTTGTGGTATGTCTCCGATACCGTTTCCGGGCCCGTCACCTTCGGCTGGCTGCGGCCGTCGATTCTGCTGCCGTCGCGCATCAACGAGCTTTCTGACGCCTTGCGCGAGGCCATCGCGTGCCATGAGCTGGTCCACGTCAGGCGGCGCGAACTGGTTGTTCGTGATCGGCGAAGAATTTCTGCGCGCGATGCTGTGGTTCCATCCCGCCATCTGGTACGTGCTCAGCCAGATTCAACTTGCGCGCGAACAAACCGTCGATCTCGAAGTGGTCAGCCTGACGCGCGATCGCGAACGGTACCTGGACGCATTGGTCGCGGTTGCCGCGCAGAAGATCGAAGGGACTGGTTGGCCAGGCTATCAAGGGTCGGACGTGGCGCCGGCTCCCTTATTTCTGAAGAAACGCCAGCTCGCCTCGCGAGTGGCCGCCGTTTTGAAGGAGAATCGTATGTCGAAAGCTCGCCTGCTCGCCGGTGTGACCACGGTATGTTCCGCCGTGCTCACCGCCGCGTGCGTAGCGGTCTGGTTTTTCCCGTTGCAAAGCCCGGCTCAAGCGGCGCCGCAGCCGCAATCGACCAGCGCGGTTTTGGGCGACGACCCGGCGATCACCATCGACCCCGGCGCTCCACTGATGCATCGCGCGCCGATTTCCCGCGGTGGCGCCAGGGGCGAAGGAACCGTGGTGTTGGACGCATCCGTCGATTCCAAGGGCGAAGTCACCGATGCCCGCGTGGTCAGCGGACCTGAGGAGCTGCGCAAACCTGTGTTGCGTAGCGTACTGCAATGGCATTACTCCGAAGGCGCGCCGTCCACCGTGCGAGTAACGGTCAGGTTCGACGCAATGCCATTGACGCCGTCGAAGATCGTCACGCGGGAAATTCTGAGCGCTCCTCCCCAGGCCGCGGCCGCGCCCGCGGTGGTGAAGAGCATCAATTTCACTGGCGCGCCTCCCGAGGTCGAGCAGAAAGTACGCAACCTTCTGCCCGTGCATGAAGGGGATCAACTCCCGGCGGGCTCCATCCAGCGCATCCTCGAAGCGGCCCAGCAAGTAGACGAGCATTTCCGCGGCAACATTTCGATCAACGGCGCACATGAGGCGACGGTGAATCTGTCGCTGGGCTTGCCCGCTCCAGGGCCATCGCAGGGCGTGGCGGGCGGCGTAAGAGGCGGCGTCGGAACCGGCGCCGGAAATGCCCAGCCACCTCAATATTTGGGCACTGTGCAGAACTCGCCCGCCACAGCCGCGGGCGCCACTCCGATGCGCATTCGCGTGGGCGGCAACGTCCAGGCAGCCAACCTGATTCTGAAGGTAACGCCGGCCTATCCATCGCTCGCCAAACAGGCGCGCATTCAGGGCGTGGTGCAGTTTACCGCGATCATCAACAAGGATGGAACCATCCAGAGTCTTCAGTTGATGTCAGGCCACCCGCTGCTGATTCCCGCCGCGACGGATGCCGTGAAGCAGTGGGTCTACAAGCCGACGCTGTTGAACGGCGAGCCTGTCGAAGTAATCACGCAGATCGACGTCAATTTCACGCTCTCTGAGTGACCTCGCCAAGACCGGCATAAATTGTTTGACACTTGGCACCACCCGTCTTATGATGGGGGCATCACTGAGAAAGGAGGTGGTCCAGTCGAATGATACCTGGTAGTAAAGACTGCACTCAAAACACGCGTGAGGTGGCCGACTCTTAAAGTCGACACTCCGAACGTTCAGGTTTCGTTCAGTGACGAGGCCGCTGCTCCTGTGGACCGGCCTACTCACGCGAAGCTGAGTCTGATCTGAATTAAAACGAACCCTGCGCGGTCCGATGAGGCCGCGTGGGGTTTTTGCTTTTGTGCTAAACTGAGATTTCCCCTTATGAAACCCGGCATCCATCCCGCTTACGAAGAAGTCAACGTCGTCTGCGCCTGCGGCCACACGTTCCGCACGCGCTCCACGCACAAGGGCGACATTCGTGTGGAAATCTGCTCCAGTTGCCATCCGTTCTTTACCGGACGCCAGAAGCTGATCGACACCGAAGGCCGCGTGGACCGTTTCCAGAAGAAGTATCAGAAGGTGAAGGACGCAGCCGAAGCCAAGAAGAAGCTGCAGCCAGTTACCAAGTAAGGCGGCTAAGCTTTAAAGTCCCGGCCCGGGAGCTCGGTTGTTTTGCTTCTGCCGCTCTTCCCGCTCTTTGTGCATCTTGTCGAATTCCACCTGCTGGTCCGGCCTCAACATGTTCCGGAACTTTTCGTTTTGCTCCTCGCGGATCTTCTGATATGCGGGATGCATTTTCTGGCGCGTGTCCTCAATGCGGGCACGAGTCTCGTCCAGGATCATGTTCAGCTTGGCGACCTGATCGTCGTTCAGTTTCAGCCGCGACTGATACTCGGCCACGACCTTCTTGCGAAACTCCTCTGGCGGCATCTTCGTTCCTTTGGTATTGGTCGTCGAAACGGCGTACAGCCGGTGCCCGAAGGCGCCGAGAACCACGCCGCTCGCAAAGACCAGCCCCACATAGAACGCAATTGCCGCGCGGGAGAACTTCATTTACTTGATGTCGCCGGTGAAAATATCCACGTACGTGTTGGGATGGTTGGCCGCCAGCACGTCCACGTAAGTGGTGCTATAGATGGGCGCTTTTTCAAGACGCGGAATCAGCACAGCGCCCATAATCACGGTGAGAGCCAGCGTCGCCACCACGCACGCCTGCGCCAGCCTGCGAAACACGTTCAAGTTACCGGAGCGCCGGGCCTCAATCCGCTTCCACAAGCCCGGCATGAATCCGGCGCTCGCCTCCGGGTCCGGGCACGCATTCCGATATTCCACAAACAACGCGTCGAGTTTGTCACCGTCTGGCATGCGATTCATTCTACACCTCTTGCCGGTATTCCGGGTCATTCGCCTCCGGCCTCATAGGCCTTCAGCACCCTCTGCCGGGCTCGAAACAATCTTACCTTCAGGGCGTTCTCGTTAACCCCATACACCTGCTCAAGTTCCTTTAACGAAAGCCCTTCCACTTCCTTCAACGTCAGCAGGACCCGGTCTTCCTCGCTGACTTTGTCCAGTAGCGACTGCACCAGCTCCCGAACCTTCGTCCGCCGCTGATCTTCGTCCCGCTGCTTGCCACCCGCAGCCGCGTCCGCCATCATCACCTGCTGCTCGCTCAAGTCCGACATCCGGCTTTCCTGCCGGCGCCGCTGGCGGCGCAGATAATCATACGCCGCGTTTACCGTTAACCGGTACAACCACGGCTCGAATACTTCGGGCGTCCGCAACTGGTCCAGAGAATAATACAGCCGGAGAAACACCTCCTGCCCTACATCCTCCACATCCTCGGGCCTTCCGATCAGCCGCGCGATGGTACCCAGGATCCGCTTCCGGTACGCCTGAACCACCTGGTTAAAAGCGCCATCGTCACCGCTACGGGCCCGCTCGATGAGTTCGAACTCAACCAGCACGGCCACCCCTCGCTCCCTTGGCGGAGTGGCCGACGGGTCTCAAAATCCAATCTGTCCAGTAAGAAAGGCGCACCGGCTCATTGTCAGGTTACAACATTAGATTGACTTGCATCGAGCCAGAACGCCGGATTTCGCAAGGCGGGGAGGCGTCCGCGGCACGCTGGCCGCGGCGCCTCTCAAGCTCAACCCGGCTTTATGCCTGAATCCGGCGATTCAAGCGACTCGCCGAGGGGCCTTTTGCGCCCCTCGCTTCCCCGGCTGCCGGTGCGGCTCGGGAAATCTATAGATCGAATAACGTTCCAGACAAAGAATCAAATCGTCCAGAACTGCTTTTCTTCCACGGAGGTGGGTTAATCGCGCCTGGATGACACCAGGAGTCTCGGGGGCATGCTTCAAAACCATGTCCACTTCTACAGTAATAGGAATACTAATTCAATACCCCTCATATTGGTCTTTTCATACCCTCAAATGCGGTTATCCGTCTACGTGTTAAAATCTTGGTTTCATGGACTTTTTAGAGGGGCTGAACCCGCGGCAGCGCGAAGCGGTTCAGCATACGGAAGGACCTCTACTGGTCCTGGCAGGCGCCGGCAGCGGCAAAACGCGCGTGATCACCCATCGGATCGCCTACCTGATGAGCGTTCATCGCGTTCCCGGCTGGGCCATTCTGGCCGTCACTTTTACCAATAAAGCCGCCGGCGAGATGCGCGACCGGGTCAATTCGCTGGTCGGCGGCATCCCCGGCGACAGCCCCACCGTCGCGACCTTTCATTCTTTCTGTGTGCGCCTTTTGCGCCGTGAAGGGGCCCCGCTCGCCTCCATTCGCCCCGGCTTCACCACGCGCTTCACCATTTACGACGACGACGACCAGATCCTGATTCTTAAAAGCGTCTATCGCCAGCTCGGCCTGGACGAGAAATTCATGCAGTACCGCGCCGCGTTGTCACGAATCAGCAACGCGAAAAGCCATAAAGAGACTCCGGACGAAATGGCCCGCAAGGCCACCGATCCCATAACCGGACGCCTGGCCGTCGTCTATGAAAAGTACGAAGCCAAGCTGCGCGAATCGAACGCGCTCGATTTCGACGACCTTTTGCTCGAAGCCGTACGCCTGCTCACCCACGACGCCCCCACGCGCGAACGCCTGAATCGCCGGTACGAATTCGTCATGGTGGACGAATACCAGGACACCAATCGCAGCCAGTATGAGCTGATGCGCCTGCTGACGGCCGAGCGCCAGAATATCTGCGTGGTCGGCGATGAAGACCAGTCGATTTACGGCTGGCGCGGCGCCAACATCCGCAACATTCTCGACTTCGAGCGCGATTTCCCCGGCGCGACCATCATCCGGCTGGAACAGAACTACCGATCGACCAAGAACATTCTCGAAGCCGCTAACGGCGTGGTCGCGAACAACACCGAACGGATCGGAAAATCGCTGTGGACCGAATCCGCGACCGGCGAAAAGATCACGCTCTACGAAGCGCCCGACTCAGAAAACGAAGCGCTGTATATCGCCGACACCATCGAGAGCCGCCCTGGCGCGTGATCCCAGAGCATCGCGTCGCGGTTCTGTATCGCACCAATGCTCAATCGCGCCAGATCGAAGAAGCGCTGCGACGCTACGGACGCAAGTACGTGGTGGTGGGCGGATTCAGCTTCTACCAACGCGCCGAAATCAAAGACATCCTGGCGTACCTGAAAGTCCTGGTCAGTCCCCAGGATTCGATCAGCCTGCTGCGGATCATCAACGTCCCGGCGCGCGGCATCGGCCGCACGACCGTCGAACAGATCGAGCAGTACGCGCTCGCGAATCGACTGGCGTTATGGTCCGCGCTCGGCGCGCATGCTCGAAGAACACGCATTTCCACCGCGCGCCGAAACCGCGCTTGCAGCCTTTCATCGCCTGATTCGAAGAACTGACTGGCGGTCTGGAATCGCGACCCGTCGCCGAAACGCTGGAAGCGGTTCTCGAACGCACCGGCTACCGCAAAATGCTCGAGCAGGAAGGCACCGAAGAGTCTCGCGGCCGCTTGGCCAACCTGGAAGAATTACTGAACGCCGCCGCCGATGCATCCGAGCGCGGCGAAACTCTGCGCGATTTCCTGGACCACGCCGCCCTGGTCTCGGACGCCGACTCGGCCGACGAGCGCGCCACCGTTTCGCTTCTGACCATGCACAACGCGAAGGGACTCGAGTTTCCCATCGTCTTCATCGCCGGCCTGGAAGAAGGTCTGTTCCCGCATAGCCGTTCGCTCGACTCCGAGTCGGGTATGGAAGAAGAACGGCGCCTGTGTTACGTCGGCATGACTCGCGCCGAAACTCGCCTCTATCTGACCTGGGCCCGCTATCGCCGCCGCTTCGGAGGAGGCCAGCGTGAGCCATCCATCCCTTCGCGATTTCTGAAAGAGGTCCCGCCCGCGCTCCTCGATCGCGTTCGCGGCGACCAGGGACACGTCGACCTCACCGCCGAGCGTTACCAGGTCCGCGACGCGCGCGCGCCGGAACCTCTATACTGGTAAGACTTATAACTCGGTGGAGAATATCCGGCAGTTTTTTAATGAACGAGGAATGCCGGCGCCGCAGGGAATCGAGAACCGAACCGCGGCAGCAGCAGCGCCCGCCCCGAAGACCGCCAGTGACGGTTAAGAAAGCGGTTAAGAAATTCGGCCCCGGCTCGACGGTCGAGCACGCCAAGTACGGCCGCGGCACGGTGCTTCGCCTGGAAGGCTCCGGCGAGGACACCAAAGTCACGGTGAGTTTCCCCGGATACGGGTTGAAGAAACTGATTGCGAAGTACGCAGGGATCAAGATTGAATGAACACAAAAAAGATTGAAGATAAAGCCGTCCGCAAGCAAATGAAGCGCTCCGCGCGCAAGAAAGCTCCCGCCGTGAAACCCCGGGCCGCCGACGTCGCCCGCGGCTCGCAAAAGCGCAAAGTGAAGAAGATGGTCAAGGGCCAGCGCAAGCGTTAAACGCACAAGCGTGTCCCTGTTCCAGACCAAGTCGATCGACGAGCTGATTGCGTCGTCGGAAGAGCCCGCGCACCGGTTGAAGAAGACCCTGGGGCCTTGGTCTCTCGCTTTCCTCGGCGTAGGCATCGTCATCGGCTCCGGGCATTTTCACCGTCACGGGAACCGCGGCCGCCGGCAAGTTGAAAGACCCCGGCCTGCTGCAGGCGACGGTGCTGGACATGATCATGCACGGCCAGAGCGCGGCTGCGTCGCTCGGCCGTCCCGGCGCGGGTCCGGCGCTGATCGTATCGTTCCTGATGGTGCTGGTCGCCTGCCTGTTCGCGGGCTTATGCTTCGCCGAACTAGCCTCGATGATCCCGATCGCCGGCAGCACCTACAGCTACGCGTACGCAATCCTGGGCGAAATTTTCGCATGGATCATCGGTTGGGACCTGATTCTCGAATACGCGGTAGCCAACATGTCGGTGGCCGTAGGCTTCTCCGCCTATCTCCAAGATTTGGGCGACAACATTTTCGGCATCCATCTTCCGCCCGCCATCGCCTACCCGATGTTCGCCGCCCCCGGCACGCCCGCCGGCATCTACAATCTCCCGGCGCTGTTGATCACCATGGCCGTCACCTGGGTCCTGGTCCGGGGCGTTCGGGAAAGCGCCGAAGCCAACACAGCCATGGTGTTCATCAAGATCGCCGCCATCGCGATCTTCAGCCTGGGCGCGCTGCGCGCCATCAACACCGCGCCGTTCGCTTGGCTTGCTGACATGGACTGCGAACCGGCTTGTATCGTCTATATCGACCGACCTTGACGCGCCGGCGTCGCGCTTTCCGTCGGACCCTGGCATTCCAACAATGTGGATCACAACCGGGCGCGATAGAGTGCGCCATTTGGTGACGTGGTCAGGCTTGGCGATTCACCATCGGGCGCGTGCCGCATGCCGCGACGGCGCGCGCTCCACTCTCCCGCGGCGACAGAATGGAGGATGCTACCGTGGCCGATAACCGATACACCGTTGCGGCGCACATTCCGCCAAGGAGCCAAATGGTG
>CAWJHI010000055.1:0-18877 GCA_963842485.1 Terriglobia bacterium | reverse complement strand
TCGCACAGCGACTCACTCGACCAACGCGGTCCCGCCGTCCTTCCGGCCCCGCGGACCGGGGATCGCCAGATGGAACCTGCCGCGACGATGCCCGCTTCCACCGGTACCTGCGCTCAGCGCGAGTCGCCGCGCTGCAGGGCGCAGCGCCTGGCGGCCGCGCGACGGCGCGCCGGCTCGGCCTTCTTCTCGGGGTGACGGCGCTGTTCGTGGCCGTGACCGCGGCCGGCGCCCACGGGACTCTGCTCGGCTACGTGCAGGCCGGGGCGGAGGCGTCCATGGTCGGCGAGTCCTCAAGCTGGTTCGCGGTGACGGCGCTGTTCCGCCGTCCGCTGGGGCTGCCGATCCCGCATACTGCCCTGCTGGTCGAGCGCAAGGACCAGTTCGCCGCCGCCCTCGGCCAGTTCGTCCAGGAGAAGCTCCTCAACGCCGAGGTCCTCGCCGAGGCGGTCTGACCAGGCCGGCCTCGTTCCCGCGGCTGGGCGGGTGGCTGGCCAGGCCAACGCGGCCCGGTTCGCCGGCCACGCCGCGGCCCTGGTCGTCACGGTGGCCGAGGCGCTGCGCGACGAGGATGTCCAGCGGGTGCTCGCCGCGAACTCAACCGGGCCATCGACTCCGTCGAGCAATTGACTTTTACGTTCCCTCGATTGACGGCAAACTGGTCGCGGTATCGCTTTCAAAAGGCGGCAGCGAGGACGGATCGGTCTCGGTCTTCGAGGTCGCCACCGGACAGCAGCTTCCCGGCGTCATCCCTCGCGTGAATGGAGCCACCGCCGGCGGCAGCCTCGCCTGGAACTCGGACTCGACTGGCTTCTGGTACACGCGCTATCCCCACGCGGGCGAGCGTTCCGATGCCGACCTGAACTTCTATCAACAGGTGTACTTCCACCGTCTGGGCACGTCGGTTTCCGAGGATAAGTATGCACTGGGAAAAGAGTTCCCGCGGATTGCCGAAGTCGCGCTTCGATCGTCCGACGACGGACGGTTCATCCTGGCGCGCGTCGCCAACGGCGATGGCGGGGATTTTCTACACTACATGCTCACCGGGGAAGGCCGCTGGCACCAGATCACTCGCCTGTCGGACCAGACCTCGGATGCGGAGTTCGCCCCGGACGATTCGTTATACCTGCTCTCGCACAACGATGCGCCGATGGGCAAGCTGTTGCAGCTCTCCGCGCCGGTTTTCTCGCTCGGCACGGCGAAAACGGTGGTGACGCCCGGCCGGTCTTCGATCGATGGTTTTCTCGCTTCCGGACCGCATCTCTACCTCCGCTACATGGCAGGTGGTCCTTCGAAACTGATCGATAAGGAGGGCGCCAAATCGGAGCGAACCATCGACATCCTTCCGGTTTCCTCAGTCGGCCAACTGGTGCGCGGCCCCGGCGGGCAACTCCTGTTTGAAAACGAGAGCTTCGTCGACCCGTCCGCGTGGTATCGCTACGATCCGCCCACCGGCCAGGTGAAGAAGACCGCGCTGTTTGAGTCATCGCCCGCAGGCTTCAGCGACTCTGAAGTGATCCGCCAAGTCGCCGTTTCGAAAGACGGCACGCATGTTCCGATGAGCATCCTGCGGCGCAAGGGAACCAAGCTCGACGGCTCGAATCCAACGCTGCTATACGGCTACGGAGGATACAGCATCAGCTTGTCGCCCGCATTTTCCGCGCGGATGCGCTGGTGGCTGGACCAGGGCGGCGTGTGGGTGGTCGCGAATCTGCGCGGCGGCGCCGAATTTGGCGAAACCTGGCACGAACAGGGCCGGCTCACGAAAAAGCAAAACGTATTCGACGATTTCATCGCCTGCGCGGAGTCTCTGATCAAGTCGAAATATACAAGTCCGGATAAGCTCGCCATCGAAGGCGGCAGCAATGGCGGATTGCTGATGGGCGCAGCGCTGGTCGAACGGCCCGATCTGTTCCGCGCGGTGGTGAGCCACGTCGGCATTTACGATATGCTGCGCGTCGAGACGTTTCCGAATGGCGCTTTCAACGTCACCGAATTCGGCACGGTGAAGGAACGCGACCAGTTCCAGGCGTTGTACGCCTACTCGCCGTACCATCACGTGAAAGACGGCGCGGATTATCCCGCCGTGCTGTTTTTAACCGGCGATAACGACGGCCGTGTGGATCCCATGAACTCCCGCAAAATGACGGCGCGATTGCAGGCGGCGACGCACTCCAGTCGTCCGATCTTCCTGCGTACCAGCTCCGGCTCCGGCCACGGATACGGGACCGCGCTGAATGAACGGATCGAGCAGGACGCGGACGTATTCGCATTTCTGTTCGATCAATTGGGCATGAAATAACGATTCAATCGCAGCGTAACGCGATTAATGGATCTACGCGGCTCGCGCGACGCGCGGGAAAATAACACGCGGCCAGTGCAACCGCGAGCATCAGCACCGCGACCCCTGCATAAATCAAAGGATCGGATGGGCTCACGTCGAACACCAGGCTCGCCAGGAATCGCCGCACCGCGAACGCCCCGGCGAGTCCGATAGCGAGTCCCAACGCACTCAGCGACATTCCGTACCGGATCACCATGCCGAGCACATTTCCCGAACCCGCGCCGAGCGCCACTCGAATCCCGATCTCCCGCGTTCGCTGCGCCACCGACCACGACATGACGCCATAAATTCCCACCATCGCTAGCACCAACGCGAGCCCAGCGAACGCGGCCAGCATCGCCATGGTCCACCGGCGCGAACTGGCCGATTCGTCGAGCACTTGATCCATGGTTCGAATCTCCGACAGCGGCAACTCCGGATCGACGCTCTGAATCTCCCGGCGCACCGCTCCCATTAACGCTCCCGGATCGCCCGTCGTGTGAACGATCACCGAGTACAGGCCGAGCGCAGGGAAATAGAAGTCGAGACTTGGTTCGGAATCGAGTCCGAACTGTTTCACGTCCCCGACAACTCCCACAATCGTCGACCACGTAGGATTCGGCCCCCACGGCCCGGTAATGAACTTCAGCCCGACCGGATCGCGACCCGGCCAAAACTGGCGCGCCATGGTTTCGTTTACGATCACCACCGGCTGGTTCAAATCTCGATCCGTGAACGCGCGGCCGGAGCGAATAGGAATCTGCATGGCACTAAAATACTCCGGACTGACCACTCTCAGTTGCGCGGCCGGCAGAGAATCGGGATTGATCAACGGGCTCCCCGGCACATTGAAACGTCCCGCATTGCCATGGCCTGTCGTCAAAGGCAGCGCGTTGGTGGTAGCGAAGGAATCGACACCCGGCAGCCGCCGCACCCGCTCCTCGATGCGGCGAAACGTGTCTGTCGAGTCGCGGTTCGCTCTGAACGATACGCGCATGGTCAGCAATCCCTGCGGGTTGAACCCCGGATCGACATGCATCAGCCGCAGGAAACTCCTCATGAGAATTCCCGCCCCTGCCACCAGCACCATTGCCAGCGCAAACTCGACTACCACCAGCGTCGATCGCATCGTCGACGATCCTCCGCCCGTAACCGATCCCGACTTAATCAGCCGTATTAGGATCGCTCCGGAGCGCCAGAATCACCGGCGCGAGTCCGAACGCGATACCCGTAACGACAGAGACGGTCAGCAAGAACAGCAGCACCGTTGTGTCGAGTGGAGTCTCCACCGGCGACAAGCGCCTTCAACCCCGCTTCTCCCAACGCGAGCCCCGACGCGCCGCCCACGCCTGCCAGCACCACGCTTTCGGTGAGCAATTGCCGCGCGATCCGCCAGGCCCCAGCGCCCAGCGCGCTGCGTACCGCGATCTCCTTAGCACGGCCGCTGGCGCGCGCCAACAGCAGATTCGCGACGTTCCCGCAGGCGATCAACAACACCAGCGCGACTGCGCCCAGCAGCATCAGCAACTGCTGGACGCACGTTCGCCGTCAGATCGTCTTGAAGACTCGAGACCCGCATGCCCCATCCAGTGCTGGTCTTGGGATGCTCCGCCGCCAGACGTGCGGAAAGAGTCTGCAAACGCATCGCCGCCTGCTGCGCAGTGACGCCCGGTCTCAGCCGCCCAATGAATTCAGCGCCATGCCGAACCGGATTCGTGAGCTCATCGCCAAGCAGCGGACCCGGCGGAAGCCACAGATCCGCCCAGTCGGGAAACTTGAAGCCCGCAGGCATCACACCCGTCACCGTAAATACCTCGCCGCCCAACCGCATCGTCTTGCCGACGATTGCCGGATCGCCGCCAAACCGCGTCCGCCACAAGCGATTACTCAGCAGCACCGAATGGGGCGGCTCGCCATCGGCGAAGCCCGGCCCCATCGCCGGCGTCACGCCCATGACGCGTAGCAAATTCGTCGAAGTGAACCCGGCGTGGACGCTCAGCGCATCGCCGCCTGCCGCCGTCAAGTCCATGTCATAAGAGATGAAGCGAAACCATGCGGTTTCCGCGAACACATCGCTCTGTTGGCGCCACAGATCGAGCTCCGGAGGCGCGACGCCGATCTTCGGGAACATGGGCAGATTCTTGTCCTGCGGCAGATAAGTGTCCAACGCCACGATCAACCTGGCGGGATCGCGATACGGCAGCGGCTTCAGAAGCACGGTATGAACCAGGCTGAAGATCGCGGTATTGGCCCCGATCCCCAGCGCCAGTGTCGCGACCGCGATCGCGGCAAACCCGCGTGCCCGAAACAGAGTGCGGAACGCGTACCGAAGGTCTTGAAGCAGATTGCCCATCACTTTACTGTAGACGGACCGCGCACAGGTACGTTTCGCGTGAGCTTCAATTGGCCGTAGGCTTGCTCTTATGTCGTCCAGATGTCTGAAATTCTTACTACACACTTTGGTCCGTTAGACTATGACGATAGCGCGGTCCTGAATTTTCCGGCGGGATTACCGGGATTCGAAAATCAAACCCGGTTCGTACTGGTGGAGCAACCGCCCGTTGCCCCCATCGTGTTTCTTCAAAGCATGACCACACCGAACCTGTGTTTTCTTGCGGCTCCGGTGAATTTCATCGATGCCCAGTATGAGCTCTCCATCACGCGCGACGACCTGCAGGTGCTCGGCATGGAGGGGAAGGGTCCGTTTCAGCCCGGCGCCGGAGTCCTGTGTCTGGTGATCCTGACGGCGCCAGAAAATGGTCCATTGTCCGCCAATTTATTGGCGCCAGTGGTGGTGGACGTCCGCACCCGGCGCGCGGTCCAGGCCGTGCGGGTGGATTCCCGTTACTCCCACCAGCATCCGCTCGCGGCGCGGCAATCGGCGTGCTCGTAGTCCGGCGCCGTCCCGGAGAAGTGCTGCTGATTGGCGACAGTATCGAGGTCGAGATCCTCGACAGCTCGCATTCGCAGGTGAAGCTCGGCATTCGCGCGCCGAAAGAAGTGGTGGTGCTGCGACAGGAAATTTACCTGACTCAGCAGCAGAATCACATCGCCGCTCAAAAGGCCACGGCCGTGGCGGTCGACCGCCTGCTCGGAACGTTGCGCTGAAATTTCTGTTCAAGGTCCCTGGGGTAAATCCGATAAGCCCCATGTAGAACATGCGAGAGACACCCGGGAAAGGAATCCCGGCAACAAAATTATTCAAGGAAAGAAAACACCATGAGCTTTTCAATCAATACCAATATCGCGTCGTTGCAGGCCCAGAATTACCTGCGTATCGACCAGAACTTCCAGAACACGACCATCAACCAGGTGACCTCGGGCCTGCGCATCGTCAATTCCGGCGACGACGCGGCGGGACTCGCGATCGCCAATGGCGACCGTTCCAACGAAGCCGTGCTGACGCAAGGGATTCAGAACGCCAATGACGGTCTGAGCCAGTTGCAGATCGCCGACGGCGGTCTGAGCAACATTTCACAGCTTCTCGATCGCGCCCGCACGCTGGCCACGCAATCCGCCTCCGGGGCCTTCACCGGCGACCGCGGCGTGTTGAACTCGGAGTTCCAGAGTGTAATTTCTGAAGTCAACCGCCAGGCGCAGGCCATTGGCCTGAACCAGGGCGGTACCTTCGCCACCAACCTGAATGTGTTCGTCGGCGGCGGAACCGCTTCAGGCAACATTAGCGCGAACACCAACGGCACTGTGTCCATCAACCTCAGCCAGGCGACGGTGGATGCCAAGAGCCTTGGCCTCGAAGGCGTGCAGGCAACTGGAACCACCGGAACCGACATCGGCACCGGCAGCGCCGACAGCGTCTCGAACATCCTCGCCAACGTTTCGAACCAGTCGACCATCAACAACACCACCACCACCTTCACCTTTACCGGTCCTGGGTTCTCCGACACCACCGGGAGCAATGTTCTGAAAGTGGCTGTCAACCTGACGGGCGTCACCGACAGCAACACGCTGGTAACGGCCATCAACCAGGCTATCCAGAATGCGGGCAACGGCTCCAGCCAGCAGGCGACGGCGTTCCAGAACGCCAATATCACCGCGGCCATCAACACGGACGCCAGCAGCAAACAGCAGTTGTCGTTCAACTCCGCCACCACCGCGTTCCAAGTGCAGGGCGACGACCAAGTGGCGAACGCGTTCTTGGGCAATTTCCAAACCGTGGCCGGTCCGGTTCTGGCAGCCACAGGAGTCGTGGCGAAATCGCAGACGGCCGCCTTCGTATTCGGCACTCCGGCTGCAACCGAGAGCGTTAAACTTCGCATCCTCGGCGATGGCCTTACCGGCGCCTCCGCGAACGATCTTACGGTCGGCTTGGTCGCCGCGGACACAGCTACCACCGCGGCAGCGAAAATCAATGCGCTCATCGCAGGGAACGCTACGGTCGCAGCCACCGGCGTCCAGGCCGTTGTAACTAATGCCGGCGCCGACATCTCGTTCCAAGGCCCGGGCGGATCCAGCTTCCAGGTACTGGCAGCGGGCGATACCAACAATGCGCTCGGCCTGGGAGGGTTCTCTACCTCTTCGGGCGTCGGCTCAGCCGTGGCGGGCACCTTTGACTACAACACGCTGACGGCCGCGGCAACCACGCTAGCCGCCGGTTCCCAGACCGTTACCGTCTCCTTAAACGGCGGCGCAGCCATCAACCTCGGTCCGGTGGCCAGTTCCGCCACAGTCGCCACCTCCCTTGCCAACTTGAATGCCGCATTCCAGGGCAACGCAACCACGCGAGCGGCAGGCTTGCTGGCCAGCAGCGCCGACGGCACGCACGTCACCATCTCGACCACTGCGGGCAGCAGTGAGAACTTCCGCCTCCAATTGGCGGGCGACGCCACCAACGACTTTGGTTTCGGCGTTCCGGGCGGCTCCAGCAGCCCAATGACACCGCTTTCCGGCGTCAGCTCTTATGCGGCGAAGGACACTGTAAACTCCGCCGGCGCACAGTCCAGCGTGAACAGCGCCGCCAACACCGACGTCTACGCTTTCACCGGCTTACGCAATGTCGGCGACGCGCAAACGGTAACGGTCTCCGCAGTGGACCCCACGGGAACGGCTCACTCCCTCAACATCGGTCTCACCACCGCCAACGCTGGCACTCTCGACCAGGCACTTGCCACCATCAACCAGGCCATCCTGGCTTCCAACGATTCTACGCTCAAACAAATCGGGGCATTTAAGGAACAGGGAACTACCGCCAGCACCCCCGTGAACGGAGTTGAAGGTATCCGGTTCCTGAGCGCGGGCGATGCCTTCAAAGTCAGTCTGGGCGCCACGCCGCTTGGCGCCAACGGCACCACCAGCGTCGGACTCGCCGACGGCGGCACCGGCATCAGCGGCGCTGGAGTACTTAGCTCGGCTATCGCGGGCACGGGCGGTACGGCTGACATCAGCAATATCGCCACGGCAACCGCCGCCGTCTCTCAACTGGCCAACTCGGTGACCACTCTCGGCGCAGCGCAAGCGGCCGTGGGACGTGGCGAGAACCAGTTCAACTACGCCGTCAACCTGGCCAGCTCGCAGTTGACCAACCTGGCGTCTGCCGAATCCGGGATCCGCGACGCGGACATGGCTTCGGAGTCCGCCAACCTGACCAAGGCCTCCATTCAATTGCAGGCCGGCATCGCCGCTCTGGCACAGGCCAATTCGGCGCCGCAGCAAGTTCTGACCTTGCTCCAACACTAGACCTAGTCTTTTCGATGAAGTCGTTGAGCCATGCCGGGTGATCCCCGGTATGGCTCTTTTTTGTTAGGGGGGCGGCAAGGGTTTTTCCTTGTTCCAATTTCGATTAATAAGCCGACGATCCTGCCGATAAGTAGACTGTGAGCACTACAGCCGTTGTTAACGTTCCCTTCACTGGCATAAGCCAGTACGCCTCCGACTATCAGGCAGAGCTGAACAAAGCCGTTCAGGTGGCCAACATCCCACTAACGCAACTGCAAACTCAGGACACCAACGTCCTGGCCCAGAAAACGGCGCTGGGCAGCCTGAACGCCACCGTAGCGGATCTTACCACCAGCTTGACTGCTCTCGGAACGCTTGCGTCCAGCCAGGCCCTGGGCGCCACCAGCTCCAATACCAGCGCGGTCACCGCCACCGCCACCGGCGCGACCGCAGCTACGTCTTACACCATCAACTCGATCACTTCGGTGGCTGCGGCCGCTAATGAAACCAGCACCGCCAGCTATACGTCCTCCACCTCGACCCCGGTCTCCACCGGAACCATGACTCTGGCCGTAGGCGGCGTCAACACCACCATCAAGCTCACCAGCGACAACCTGAACAGCCTCTCATCTCAGATCAATGCAGCCGACGCAGGTGTCACGGCTTCCGTGGTCACCGCCAATGGCAGCAGTTCGCTGTCCATTGTCTCCAACACAGGCGCGGAGGAGATTCAGCTATTCGACGGCGCATCCGCCGCCGGCACGGACCTTTTGACCAACACCGGCACCGGCACGGAGACATCCACCACCACCTATGCCGACCCCACAGCAACGCCCGTCTCCACTGGGACCTTGACCCTGCTCTCCGGTTCGACGCCCTACACGTTTCAGCTCACTGGGAACAACCTGACCTCGCTCCGCGATCAGATCAACGCGCAAAACGCAGGCGTGACCGCGTCTATCCTGACCACCTCCGGCGGGAATTATCTGTCGATTGCCGCCAACAACACCGGGGCGACCACGCTCAAGCTGTACGACGGCCCGAGCGCCACCGGCACCGACCTTCTTTCCACCACCAACCAGGGCGCCAACGCGGTCTTCCATCTGAACGGCATCAGCATCACGCAGGCTGGAAACACCGTCAATTCGGTGATTCCAGGTGTCACGCTGACGCTGCAAGCACCCAGCGCCACAGCCACCACGATTACTCTGGCCAGCGATCCCACGCAGCTTTCCTCCGCGCTTCAGGATTTTGTGACCAAGTACAACGCGGTTGCTACCGCCGTCGCGGCGCCAGGAAGGCGCCACTTCCGGCGCTCTTGGTGGCGATTCGACCATCAATCAGCTGCAAACGCTTCTCAACCAGATTACGGCGTATACCACTCCGACCGGCACCGTGCAGAGTCTCGCCGACATGGGCATCGAGTTCAGCGCCACCGGCCAAGCCTCGTTCAATCAAACCACCTTCGATGCGCTCGGCCAGACTCAGATCGCCGATGCATTCAAGTTCATTGGATCCGCCACCAGCGGCCTGGGTGGCTTCGCTACCAACCTGACAGGATTCAGCGATCCCGTCACTGGGCTGATCCAGAGTGAAGAGAGCGGCCTTTCGCAAACCGACTCGGATCTTCAGACCCAGATTTCGACCCTGAACACCCGTATCAGTGCTTTAACCACCAGCCTGACAGCCCAGTTTGAACAGGCGGACGCAATGCAATCCGAGCTCCAGCAGCAGCAGACAGACCTTACCGCCAGCTTGGAGGGCCTCAGCCTGGTGCTGTACGGCAGGAATCTGAACCAGGCCTGACCTCGATGACTCTGGAACAAGCCAACGAGTCCGCGCTGGCCGCCGCCGAAGCGGGCGATCTCCTCACCCTCGAACAAGCGCTCCACTTCCGCGCCCAAGCCCTCGCCCATCTGAAACACGCGCCTCCTTCGGTCGCAATTGGCTGAGCGGATGGTACAGGCGCTCAAAGCGGGCGAATCGATCGAGCAAGCTGTATGCGCGCTGAAGCAGCGTATCGGATTCGAAACAGCGCGCCTGACCCAGCTCGAATCCGGACTCACCGCGGGGCTCGGAGTTTCGCGCAGGACCCGCATCAGCTATTGCGGTTAGATCACTTGCCCAGCCCTGCCGCCGCTTCGTCGATCAGGTCCGCTTCCTTCATCAAAATCGTCCCCACGCGCTGGATCTGTTCGTCGGCTTCCTGCCAGCGTTTCTGCTCGATCGCCTCGCGCACTCCGGGAATGGTCTTCACGCCGTAACCGGTGTAAAACCCAGGCGCGTAAATCATGTGACGGAACCAGGGACGTCCCGGCAATCCGGCGGCGTCCGTCAGACGCCGCTCGCTCTCGATCAGCTTCGCATTCACCGCGCTGGACGTTTGACGCCGTCGCCTTTTGCCGCGCAGCATCGTATTTCTGCGCGCTCCGCGTCAATGTATCGATTGCGTTCTCGAGCGGAGCGAAGTTCAAGTGCGGCGGAACCGGATTCTTGGTCGGCGCAACAGATTGCTTCCGCGGATCGGCCGCTGCCGCAAACGCTCCCTCATCGATCTCACGATTCAGCTCCTCGGTCTGCGCCCGCTGATCCGAGTCGAGCTTCTTCAGCTCGTCGATATACCCGTGCACGGTATCAGCGAAATCTCCAAACTGGAACGGAAGCAGCTCGGCGTCGGCCAGGCGCATCACCGCAGTGCCCGCGGTTTGCGCCAGCGCCCGTCCGTACACAAACTCCGTGTCGGAAAAATGCGTGAACCAATAGAAATCGTCGTAGATCGAATGGTACACGCCGCCGCCGCCGCCCTCGCCGCCGAAGCCGAGGTTAATCGACGCGACTCCCAGGTGGTCGATGAACGCCGTATAGTCCGATCCCGACCCCAGCGCCCCGATGCGCAGGTCCGGCCGAGTACGCAGCTCGCGCTTTCGGTCCGCTGCGGGCGACCGCTCGATGCCGGCTAGCTGAGCGCGTTTCCACACCGTCAGCTTGGTCTCCGGATCCTGTATGTCCTTCATCACGCCATTCATGAAATTCTCCAGCGTGTGCGAGCCTTGCGAGTTCAGGAAACCGCGCCCGTTGCTGTCGGAATTAATATACGCGACAGCGTGCTTTTCCAAATCCTCGGCATGCGTCTCCGCCCATTCCGTCGAACCGAGCAGTCCCGGCTCCTCGCCGTCCCAGAACGCATAAATGATCGTCCGTTTCGGTTTCCAGCCCTGTTTCAGCATCTCCGCCAGCCCGCGCATCTCTTCCATTTCGGCCACTGCGCCCGACAGCGGATCCTCCGCGCCATTCACCCAGGCGTCGTGATGATTGCCGCGAATCACCCACTCGTCCGGATATTCAGATCCCGGAATGCGAACGATCACGTCATACAGCCGCTTGATGTCCCAGTTGAACTTCAACTTCATGTGGACTTTCGCTGGTCCCGGTCCAATGTGATACGTAATCGGCAGCGCGCCGCGCCAGTTGTCCGGCGCCACGGGACCCTTCAAGGCAGCCAGCAGCGGCTGCGCGTCGCCATACGACATCGGCAGCACCGGAATCTTGGTCAGCGTTTTCGCTTCCGAGATCGGCAGCCGCTTGGCATCCGGAACCGCGCCAACCCCCGGCGTGAGCGGATCGCCCGGATACAGCGGCATATCCATGACGCTTCCGCGCTGCGCCCCGTCGCGCGGCCGATCCGGCCCGTCCGGAAAAACGTCGTTCACAAAATACCCGTCATCTCGCGGATCCGAATAGACGATGCAAGCCAGCGCGCCATGCTCGGCCGCAACCTTCGGCTTAATGCCTCTCCAGGACGCGCCGTAGCGCGCGATCACGATCGCGCCATTCACCGAGATCCCCATGCGCTGAAGCACTTCGTAATCGGCGGGGATGCCGTAGTTCACATAGACCAACGGCGCAGTCGCTTCACCGTCGATCGAATAAGCGTGATACACCGGCAGCTGCTCGCTCTTCTGATTCGACGTCGGGTCCACCGCAACCGCCGGCTCTTCCAGCTTCGCCGTGAACTTCACCGGCTCCGTCATCTCCACCAGCCGCTGGTTCGGCGTCGGAAACAACACGTCGAAGTTCTCAATCTTCGCGTCCAGCCCCCAGCTTTTCAGCTTGGCCGCGATCCATTCGGCGTTGTCCTTGTCGTACGGCGAGCCGACATGGTGCGGCCGGGCCGACAATCGCTCCATGTAATCGCGCATATTGTGAGGCTCGGGAATCGCGCGGAATTTTTCTTCCCACGGGTCCGCGGCAAACCCGGAAGTGACAAACAGAGAGATGACGCAAAGAGAAACCAGACACTGGCGCATGAGCCCAGTTTACCGGTTCCACCAGCCGGCAATCGTGTCGGGCGGCATTTTGGCCAGAACGTGCTCCGCCATTTCCTTCATCCGATCCGCGCTGCTCACCGGACCGGAATAGCAGTGCCCTTTCGCTGCTCCGTACACAAACAGGCCTTCATAGTGCGGACTCTCCGTCTTCTTCATCCAGTCCTGCAATTTGCGCGTCCCGTTGTTGAGGAAAAAATTGTCCGCGTCGCCGACGTACACATGCACTTTGTCGGTCAGCTTCGGCCCCAGCTCCGCCCAGTTTTTCTCCAGATGATTCCGCAAATCGTAGTGCTCTTTCCAGTACTCCGCCACGCGCGGATTCATGACTCCGGTCTTCTTGTCCCACAGCGGATCGAAATAGCCGTCCTCGCCCAGCGGCCCGAAAACCGCGGACCAGATGTCGAGCTGCTCACCCGAACGCCCATGCGTCCCGTTGGTCAGCTCAAACCGGTTGCGCTCTTCCGCCGTCTGCCGGATCTGTCCGTTAATCTCGCGGCTATTGATGGTGGGCACCTTGCGCCACTCGAATTCCTTGTAATACGCGTTCTTGTCGTGATACACATCCACGCCTTCGACGTCCGAAAAGTCCACCGAATCCGGGCAATACGACCAGGTGCCGCCGAAGAAATCGGGATGGAAGATTTCGAGCGCCAGCGACTCCCACCCTCCCGTCGACCCGCCCGAAAGCAGCCGCGCCCACGGCTGGCGGATGATCCGGAACCGCTTTTCGATCTCCGGAATCAGCTCCTGCATGAACGCGTCGCCATACGGACCCACGTTCACCGAATTCACGGCATACGAATCATCAAAATACGGATTCGGATGCTGCATCGTGACCACCAGCATGCGCGGAAAATCGTCGCGCATCCACTGGTTATAGAATTCCTTGTCCTGCGCATCGAACCGCATCGGCGCAGCCAGCGAAAAATGTCCTTGCTCATAGAGGACCGGATAAGAAATGTTGGTCTTGTCATAATCGCGCGGCAGCAACACCGTCGCGCCGATGTAGATCGGCCGGCCCCAGAATCGCGTCAGAATCTGGCTCTGAATGCGGAATCGCTTGACGAACGCGGTGTCGGCCGGGGGTTGAACCGGCGGAATCACCTGGTCGCACACCAACGCGATTCGATACCCCTTCGATGCATCCACCGTGATCTTCCTGGCCACGCTAAACAAATTCCCCGGCGACCGGTTCCAGTGCTGTCCCTCCCACTGGTCGTCATGCATCCACAGCACGTGACCGTCGGAGCGCCGGAACTCGGAATAAATGTTGATGAATCCCTGCACCCAATATTCGCCCGGCGGAATCTCGGAAAGGCCGACCACCGGGGAACCCACATCGGTCGCATCGATGATCGCATTCTCGCCCGCACCCAGCTTTTCAACGTCGCGCCCGAAGAATGGAATGCCCACGCGGCCCACCTGAAGCCGCGGCTCCGGACTCCCTGTGCGGGAGATCATTACGTAAACGCGTCCCGTGACCGGTCCGGCGTGGATCGACGCGGGATACGAAATCTCGAATCGCGTCTCGGCCGCCATCAATACCGTGGAACCCAGCGCGAGTCCGCAGAGCAGCTTGATCATCTTGCCATTCTATTCGAAAACTAGGACAATAACCCCTCGACTCGCAGGTCTTCGAGCAAATCGGGGCCCGCATTTTTCGGATAACCGAAATCCCAGAACGGATCGCCGGCGGCGCTTTCCCACACGCGTATGTCCGTCGACGTAAGCTGCGCCTTCAACCTCTCATCCAGCGCTCGCGCCTCTTCGTCCGCCCCCGCCAGCGCCAGAATCGCCCGTACATCCAGGTCATTGCGGTACTCCTCCAGCCCAAATCTGTAGCCTCGCTCCGTCTGCTCAACGAACTGGCTCCATCGCCGCAGCAGCCCCGGCCGCCCTTCGCGCACCACATGCTCCGGGTACCCGTTCTCGACCAGATAATTCTGAACTTCGGCGTCAGTCATTGGGCCTGGTAGCCTGTCTTCGGAAATACCGTTCCCCATCCACTGGAATGAAGAAGGTTCGAATCGTCCGGTCGGAGTTGTAAGCTCCAAAAGCACTGTTTCGCCGGTCGAATCGCGTCACCACTCCTCCCGGTTTGAGAGCTTCCAGAATCGGCCCGCCCACCGGGGCGTCGCGCAAAGCCTGCGCCAGCCGAAGGTATTCATCCTGTGAAATATTCCCGAACTCGTGGCCATGCTTGGCATAATGCTCATCGAACACGCGCCGGCTGCGAAATCCCGGCCCGTCCGCCAGCAGCAGCAGCGCCACCAAAAACATCCCAATCGCGATGCGAACCTCTCTCATGTATACAAGATACCTGCACGCCCCCTCGCACGTATGCGTCAATATAGGTAATGGTTGCCGAAAAAAAGGGCTGACCACTTCTGTCCCTTTTTTCAGCATCCTTTTGTAAAGGAGTTGCATGGCTGAGTGGATGCTGAAATACGCGGATGCGCGGGGTGAAATCCACCAGCAGACCGCCGAAGCGGGCTCCGAGCGTGAAGTGCGCGACCGCTATACGCAGCAGGGCTTCCTGGTCTATTCGGTTAAGCCGCGGTCGGAGCTTAACGTTCTCGCCACCGCCATCAAGCCGCGCCGCAAGAAGCTCAATGTCGAGAAATTCCTCATCTTCAACCAGCAGTTCGTCACGCTGATTCGAGCCGGCCTGCCGATTCTAAAAGCTCTCGACTTGCTGGCCGAACGCCTGACCGATCCCAAGCTGTCCGGCTACATCAAGGGCGTGCGCGAAGAGGTTCGCAACGGCGCGCTCCTCTCCGACGCTTTCGCGCGCCAAGGCGTCTTTCCGCCGATTTACGTCACCACCGTCCTCGCCGGCGAGCGCAGCGGCTCTCTGGGCGAGGTGATCGAACGTTTCATCACATATCAAAAGCTGTCGCTGTCGGTTCGAAAGAAGCTGCTCGTTTCGCTCCTCTATCCGGCCGTTCTGGTGACTCTGGTCATCGGCCTGATCGTGTTCCTGGTGACCTTCGTGGTCCCCAATTTCGCCGAACTTTACACCAGCATGCAAGCGCAATTACCCGCTCCGACACAAATTCTGATCGCAGTGGGCACCACGGCACGCAACTATATCCTGATCGGATTCGGTGCGCTGGTTCTGGGAATTTTCGCGTTCCGCTACTGGGCCCGTACCGACTCCGGCAGCGAGAGGATCGACCGCGTCCTCTTAAAGACCCCCATCGCCGGCGAGGTCTGGCTAAAGTATCAGGTCGCGCAGTTTTCCCGCGTCCTGGGAACGCTCCTGATCGGCGGAATCCCGCTGATGCAGGCCCTCGACACCGCGGCCGATTCGCTCGGCACCCAGGTGCTGAAGAAGGTTCTCCTGCAAGCCGCCAAACTGGTCCGGGAAGGCCAATCCCTGTCATCCTCCTTGCGGCTGACCAAAGTCTTCCCCGGCCTGTCCATCGACATGATTGAAGTAGGCGAGTCCACGGGTGCGCTTCCCGCCATGCTCGGCAGCGTCGCCGAGTTCTACGAAGATGACGTGGCCACCCGCACCACCGCCGCCCTCAGCCTGATCGAGCCCGCCATCATGATTTTCATGGGAATTTTCGTCGCCTTCGTGCTGATTTCCCTGTACTTGCCGATCTTCTCGCTGGCCGACTCGATTCGAACCTAAAGATGGGGTAAACTAGCAGCTATCTCTTGAAACGCAAAGACTTTCAGGTCCTTGCCGCCCTTCGCTTGAAGGAGGCCAAGATCCTGCTCCAGGCCGGGTGCTGGGAGGGTGCCTATTACTTAGCCGGATACGCCGCCGAATGCGCGCTTAAAGCCTGCATCGCGAAGAAAACAGAACGGCACGATTTTCCGGACCGGCGCCGCGTGAATGACAGCTACACGCATGACATGCAGAGGCTGGCTACGCTTGCTAACCTCGATTCCGGCCTGAAACAGGCCCAACAGCTTCATCCGGAGCTGAACGCAAACTGGACGATTGTGCGAACCTGGGGTGAGGAGAGCCGCTACGAAAAGCCCGCGCAGGCCGATGCGGAGGAGCTGGTTAGAGCGATCGCAGAGCCAAGGCATGGGGTATTGCAATGGTTAAGACTACATTGGTAGGCCCGGATCTGCCGCTGGCAGACGAAATTCTTCGTGCCCTGGACGAGGCGAAATTTCCCATCACCGTCGCGATGTGGCTCTTTGAAAAAGAGCGCGACAAATGGAGTCTGGTCATCGCCACTCCCCTATATGACCAGCTGGGAGCTCAGAAAGCGTACCTTAGACTGATCAAAATATTGTCCGCCGAAGGACCGGTAGCGCTCAGTGATCTTCCGATCCGGCTGGAGAGTGTTCGTCGGCCTATGATTAAGGCTCTTCGAAAGATCTTCGGAAAGGCCGCCTCGGTCAACGGGATGCGGCTAGGCCTTCAATCGGTTGGGGGCGCTTGGATTGACGACGCCTATATCTACAGAATCAAAAAGTGAACTCCGGCTGCACGCCCCCAGCCCCCGAAACGTCTAAATCTCTGAGGACCGGAGTGTCTCCGGGCAACCTATGGCCACTGTCGATCGATTCGTAGACCCCACCCAGGAAGCCGCCCGCGCCCGCGCCGTGGCCGAGCGCTATTACCACGAATTCGTCGACCTTCGCGAAACCCGCATCGATCATGACCTGTTCCACTCCATCCCGGTCGACCTGATGTTCCGCTACAACTTCGTGCCGATTCAGGCCCACAACGGCTCGCTCGAAATCGCCCTCGCCGATCCCCGCAACCTCGGCCTGATCGACGAGCTGGCAGTCCTGCTCGGCAAGAAGCTTCGCGTCAAAGTAGCCACCCTCTCGCAAATCTCCGATCTTCTCAAGAAAACCGAACAGTCCCAGCGCGTCCTCGAAGAGGTTACGGAAGGCTTCACCCTCGACGTGGTCGGCGAAGAGGAGAACTCCGACGAGACGCTTTCCATCGACAAGCTGAGCGCCGCCGATTCCGACATCGCGCCGGTGATCAAGCTGGTCGACACCACCATCTTCAACGCGCTCGAGCGCCGCGCGAGCGACATTCACATCGAAACGCGCGACCAGGAAGTGGCCATCAAGTATCGCATCGACGGCGTCCTCCACTACGCCATGCCCCCGATTTCGAAGGATTGGCACTCCACCATCATTTCGCGTATTAAGGTCATGAGCGAGCTGGATATCGCCGAGCGCCGCGTCCCCCAGGACGGCCGCTTCCGCGTGCGCTACAAAGGCCGTCTGATCGATTTTCGCGTCTCCATCATGCCCACCATCCATGGAGAAGACGCCGTGCTTCGCGTGCTCGACAAAGAATCCATGAGCGAGAAGTTCTCCAAGCTCTCGCTCGACGTGGTCGGCTTTTCGGACGCGGACCTGCTCAAGTTCCGCCGCTATATTAAGGAGCCCTACGGGATGGTGCTGGTAACCGGCCCCACCGGCTCCGGGAAAACGACCACGCTGTACGCTGCGCTCAGCGAAATCAAAAACGACGAAGACAAAATCATCACCATTGAAGATCCGGTCGAGTATCAGATCAAAGGCATCACCCAAATCCCCGTAAACGAGAAAAAGGGCCTGACCTTCGCCCGCGGCCTGCGGTCGATTCTGCGTCATGACCCCGATAAAATCATGGTCGGCGAAATTCGAGACCAGGAAACCGCCCAAATCGCCATCAACGCCGCCCTCACCGGCCACCTGGTGTTCACCACCGTACACGCGAACAACGTGCTCGACGTGCTGGGCCGATTCCTCAACATGGGTGTCGAGCCGTACAACTTCGTCTCGGCGCTGAACTGCATTCTGGCCCAGCGCCTGGTCCGCGTCATCTGCGCCCATTGCAAGAAAACGGTGGCCTATCCCGACGAATATTTGCTCGAAAGTGGACTAAACCCGGAGACTTGGCGCGACGTCACGTTCTATGAAGGCGCCGGTTGTTTTGAGTGCGGCGGCACGGGATTCCGCGGCCGCAGCGCCATTCATGAGCTGCTGGATTTGAGCGAGCAGATTCGCGAGCTGATTCTCAACAAGCGGCCCAGCTCCGAAATTCGCCGCGCCGCCCGCGAGGAAGGCATGACGTTCTTACGCGAATCCGCGCTCGAAAAGGCGCGAACGGGAGTCACCACGCTGAAAGAAATCAACAAAGTCACATTTATCGAAGGGTAATGTCGTTTCTAAAACAAATCACGCGTCTGGTGAAAGATCCGCCTCCCAGCCATCTGTTCGAGCTCTCGGAAGCTGGCATCGCCTTCGCCCAAGGCTCCCAACCCGGCTTTCAGCCCTTCGAGCCCGGCACCCTGGTCGTGTCCCCGGTGGAGGATAACCTGCTCCGCGCCGACGCCGTCCGATCCACTATTGAGCGTCTGTTGCCCGCCGCCGGGTCCAGGCGCCGGCGCCCCGCGGCCGTGATCCTTCCGGATTACGCCGCCCGGGTCTCGGTGCTCGATTTCGATTCGTTTCCCTCGGCGCCCGAAGAGCAGCTATCCCTGGTTCGCTTCCGCGTCAAGAAAACCATTCCCTTCGATATCGACTCGGCGGCCGTCAGCTATTTCGTCCAGCCGGTGGCGAACAAGAAGAAAATCGAAGT
>CAWJHI010000054.1:0-56134 GCA_963842485.1 Terriglobia bacterium | reverse complement strand
CTGGCGGAGTTACTTTGATGTCGACTTTTTGGATTCTTCGGCGCGGATGCCAGCCAGAATGCCGGCCAGCGAATAGTTGCCTTCATGGCAGGCATACTCGTAAACCGGCTTCGAGGAACGATGCAGCGGGATCATCAGACTCCAGGGCCTTGCATATGTATCCGGATCGTCCACGGTAATTTCATACCGCAGCGTGCTCGCATCCTGCAGAGTGAACCGCTCAATAATATGGAGCTTCTCACTCGATATGTTCTGAAACGCGCGAGGCCGATAGTTTGTCGTATCCACCACCAGCGTGTCGCCTTCCCAATGCCCGATTGAGTCTCCCAACCATCCCTGGACGTTCTCCGGCGGGTGAGGACGGTTGTTCATTTTGACAACACGCACGTCGTGGAACATTTCCGTCATGATCATGACCGCGCTTGGCGTTTCGACGATCTGGTAATAGCTCTGGTATCCGGCAGTCAACTGCGGTGAGCCGTACGTGATACACCGCTCGCCCAGAGGCCGGTCCTGGACGCTCCAAGAACGCTCGATTGCCTTCCTTGCTGCGGCACGGGCCTCGATGGCCCGAGGCGTGAGGGCGGGCACGCGGCCGTCGGGGGGATCTGTAATCAGCGATGTCCGATTCTCCCACGTGCGCTCGTCATTCCACTCGGAGCCATAATCCCCCGTCTCACCGTCAGAGCTCTTGAAGCCCTGCCTCAGACCGAGCACGTTATCCAGGACAGCCGGATAAAACCCGTCGAAAAACACTGCGTCCGACTTGCCAGTGAACAGCTCCTTGGCTTTCTGCCGCATCTTTTCCACTTCGGCATCCGTGAGAGTCGGACGGTCGGCGATTTCTTTGGGCCGTTGGAGCGGAGTGGCGATGTCGTTTTCCCAGAAGCCCTGAAAGTCCGGATGTCCGTCCGCCGTCCGCAGGGCCTTATATTGGCTCTGAGCGAAAGTAGGGACCGTGAGCGCGGTAGCGCTGATCATCAAACACAGACGGCAGCCTACAATGAGGAAATCTCGAAGAAGCATGCAGCCTCCAGCTAAAAATGTCCTTGTCCTCTCGTTATTGTACAGCCGGATGCGTCTACGCTAGCGGCTTTGTTGCCGAACGCTCTTTGCGTGAGTCAGATGGAATTTATAGTTAACAGACGCCGAACTCAGCCCAGGTTGGATCCTACGTGGCTCCGTGCAGCTGTATGCCGCCGTCCACCGTGACAACGCACTTGGCACCTCCTGGGCAGCTATCGCCGCCGTCCCTACTGCGAAATGCGATTCTTCTCAAGGAACGCGCGGATCGAGTTAAACGCCCGCACCCGCTCGTCGGCCTTGAAATTGCCGTGCCCGCCGCCGGGGATCGTCACCAGCTCATTCGGCACTCCGGCGCTGTTGAGCGCATCGCGCAAACGCGTCGAATTCGAATAAGGAACGATGGGATCGGCATCGCCCTGAATGCTGATAATGGGCGGTAGTCCCTTGCGGACGTAGGTGAGGGGCGAAAGTTTCCGGGCTAGTTCTTCGCGATTCGGCAAGCCGCCGAACCATTCAACGGCGTACGCGCGCTCGTTCGGACCGCTGAGCATGTCATTAAGATCGGTGATCCCGTACCAGTTCACGATCGCGGCGACTTTCGGAACTCCAGCGCCGCGTCCCTGAAAGTTGATGCCGGGACACTGACGGTCCAATCCCGCGGACTCGGGGATCATGCCGGTGGTGAGCGCCAGGTGGCCTCCGGCGGACTCGCCGCTGGTGACGACCCGCGAAGTGTCGACGTTGTAATCCTTGGCGTGCGCGACGACGAACTTCAATGCGCACAGGCAATCTTCCACGGCCGCTGGCGCGAGCGCGACATGCGAAAGCCGGTATTCGACGTTGATCACGTTCCATCCCATTTCGAGCCAGGGCAGGAACGACATCACAGCCGACTCTTTAGTCCCGAGCGCCCAACCGCCGCCGTGGATGAAGATCAGGGTCGGTTGCGGCGTGGTCGCGTCTTTCCGCTGATAGACGTCGAGTTTCGCTTCGTATCCGCTCCACGTGCCATATACGACATTGGGGCGGATGTTGTACTTGGCCTGGCTTTGGGCG
The DNA here is from genome assembly GCA_963842485.1 of Terriglobia bacterium. Classification (GTDB taxonomy): domain Bacteria; phylum Acidobacteriota; class Terriglobia; order Bryobacterales; family Bryobacteraceae; genus Palsa-187. The sequence continues at coordinate 54,052 of CAWJHI010000054.1, read as the reverse complement.
GCCCAAGTGTCGGCGGGAACCTGGCCGAACGAGATAACGGCCGTGAACGTGATCAAACCAATAAGCTTCAACATGTCGAGAGCATATCAAAGAGCGAGGAGCGAGTATCTACTCGAGCTCCTGTTTACCGGCAACCCGATCATCGCCAATCCGGGTTATAAAAGACTACGGGTGAGCCGGGAGCGACACTCCTTGACAAAAACGACTGTTCCAGCCGAGGGATTTTGCCTGAGCGGAGGTACGGGTGCTACGTAATCATAGATCCCGAAAGCAGAAAATAGGAGCGACGATGAGAACGGACTTGCTGCTATTCAACGGCGCTGTCGAGCGGGATCCCGCCGTCGACGCGTGGATGAAAGAGCATGCGGGTGAATTGGGAGCCATCGCGCATCAGTGGTTTGAGGTGATGCGAAAATGCGGGGATGAAGTCCGGGAGCTCTTGCATGACGGCCATCCGGTTGCATGTCTCGGAATTGCGCCCTTCGGCTACGTCAATGTATTCACTTCGCACGTAAACGTGGGGTTCTTTCATGGCGCAACACTGCCGGATCCGGCCCGCTTGTTGCAAGGTACAGGCAAATTCATGCGCCATGTGAAGCTGAGGCCGCGAATGGCCACCAACGCCGCAGCCCTAAGCCTGCTCATCGATACAGCGTACTCGGATATAAAGGCGCGCGTCGAAAACGGCTAGCTCAGAGAGAAACGCCTTGAGTGGTCGACGCGGATGTGGATCGCCCGCTTACTGAATCCCGCGTAATATAGCGGAACTTTTACCTCTCCTCCGGGTTCTAATTCGTATGGGGAATCCGAAGGGAGTACGCCGTGATTTCGAGGCCTTGGAGAACAGACGCCTGGCTGCGATCAAGCTGTTCGGGGAAGAGTTCAACAACAGCGAAATCGGCCGGCGGTTGAAAGTCTGCAACCAAACCGTGAGCCGTTGGCGAAAGCAGTTTGAAGCTGGAGGCAAAGCGGCTCTGCAAAAGGCTGGTCGAGCGGGCCGCAAACCTCTGCTTAGCTCCGCCGATCAGCAGCGATTGGTACATTTGCTGAAACAAGGTCCTGAGCGTCTGGGCTTTGAGACGCCGTTGTGGACCTGCTGGCGAGTCGCGCACTTGATCGAGGAGGAATTCGGCATTTCCTATCACTCCGGTCACGTCTGGAAGCTGCTGCGGGGTCTGAACTGGAGTGTGCAGCGTCCCAGCGGCCGTGCGGTGGAACGCGATGAAGAAGCGATCCGGCAATGGAAGCAGCGGCGCTGGCCCGCCATTAAAAAAAAGCCCGCCAACAAGGGCGCACGATCGTCTTCATCGACGAAAGCGGATTGAGCCAGCGCCCGCATCGTTGCCGCACCTGGTCCCCGCGCGGCCAGACACCCGTACTCCAATACCATTTCAACTGGAAGACCATCTCGGTGGCGGCGGCGATGACGCTGTGGAACTTCTATTTCCAAATCTTCGAAAAGGCGATTGCCAAAGAGCAGGTGGTCGAGTTCCTGGCGAACTTGGTCCGCCAGCTTCACGGCCCTCTGCTGATCGTTTGGGACCGGCTTCCGGCTCACCGCAGCCGGCTGGTCGCCGAGTTCGTCGAGTTTCTGGAAGGACAAATCGTGCTGGAGTACCTCCCCGCATACGCTCCGGAACTCAACCCGGTCGAATACCTTTGGGGCCACTGGAAGCATCATGAATTGCCGAATGTCTGCCCACAGGATCTCTGGCAACTCAGCGAAGGTGCCCGCAGAACGTTGGGCCGTCTCCGCCGCCGTCCGCGGCTGATCACCGCCTTCTGGAAGCAGGCTTCTTTGTTCGAGTAGATCCGCTATATTATGCGATACTCAACGAGAAACGCCCGTTCCGCTGAAGTGACGTGCGAACGGACGCCGTTAATGGCCGACATCGGGCGAACGCCCTCTGCCCAAGCATCAACATGGAAGCCTCCTTCAGTGACGGGGCCGGGCCCGACCACGCGGATTAAATTCGAAAAGCTTCCCGGCAATTCGGCCATCGATTGAAATTGTCGGAAACAAGCGAAGCGCTAAACTGAATCCAATGAAGATCCGAGCAGGCTCCTGGGCATTTGTGGGTACTGCAAAGAGAATCGCGCTTTAATCCGGCGGACGTTTGAGGGATTTCTCATCGGTAACGGAACCATCAGTACGGTAGGCATCGTGACGCGCGACCGGCTCGCGAGCCTGGTCGGGTGCATGGAAAGCTACCTCGGAAACTGCCAGCACCACGCGCGCTCTCCCGAGTTCGTAGTTGCGGATGACTCGCGCAGCGCGGACGCAGCGGATAGCACGCGGGTCGCTTTGGGTAGGCTCGCAGATCGATTCAATCTCCAGGTGCGGTACGCAGGACGGCAGGAAAAGAGCCGGTTCGCGACCGCCGTCGCCGCCGAGTCCGCGGTTTCGCTCGATATTATCCGCTTCGCGATTTTCGGCGACGACCGCTGTACGCTTTCTACCGGCGCAAACCGCAACAGCCTGCTCCTAGATGCCGCCGGCGAGCTGATGTTGACGGTGGACGACGACACCTTGTGCCGCGTCGCGGAACCGCCCGGACGGGAAACCGCGTTGTCCTTCTTTTCCGGATACGATCCCACCGAGTTCTGGTTCTTTCCGGACCGGAGCCGCGCAACGCAATCGATCTCGTTCGTCGACGTTGATTTTCTCGGTTGCCATGACGCCTTGCTCGGCAACACCGTCGCTGATCTGCAAGGTCCCGCTGAAACGCGCGGCTCGGTGACCATGACGTTGTACGGGCTAGTTGGCGATTCGGGAATGGCTTCGCCGCGCTACTATCTCACCCTGGGCGGCGCCTCACGAGATCGGCTGGTGGCCTCGCCGCAAGTCTATCAATCGGCCCTGCGAAGCCGCGAAATCCTTCGCAGGGTGCGCCAGCCGACGGTCACCGCAGGGCCGTTTTGCATGACCACGTTCCTCGGGATCGACAATCGGCGGCTACTGCCTCCGTTCTTTCCGGTCGAGCGCAACTCTGACGGGATCTTCGGGCAAATGCTCAGGAAGTGCGTGGATGGCAGTCACGTGGCGTTCCTGCCGTGGGTTCTGTTGCACGCTCCTGAGCCCGCTCGATCGTTCTCGCCGGACGATCTGTGGAGCGAAGCCAAAACAGTGCGGCTGGCCGACATCATCATCGCCTGCGTCCTGGGTCACGAAACACAAAGCCAAGCGGTGGCGACGGCGGCGCGATTGGTTGATTTGGGGAGACACCTGCAATGGCTGGGTTCGTTGCCCCTGTCAGATTTCGAGGAATACGTTGGCAGCGTGCAGAACCTTCGCGACTTTGCGGTGGTTACGGCGCTGCATGGCCAGATTCAGACCTTTGGAGCCTCCCCAGGATTCTGGGCGGATGACGTGAGCCATATGATTGAGCTGATATCGAACGCCTCGGCCGCAGAAGACTACGTTTTCCCTCGGGATCTTTGCCGCGGGCGCGATGTGTACGCGGGCCGCCGGCTTGCTCAGGAACTGGTCAGGAAATTCGGAGAGTTGTTGGAATCGTGGCCGGCGATGGTCGGCGCGGCACAGCGGCTTCGCGGCGCCGGATGCCGCTTGGCCGCCGCGGTGTAACAGTTCTCAGCCGCTGCCTCCTCCGCCGCCTCCTGTCATGTTGCCCTGGGTGGGAGTGCACGCGGCGGTCCCGCTTAAGGACCCGGTGAAGTTCGCGCCCCCTCCGCCTCTTGCGCCACCGACCACGTAGGTCTTGAAGTTATCCGGCGTGCCGGCGTGGTCAGAGTTCTAGTAGACGCTGGCCTTGTTGTCATCAACAGGTTTCACGCCAAGCAGCGTGTAGTCGGAACCAAGAGAGGCGCTGTCGTACACCGCGGCCGCCCACTGCCATTGAAGGCTGATTCCAGGAGTCATGCTAAAGAACGTCCCTTGCCAGGTGACGGGATTAATGCCACCCGGGAAGCCGCTTGGCGATGGTGATTGAACAGCAACGCCGTCAAAAAAGACACTGCCGGCCAACCCGGACGAAGGGACGGTCGTGATCCATTGGCCATTGCTGAAGACCGTGGTGGCGAGACTCGCGGATGGCGAAAAAGTGACGAACGCGGACGGTACAGCTACGACGTACAGCGTTCCATTCACGCTGAACTGGATGGAACCCATAAAGCCAATGGTCACGGGCGCGGAGCCCAGACCACTGACCTTTAACACGGCTGTGAACCAGATCCAGTCGCCTGCCGGAATGGCTGTGCCGTTGAAATTGGAGGTGATCGAGGACCCTCCGCCGCCGTTCTGCGCCCGCGCGTCTTTGGCGAGGAGGCCAAGACCGACGCCCGCTGCGGGATACGTAGTAAGAAAGTTTCGCCGCGTGAATGGCGTCACATTCTGCCCGCCAGTCCTTCCAGGCTTGATCAGCACCGCTTGCGTCAACTGCTGCGTTTTCTCCGGCTCGGTTTCTCCAGCCATGGCCGTCGTCTTGCCAGTAAAATTTTCCATCATTCGTGAAGTTCATCGTCGGCTAAGCGAAGGATCGATAGAGCGGCCTTCGCCTACTCCGGTACTAGGGCGGCAGCCGATAATGTAGAGCGTTCTGTCGGGAGTGCTCACGAGCGAAGACGGGCTGGACACAAAGATCGGTCGGCGTGCACTTTCGATAGAACGTATTGAACTGAGCCGCCCGTGATTTGGCAGGGCAATTGCTTTTATGGGTATTGAATCGAGTAAAGTGATACGGAACTGCGCAATCTTGCTACTCGAGCAGTGATTTGCAGCATCGCAGTTGCCCTGCCAAATGATACAACGAATTATCCTTCTGGGCGCCTGGGCTCAGTTCAACACCACTTAACAGACCGCTGCCTCATCTGCCTGGTCTGGTACGAATTCGTCCGTCTCGGCCTCCCGGACGCCGATTTTGCAGAAGATGAGTTGCACATCTGCCCCGCGATTCTCCGTTAACTTCCCTGACCGAATGGCCTGAAGCTGTGTTCGGAAAAACACGTCAGGATCTGGTTCGGACTTGCGCCCGCGAAACTTAGAAATCATGAATCATGTGCATCTGATCGCAATATCCAAATTCGTGAGCCACGTCGGTCCAGGATTTGCTCGTCGAGCGAGCCTTGTGGTCGAGAGCCGCCTCAAACCTGACGATACGTGCGTAAAGCCTGGGATGGACGCCGACCTGTCGCACAAAACAGCGTTCAAATTGGCGAGCGCTGAAGCCCGCGTCGCGCGCCAGAACTTCCGCTCTCCTCTCTACGAGCCCAGTGAGTTTTTTCGAATCACCGATTGCAGCATGTCTTTCTCCAGGCTCAAGTCGGCCACCACCTTCTTCAGCAGCGCGTTTTCTTCGCGAAGCTGCTTGACCTCCTGCGCCTCGCTCACGTCCGTGCCACCGTACTTCGACTTCCAGGCATAGATGGAGTGCTTGGAGACTCCATATTCCCGAGCCACGTCTTCCACCGCTCGACCGGCTTCCATCCCGCTTCAACGCGGAGTTGATGTGCGCCTCGCGATGCTTGCTCTTGCCCATCCATTTCCCCTTTCTTCGTCCGAAATCGCACTCCATTTCGGACGGATTAAGGGGTTCACGTCAGGGGTCAGGCAAGATGGCTTAATTTCACGAACTGAGTCTATACAAGATGCCTATTTGTCGTCCCGCAGATCATTGATCTGCTGGATTCTGCATCAGCCGGACTCTTCCCATCCGTGATATGATCCTGCGAGCAGATCGAGAATGTTACGATTCGTGGATTGCAAAAGGAGGACCATCCATGAAATTGGCTTTCGCCTTCCTGCTCTTTATCGGACTCGCCGGCGCAGCAATTAATTACAGCTATGACGCGGCAGGCCGGCTCATTAAGGTCGACTACGGGAACGGCTCGACAATCCTCTATAGTTATGACAAGAACGGCAACCTGACGAGCCGGTCCGTGCAGACATCCGTCGGCGCGGCGCCGGCAATCACTTCCGCCAGCACCGCCTTCGCCGGCTCCGATATCGCGCAGAACACGTGGATCGTGATTAAAGGATCGAACCTGGTCCCTGCAACAACGCCGCCAGCGGGCGTCGTCTGGAGCAGCGCACCGAGCTTCGCTACCGGGCAACTGCCGACTCAACTCGGTGGAATCAGCGTCTCGGTGAACCGGAAAGCAGCCTTCATCTATTTCTTTTGCAGCGCCGCGACCAGTACTGTCTGCACCAGCGATCAGATCAACGCGCTGACGCCGCTCGATTCGACCACCGGTCCGGTTCCTGTGGTGGTGAGCAACAACAACGCCCCAAGCGCGCCGTTCACCGCGAACATGAAGACCATCGCGCCATCGTTTCTGTTGTTCAGCGCGGCAGGATACGTGGTGGCGACGCATACCAATGGCAGCTTGCTAGGGCCGGCGAGTCTGTATCCCGGATCCTCGACGCCCGCCAAGCCGAACGAACCGGTGGTCGTTTACGGGGTAGGGTTCGGTCTGCCGACCGGTGCGATCGCGAACGGATCGTCAACGCAGACTGGACCCCTGCCTTCGCTTCCGGTGTGCCAGATCGGCGGGAACGCGGCCGCGGTCGGGTTTGCAGGATTGATCAGCCCGGGGCTGTACCAACTCAACCTGACGGTTCCAGGCGCCACGCCGAACGGCGACAACCCGATCGGTTGCACCTACGGCGCATCGAGCACGCCTTCGGGCGATCTGATCACGGTGCAGCAATAGGAGGCAGTATGCAAGCACGATGGCTTCTATTGGCGCTCCTGGCGACGTGCGGCATGCCGGCGCAAAATCGTCAGGACCGAGGACATAGTGTAGCGGACCAAAACACGCTGACGGCGCTACAGCCGGTTTACGGTTCCTGGAACGGCACCGCGAACGTGTTCATCCCGTTTACCGGCAACTTGCCTGGAGCCACAGGCGACTTCCTCACAGGTTCCTGTAGCGCTCCGGGCTGGATGATGTACCCGGCGTCGATGAATCCGGCGCCCGCGACGGTTTCCGGGTGGGCTTGGGGTCCGGTCGGACCCTCCGGGCAAAAAGGGAGCTGCGGCTATGCGGATAACGACGATCCGACGCAAAACGCAGGTTTCAGCTTGAATGCCGTGGCCCTCGGCACGGACGGCGCAAACAACGCACAGAACGTATCCGAGCCGGTATCGACGGCAACGGGCGAACTGGTCGAGCCGGGCATTCCGCCGGATCTTTCCCTGGGCGGTCCGCTTCCGCTAGAATTCCGGCGCTATTACGCCTCGCTGATCGGCGCCAACGGAATCGGCACAAAGCTCGGGAACAATTGGACGCACAATTTTGAGTGGCTGCTGATCCTTAATGGACCCTTCGCTCAGGTGGTGCGGCCCGACGCGAAAATCATCCTGTTTCAGCAATCCGGGTCCACGTGGCAATTGGTTACGACGGAACAGTACGATTATCAGTTCACAAACGGGATCAACAACAGTTGCGAGTTTCTCGATCCGCGCACCAATCTCGTTTACACCTTTGCGGGAACCGCCAGCACGCTCGGGCTGTCCAAAATTCAGGACCGCAATGGCAACACGCTGACGGTTACGATTTCCAACGGTTCGGCGCAAGTGACAGATGGGCTGGGGCGCAGTCTGTCGTTCACCTACGATCCATCGAGCGGGAATCTGATTAAAGTCTCTGATCAGGGCGGGCGCGCGGTCAGCTTGGCCTACGCGAATGGCAATCTCACGCAGGTCACAGACGCAAATGGCAAGATTGTGACCTATTCGTACACTTCCACTGGCGCGATCAGCGGGTTGATCACCAGCCGCAAGCTACCGCTCGGCAACGAGCCGTGGACCCAGACGTTCGATTCGGTGGGCCGGGTCGCCACGCAAAGCGATAGCCGCGGCAACACGACCACGTTCACTTATGATCCGCCCGCCGGATCGACCTCTTACAAGAATCCGCTGGGCGTGGTGATGAGCCAGGCCAGCCGCGTGTACGCCGATTTCCTGAGCTTCACCGATCCGGACGGTCAAACCATATCGGCTGCGTATGACACCAACGATCGCCGCAACTCGGTGACGGACCGCTTGGGCGACAAGACTACGCGGACCTACCACAATCCTTCAGGCTTTGTCGCCTCGGAAACCAACGCGTCTGGCAACACCACCGCCCTGACCTGGACCGCGCAGACTTCAGGAGGATTCACGTTCTACAACCTCACGCAGATTCAATATGCAGACGGCACCTCTGCTGCCTTCGGTTACGATTCGAACGGCAACCTCATGTCGATGGCGGATCAGCTTGGAAAGGTTTGGAAGTTCGCATATAACAACCGCGGGCAGGTGACCTCGGCAACGGACCCGATAGGGCGCGCGAGCAATTTCGCCTATAATTCCGACGCGACGCTGGCGTCCGCAACCGATGCCGTGGGAAACACGAGCGCGTACGCATACGATTCGCTGAAGCGCTTGACCAAAGTCACATTCGCCGACGGATCGGCGCAATCGTTCACGTATGATTCTCGTGACAATCTCATCAAGACGACCGATGAGCGCGCCAATACCGCCACGCTTACCTATAACGACAACAACAGGCTGGCCACGATGACGGACCCGCTGGGGAAAACGTCGGCGACCGCCTACGATACGGACGAACAGGTTTCCAAAATCACCGACCGCGCTGGGCAAAGCTTCGGGTTCGCCTATAACGCGCTTGATCTGTTGCAAACGGTGACGACCGCGGCCGGCGAAAGTTACAATGTCAGCTACGACACACACGACCGTCTTTCCCAAGTTGTCGATTCATTGGGAAAAGGGCCGAGCTTTGGCTACGACAAGGAGGACGTGCCCGCCTCCGCAACCGATGCGCTTTCGCGCAAGACTTCTCTGGTCACGGATAACCTCGGTTACACGACGCAGGTGACCACGCCGCTCGCCGAAAATTATTCGATTGCGCGCGACAAGATGGAGCGCATAACTTCGATCACCGATCCGGCCGGCATCGCCTCCGGCCTTAGCTATGACGGGCGCGGCGCGCTGTCGGTGCTGAGCATCGGCGGGCTTTCGTCGTCGTTCACGCGCGACGATTCGGGATTGCTCACCGCGGTGACCGATCCGAACGGCGGCGCGTGGAATTTCAAGCCTGATGCCGCCGGCCGGATCGGATCGAGGAGCGACCCGCTCAACCGCTCGACTACATATTCCTATGATTCCCGGAATCGCCCGACGGGAATTCAGACGCCACTGGGAACCCTTGCGCTCACCTACGATGCCGCTGGGAATCTGACGGAGAGGAAGTATTCGGATGGAACCGATCTCACCTACGCCTACGATGCCGATGACCGTTTGGTCTCGGCGACGGGCGTTACGCTCGCATATGATGCCGAGGCGCGGATCACGAATTCGAACGGATTGACGATCGCGCGCGACGCCGACGGGCGCATCGAGTCGATCACCTATGCTTCCGGGAAAACCGTCACGTACACGTACAACTCGCAAGGATTGCTGACTGGCGTTTCCGATTGGGTGGGTGGATCGACTACGCTCGCTTACGACGCCGCCCTGGAGTTGATTACTCTCACGCGCCCGAACAAGCTCGCGACGCATTTTGCTTATGACGCGGATGGCCGCATCGCTTCGATCGGCGAGGATGCCGGCTCATCGATCGCGATCACGCGCGACGGAGCAGGGAAAGTCGTTTCAGAGAACCGAACGCTGCCTGCTTCGGCGAATGTCACGCCGAATCTGGCGCCGGGAACCTTACCGCTGAACTTCGACGCGGCCGACCAGGTTTCCGGATTCACTTATGACGCCATGGGCCGCGTGATCACGGACGCGTTGCACAGTTACACCTGGGATCTGGCATCGCGCATGACCTTGCGCTCCGGCGTGGACGGATCGGCAACCGCGGCTTACGATGCGTTCGGGATGAGAACCTCGAACGGGACGCAAACTTTCGTCTGGAATTACGAAACGGACCTTTCATCGCGTGCGACCGTTCAGAGCGGCGGCGCCGATCAAACTTATTACGTGTATCTTCCCGGCGGAATGCTGCTGTACGCAATCGACGCGGCCACGAATGCGCGAACATTTTTCCATTTCGACGAAAACGGCTCCACGGTGCTGCTCACCAACGACGCCGGGTCCGTGACGGATACTTACGCGATCACGCCGTATGGGGAAACCACAACGCAAAACGGATCGACGCAGAACCCGTTCACGTGGCTGGGAGCCTTCGGGGTGATGCAGGAAGGCTCGACGGGTTTGTACTATATGCATGCCCGGTATTACGACAGCACCACCGCTCGTTTCTTGTCGCCCGACCCGATTTTCTCGGCCGACCCCACGCAAGTAAATCCGTATCAATATGCTTCTGCGAATCCAATGCAACGAATGGATCCAATGGGAACCCAGGACGTCGACCCTTACGACCCTTATAGGCCGTTCCTTCAATTGCCGGGCACGCCGACCGCGCCATGGGCGACGCCACCGAACCCGGGGTCGAATTTCTTTTGGCTTGCGGACCCGCTCGCCCCTCGCATCCCTGGTGTCAGCTACCCGTTTAGGGGGCTTCGGTTCCCCGATTCTTACACGCTCAGTGTCGGCGTTCCCACAGTTTACATCCCTGGCGTGGGACTTCACTTCGATTTCACGATCGATAGGTATGGGACGGGATATATTGGCGGGGGCCCGGCAGTGGGTGTCGGTGCGAACTCGTTCGGCGGATCGATAATGGGAACTTGGCTTTTGCAGGATTCAGCGCCGTCTCAGGAAGACCTGTCGGGCTTCATCACGGGTTGGAGCGGCGGCATTCAGGGCGGTCACGGCATCGGCGGCGGATATGTCTTCTCCCCGTGGGCGCCCCGCACCCGTCATGGGTTGGAACTGGGGCTCACTACTCCTGGCATCGCAGTCAGCGGAGCCTATACGTTTTCGTTCTCTGATATCCGCAATCACTTTTCTGGTAACCCGCAGCTGAGCCTAGAGGATATCCAGAAGGACATAGATGAATTTCACATCATCGACATCCCGCGCGACTACGACCCAGGCAAAGACTACATCAATGGATGGAATGACAGGCGACAGGTCCCCGGGGACGTACCGGGCAGCGGAATGATCGTCCCGGCCCCGGTCCGAGGGTCCGCGGACTTCGGTCACCCGGTGCCACGGAAGGTGCGCCCGACCGACCAGGTGATGTAATGACCGATTTTCGACATTATGGTTCAGCGAGAGCGAGAAGGACGATCCCCCGCTTCTGCCCGTCGTCTTCTGAGCAGCCGTGGCTGCCGGTGTAAATGAAATTGAGGATGCGAAATTCCCCGAATTCTAAAAGGCTCAACAGCATTCAACAAAGTGCCCACATCTTGTTGAAACAGAATGCATTGAAAGTAGGTTGTTTTCGCAGAAGGCCGGAGCCCGCCTTGGGCACAGCGGATCGGTTTTCTCTAACTGGTCTTTTTTCAGATACTTACAAATAGACCCTGTCCAAAACAACAGGTGACCGCTTCAGACAGGTCAACCGGTATCGGGGCCCATGGGATTTCGCCTGTGGAATCTTTAGCTGCATTCTTGCTGGCAACCGCAAATCGGGATGCACGAGCAGACTGCAACCGCCTGAGTGGGATGGGCTGCTGATCGAAGCCTCTTGACTCTTCCTTGGGGGCAGATCGTAAAGTTGAAGCACGACGTCTTTGAATTCGTTGGCGCTGAGGAGGGCTGCACGTGATCGGGTCTTCTCGGTAAGTGTCTGGACCGTGCTCAAACGGTAATCGATTGCACCTTGTTGCCGCATGAAGGGAATTCAACTTTGTTCATCGCGTCATCGTGGAGACACCCGTTAGGGCGTTTCATGGACGGGCTCGTCGAGATCGCTATTCGGGAAAGATATGGAATCCATCAATATTGCGAAAGCCTTTAACGGCATCACCGACTACTGGTCGCCCAAAGTCATTGGACGAGTCAATGACCAGTACGTCAGGGTGGTCAAGCTCAAGGGCCAACTCGCATGGCACATGCACCAGGATGAAGACGAATGGTTTCATATCATCCGGGAGTGTTGGCGATTGACTCTGCCCTAAGGGCAAGCCTTATAGTCGAGACATGGAACTGCACGACTCGTCGCAATTGATCACGATCGGAGAGTTTGCGCGTCTCGGCGGTGTATCCATTAAAGCGCTGAGGATCTACGCTGAGATCGGCCTTCTGCAACCGGCCGTCATCAATCCACAGAGCCGGTATCGGCTCTATTCGAAATCCCAGATCTCCAGGCTGCACCGAATCCTGATGCTCAAGAGCGCCGGCCTTTCGCTCGCGCAGATTGGCAGCCAGCTTTCCCATCGCGACGAGGCGACTTTGTCCAAGATTCGAGCGAGCTTGATCTCGCGAGCTGAAGAAATCCAGCAGCAGCTGTCGTGGGTAAAGGCCGAAATTCGTGCGGCGCGGAATAGCACGAGCACCGTCGCGCCTGTGGTCGTTAAGCACGCGCCGGAGATGCGGATCTTGTCGCAACGCCACAAGATCGATTCGTATGACGACGCCGACGGCATGCTTCGCGATCTCGGAAGGAACGCGCCAAAGGCGGCACGACTCGTACCGGGCGCTATCTGGCACGATTGCGGCGGCAAGACGAGAAACATCGACTGTGAGGTCTTTTGGGTTCTGAATCGAGACCTCCGCGCTGGGGCAATGAAAACATTGGCAGGGGCAACGATGGCTTCCATTCTCCACGAAGGTGACGAATCAACGATTGGCGAGAGCTACCAAGCAGCGCGCCCTTGGATTATCGACAATCGTTACGAAATTGTCGGTCCCAACCGGGAAATCTATCTCGGCGCCTCAGGAACCGAGCCGAGTATGGCTCTCATTGAAGTCCAGTTTCCAGTCAGGAAACGTTCATGAAGTGAAGGTGATTTGTGACGCTCGAGCCGGTGATTGGGCTGAGTTTTCGCCCGCGGGAGGGAAAAGATGAGCAAAATTCTACGGCGATCTTTCGCCGTGAAATGGTTATCGCTGCTGGGAGCAGCAACCTGGTTGAGAGGTCAAGCGAAAAGGGAGAAAACGATGAAAGAGACGCGTTTGAGCAATCCGGCAACGATACACAAGCCGAACGGCTACTCGCACGTGGCGGAGATCATGAGCGGAAAGATGGTGTACATAGCGGGTCAGGTCGCCTTTAATAAGGACGGCCAACTCCTCGGCAAGGATGACTTCGCCGCGCAGTTGCAGCAGGTGTTCGCGAATCTGGGCGAAGCGCTGAGGTCGGCCGGCGGGTCGTTCGCTGATGTGGTGAAGCTGAATTATTTCTGTGTGGAGCGCGTCGACCGGAGCCAGCTGGCCGTGGTTCGTTCGACGCGCGATCGCTACGTGAATACGCAGGCGCCCCCGGTGAGCACGTTTGTGTTCGTAAGCAGCCTGGTGAACCCGGATTGGCTGATCGAAGTCGAAGCGGTGGCGGTAATGAACCAATGATTGTTGTTCTCGGGCAGTTCGAAATTCACCTCCGACGACGCGATGCGGGCTGCGGAGTTGATGCGCACGATGGGCGAGAACTTCGAGAGAGCAGGGTTGCTTACACTACGCGCTTGCTGTCGATGTCAGCTCCACGAATCGGTTTCAGTTGGACGAATGGTGGCAGGACGATGATGCACTGAGGGCGCACTTTCGTACCCCACATATGGCGGTGTTCCGTGCGGGTTTGCGAAACTGCGCGTTCAGAAGAGGATTGTCAAAAGGTTCGAGGTCGCAAGCGTCGCAGAACTTTAACGAGAGGTGCGAATCGAGATCGTTTGTTGACGCCCTCTGTCGCTTCCATGCGCGCGTACAATGGAGCCAGATGGCCGAAGCCAAGGCACAGCTTTTGATGTTTTTCGATCATGGACCGGTCCGTGGTGCCATGGATCGAGTGATCGACAAAATAGGCATGATTCGCGCCGAGAGTCCTTCGCAGGGCGATCCGAATCTGCGAGACGAAGCCAAGCTGAAAGCGCTCATCGAGAGTCTGCTCTCTGAGGGTTCGGCTCAACGAAAGCCAAGCACTAGTCAAAAACTTCTAAAAAAATGAAAATCGGTTTTGCCGGCCTTGGAAAAATGGGTTTGGGCATGGCGCGGAATCTCCTTCGCGCCGGCCATGACGTTACTGTTTACAATCGCAGCCGCGAACGGGCTGAGCCTCTGGTGCGCGAAAGCGCCCGGATCGCCGATTCGCCCGCGGATCTCGCGCGCGACGCCGACGTCGTGATCACGATGCTCGCGGATGATCGCGCGGTGGAAGATATCGTGTTCGGCGATTCCGGAATCGTCGCGGGACTGCGCGCCGGCTCGATTCACGTTTCAAGCAGCACGATCAGTACGGCGCTTGCGCGGCGGCTCGCGGCGTTACATAGCGGACGCAATCAGGGTTTTTTGAGCGCTCCAGTTTTCGGGCGGCCCGATGCCGCGGAAGCGAAGAGGTTAGTGGTGGTCTCGGCGGGTCCGGCTGATCTGATCGAGCGCTGCCGAACGATTTTTGAGGCGATCGGCCGGCAGACCTTCGTCGCCGGCGAAGAGCCGTCGCAGGCGAACGCGGTCAAGCTGTGCGGGAATTTCATGATCATGAGCATGATCGAGTCTTTTAGCGAGGCGTTCGCGACGCTGCGGAAGGCCGGCGTTGATCCGCACACGTTTCTTGAAGTCCTGAATTCCCTGTTCGGGTCGCCGGTGTATGCGAACTATGGAAAAATCATCGCGGACGAAAATTTCGAGCCGGCGGGATTCGCTCTGAAGCTCGGGTTGAAAGATGCGGGGTTGGTGCTGGCGACCGCGGAAGAGTGCGCCTCGCCGATGCCATTCGCGAGCGTGGTTCGCGATCAGTTCCTTGCGGCGATCGCCCAGGGCCAAAGCGAGCTGGACTGGTCGAGTGTAGCCCGGGTGGCGGCGCGGCGTGCGGGGTTGTAGAAGTCCTCAAAAGTTAGAGATACGGTACCCCGCCATCACCCGCGGCGCTGTTGAGAATCGCGCCAGCCCCGCCAGTCAGAGTTTGTGTGAAAACCCCGGCTCTAAACCGCTTCCTTGTGTGTTAGGAGTCAGGGAGTAAGCACGGCTCCTTGGCGACGGAGCCGTGCGGGCGATGCAGGATCGACTGCTCCCGGGAAACGATACACGATTTTCAAACACCAAGTTGCCTCCTTCGTCACTCAAATTCCCCGCGTTGAGGAGGTCCTGAAATTGAGAGTCGACCTTGAGCCACCCGTGAGTATCACCATCTTGCTCATGACGGACACCGTCAGACTGCTTACCGTTGGTGGCGTCAACGATAACTCCGGTCCCTTTCGTGCACTGCTTCTGCACGATCAAGCGTTGGGGGATGGTAGACATGGTTCCATAGACTGGCGTCACACTGAGCGTGACCGAAAATCAGGGCAAATCGTCGGGTTGAGACTTTTTTTTATGGATCCGACAAAACGCACGCGCGTTTGGGGTACGAGATCGCTCTCTCGGCAGTCCATGTCGATGCGAGGAACACGCTCCGGTCCGGCCGATTTCAAGTATTGTGAGATGTGCAAGGTCTATGAGAAAACTTCTTTTCGTTTGCTTGTCAACCTGTTTGGGGATTTCATTCGGACAGACGTTCGATCTGGTCCTGGCCAACGGCCGCGTGATGGACCCTGAGTCCGGGCTCGACGCGGCGCGGTCCATCGGAATCCGGGCGGGACGAGTGGAATCGATATCCGCCGCGCCGGTCAAGGGACGCGTCTGGTGGATGTGCGCGGCCTTGTCGTCGCGCCGGGATTTATCGATCTGCATTCTCACGGTCAGGATGCCGAGAACTACGCCTTCAAGGCGCACGATGGCGTGACCACGGCTTTGGAGCTGGAAATCGGCGTATCGCCAGTGGCGCCGTGGTACGTGGAACGAGCCGGCAAGGCGCTGATAAATTTTGGCGCCAGCTCCGGGCACGTCCCCGCGCGGATGAAGGTGATGCATGATCCTGGAGACTTTCTTCCCAGCGGCGACGCCGCTCATCGCGTCGCTACAGATGAAGAACAGCTATCGATCCTCAATGCGGTTCGGCAAGGACTGGATGACGGCGCCATGGGGATCGGATTCGGGATCGCATACGTGCCGACCGCGGGCAGGGAAGAGATCCTCCGCCTATTCCAGTTGGCCGGTGACCGCCACGTTCCGGTTTTCGTCCACATGCGCGGCGGTGGGGATTCGGATGGCGCGATTCCCGCTCTTCAGGAAGTGATCGCCGATGCCGCGGCCACCGGCGCCGCGCTGCACGTAGTCCATCTGACCAGCGTCTGCGTTCTCAAAACGGCAACCTGTCTCCAAATGATCGAAGGCGCAAAGCGGCACGGCGTCGATGTGAGTACGGAAATGTATCCCTACACGGCCTCGGCCACGCGCATCGAGTCCGCTATCTATGACGGAGACAGGGCCGCGCGAACCGGCGGCTCGTATCACGACCTGCAATGGGTCGCGACCGGCGAGCGGCTTACCGCCGAATCCTTCGCCCGCTATCGCAAGCAGGGCGGCGCGATCATCGCTCATACCATTCCGGAAGTTGCGGTTCGCCTGGGGCTGATCAGCCCGATGGTCATGTTCGCCAGCGACGGCCGGATGGCCAACGGCAAAGGGCATCCTCGAAGCGCGGGAACGTTCGCGCGAGTGCTTGGCCTCTACGTTCGTGAACAGAAGGTGATGCCGTTGATGGACGCGCTTCGCAGAATGACGCTACTGCCTGCGCAAAGATTGGAGGCGTCGGTTCCCGCGGCGCGGAATAAAGGAAGACTCCGAACCGGGGCGGACGCGGACATCACCGTATTCGATCCCGATCATGTGATCGACCGCGCGACGTTTGAGAACCCGGCGCAATACTCCGACGGAATCCGATACGTGCTGGTCGCCGGAAATTTCGTCGTGCGAGACGACAAGACGGTCGAGGGAGTTTTTCCCGGCATCGGACTACGAACCAGGTAAACTACCGCTGCGCCGCCCCCGCCCGACCCATGATGGGCCATACGTCCACGATGCGCTCACCACGGGCGACGTAGTAGCGATCGTAAACGCTGGTGCTCATGTCGAGGTTGGACGGATACAATTCGACGCGCTCGCCGAGCTTGAATTCCCGATCGGCATCCTTCCATTTGAGCGAGCCATACTCGGCTCCCGCGTTTGCTACCTCCACTTCGGGACGTCCTTTGACTTCGTCGGTCGGCTTGAGCAGAGCTTTGTTGCCTGCGTCGATGGTGCACATGTTGGGATGACGCTTGCTGATCACGGTCGACATGACGGTAAGCGCCATCCCGAAATCGCTGTACGCGTGAGGGTCGTCTTTCCCGCCGATCCGGCGATAAGAAGTATCCATGAAGACATAGGAGCCGGCCTGCAATTCCGTCAATCCTTTCGTCTCCGAATCGATGTTGTAAGTCCCCGTGCTGCCTCCCGACACGATCTCGACCGGCAAGCCAGCCGCTTTGGCGGCGGTCACGGTTTCGAGCGTTCCCGCTAAATCCGCTTGAGACTTGTTCTTTCGCTCGGCCCAGCCGTGCGTGTGCGCCGACCCGCCGGCGTAGCCCATGATCCCCACCAGCTTCAGGTTTTTCGATGCGTCGACTTTCTTCGCCAGGTCCAACGCGTCTTTCCCCGGCGCGATTCCATGGCGCGTCAAACCGGCATACACATCCACCACTGTCCTCAGTTTCAAAACTTGCGTGGCCGCAGCCTGCTGAAGCCAATCCGCCACTTCCGGATCGTCGACTACGGTTGCGAACGTCGCATCGCGTTTCGCCAGAGCGATCGTACGTCCGATGTTATTTTTGCTCGCCGGTTGCCGCGTCAGCAGAATCCCGCTGATGCCGGATCGCGCCATCAGTTCGCACTCCGCGACTGTGGCGCACGTCACGCCGATCGAACCAAGCGCAAGCTGGCGCTTGACGATCTCCGGGCTCTTATGAACTTTCACGTGGCCCCGTAGATGAATGCCAGTCCGCTTGCAGTGATCCGACATGAGCCGCAGATTCTTTTCGAAGATGTCCACGTCGACAATCATGCACGGCGGCGGTAAGTCCTCGTTCGACAGGTCTTTAAGATCATGCCGCGCCACGCGCGTCTCGATTTCGGCGTAGCGATTTGGCGATGCCGCCCGCATTCGCGATTGCCAAGGAATCAAGCCACTTGCAGCGGCGGTCCGGAGCATGGATCGGCGGGAAATCATAGCAGGATGCTAGCATGAGGGTCGCCGCGACACAATGGCTATCTATTTGAACTGGCGGCGATAGTTTTCCTCTTGTATTTCGGGCGTCGTTTGGTCGTCTTTAACCTCTTTCACGACTTTTACCAGCGCACTTATGCTGTGTTCCACCAACATTCTGCCCTCTTCCCCGGTCGCGGCGGCGCCGGAACCGGCGTAGTGATTCGGAAATCTTTCGTACCAACTCGTGGCGGTCCAGATGTTTGGCATGTCGGCGAGCCGCTTCTGATCGCTGCCGTCCTCATCGCTGGCGCGATCCATCTTCACCAGGTCGGGACGGATCGCCAGCATGCTGGAAGTTTCGCGTTCCCCGGCGTGCTCGTGTCCCTGTAAAGGCGTTTTTCGAACCTTCGACAACTGCTCCAGGAACGTGGCGTCGGGCTGGGGGTCGTAGTAATAGACGACGTAATCGCGCTTTTATCGAGCTGGCTCTGCACGAAAAAGCGCAGCCAATGTGGATTGCCGCCATGGGTGCTTTAAATGAGAATCTTCTTGAAGCCGTTGCGGGCGATTTCGTCGAGGGTCGCCTGCAACAATTCAGAAATCAGGGCGGGAGGAAGAGCGAAGGTGCCTTCGCCGTACTTCGTCTCATAAATCTGGCCGTAGAAATACTCGGGGAATACCACGACGTATTCGCGTTTAGCCACTTCGCGCGAAATATAGGTCGCATGAAACAGATCCGAACCAATCGGCACATACGGACCGTGCTTTTCCAGAATGCCAATTGGCAGAAGGCAAGTTCCTTTCGACAGGTCCAGAGCCTTCTTCCAATCCGACGCCACCAGTTCGTCCCAACGCACCGGGAGTTCCTGGGCTGCGAGGGTCCAGGCGGCGAGGAACAGCAACACAAAACGAGCGGACATGTGAACCTCCTATTTCGGAAGCGCGAACGTGATCATGGTCTGGCCCGCCGCGACGGCGATGTACTGGCGTCCATCCAGGGCATAGCTGATGGGAGGCGCGAGAATCGCTCCACCGGCCTGGAAGTGCCACAGCACTTTTCCGGTGTGCCCATCGAAGGCGATCAGGTAGCCCTCGGCATCGCCGGCGAACACCAGACCACCGGCGGTCGCCAGGACGCCTCCGGTGGGAGTGCTCACGGTATCAAAATGCCAGACGATATTCCCGGTCTTAGGATCGAGGGCGACAATGCGGCCGCCTCCCGGTTCGTTGCGGCCGACCGTGCTGCCCTGATACCACTGACCTTCGACGAAATCCTGCGCGGTCTTGAAGTACAACATGCAGCGCTCGCTGGACGTGAAATAGTAGAATCCGGTTTGCGGACTGTAGGCCGTCGCCTGCCAATTATGGCCGCCGCCCATTCCTGGACAGGTTCGATTGCCTTCCTCGGTCGGTTCCTGGCCCGAAACCACCACGGGCCGTCCATTCGGAGCGATTCCGTCCGCCCAAGTTACCTTCGTGTACGGTTTGGCGCGCAACAGTTTGCCGGTGGACCGATCCAGCGCATAGAAAAATCCGTTGCGATTCGCCATGATCAGCGCCTTCACGGCTCCGAAATTCGCCAGCACGGGATCGCTGGCCGAATCCCAATCGTGTATGTCGTGGGGCGTGAACTGGTAATGCCATTTGAGCTTGCCCGTGTCCGCTTCCAGCGCAACCACGCTGCACGTGTATAGATTGTCGCCAGGACGCACGTCGCCATTCAAATCCGGACCCGGATTCCCGGTGCCCCAGTAAATCAGATTCAGCTCAGGATCGTAAGTACCGGTGATCCACGTCGACCCTCCGCCGCGTTTCCAGCTATCGGACCTCCACGTCTCGCCGCCCGCCTCGCCATCGGTGGGAACGGTGTAGAACCGCCAGATGCGGCGCCCGGTGTCCGCATCGTAGGCGTCGATAAAGCCGCGCGTTCCATATTCCGCGCCCGCCATTCCTGTCACCACCAGGTTTTTCACCACCAAAGGAGCAGCCGTCGCGGTATACCCCTTCTTGTAATCTTCTAGAGTCGCTTTCCACAGGACAGCGCCCGAGGTCGCATCCATCGCGAGCAGGGTTCCTTCCAGATTCACCTTGAAAAGCTTGCTCCCTTTGGCCGCGAACCCCCGATTGACCGCGCCGCAGCAGAGATCCAGTCCTGTGGGGGGCGCGCGTCTATACGACCAGATCGGCCGACCCGTCAGCGCGTCGAGCGCCCATGCGAAATTCGAAGGGCCGGTGACGAACATCATCCGGTCGAAGACCAGAGGCGTCGTCTCATTCTTCCCCGGCACGACGGTCTGGTACATCCATTGTGCCGCGAGCCCCGATGCATTGCTCGCATTGATCTGATCCAATTCGCTATAGCGCCATCCCAAGAGATTCTTGCCGTAGCTGGTCCACGTGCCTGGATCGTTCTGCGCCAAGGTCATCGTGGTTGCCAGCACTCCTAAGGTGAAAAGTTTCATCGGGCACCTCGTAAGCTGATCAGATACGCGAGCAGATCATCCAGTTCGCCGGGGGCCAGTACTTTTTCGTAAGAAGGCATCAAAGATCGATTTTCCCGCGCGATGGAAGTTACATCCTCCCGCAGGAATGAGTAGTATTTGCCGGAAAGATCCACCAACTGCGCGGAGAAATTATCTAAATTACGTTCCACTCCGGTGACGTTCCTGCCATCGCGCAGGATCACGCTCACCGTGTCGTAACCCGGTGTTACGTCCGCGTCGGGCTTCAAGACTGAGGCACGCAGATAGGCGAGGCTCCGCTGCCGCCCGACCCGGCTCAGGTCGGGGCCAATGCCGCTGCCGTTACTCCCTACCCGATGGCACTTTCCACACGCGCCTTTACCCCAAAAAAACTTCTCGCCTATGGCGACATCGCCGTGGACGGTGCTCGTTTCTTTCCGTGCAACGGACCTTATATAAGATACGACCCGCCAGATTCCCTCGGCATCCATCCGATCCGCATAGCTGGGCATTTCCGACCCCGGTACACCTCGTGCGATGGCGCCGTACAGATCGCCGTCGCGATCACCCACGGAATAGGTCCCCAGTGTCAGGTCAGGACCGCGACCGCCGTCGGCATGGATTCCGTGGCACGGTGCGCACAGGATACGAAACGTCCATCGGCCCGTTTCAGCGGCCTTAGCGTCGGCGGCGAACGGATTGACGTTCTGGCCGCGGCAGCACGAAGCGAAAAAGAGAATAGAAGCGGCGAGTGACCGGGTCATGCTCCATGATTCTACATGGCTGGTACGGCCGCCGCATTCGGGAGGTCACGCTGGCTGTAAATGGCTGAAAATGTCGCGCAACTTGAGATGCATCGGAGCGCATTCAGCCCTTAGTCGCCTGCTATTCTGCGTCAGCGGAACACTTTGTGTCAACGCGTCATTGCGCCGGAATCGTGTCGCCCAACTTCCGTTTGCGGAGCCTCGTTAACCCATGTGTCTGCACAGCACCAGGGGACATCGACACTACTTTGGACGCATGTCATTCTTCTGGTGCTTAGCGGAGTCGCGGGCGCTGCGCGTCGCGCAATGTTCCTGGAGGCCGTGTTTACGACCGGACCGGACACCAGCCATCTGATAACCCCATTGACGCCGGATTCGCGGAGCATCCTCCACTCACAATCCATTCACATAGCTCCCGGGTTGTTGCTTATGCTCCTCGGAGCTTTACAGTTCGTCAAGCATGGATCATGGCTCCCGCGATACCCCGAAGAAATGTCTACGGGAACTCCGGCGGTGGAACCCGCTTCTTGGTCGCTTGTTCAAATGCATAACCGAAGCCGATGAGCTTTGGCTCGCTGCACGCCGCACCCGTGAAACCGACCCCGTAGGGCGCCGGTTTCGCGTCGAATTCGTTGGGGAACGGGGGCGTGGGATTGTTCGGCGCCGTTCCGAAGGGCACCACCATGATCGGATAGCCGGCGCGCGCGGCCAGATCCGCTCCGCTGCCGCCCGGGGTCAGAATCGCGTCCAGATTGTACTGCTTCAACACGCCGTCGATGCCACGCTCCCGGCTTAACACCTTGTCCTTTGCGACATCCGCATCGTTGCGTCCGCGATCTGCGTTCAGGTCCATCTCGTCCGAAATGTCTAGACGCGATTGCCCATACTTGATCGCGCCCGCCTTCGCGTGTTGCTTGTTCCACTCGCGAAGCTCAGTCAGGCTTTTCACCGGAGCCTGTGGTCCCAGCGTCTCGAGCCATGCGTTGAAGTCGCGCTTCATACCGTACTTGAAGTTCACCGAGCAGCCTGCGTCGTGCCCCTTAGCCTGCTCGGCGCCCGAACAGTACGGCCACTCGAGGAAATTACTCTTCGGATCCGGATCGACGAAGCTCGGCACGTCCGCAGGATCCACGATCACCGCGCCCTGCCTCTTCAGCGCCGCGATCGCTTCCTCCATCACTTTCATCTGCTCGGCGTTCAGACCGCCGCGCGTGCCCGGCCTGCCCGGCATCGGCGCAGCCGCGTAGTAGAAAGTCCGGGGAATCCCGATGCGTGCACCCTTCAGCGCATCCAGCTTTAAAAATTTCGTGTAGTCGCGTCCAGGCGGGGGCGTGCAGGTCTTCGTCGCGTCGTCTTTCGGATCGGGCGACGGACTCTCCAGCGCACCGAACAAGATCGCCGCGTCCGTCACCGTGCGCGCCATCGGGCCCGCCGTGTCGTGATCGGCCGTGATCGGAATCACGCCATAGCGGCTGATGCGGCCGATCGTCGGCCGGATTCCGACTAGCATATTTGCATTCGACGGGCTGATCACCGATCCGCCGGTATCGGTTCCCACGCTTGCAGCCCAGAAACTGGCCGCGGTCCCGATCCCCGAGCTCGATCCGCCAGTTTGCAGTGCCGGACGCCGGTCGAACGATCCCGGCCGCGGATCCATCCGTGGATCGTATGGATTGTATGCCTGGCCGTTCACACCGTTGTAATTGCCCGGCATCGGATCGGGGTTGCCCGCCACCCAGTTGGCCAGTTCCGTAAGCGTGGTCTTCGCGACGATGATCGCGCCCGCGTCTTCCAGGTTCTTGGTGAGCGTAGCTTCATAAGGAGGAATCAGATTCTTGAACGCCAGCGCGCCGCCGGTCGTCGGCATGTTGGTGGTGTGGATGTTGTCTTTCAGCGCGATTGGGATGCCATGCAGTGGGCCGCGCGCACGCCCGGACTTGCGTTCGCGATCGCGCTGATCGGCTGCCTCGAGCGCCTTGGGATTGATCTCGATGGCCGACTTCAAAGTATGCTCATACAGCGCGATCCGGATTAGGTATTGCGAAACCAGCTCGCGGGAAGTGAGCTTCCCGCGCTCCATGGCCGTGCGCATCTCGGGAATTGTCGCTTCAACGACTTTGAACTTTGGCGCACTCTGCGCGAAGAGACCGGAGCCGATCGCCAACAGCAGAACGATATTTTTCATTGGTGAATTGTAACTCGCAACCACCAATGCTGGTTCCTTTCCACCAGCCCATTTCGGCAAGCTTGCGTGTTTTCAATCGATTTGCATTGGCATAGGCCGTGCATTTCAGAGGACGGTGTGAGGAGGCAGCTATGAAAAGCAGATGGCTCGCTGGATTGATTTTGGCCGGTAGTTCTCTGTTTGCCGGCCCGCGGATCGCGATCAGTGCCGGAATCGGCGGGGCTTCGGTGGTGCCGGCTTATGTAGCCCCGGCTTATATAGAACCGGTCTACATTCCACCCTGTCCCGGTCCGGACTGTGTGTTCATCGACGGCTACTGGCAGCATCGCCATCCGATCGAGGAGCATCGCAATGTTATCGTCCGGTACGACGCCTTTCGTCGCGATCTTCATCGCCGTTAGATGAGTCTCAAAGGTAGACAAGGGGGGCGCTTTCGGCTCAAACCGGTAGTGCCCGCTTCTTGATTGACGCGACAACCGCCGCGCGAACACTACGTTCTCGGAATCGGCGATCGCCAAGCTCGTCTCCGTTCTTACTTCGATTAGGGCGACGTAGCTTCCACTGATCGGGCCCGAAAGCGTGGTGCTGGCACCTCTGCCTGGAAAGGGTGTTCCGGTTAACGGTTCAGCCGTCATTCAGATGGCTGATGAATCAAATCGCGGGAATCATTCAAGTGACCCGACAAAAATTGTATTCGGGATGTCGACACCCAGGACCGGCGCCGGGGGCGGCACGCCGTCCGCGAATGTCGAAATGACATATTCCGGGGCCACCCGTTGGCGCTTTTCTTGGCTTTGGCGCGCCCGTCTTCTTGCTGGCACCTTCTTCGCGGGGGCCGTCTCCGGCGCGACGTGCGCGCCCCTGTTCCGCAACGCTGGCGGCTTTGTCGGTGGTTTCTGCGTTGGTCATGTGAATCATGCTTTTCTGCGCGGGCTTCGCGCATGACGATTCATCGTTCTGGTTGGCAAAAAGAGCAAGTCAGATCTTCAAACGATTTGTGAGGGCTTTGTCCGAATCCAGCGAAATCGACGGAGAAGACGCTTTTTCATGGCCCTGACAAGACGCGGTGCTCAAGCAATGGAAGTGAAATCTGTGAACGATCAAGCCGGAGCGGACCGCCAATCCGTTTTATGGGGACAGAACCGATCTCCTGTCTCCAGAACTTTCTGACGATAATGAGGAAGGCATGGGTGTGATCTTATTGGTCCTGTGGAACTTTCTCCGCCTTCGCGGAAACCCCGTCCCCTTCGGCGCGAAGTCGTCGCATCCTTTCGAGATCTTACGTGCTATCGTGTCGAGGGTCGCATTTTATCGGACCTCGATCTCGGTTTCAGGGCGAAAGATGACCTCGCGTTCCTTACGGTAATTATGGAATAAGGGCACCAGACAATGAACAAATCCAGATATTGGACGAAAGCTCGTGCTGCCGTTCTGCTCGGCGCGGCAGCGATGTCCGTCAACGGACAAACGCTCGCAAACCTCTGGACATTCAGCGGGAACTTCGTCTTCGGTGCGGAGGCGTCGCTGATTCAGGGAAGTGACGGGAATTTTTATGGGATTACCAACGACGGCGGGGCCCACGCCTTGGGCACGGTTTTCAAAATCACCCCCGCGGGGATGCTGACAACGATTTATAACTTCGGGTCGACATCGACCGATGGAGCTGGTCCCAACTCGATCGTTCAGGGCGTCGACGGGAACTTCTATGGAACGACACAGGGCAATGGCAATGCCGGCACCGTCGGAACAGTATTTCGGATCACGCCAACAGGAACGCTTACGACGCTGTTCACGTTCAGCCTCGCATCGCTTGACGGAGCTTCACCCCTAAGCCTTATTAACGGTTCTGATGGAAATTTCTACGGAATGACAAACTCCGGCGGAGGCAGCGGCGGCGGCACGGTGTTCAAGATAACGCCGGGAGGGGTGATGACCACGCTATACAGCTTCAATCCGCAGCAGACCGGCGCCGGCCTGGTTGGAACTTTGGTTCAGGGAAGCGACGGGAACTTCTACGGAACGAACGGCTCCGGCGGGATTAACAATGCGGGCTCGGTGTTCAAACTTACCCCTGCAGGCGCGCTAACGATTCTGTACACCTTCGGGCCAACCGCGCTCGACCTCGGCCCTCCGGGCAGTCTGACTCAAGGCGCTGACGGCAACTTCTATGGGACCACGAATCCGGGTGACTTCGTATCTGGCACGATCTACAGAATCACTCCGGGAGGAACTCTGTCGATTTTGTATAACTTTCTCGGGCAAGGAACCGGCGCCAATCCGACCACACTGATCCAAGCTCTAGACGGGAATTTCTACGGCACGACTTTCACCGGCGGGCCAGATGAGAGCGGCACGATCTTTAAAATTACGCCCGGAGGAACGTTCACCACTCTCCATAACTTCGAGTACATTACGGATGGCGCCAACCCCATTTGTCTAATACAGGGCGCCAATGGGAATCTCTATGGCGCGACAAACGGGGGCGGCACGTATGGGCAGGGAACCATCTTCGGCCTGACGTTGCCGGCAGGCTCGCAGACACCACCGCCGACCGTCACTTCGGTTGTCACTGCCTTCTCTAACAGCTCGACCATCGCTCCCAATACCTGGGTAGCGATCAAGGGATCGGCGCTCTCGCCCATCGGCGACTCGCGTACCTGGCAGTCCTCCGATTTTGTCGCCAACCAGATGCCGGTCAGTCTCGACGGGGTCAGCGTCTCCATGAACAGCGAGCCGGCGTACGTTTTCTTCATCAGTCCGACGCAGCTCAACGTTCTTACTCCGCCGGATTTGGCTTCGGGGCCAGTGCAGGTGACCGTTAGCAACAACGGGACCACCAGCGCGAACTTCACCGCGCAGGCGCAGGCCGATTCGCTCGCCTTTTTCGTCTTCAATGGCGGGCCGTACGTCGTCGGCACGCATGCGAACGGTTCCGACCTCGGCCCCACTTCGCTTTTCCCCGGCACCACCACTCCCGCCGAGCAGGGTGAGGTGATCGTTCTCTATGGCAACGGCTTCGGTAATGTCTCGATGCCGATCGTCAAGGGATCGATCACACAGAGCGGCACTCTGTCGCCGAATCCGGTGATCCAGATCGGTGGCGTGACGGCCGACCTGCAGTTCGCCGGGTTGATTTCTCCCGGTCTGTATCAATTCAACGTGATGGTGCCGCCGTCGGCGGCGAATGGCGACAATTTGCTGACCGCGCAGTACAACGGGCAAACCACGCAGAGCGGCGTCCTGCTGACCATCCAGAGCAACAACCCCGCGAACGTCAACCAGTAGGCATTTTAGATCAGCGCGAGGCGGACGACCGGGCGGCTGCCCATGCCACAGGCGCCTACACATTCACGGTGGAACATACGGGCTTTCGTAAATCGACGATCAACGACGTTGTGCTACAGGTCGGCACCGTGCTCACGCTCAACATGAGCCGCGAACTCGCGTCGACTACAGAAACGGTCGAAGTGCACGCGGCTGCGACTGAGGAGAATGCGACCAGCCCCTCTGTTGGGGAAGTGGTTGAAGTTAAGCGGCTGCTGGACCGTCCGCTCGCCGGGCGCCAGCGCTACGACTTGCTGATCACCCAGCCTGGCGTGCAGTCCGGAACGAACTTCTACCTGAACGAGAACCAGGGCGGGGCGGTGAACTTCACGATGGACGGGATCAGCGCTCAGAACAATCTGCTGAGCGGCTCGTTCTTCCTGTACGCAACGTTGTCAGCACTGATCGCGCGGAGGAATTTCGTGTCGTCACTTCATCGGGCCGACGCTGAAGACGGCCGCGGATCGGGTCAAGTGCAGCTGGGTCACTCGGGGCGCTGGCGACGACTTCCACGGTGCGGTTTTCCGAGGTGCGCAACGGCGTCGACGCTGCCGGCCACGAAAAAGCGAAGCGCGACCGGTTGAGGCAGAATAACGACGGCGCGCGCATGGCGGTCTTCTCTATTGGGGCAGAATTTCGCGCAAACGGCCTGTTGGTTAAATTTTTCTAGGACCCCTATTGCGGCGCTTCCAGCGCTGCTAGCGTGGGGCCAGGTTTGCCGGCCGGCAGCAAGCTCGGACCGGAATCGTGAGTCAGTTTCTTGGGATCGAGATTGGAATCAAAAACCAAACCCATGAAACAGTTGCTCATCTCTTCCCAATTCTGAAAACCCCAGTGGACTTCTTTCGCATTGTCCGGATTGAACGGATTGTTCGGCGAGTTGTCGAAATGGGAGATTCCAACCAATCGCGTGCCCTTCGGCATCAAAATCGGATCGGCATAGTTGTAGCTGATCTGCCAATTGAAATCGAACTTGCCTTTGAAGACTGTCCGCGTCTCGCCGCTCGGGAAAATCAATCGAAGCTCGTAGTCTTTGCCGCGTACGTGCATGTGGGGCTGCACGTTGACTAGCTCCGCATCCGCGGTCAACGTCATTTCACTCACGACTTCACCGTTATTGTCACCCGGCGCAATCACGAGGTTACGAGCCTGCGGGCCGTAGGAAGTAAAGTAGCGCGTATGGTGCGGACCCTTGGCGAACACGATTCCTACCTTGGTCCGGTCCGTCGTGGGCTTCCCCACCGCCGTGTAGTGAATTTCGAACACCAGATCGGAGCCCTTGGGAACAAACTTGGCCGAGTCGCCGAAAACGAAGGTCTGAGCGCCCACACCGGGATTGAACTTGCCCAGAATGTCGATTTCATCCTCAGGCTGCTTCTTCATTCTTGACTGCGAATATGCGACTCCTGGCACTGCATCCGCCATCCACTTCGACCCGGGCGGCAGCACCCACACTTCCCCGTGATGCACCACCTGCGAATTGCCTGGCCGCATCTCGACTTCGCTGACCCAGACATCCTCCGGGAAACTGGCCTTAACTTTCATGTACTGGTATTCCACCGCTCCGGTCGCAGGTATCTGGAACTCGGTGGGCATCTCGACAATCAGGTCGGGCTTGAGATTCCAGCCATCGATGAATGGAGTCGCCGCGGGCTTATCGTGCGCGTCGCCTTCGGAAGCTCCGCTGTCGGCCCAGGACGCAAGCGTGGCGATTTGAGCGTCAGTCAACTTACGTTCATTAGCGAAGTGCCCGTAGCGAGGATCGGCGTACCACGGCGGCATCTTGCGCATTACCGCGGCGGCCTTGATCGCCTTCGCCCAGGGCCGCGCGTCCTTATAAGTGATGAGAGGCATAGGCGCGACTTCGCCGGGGCGATGGCAGGCTTGGCAGTTTTTCTGCAGGATGGGAAGAACGTCCCTGTTGAAGGTGACCGTCGGCGTGGAGGCTCCGAAGGCGGCCAGTGCTGACGCTGCTAATAAGCCAGTCAGACAACCTTGCTTCATCGTTGGCACCCTCTCGGAGTCACTATAGCAGGTCGAGTATTAGATAAGGGTAGGTAGCCCGTTGCCCAGCGGGGGCTTTTCGACGCTGCGCATACTCATGCGAGTTCCTACAGCGCAAGTTGCTGTTCTGCAAGTGCTTGTGCTTTGCGCCCCTGTCGGCACCCAATGGCCACACTCGGTGCAGTCGCAAATTGCGCGAGTGCGAGTTCATGACACTCGCAAATATGATCGTCGACCGCTTTAACGCAAGCTCCGTTCGCAGCATTAGACGCTGCGCGTGGTCTCCCGTGGTCTCAAAGCGCCCGTAACTCTATGAAAACATGGTCGCTAACGGGAATCGAACGCGCATCTTGCCGGTCTGGTTCGGTTCAGTTGGGGTCTAAGTTGTAGCAAACAGGTACACCTGAGTCAGCCCGCTGCCCGCCACAACCCGCTGAATTCCCGACGTGCGCGCTTTGTGCGCACTCTTGCCGTCGTCCAGAAACGGGCGCGCAGCGCCACGAACCAGCGACTGTGGAGTTCCCACTGCTGGTAGAGCGAACCTAAATCAAGGCTGTGCTCTGTCCGCCATCACGTACCGAACTCCACTTCGGTGAGGAGTATTATCAGATCATGATGAGGTGGCTGATTCTCGCTTTCACAACTGCGGTCGCGTTTGCCTGCGACGCCGATATCGGATCTGGATACCTCGCAGCAAGTCGGCTGATCCGTTGCATCGCTTCGTGAAGAACGGAAGGGCGGGCTACATTGACGGTAGCGGGCGCATCGTCATTCCACCCACGTTGGAGCCCTACGGTAATTATGGATCGGAATTTCACGATGGTCTGCTTGAGATCGCGGTCAGTGATGGCCGTTACGTTGACCGAACGGGCAAGGTCGTGATCGACAAAGGATATTACCGAGGATGGGATTTCTCCGAAGGGCTGGCGGCGGCAATGAAGAAGGGCGAGAATCTGGGGGGCTACATCGACACATCGGGGGAGTTCGCAATCAGTCCGAGATTCGAGACCTACCCGAACGGGTATGTTTATCCGTAATCTGATGGCGTTGCGATGATCGCGGTGCAGCGCCAGCTTGAATCGCTCCGTGAGCAACGCTTGCATCATTTTGAGAACCTGTTTCTGCGGCGTATCGGGCGGCGTTTTCGCGACGATGTCGTACCGTAATTCCTTGGACGTGATCCAACCGGGCCCGGAAAGCTGAGCATCGCTGACGAGTCCGTAAGCGAAGCGGATGCAATCGGCAAGCGAGGCGTTGGACAACGTAACGGTGTCGTGCTGAACGGTGCCGAGATTGATGCGATACAGCTCCCCGCTCAGCCTTGAACCGATGCCACTTCGAAGGACTGAGCAGATGCCGCGATCTCGATCGCAACAAATACCGCCATGAGCCGATACATTATGCCACCCTTTAGCGGTCCCAAAGCCAACGAATCGCATCCAATACTAAAACATTAGTACTAACGATGTCAAGCAGTGCGGTCATGCTCTGACTTCACATTGATCGCGCTCATAGAATCCTCACCCTTCTGCTGCTGGAATCGCCTCAGTCGACGCGAAAGTCCCATAGCGACGCTCTCGATTTGTTCATTGGAATATGCTGATGGCGACTCTACGCCGCCAGTGCAAAACGCCTCAATATCATACCGCCAGTCCGAGGCGGTCTCCTAGCGCGATGGCAATCGCTCCACCAAAATCCTCAGTGAAGTAAGCAACCATTGAGTGAAGAATTCGGCCTATTTCCGAAGGAACGCGACTGCGCGCTTCTCGTCCTGTGAATCCCAAGTGTCGAAGTGAATGACGCGAGCCAGGCCTTCGCGTTGTTCCCAGCCCTTCTCTTCTAGATCCGGCTGCGGGCGGAATTCGGATACATAGCCGATGCAGAGATACGCGACCGGCGTGACGTGATCGGGGATTCTTAGAAGAGCTTTCAGGCTGGCGAAATCGAGAATGCTTACCCAACCTACGCCGAGAGATTCCGCGCGCGCGGCTAGCCAGAGGTTTTGTACGGCGCAGACCGTCGAGTATAGATCCGTCTCCGGATTGGATTGACGGCCTAAGCCGTGTCCCCGAGTGCAGTTCCGGTCGCAGGTGACGCAGACGTTTATGGGCGCGCGGAGGATGCCTTCTAGCTTTAGGTTTTCGTAGAGTTCTTGCTTGTCGTCCGTGTAGATTCGCGCGGCTTCGCGGTTGGCGGCGGTGAAATTCTCATGGACGCCGCGGCGGACCGCTTCGTCTCGAATGACGATGAAATCCCACGGCTGCATGAAGCCGACCGAGGGCGCGTGGTGCGCGGCGTCCAGAATGCGAACCAGGATTTCGTCCGGGACCGGGTCCGGGAGGAACTGCGAACGGACATCGCGGCGCTCATAAATTGCGCGATAGACGGCGCGGCGTTCGGCTTCGGAGAAATCATGCATAGATCAGAACTCGAATTGCAGGCCACCGACGCCGGTGATGCCGGGCGTGCGGTAGCCGCTTTCGTAGTATGTCTGATTCAACAGGTTATCGGCTTTGCCGAAGAAGCGCACGGCGCGGAATTCCGAGAGCGGGAGGCGATAGTTGGCGCCAAGGTCGAGTTTCTTGATTCCAGGAAACAACATGGCCGCGGTGACGGCGTCGCCAAAAACTTCACCGACGTAATTGCTGGCGGCGGTCATGTCGAAGGAGACGAAAACGCGCTGCCCGATGCGCTTCGTGGCGATGACGGAGACCTGGTGACGCGGCGCGAGGAAACTGCGAAGTACGTCGCCGACAATCGGCGTTTTTTCAATGGCGTTGGTATAGGTGTAAGCGGCGGTGAGGTCGAGGAAGCGCGTGGCAGCGAAGCGCGCGCTAGATTCCGCGCCTCGGGCGAGGCCGCCTTGCGAGTTGATATAGCCGATGAAACGGCCGAACGGGTCCGTGGCGGTGTTGATGAGTCCGGATTCATCGAAGACGATCACGCTCTGAAGGCGAGTGTAGAAATATGTCGCCGACAAGTGCAGGCGTTGATTCCAGAACGCCTGGTCGATGCCGCCGTCGAAGGCGATGGATCGTTCCGGGCGTAGGCGGGGATCTCCGTAGATGGTGTAGCCGAAGTTTTCATCGAAGCCAGCGCCGAATCGCTCGAAGAGCGATGGTGCGCGATAGCCCCGGCCGGCGTGGGCTCTGAATTTCGTGCCGCTGCGGTGCACGAAGTACGCGATCGAGCCGTCTCCGGTGTAGGCGGTGGGAGGGGCGGCGAACGTCGTGTTTTGATACGGCGCGGTGGCGGAGGGGAAGAACTGCGGTGTTTCGAGAGAAAAGACTTGCGCGCGGAAGGCGCCGGAAATTTGTAGTCGATCGCCGAACAGGCGGAGCTGGTCCTGGACGAATGCCGAGTGGCTTCGCTCGCTAACGTTCGATCGCGTAGTAGCGGCGGGATCGAATTGCTGGGCGGAGTATGCGCCGTAGTTTTCATCCTCAAACTCGTAGCCGCCGGTGAGGAGATTGAAGCGGCCGGTTTGAATGTCGACGTGGGCGTTCACAGTGTGAATTTCGCCATCGAAGTCGCTGCGAGTGCTGGAGGTGGGCTGGAAAAGGCCCGCGCCGGCGGGCCCATTGCCGAAGGATCGCGTGGTGGAGAGGCCCTGATAGCTGACGGAATAGCCGATGGCGGGAGTCGGATGCCCGAGCAGCGTAAGGGCGCCGGAGAGGAAACGGGCGACGCGGGTGCTATCGGGATCGTCGGCGGACGGAATGAAGTTCGCGTTGCCGATGGCGAGTTGAGTAAGGGGCGTGCCTTCCTCGTAGAGACGAAGCTGCGAGAGCGGCAGCGGGATGGCGGTGACGATATTGGTCGTGTCGAAATTGCCGATGGTCAGCGACCCGCTCTGGACCTTGGCGAAGGTGCCGGCTCCGAAGAATCGAGCGATGAGTTGGGTGGTGGGGGTGAGGTGAAATGAGACGCGGCCCTGGCCGCTGAGATTACGATCGGGCGAGTCGTTGTCGATGCCGCGGGTGACGTCGAGGTCGGCGAGGCCGAGGCTGTACTGAATGCGGTCATGCTTGAATCCGCCGGACATGCGCGCGCGTCCGCGGAACAGGCCGAGCGAGCCGCCTTCGAGCTGAATGCTTCCACGGGTGCGGCCGCCGCCTTCATCGGTGATCACGTTGACGACGCCTCCGATGGCGTTGGTGCCGTAGAGCGAGGAACCGGAGCCGCGCAGGATCTCGACGCGGTCGACGTTGGTGACCAGCATGTCTTCGATCAAGCCGGAGGCATCGGCTTGCGTGGCCGCGGCGTCGCGGAAACGCATGCCGTCGATGAGCACGGCGGTGTCCTGATCGCGAAGGCCGCGGATGCGGATGGAGGTGAATCCGCCGGGGCCGCCGAGCTGCTGGACCCGCAGGCCAGGGGTGGGGCGCAGGGCTTCGGGAAGCAGGAACTCATCGCGGCGTTGGATGTCGTCATTGTCGACAACGGTGACGGCTTTCGAGACTTCGTCGCCTGTTTGTGGCGTGCTGGATGCGGTGACGACGACTTGCTGCTGGGTGGCGGCAAGTTGGAGAGGAAGATCGAGGTTGAGGCTCGTGTCGTGCGCTACGTGAGCTTCGGAGGCTACGAAGCGGCTGAAGCCGGCGGCTTCGGCTTGCAGGATGTAGTCGCCGGAGGCTAGGTGGTCGAAACGATAGGCGCCGGTGGGGTTGGAGGTGGTATTGCCGACGGAGTCGCCATCACGGGCGAATAACGCGACGGTCGCGCCGGGAATGGCTTTGCCTTGGGGATCTCTTACGATTCCCGAAATGGTCTGCGCTCCCAGGTGCAGTGCGGCAGCGAAGAGAAGTGCGAGTCGTGTTGGTTTCATCAAATGTGATTGGCGCAGGCTTGGATAAAGCGTTCCGCGAATGCCCGGCATGACGCGAAGTGTAGATGAATGTAGCCGGCGAGAACCGATCCGGCGGAGAATCCTTCGGTGCGCGCGCCTTGTATGCGGTAGGTTCGCGCAATGTTTTGGGGCATTTCGTCGATGACGGAGTATCGAAATTCGTGGCCTCGGATGCGTTCGCCGGGGCGCAGCCAGAGGGAGTTGGTGGTTTGCTCGACTTCGATGTATCCGAGGGCGGCTAACTTGGGTTGCATGCGGGCGCGGGTGGGGAAGATGCCGGCCATCGGATGAGCGAGGCCGTCGAGGTCGACGATGGCTTCGCAGAGATACATGAAGCCACCGCATTCGGCGTAGACGGGGCGGCCTTGCAGGGCGAATTCGCGGATGGATTTCATCATGGAAACGTTCGCAGAGAGAGCGGCTGCGTGAATCTCGGGGTATCCTCCACCGAGGTAAAGGCCATTTAGACCTGGGGGTAGGACGGAGTCTTCGAGAGGGCTGAACTCGACCAGGTCGCATCCGTGACCGATCAGGATGTCGAGGTTGTCCTGGTAATAAAAGCAGAAGGCTCGATCGCGGGCGATACCGACGCGCGCGCGAGCTTTTCGCGGCGTGGGAGTGGAGATTCTCGCTTCGATCGAGGGGGCGGTGGAGGCGAGTGCCATCAAACGATCGAGGTCGAGTGAGCTTTCGATCCAGTCCGTTAGCACTTCGAGGCGCTGTGGAGTGAGGAACTCGTCTGCTAAAACCAGACCAAGATGACGCTCAGGAAAAGGGATGGCGGGATTCGGAACCAGAAACCCCAGGGGCAATGCGCGGCAGGATTTTTCGACGGCGGTGCCGATGAAGTCGAAATGAGCTTGGCCTGCAATGCGGTTGAAGACGACGGCGGCTACGTTGAGAGCGGGGTCGAAGTCTTCGAATCCACACACGAGGGCGGCGGCGCTGCGGGCCATGGCGGAGCCATCCACGATCAGGACCACGGGGGCGTTCAGCCACTTGGCGATCTCGGCTGTGGAACCGGCATCGGAGGCGCCGTCGTGGCCGTCAAAGAGTCCCATGACGCCTTCGACGATAGCGATCTCGGCGTTTTCACAGGCGCGCGCGAAGAGTTCAAGGTTGGATTCGCGAGTGAGCAACCAGCCGTCGAGGTTACGGCTGTGGCGGGCGGTGGCGGCGCGATGAAAGGTGGGGTCGATGAAGTCGGGACCGGCCTTGAAGGCTTGCACGCGCTTGCCGCGGCGGCAGAGGGCCGCCATCAACGCCGTGGCGATGGTGGTTTTTCCAACACCGCTGTGGGTGCCCGCGATCACCAACCGCGGAATATCGATGGTCCGATGCATACGTGAGGAACCGCGCCTCTCTCCTGGTGCGACTCACGCTTGCGATAAGGGAGCGAAAATGATTCTGTCAACCGACCGCCCTCTCGCGAAGCGTGGCCCAAATACTCCGCTCCGAGGCAGGTCTCCTGACTTGCAGGTCATCGCGAACCGGCGGCCTTCCCGCTTCCAAAAGAAACAGTGGCAACTGCATGCCGGCGCGCTCGCTGCTTACAGTGGCGCGACCGTGCGGGATTCACACCCGCTTCCCTTTTCACTCGCCGCTTTAAGGCGAGCACCTCAGAACAGATTCAGGTATAGCAGAGATCGGAAGGCGCGGTCAAGAGCAAAGCGTTTAGTGAGCACGATCCTGTTGTTGGGTGACGCGCTGGACCATCAGCTTTTTGGTGCGTTCGACCAGCGCCTGTGCTTTGGGCAGGGCGTCGATGGCCTGGGCGACCTCGTGGTCCTGCTGGACTCGGACCTTTTCAGAGTCTTCCAGGCTGAAGGCGGTGATGTACATTTCCCGCTTGAGTTGCTCTTTCACCCAATCGTGGTTGCCGGCGAAATCTTCTTCGGTGAACACGACGCCGTTTTTCAGAAGGGAATCGTGAAACTGGTTCACGGTGTCCTGATCCGGCTCCCACCCCTTGGGAAGTTTGGGGTCCTGTCTCGGGCCGAAATATTCCGCCGAAAATTTGAAGAAGCCCCAGTGGCGCAGCACTTCGATCTGAAATTTATTCAGCCTCTGCGCGATGTATTTTTCGTCTGGAGTGATGCCGCCGCCGCCGTATACGGTACGACCGCTATCGGTCATTTTCACGTCGGCAGTGTTCTTCTGATCGCGGTTGGCGTTGTAGTAATAGTCGAGGAAGGAGATATGGGAGTAATCGCGCTGAATCAGGCGGCCGCTGGGGGTGTAGTAGTGCATGGTGGTGAGCGCGAGCGCGGTGTTTTCGCTGAGCGGGAACACGGATTGGACCAAGCCCTTGCCGAAGGTGGTTTCGCCCAGAATCCAGGCGCGGTCGTGATCCTGCAAGGCTCCGGAGACGATTTCAGCGGCCGAGGCGGAGTTGCGGTCCACGATGACGACCATCGGATAATCGCGGCCGCCGTTGTCCATGTGCGCGGTTAAGCTCTTATTCGGCTGGGTGCGCCCGTGGTGGCTTACGACGATCTGATTCTTCTTCAGAAAGTGACCCGCGACTTCGATGCCTTCGTTCAAAATACCGCCGGGGTTGCCGCGCAGGTCGAGAATCAAACCCTTGATGTCCTTCTCGCCGAGCTGGCTCAGCTTCTCCGCCATTTCCTTGCTGGTGTTTTCGTCGGTGAAGTTCTGCATCTCGATATAGGCGATTCCGGGTTTGATCCAGAAAGCCTCCGAGACGCTGGGGCGCGGGATTTCATCGCGCATAACATTGAACGTCAGCGGCTGGTTGTGGCCCAGGCGACCGATTTTGAGCTGGACGTAGGTGCCGCGCGGACCTTTGATCAGCTCGATCACTTGCGTCATGTTCAGGCCGTCGGTTTTCTTGTCGTTTACTTCGAGGATGGTGTCATCGGGGCGCAGACCGGCTCGGAAAGCGGGCGAGTTCCCGAAGGGCGCGGCCACGATGGTCTTGTCGCCATCCTGCCGCACGGTCATTCCGACGCCGAAATAACGCGCGCGCTGCTCTTCCCGCATGGCGGCGTAAGCCTTGGGATCGAAGAAATTAGAGTGGGGATCGAGGGTATGGAGCATCCCCGGAATAGCGCCATCGTAGATGGAAGTGTCGGGCTTCACGGGGTCGGCGAAGTTTTGCTCCACCAGATCGTAGACCTTGGTGAACGATTTCAGACCCTGGTCGACGGCGTCCTCCGGGGTGGTGGCGGCCCAGGCGTGGCCGGATTTAAAGGTGCCGATGGCGAGCGAACCGATGGCTATGAAAAGAGGAACGATAAAATAGCTGCCTCGTCTGGACGGCATTCCGCGGTGACCTCCACTGCTGGTTTGAGTATAACAGGGTGTTGACGAGGTGCTGAAAAAGGCGACAGACTGCTCTGTCCGCCGTCGAGCTTGACGGTTCTTACCGTGGGTTCACCGTTTGGGGAGAGAGTGTTTTTCTATCTTTGCGGGAGTCGAACGTCCTTTCAGATTGTTTTTTCCATTCGAACAATGGCGAGGGATTCGCCGTTGTCGAGCGGGACCTGGAGGTTCTCGACGGCGGCGTAGCCTCTGGTTTCATATAGCTTTACGCCGGTGAGGGTGGCTCCCATTTCAAAACGCGCGAATCCGGCGGCCATGGCCGCGTTTTCGCACGCTGAAAGGATCAGGCTTCCGATGCCGCGGCGGGCCCACGCCGGATGGACGAAGAAAGCGCGAATCTTGGCAGCGTCGCGACGGGGATCGAGCAGATCGTCGTGGCGGGCGCTCCAGTGGTCACCGCCGAAGAGGGTCTTACGTTTGCTCCAGCCGCCGCAGCCTACCGCCGCTGCCGCGGATTCGGCCACGAAGTAGGTTCCGTCGGCGATCAGCAACGTGTCGACGCCGTAAACCGTTGCCAGCGCGCCTTCAATCTGGACGGGCGTGTAATCAGAGGCTTGCAGTCCGCGAACGGAGGCGTGGATCAGAGCCCGCAGGGCGGGCACATCGGCGGGAGCGGCGAGGCGGATTGTAACGGTTTCATGGGATTCCACGGCAGTGTGAGGATCGAATCGTTTTACGTCGATTTTACAACTTGGTAACGACTCAGCGGCAGGCATCCTCTATTGTTGAACGTAGTTGGATGAACTACCATGCAGACCAGAAAACTTCCCACGAAACTTCGAACGTATTCCGAGGGTGGAGCACGCCTGAGGCCGAATTCGCGACGCCGGGAAGGTTTGGCAAAGCCGGGTCGGAATGAGGCGAGCTTGCACGTCCCCGGGTTTCGCGTCACGGAAACCAGTTATGCGCAGGGGTTCGAGTGGGGACGCCATTTTCATGAAGATGCGCGGCTGGCGTACGTACTGCAAGGGCAGTATTCGGAGTCTTACGACGATGGCTCGACCGTAGAATGTGCCGTGGGAACGCTCCGATTTGTGCCGGCGCGGCAGGCTCACTTGAATCGCTTCGACGCCGGGACGCGGTGCCTGACTGTCGAAGTTGAGCCGCAGATGCTTTTGCGGGTGGAGCGGTACACGCAAGCTCTGGATCGGCCGGGCGAGGTTCAGGGGCCGGTGGCAGCCTGGCTGGCGCAGCGGTTATACGAGGAATTCCAGGGAAGGGACGAATCGTCCATGGTTTCGCTTCAAGGGATTCTGCTCGAGTTGCTGGCGGAAACGGCGCGGCGCTCGGGTATGGCACCGGCGCGGGCCGTACCGGAGTGGCTGCGGCGGGCTCGCGAATACGTGGAGGCGAACTTTCTTCGCGCTTTGAGTCTGGCGGAGATTGCGCGAGTGGCTCGGGTGAACCGGGTGCATCTGGCGCGGCAGTTCCGGAGCTACTTTTCGACGTCGGTGGGCGAATTTATCCGACTGAAGCGGGTAGAGCAGGCTTGCCGTCTGGTTTCCACTACCAGCGATCCGCTGGCGGAGATCGCGATTGACTGCGGGTTTTCGGATCAGAGTCATTTTTCGACCACGTTTCGGCGGCACATGGGGTTGACGCCGGCGCGGTTCCGGGAGCAGAAAGTCCTGGCCGCCGTTTCGCGCGGATAAACGCCATTTAGCGTTTGCGGCGGCGCGACGAGATGACTGTCGTGTTCATCCCTATGGTGTTCAGGCCGCCGAAGAATCGGGCGTGCTCGATCTTCATGCAGCGGTCCATCACCACTTCGAGGCCGGCCTTGCGGGCGCGCTCCGCGGCTTCCTCGTGAATGACGCCGAGCTGCATCCAAATCACTTTGGCTCCTACGGCA
The DNA here is from genome assembly GCA_963842485.1 of Terriglobia bacterium. Lineage (GTDB taxonomy): Bacteria > Acidobacteriota > Terriglobia > Bryobacterales > Bryobacteraceae > Palsa-187. The sequence continues at coordinate 15,177 of CAWJHI010000054.1, read as the reverse complement.
ATGGCTTCTTCGACGAGTTGAGGAACCGCAGCGGGCTCGCGGAAAATGTCGACGATCTCGATGGGTCTGGGTGCGGCGGCGAGCGTGGGGTAGCTCTTTCGGCCGAGCACCTCGGATTCGCGAGGATTGATGGGAACGACGTTGTAACCCTCCGAGATCAGGTAGACCGCTGCGAAATGGCTGGGGCGGAAGGGATTCGAAGAGAGACCAACCATTGCAACATGTCGATACCGTTCGAGAATGCGGAGCCGGTCGGCGGCCGTTGTTGCGAACGCGCTTTGATTCACCGCGGAGTTCCCGCCGACGCCGTCAATCAGGACACTCATGCGCTCGCTCCAAGGGCTTGATCCAGATCCCATAGGATGTCTTCTATGTCTTCGAGGCCGATGGAGAGGCGAATCAAATCGTCGGTGATGCCGGCAGAGATCTTTTCTTCCGCGGTCAATTGGTGATGCGTAGTGGAGGCTGGGTGAACCACCAGGCTTTTCGCGTCGCCGACATTGGCCAAGTGAGAGAACACCTGGAGAGCTTCGATGAAACGGCGTCCGGCTTTGAGGCCGCCGCGGATTCCGAAGGTCATCATTCCGCCGGCGCCGCACGGGAGATATCTTTGCGCCAGCGGATGGTACTTGCTTGACGGGAGGCCGGGATATTTGACCCACGCGACGTGCGGATGAGATTCCAGGTGTTGGGCGACTTTTAGGGCGTTCGATGAATGGCATTCCATACGGAGCTTTAGTGTCTCCAGACCTTGCAGGAACAGAAACGAATTGAACGGGCTCAGGGCGGGGCCGAAATCGCGCAGGCCTTCGACGCGCGCCTTCATGATGTAGGCGAAGTCGCCGAAGGTTTCATAGAATTTGATGCCATGGTAGCCCTTGCTCGGCTCCAAGAGCTGCGGGAAACGGCCCTGGTTCCAGGGGAATCGGCCGCTGTCGACGATGACTCCGCCGATCGAGGTGCCGTGGCCGCCGATGAACTTGGTGGCGGAGTGGACGACGATATCGGCGCCGTGTTCGAATGGGCGGCATAGGTAGGGGGACGCGAAGGTGTTGTCGACGACCAGCGGGAGATTGTTTTCATGGGCGATCGCCGCCACTTTCTCGATATCGAGCACGTTCATGACGGGGTTGCCGATGGTTTCGCCGTAGAGGACTCGGGTGCGCGGGGTGATCGCTTTGCGGAAATTCTCGGGATCTTCGGGGTCGACGAAAGTGGTATTGATGCCGAGGCGACGGAAACTGACATCGAGCTGGGTGTAGGTGCCGCCGTACAGGGTTTTCGCAGCGATTAGTTCATCGCCGGATCCGAGGAGACTGATCAGGGCGATGAACTGCGCGGCTTGACCACTGGCGACGGCAAGCGCTCCCACGCCGCGTTCGAGGGCGGCCATGCGCTCCTCGAAGACCGCGGTGGTCGGGTTCATGATCCGCGTGTAGATGTTGCCGAAGCGCTGCAAATTGAATAGGGCGGCGGCATGGTCGGTGTCTTCAAAGACATAGGAGGTGGTTTGATAAATGGGGACCGCACGAGCGCCGGTCTCGGCGTCGGGTTTTTGGCCGGCGTGCAAGGCGCGAGTGGCGAAGCCGAAGGCGCGGTCGGGTATCGAAGGCATCTTTACAACATACAACGGCGGGTTTGCGGCGGATAGACGTAGATAAGCGTGTTTAAGACTTTTTGGATAGCCGCTTCGAGATTAGCGCGTCGACGGAGAGTTTTCCGGGGCCGAAGATCAGGATCATCAGCGATGCGAACAGGAAAGTGTAGGGCGCGGCAGCGTAGAACTTGTCGGGGTCGGAGAAGATCGAACCCAGAGCTTCGCGATCGGCGAGCACGAAGGCAACGACCATATCGATCGCCAGCACCAGCGCGGTCGGGCGCGATGCGACGCCGAGGATCAGCAGGAACCCTCCGAGGAATTCGAGCGCGGAGACAAAGACGGCATTGGCGTGCGGCAATGGAATGCCGAGGTCGGTGAAGAAATTCGTGACTTTACCGAGGTCGTGCAGCTTTCCCCTGCCGGTGATGTGGAACTGCCATCCCCAGTACAGCCGCACGAGGAGCAGGAAGGGAGACTGAAGGCTCGACGCGGCGCGGATCAACAGCGAGTAGTATTTCTCGATGGTTGCTTTCATGAGCGGCAGAACCATCCCAGCTCAGCCCAGGTTGAAAACCAGTGTTCCAAATTTTTTTGCAGATCTTCAATGGGAGTGGCGCTGCCTTTGCAGCAGGCGGCCAGGGCACGGCTGAGGTTGCGGCCATTGCGGAGCGCTTCGAGCAAGCGGAACTCTTCAGGAGCCAGGCGACGGTAATAAATCTCCAGATCATAGCGATGGACCGCGAGGAAAATCTGCCGCGGCTTCATGTGCACGCCGGCGATCAGGCGGCGGGCTTTGGGCTTGGTTACCGCGTTGCTGGCGGTTTCGTGATCCCCGGTGTTGACGCGCACGCGGAGGTCGTCGACGGGATAGTTCAGTACAAGGAGGTGTATGTAGGGTTGCAGGCCGATTTTGAGATTTGGGCCGAGTTCGAGGAGATCCTCGGGACCGAGCGGTTTTTCGGCTCTGCCGTCCCAGGCTTCGATGTGCGCCCATTCGAGCTTTATCATGTCCAAAGCTAACGCGAGTTTCTTTCCGGCGAACTTGGGATTCTTTCGGAGCCAGGTTTCGAACTGCGAGCCCAAATCGCGCATGGTGAAGGAACGCGAAGGGCAATCGGCGAGATAGGCGCGAATCAGGCGGTCAAAGGGTTGCTGGCCGACGACGGCGCGGAGGCCGGGGAAATCCTCGTACATGCCGTCGATCAGGCGATACCAGTAGCTGCGGCTGTAGATTTCCAGGCGCTCGCGGGAGGTAAGGCGGTCGTTGGGCTTGATGAAACCGGCTTTGGCCTTGGGCGAGATTTCGTCGGAATGGGTCAGTGGGCGCATGATGGACGCGGCCATTTCGCGCTGCAATTGAAGCAGTTTCATATTGCGGCCGGTGCGGCTAAGTACTTTTCGGCTTTCAGCGCGTGGGCGTGTACTTCCTCGAAAGACGGGATGCGATCGTCCCATTCGAGGAGAGTCGCCGTGGGGCCGACGCGCTGGATCGCGTGATCGTAGAGCCGCCAGACTGGGTCGATGACGGGATGATCGTGCGTGTCGAGAATATATTTGGTGAATTTCGAATGGCCGGCGATGTGGATCTGCGCCACGCGCCCGGCGGGGACGCTGTTCAGGTATTCATAAGCGTCGAAACCGTGATTTCTGGACGAGACGTAAATGTTATTGACGTCGAGCAGGATCCCGCAGTCGGCGCGCTCCACTACTTCGTTGAGGAACTCCCATTCGGTCATTTCAGAGACGTGAAATTCGGCATAGCTGCTCACGTTTTCGACGGCGATGGGGACTTCGAGGCAATCCCGGGCTTCACGCACTTTGCGAGCGGTCACCTTGGCGGCCTCAAAGGTGTAGGGCATGGGAAGCAGGTCGTGACTGTACTTGCCGTCGACGCTGCCCCAGCAGAGATGATCGGTGAGCCACGGGGTTTTGGTGCGCCTGACGAGAGCTTTCAAGCGGCGGATGTGCTCGCGGTTGAGCTTTTCGGCAGAGCCGAAATACATCGACACGCCATGCTGCACGACGCGGTATTGTTCGAGGATTTGGTCGAGAATCGCCAGCGGACGGCCGCCGTCGATCATGTAGTTTTCGGAAATAATCTCGAACCAGTCGACCACCGGCTTCCGCTCCAGAATGTGGTTGTAGTGGGGGATGCGGAGGCCGACGCCGATTCCGTACTCAGTGAACCCGTTGAATCGATTCGCAGGCATGATCGAGAAAATGGGGCCAGGCCTCCCCAGATTTGCCCCTGGCGCGGCCTGACCCCCGATTGGTGACCGTATAACTAGGTCGATTTCTTGGATCCGTCGGTGGCGCAGCCGCCCTTGCCCTTGCAGGAGTTCTTACCCTTGCAACCGTTGTCGCCGGTCTTGCAGCCGCCTTTGCCCTTGCAGGAGTTTTGTCCCTTGCAGGCGTGTTTATCTTTCTTGGCGTTGATATCGGCCGAGGCAAATACGCCGGCAGACATCTTCACGCCTGAATTGCCCGACGCCGGGGTGGCGTTCACGCGAGTCATCGTTCCGCCCAGCAGTCCAGTGATGGCTGCAGTCAGCACGAGTGAGCTTTTCCTAACTTTCATTGGTGATTCTCCTTGTTGTGGGATCGATTTCTAAACTGGACTTCACCGTGGCGCGAGACACCACTTTGAGGCCCGCACTCTTACGTTTGCCAATTTTACACGATTTCGCCCAGCCTCGTATGTTTGATACGTAATCCAAAATGGATCGGATGAAGCTACGCCGTTTGGCTGCCATCCGCGTCTATTAGACGGAATGAACCGGAGAACGTTTTGGAAGAGTCTAGCGGGGGCCTCGCTATTGCGGGCGCAAGGCGGAGTTCCGCTGCGGATCGGCGAATCTCAAATCGACGTTACGTTTCAGGGCGCTTTCGATCTGCCGCGCGCGGCGCTGGTCGAATGGATAACGCAAGGGGCGCGGGCGGTGACGGCGTATTTCGGTGGGTTCCCGGTGCGGCGTGCCGGAATTGAGGTTGTACAGGGACGGCGGCGTGGCGTTTCGAACGGGCGAACGTTCGGCGAAGGCGGCGCGCATTGCCAGCTTTCCGTGGGCCAGCATGCAACGGAAGCGGATCTCAAAGAGGATTGGATGTGTACGCATGAAATGGTCCACCTGGCGTTTCCGTCGGTGGAGGAGCGGCACCATTGGATTGAAGAAGGAAGCGCGACGTACGTCGAGCCGATCGCGCGGGTGAAGGTCGGACAACTGACTCCCGTGCAGATTTGGCGGGACATGGTTCGCGACATGCCGCTGGGTCTGCCGGATGCCGGGGATCAGGGGCTGGATCACACGCATACGTGGGGCCGGACATACTGGGGCGGCGCGATCTTTTGCCTGTTTGCCGACGTGGGGATTCGCAAGAGCACGAACAATACGAAAGGGTTGCAGGATGCGCTGCGCGGCATCAATCACGAAGGTGGATCGATCGAGGTCGAATGGCCGCTGGAGCGCGCGCTGGAGTTGGGAGATCGGGCTACGGGCACGAAGACGCTCATGGATCTGTATCGGCAGATGGCTTCGAAACCGGTGGCTGTGGATTTGCCCGATCTGTGGAAGCAACTCGGTGTTAGCAGCAGCCAGGGGACGGTGACGTTTGACGATCGCGCTCCGCTGGCGGAGATTCGGGCGGCGATCACGGGGTGATGGAGATCGCCAGCCAATCCGCCTGATTTTCAAGCGTGAGCGACGCCTTGCGGAGGTTCTGGTTCCAGGACAGGCGATAGCCGAGGAAGGTCTGGTATGCGAGGGTTGGCATCGAGGGCAACTTGGGATGCGGCGCGCCTGAACCGACGATGATTTGTCCACTGCCCGGCGACGGCGCGATCTCATTGTACAGGTCCCGCACTGGCTCGCGCTCAGGCTCGGAGAGTCCGGTGTCGAGAAAACTCTTCGCGATGTCACGGGCGAACGGCGATTCGCTGCCGTCGATGAAGCGACGCTGAAGCAGCAGGGTCATGGTCTGGATGCTGGCCGGGCTGGTTTTCACCAGGAGCTTCACTTGATCGTGGAACTTCGGGCCAGAGGGTTGGAAACACAGGACATCGCCATCCGCGGAGGTCTGCTCCAGGTGAAACCATTTGAAGAAAGAGGTCTGTTTCGCCTGATCGAGCATGGTGCCGAAACGACCGAAGCCGGCGGCGTGGCTGAACGGCGCGAATGCCGCCAGAAAGGGTATGAATCCAGTCAGTCTCATGGATCGTCTCCACACCATAAGGGCGGCGGATGGAGCGGAAATATTAGCGGGACGGCTGTTATCCTGAGGGATTAATGCTCAGAGTCCGCTTTGCTCCCTCACCCACCGGATATCTGCATATCGGCAGTGCGAGAACATTCATCTTCAACTGGCTGTACGCGCGCCACAAGCACGGGACGATGATCCTGCGGATCGACGATACGGATGTGGAGCGCAACACCCAGGAATCGCTCGATTCGATTTTCGACGGGTTGAAGTGGCTGGACCTCAACTGGGATGAGTTCTATCGCCAGTCCGAACGCGGGGATCTGCACCGGCGGATGGCTGAGGAAATTCTCGCGCATGGCCTGGCGTATCGCGATTTCACGCCGGCGTTTGAAACCGGAGACAAAGCGCATGCGGGCGCATCGTGGCTGTTCAATGCCGGGATGCGGGAGCTTTCTAAAGAAGAGAGCGACCACCGGGCTGCCGCTGGAGAGCCGTTCGTGCTGCGCTTTCGCGTGCCGCGCGAAGGACGCTGCGAAGTATCTTTCGACGATCTGGTGTATGGGCCGCAAACCAAGTCTACGGCCGACATAGAGGATTTTGCGCTGCTGCGGTCGTCGGGGGTTCCGACGTATCACATGGCATCCTGCGCGGACGACGCGGATCTGCGGATCACGCACATCATTCGCGGCCAGGACCACCTGACCAACACGTTCAAACACGTCCTGATCTTCGAGGCGCTGAGAGTGGCTCCGCCGAAGTTCGCGCACCTTCCGCTGCTGATCGCGCCGGACGGATCGAAGTTGTCGAAACGCAAGCACGGGGCAGTGGTCAGCGTCACGACGTATCGCGACGCCGGGTTTTTGCCGTTCGCGTTCGTGAATTTCGTGGTGCTGCTGGGATGGTCGCCGAAAGACTATCGGGAGAAGATGTCGCTGAATGAGTTGGTGGATGCGTTTACGCTCGAAGGAGTGAACCGCAGCAACGCAACCATCAATTTCACGGCGGAGGACCCCTTTGATCCAAAGGCGGTATGGCTGAATGCCGAGCACATCCGCACCATGCCGGTGGAGGATCTGGCGAAGCAGTTGGCGGCATTTGCTTCGTGCCCTCCGGAAAGGCTGCTGCGGGTAACGCCGCTGATTCAGGAGCGTATCAAGCTGCTGCGCGACGTGGCCCACGCCGCCGATTTCTTTTTCGCCGAGGAACTGCCGCCATATCCTGCGTCGGAGTTGATTCCCCAGAAGGGCGATGCCGCGATGGCGAAGGCGGCGCTCGAAGAGGCCCGGCGGATTCTCGCGGATGTCGAGTTTAATCACGACGCGCTCGATGCCGCGCTTCGCTCCGGCGCGGAACGGCTGAAAATCAAGCCCGGCCAGATGTTTCAACCGATCCGGGTGGCCGTATGCGGCCGAAAAGTTGCGCCGCCGCTGTTTGAAACGCTGGCGGTGCTGGGGCGCGAAACGTGCCTGCATCGCGTCGGAAAAGCGATTGAAATGTTATGACCCCTATGAACGAGCCGGCACCCTCCGACACTTTACAGTCGAACTTCGTCCGCGACATGATTGTCGAAGATTTGAAGACCAGCAAGTACGGCGGGCGCGTGCACACGCGATTCCCGCCGGAGCCGAACGGATATCTACACGTCGGTCATGCGAAGTCGATACACCTGAACTTCGGGCTGTCGACGGAATTCAAAGGAAAATGCAACCTGCGTTTCGACGACACCAATCCGTCGAAGGAAGAAACCGAGTACGTCGACTCGATCATCGAAGACGTTCGCTGGCTGGGCGGCGATTGGGAGGACCGGCTTTTTTACGCTTCCGATTATTTCGATCAGCTTCACGCTTGGGCGGTGCAACTGATCCGCGCGGGGAAAGCTTACGTCTGCGATCTTTCCGCCGACGAGGTTCGCCGGCAGCGCGGGACGCTGACCGAGCCGGGGACCGAGAGCCCTTATCGCCATCGCACAGTGGAGGAAAATCTGGCGCTGTTCGGGCGCATGCGCTCTGGCGAGTTTCCCGACGGCACGCGCACGCTGCGCGCGAAGATCGATATGACGGCCGCGAACCTGAATTTACGCGATCCGGTGATGTATCGCATTCTGCACGCCGAGCATCATCGCACCGGCAATAAGTGGTGCATCTATCCGATGTACGATTTCGCGCATGGGCAGTCCGATTCGATCGAAGGGATCACGCATTCGATCTGTACGCTGGAATTCGAAGATCACCGGCCGCTGTATGACTGGTATATCCAGCAGCTCGAGATTTACCATCCGCAACAGATCGAGTTCGACCGGCTCAACCTAACGTATACTCTACTGAGCAAGCGGAAGCTTCTGGAGTTGGTGCAAAAGGGGCTGGTTCGCGGGTGGGACGATCCGCGCATGCCGACCATTTCCGGAATGCGCCGCCGTGGATACACGCCGGAAGCGATCCGCAGTTTCTGCCGCCGCGTCGGAGTCTCGAAGACCAACGGGACGACGGAACTGTCGCTGCTTGAATATTTCGTTCGCGACGATCTGAACCGGCGCGCCGCGCGCGTGATGGCGGTGCTGCGTCCACTACGGGTGGTGATCGACAACTATCCGGAGGGTCAAACCGAAGAGATGGAGGCGATCAATAATCCGGAGGACGAGAGCGCGGGAACCCGTCCAGTCCCGTTTTCGCGGTTGATTTACATCGAGCAGGACGATTTTCGGGAGGATCCGCCGAAGCAATATTACCGGCTCTCGCCGGGCCGCGAGGTTCGGCTGAGATACGCATACCTGGTCACCTGCACTGGCGTGGTGAAGAATGACAAAGGCGAAGCGGTGGAGGTCCACTGTAGTTACGATCCTGCGACGCGCGGCGGGAATACGCCGGACGGGCGCAAGGTGAAATCGACCATTCATTGGGTTTCCGCGGTGCATGCGGCCGACGCGGAGGTTCGTTTGTACGAAACTTTGTTCACGCGCGAGAATCCGAACGAGGTGCCCGAAGGCGGCGACTTTACAGATAATCTGAATCCGAAATCGCTGGAGGTGCTTTCGAATTGCAAGGTGGAGCCGGGAATCGCCAACGCGACGCCGGGTTCGCGCTATCAATTTGAGCGGTTGGGCTACTTTGCGGCCGATCCTGACACGAAGCCGGGGAAGCCGGTTTTCAACCGGACCGTTGCGCTGAGGGACACCTGGGCGAAGATCGAGCAGAAGCTGAAATAACTATGTTGATTCTGGGATTGGGTGGACTGCTCAGCGACGCGGCGTGCGCCGTACTTAAAGACGGCGAACTGCGTGCTGCGATCGAAGAAGCGAAGCTGACTCGAGGGTTGGGGCCGGGTGGGATTCCGCAAGAGTCCATCGCCGAATGCCTGCGCCATGCGGGGGCGACACGGGAGCGTGTGGATTGCGTCGCCATCGCGCGGCCTTTCGCGCGCGGGCCGGAATCGTTGTTTCATCTGGCGCTGCGCGACCAGTTTCCAAACAGCGAGATCGTAGTGGTGGAGCATCACGTGGCTCATGCAGCCTCCGCTTTTTATGCGTCGCCGTTTGAAGAAGCTACCGTGCTGACGCTGGATCATGCCGGGGATTTCCGCTGCGGGGCGCGCTGGCATGCGGCCGGGAATCAGATGCAACTCGAAAAGGAGTGGTATTACCCGGATTCGCTGGGGCGGCTTTACCGGGCGGTGACGAGCCTGATGGGGTATCGCGCGGGTGCCGACGAACACAAGGTGCAATGGCTATCCACATCGGGCGACGATCGGTTCGTTCCCTTGTTCCGGGAAATTGTTTCGGACGCGCCTCGGCTGGATCCGACGTTTTTCGACGCCGGCGGCCGCTTCGGATTGAAGTTTTTCGAGCGCCTGGGCTTGGAGCCCGCGGAGAAGATTCCGGACGCGCTGTATCCGCATATCGCGCACGGCGTTCAACGGCGGATGGAGCAGACGGTTGCCGCGCTGGCCGGCGAAGGCGAAAATCTGTGCCTGGCGGGCGGGGTTTTCTACAATGCGCTGCTGGTGGAATCGCTGGAACGGTCGGGCCGCTGGAAAAAGGTGTTTGTGCAGGCTGCGGCAGGAAACGCGGGGACGGCGCTGGGCGCGGTGTATCACGTGTGGCACCAGGTGCGGGGGCAGAAGCGCCGGGCATCCGCCGGTTCGCTCCTGCTGGGGCCAAGCTATGGGCAGGATCAGATCAAGCAGGTGCTCGAAAACTGCAAGCTGCGTTTTCAGTATTTGCGCTCGACCGATGAGCTGATGGCGACCGCGGTGCGGATGCTGGGCGAACATAAGATCGTCGCGTGGATGCACGGCCGCATGGAGTTCGGACCGCGGGCTCTCGGGAATCGGAGCATTTTGGCGTCGCCGCTGGACCCGTATTCGACAGAGAATCTGAACGTTTTCATCAAACATCGCGAGCCCTTTCGCAAGTTCGCGGCGTCGGTACCGGCCGAGTTGGCCTCCGAATATTTCGAAGCGGGTCTGAACGCGCGCCACCTGGCGACGGTGGGACGCGTGCGCAAGGAGCATCGAAAGACGTTCGAATCGGCGATCCTGGGGCACGACATGGTGCGCGTCCACACGGTTTCGCAAAGCGACAACCCTTTGTATCACCGGCTGCTCCACGAAGCCGGGAAGGCAAGCGGTCTGCCGGTGCTGTATAACACCAGCTTCAACCTCTTTGGCGACCCGTTGGTCTCGACGCCTCGCGACGCCGTGCGAAGTTTTTATTCTTCGGGCATCGACGCGCTGTTCGTCGGGAATTTCTTGCTCGAAAAGTGAGTCCGGGTCAGTCGGCTTTTTTTCGGCCTACTTCGACGGAGCACGCGGCGTGCATGGCGACCGCTTCGGAGACGCTGCCTAGAAGGAAGCGATTGACTCCACGGCGACCGTGCGAGCCTAACACGATGAGATCTGCGCCCCAACGGACCGCTTCGTCGAGAATGATGGCCTTCGGCGAATCCAATAGAACAGAGATCGATTCGGACGCGTTCAGTCCGGCGGCGCATAGGATCTGCATCGACTGAGCGATGGCGTCTTGCGCTCGTTTCATTGCTTCCACCCGGGCAGACTCGATGAATGGGGAATTTACTAAAGGCGGCTCGAGGAAAACGCGGGTTGCGGGCAGGACCAGCTCGACTGCACTCAGGACGCGGATTTCGGTGCCGGGGGACCAAGGGCGCGCGGCAATGGATCGGGCGGCTTGCGCGGAGCATTCGGAACCGTCCGTGGCCAGGAGCACTTTCATGTTTCCGGGGCCGTCATTGTGGGTCCTGGGGCGCACGATCTCCACAGAACAGGAAGCGTAGCGCAGCACGGCCGCAGCCACATTGCCCAGGAGAAATCGTGCCATGGCGGAGACACCGTGCGAGCCGACGACGATGAAGTCGGCGCCGATGCATCTGGCTCGATCGAGAATCACAGTCTTGGGATCTCCCGGTAACGCGAACCCGGTAGCTTGCTGGTCCTTCGATTGGATGCGCGCGACCGCGTTTCGCACCACCTCTTCGGCCCGTCGCGCGGACTCTTGCGCAACTTCCGATGTCGCCCACAGGTGCGAGGGCTCGATGACCGTTACGACCTCGAAAGACGCACCCGCCGGCCAGGGTCGCGCGAGGATCTCCCGGAGAGCAGCGTCACTTGCGGACGAGGTGTCGATGGCCAACAGAATTTTCATGGTTGCTCGCAATCCCTATATCCTGGACTTTGCTGCTGCGAAAAGGTTACGACCCGGTCTGAACTCCCGCAAATTCAGCCGGGCCGTTCTCCCGAACGCCGCGGACCCATTAGAACACGGCGCTTCGCCCCTTTTGTTCGCTTGCTGCGGTTGCATTGCTATGCGCGGACTGTTTCGCCACGGCCGCTGCAGTCTGATTTGCAATCGTAGTGCCTACCCTGGAGAAGCAAAAACGAAGCGTCTATTGTCAGATTCGTTTGAGAGTTGACCATCGCGTCCTCTGCTTTGTGCGAATACACGCAAACGTGCGCCATCCGCCACAACCCTTCAAGCCGCACGTCTTAAAATCGTGCCGGCGGCTTCCACCCTGGACTGGCAGGGTACGCACAGGCGAGCCTAGGGAACCACGTCCAGGCGCTTTCGCGGAATCGGCTGCTCGCAGCGCTCGCAAGTGCCGTACTCGCCGGTCTGTAGCTGGGCGAGCGCGGAATGAATGTCGCGGATGAGATCGGTGGTCAAAACGATGGACGACCATCTCGCGATCGATGTTGGACCGAACCTGATCGGTGGACGGGGAGAAATTCGATTTGTAATTCTTCGCGCTCAGGGGCGACGCCCAACACGTCTTTGAGGATCGCTTCGAGGGCTGCTTTGCGCCGCCGGGTTTCGGCTGCGGTGATGGTGGTCATTCGGTTCGTCATTATTCAACTCCGTTTGGAATTAGTCAAAGGGGGAGCACGTGGAGCGCCAAATTCGATCAAGATGAACGGCATTCCGAGTGCAAGGCATGGACACCGGTGGTGACGCCAGAGGGGGCTTTACGGACTTTTCACAGCTCGTTTAGGACTTCTTTATGACTTGGACCCTAGACTCAGTAAAGCGGTGGAGTTCCCAGTCCCGCGATAAAAGACCTTGGAGACCTTATGAAAGAACTCAACATCCCCCGTCAGGAAGATCGTGACCTAAACTTTCGCCTGTTGCTGACGTTTGGCAGACAGCTAGGTCTTGGTGCCCTAGTTCTAATGGGCTCAGGATTCGCATTGGCGCAAGGCGAAATCGATAGCGTGGCATCAGCGCGCGGTGAAATTCGGGGGGTTACGCAGCGTCCGGACAGGCAGGCGGTTCCCGATGTGCAGATTCTGGTTCACGGCGTAAACGGAGCTGGCGATCGCACCGTGTCGAGCGACCGTCACGGGGCGTTCTCAGTTTCCGGTCTGAGCGCAGGGGTTTATGAAGTTACGGCTACGGATGCCGACAAGATAGTGGTGGAAGTGGGAGCCGGCAGCAGCATTCCGGTTGAGTTAACTCTTAGAGAGTCTGGCCAGAGTGCGCTGATGAAGGAATTGGAATCGATGCGGAAGCGCATCGAGGAGCTGGAAGCGCAGTTGAAGAAGACCGAGGTCACCACAGTGGCGGCGGAAGCAAAACCGGCGCCGATTGAAGCCCGGCCGGGGTTTGTGCTGCCGCGGGTCCGCCCCGTGGACCTGACGCCGGAGTGGAAGCCGGCGCCAGTGATCGTCCAGACAGCGGTGGTCGCGCCCGAACCCGTTCCGGCCGCAACCGCGGCTCCGCCGGTGGATCTGCCTACGCAGACTCCTGCGCCGGCCCCAGTTCCGCAGACGGATGAGAAGAAGGGGCCGCCGGATCCGTTTTCGTTCGCTGACTTCACTTGGCTGACCGGAAATCCCAGGACCAGCGAGTCGCCGCTCGATACCAAGGTCTTCACCGGGGAATTGAGGGTAGACACCGAATACACCTATGATATGAATCATCCGGCCGACCATACGATCGGCGGGTCGAGCGAGATTTTCCGGTCGGGCGAAGTGCAGCTCACGCAGTTCGGCATCGGCGGGGACTTCCATTGGAACAACATCCGCGCACGCCTGATGACGCAGTTCGGGATGTATGCCGAGACTACTCCGCGGAACGACGCCAGTCCGGCGCGCGGCGCGTGGGATCTGGATACCGCGTATCGCTACATTTCGGAAGCCTATGGCGGATACCATTTCAACGTGCTGAACGGAATCAACGTCGACGCGGGGATTTTCATGTCGTACGTGGGGCTGTTCAGCTACTATCAATTTGACAACTGGGCCTACCAGCCATCCTATGTATCGTCGAATACGCCGTGGTTTTTCAATGGCGTCCGCGTGCAGATCTTTCCGACGCAGAAGCTGAAGATCGAACCGTGGTTCGTGAATGGATGGCAGTCCTACGGGACTTTCAACAAGTCTCCCGGGCTCGGCATGCAAATTCTCTACCGGCCTAACTCGTGGCTATCGATTCTCGGCAACCAGTACGAAGGGACCGACGCGCTCGGCATTCCGGGACGGCATCGAGTTCACACGGACGACAGCATTCAGATCAAGTATTACGACAAGCCGGGTCGGCTGCTCGACAAAGCCGCGATGACGATCACGGCCGACGCCGGATGCGAGTTCGGCCAGAACAGCGGAGTGAGCTGCCGTGGAGGCACGGTGGCCAAGCCTTCGCAGTACTTTCTCGGGTTCATGGTGTATGAGCGTGCGTGGTTCCACCGGGACATGTTTGCAGTGACCGTGGGCGGGGGAGCGATCAACAATCCAGGCCGTTACCTGGTCCTGCTGCCGCCGATCAATGGCGCAACGGCAATCACCGGAACGCCGTATTTCACCGAGAATCCCGGGGATCCGTATAAAGCGTGGGACACTTCGGCCACCTTCGATTACATGCCGAAACAGTTCATCACGTGGCGTTTCGAATATAACCACCGGGCGTCGAACGTGCCCTATTTTTCGGGCAATGGCGGCATTACGCCTCCGGGAGGCGACAATGGCTCGCCGTCGCTATTCGTGCCGGGATGGTCGCCGGACCTTCGCAAGCGCGAAAACCGGATTACGATCGCGTTGCTCGTGAAGCTGTAATTCGGACGGCTTAGAGAACTTTTAGGCCTCTTTTATACCTTCTTTACGGGTTCAGGCATAAGCTGAGGGTTGGGAGAACAGAAATGGCAGTACAACAACCACTGGTCGGGCTCGCGTCCCCGTCGGTCGCGCCGGGTGCCGAGAATGGTTCTCTCGAGGTGGTGGTGTTGCACACCACGACCAAAGCGACGTTACAGAGTCTGAGGACGGCTGCGGAACTGGCCGCCGGATTGGCCGCGCGGATCCGGTTGCTGGTGCTGGAAGTGGTGCCGTACCCGCTGGATGTCGAAACGCCCAGGGTGCCGGTCGAGTTTACGCAGAAGCGATTCTGGACGGTGGCGTCCGAGGCCCGGGTGGACACACTGATCGACATCCGGCTGGGGCGGGACAGCCGGCGGATGTTGGAAAAGGCGCTGAAGCCGGGATCGCTGGTAGTCCTGGAGCGCGGCGCGTGGTGGACCTCCAAATACTGGCTGGCAAAACGGTTGGAACGGCTGGGACACCAGGTGGTGTTATCGAGCTCGAACTGAGGTTATCGATTATGTGGGACTTGTTCTATATCGCGATCGGGATCACGTTCTTCGTTCTGTGCTGGTACCTGACGCGGGCTTGCGAAAAACTTTAGGGAGTGACAATTCATGGATTACGTTATCGCGGGGATCGCTTCCATTTTTCTGTTCGTGTATCTGATCTACGCGCTGCTGAAGCCGGAGAAGTTCTGAGGAGTTTATGACACCGAACGGTATTTTTCAAATCGTCGTGTTCTTTCTGCTGATTCTGGCGATGGCCAAGCCGCTGGGAGTGTTCATGACGAAAGTGTTTGC
>CAWJHI010000053.1:0-11530 GCA_963842485.1 Terriglobia bacterium | reverse complement strand
TGGTGGTCAGCGGGTGGGCGGAGGCCGAGCGCGGCGTCGAGTTGATGCGCGCCGATTCCGACGGCCGGGCGACGTTTCTGGTGCATCCGGAGGCGAGCGCGGCTTCTCCGCTGGCGCCGGATCTTTCGGCACAGCCGGGCGTGCTGGGCCGGCTGCGCGACACGCTGCGGCTGACCAACGGATTCGCGCAAGCGCCGCAAGGTTTGCTGCCAAGATTAGCCCGCTGCTTCCTGGTTTCCGATCGCGCGACCGCACAGGCCTTGGCGACCGCGAATCCGGACTGCTTCTTCCTGCTTCAAGACGGCGTCAGTTATCACGGGCACGCGGTCAGCGGAGGGCGCAAATCGGTGGGAGGTCCGCTGGCGCTGAAGCGCGAGTTGCGCGAGCTGAGCGGGCAGGTGGAAGTCCGTCAGCGGGAGATGGACGATCTGGCGGCGGAGCTCGACGAATTGCAGCGTGGGACGGCGCTTCTTGCCGAAGAGCTGGAAGCGGTGCGGGCGCAGCAGCAGACGCAGGAAAAAGACGCGTTGGCGCTGGATCATGAACAGCGGAAGCTGGCCGAGGAAACGGCGCGAGCCGGGTCGCGGCTTTCGGTGGCGCGTCTGGAATTGGAACGGCAGAGCCGCGAAGATCAGCGATCGCGTGCCCAGCGTGAGCAGAGCCAGGCGCTGGTGGCCGAAAAAGAGCAGGCGCGGTTCGATCAGGAAAAAGCCCTCGAGGAAGCTCGCGGGGCCTTCGGTCAGTTACAGGTCCATGCGCATGGCATTGGCGAGGAGCACTCGGCGTTGCGAGCGGAATTGGCCGGATTGGAAGAGCGCGCGCGATCGGAAAAGGGCTCAGTGGCGCGCCTGGAAGCTGAGATTCTGCAGTTGACTGCGCGCCGCCAGGATCTGGCGCGCGAAATGGAGCGCATCGGGATTGAGCGCGCCCGGCTGCTGGCCGACAACATCGAGCTGGATCAGCGAGCGGTGCAACTGGCGCAAGGAACGGTGGAAGCCGCTGCGGCGGTGGAGCGCCTGGCGGCGGAGGAGACCGAGGGTCGCGCTGCGCTCGCCGCGCTCGACGAAGCGCTGAAGATCATGCGCATTGAGGCGCAGGCCGCCCAGGAAAAACGCAGCGAGATCGAGCTGGAACTGGTAAAGAAGCAGGCCGAGCTGAAGTATCTCGACGAAACGGCGCGCAAGGAATTGAACGCAGCTGCGTCCGAAGTCGCTGCGCTGGAAGAGAGTGCGCTCGACGAGGCCGGAGTGACGGACGCCGAGCAGAAATATCTCGAAGTCCGCAACAAGATCGAGGCTTTGGGGCCGGTGAATCCGCAGGCGCTCGAGGAATATCAGGAAGCGCAGCAGCGTTACGAGTTCCTGAATACGCAGCGGCAGGACCTGATCGATTCAATTCGGGACACGGAAAAGGCGATTCAGGAGCTGGACACGGAATCGCGCCGGCGTTTCAAAGAAGCCTTCGACGGGATCAACGATCATTTCCGGAAAATGTTCCAGACGTTGTTCGGCGGCGGGCAGGGCGAGATGCGGCTGACCGATGAAACCAATCTCGCCGAAAGCGGGATTGACATTGTGGCGTCGCCGCCAGGGAAGCGGCTGCAAAACGTGCTGCTGCTCTCCGGCGGCGAAAAATCGTTGACGGCGATGGCGCTGCTGATGGCGATTTTCCGTTACACGCCGAGCCCCTTTTGCATCCTGGATGAAGTGGATGCGCCGCTCGATGAGCCGAATATCCAGCGGCTGACACGGCTGCTGAAAGAGATGTCGGCCGAAACACAGTTCATAATCATCACGCATGCCAAGCGCACCATGGAAGCCGCGGCGACGCTGTATGGCGTTACCATGCAGGAACCCGGCGTTTCGAAACTGGTGAGCGTAAAATTCGACCTGCCGGCCGGGGACGAATCGTCGAAGACGGCGGCGTTGGCGGCCGTATGACGAGAACGACGACCAGAACCATCACGGCGAAGGACGGCCGCGTGCTTGCGCCGCGGACCAAGATCGAAGTAATCACGAGGGTGGAAGAAGGGTGGCGGCTCGCGTTCCTGGTGGAGGAGCGGGACCAAATGGTCAAGCTGTCTGAACATGACTTGCGGGACCACACTGAGCTCGGATTCGCATGATCGCGCTTTCGGAGTAACTTAATTCCGACGGCCACGTCGCTGCATATTCCCGCTCGGCGATTGACCGAGCCTTAATTCAATCCGGTCGCATCGCGTCAGTTGTTTAATCGAGTCGCATGGCCTCGAGTGGGTCGATGGCGGCGGCTCTTCGCGCGGGCAGAAACGCGGCCAGCGCCGAAACGGCGATCAGGACTGAAATCGCCGCGGCGAGAGTAAATGCATCGAGCGGGCTGACGCCGAATAACATCGACTTGATCAGCCGTTCCGCGCCCAGCGTGAGCGCCAATCCGAGCGCGGTTCCGACAGCAAGCAGTTGTCCCGCGGCTGTGAAAATCAGGCGCATGATTTGCCCTCGGCCCGCGCCGAGCGCGATGCGGACTCCCAGCTCACGGGTGCGCGCCGTCACCAGCAGCGAGATCAAGCTATACAAGCCGACCGAGGCGACCAGCATCGCTGCGGCGGCGAACATCGCCAGAAAACGCGTGTTCAGGCGCGGCTGTTCGAGCGCATCATCCACTAACCCGTCGAGCAGCTTCACTCCGAATACGGCGCGGTTCGGTTCGATGCTGTGCACCACGCCGCGGACCTGTTGCATCATCGCGCGTGCGTCGCCCTGGGTGCGGATCACGTATTCCGGATCGGGCCACGCGCCTGCGCCGGCGCACGAATAAACATACGGTGAAGGCGAGGCTCCCAGGCCATCTTCGCGCACATCTCCGACGACGCCGACGATCTCATCCATGGGCATATTCGGTCCGTTTTGCGAAAAAATGAAGTGGCGGCCGATGACGCTCTGGCCTTTTCCGTAAAGCTCCACGAAGCGGCGGTTGACCATCGCCTTCGCGCCCTGGGGCTTGGCGAAATCGAAGAGTTGGAGCTCGGGGCACCATTCGCCGGCGAGCAGCGGAATTTTCAACGCTTTCAAATAGCCCGAACTCACCGTGCGCTCGCCCACCGTGTAGGTCCCGTTCTCTTCCGTCTGCGCCAGGCCTTCGACGGTGATCTGATAGTTGAGCGTGGCGCCGGTGGCGGGCAGGAAGTTCGTGATGCCGGCGGCTTCGACGCCGGGGACTCGTTCGAAGGCTGATAGAAGCGCGAGCTGCATGCGGCCGATGCGCGGACGATCTTCATCCCACGCGGCTCCGACGTGGAAGGTGATGGTGTGGCTGGTGTCGAATCCGGCATCGACGTGGCTCAGGTTGTAATAGCTGCGCAGTAAGAGGCCGGCGCTCGACAACAGCAGAACCGTTACGGCAAGCTGCGCGACCACGAGTGCGCGCTGCATGCGGCGATGGCCGCCGGAAACACTGCGCGAGGATTCGGCGAGCAGCGGCGCAAGATCGCTGCGGGTGGCTTGGATCGCGGGGATGGCTCCGAAGATGACGGTTGCGAACAGGCTCGCGGCCACGATAAAGGCGAGTGCGCGCCAGTCGAAGGTGAGCTCGGCCATACGGGGAAGATCCGTGAAGAATCTCGAAATGAGCTGGACGCACCATATGGAAACGGCGGATCCGGCCGCTGCCCCGGCGGCGGCGATCAACAGAACTTCGCGCATGACGGTGGCGATCACCTGGGCGCGGGAGGCGCCCACCGAGCTTCGAATGGCCATCTCGCGTTCACGCTGGTGAAGCTGCGCCAGGGTCAGGCCGGAAATATTCGCCATGGTGATCAGGAGCAGCAGCGCGACAGCTCCAAATACAAGGAGTAGCGTCCGGCGATACTCGCCGACGCGCTGTTCCTTCAAATCGTAGGCGATTGCAGACCAGCCTTTGTCGGTTTGCGGGAATTGTTCGCCCAGTTGCTGCTGGACGCGCGACAGGTCGGCTTGCGCCTGCTGCATGGTGACGCCGGGCTTCATGCGTCCGATGCCGACATAGAATCGCGCCTCGCGGATGCGCGTCAACAAGAACGAATTGAGCTGCGCGGGAATCCACAGGTCGATCGAAGAGGCCGCAAATTCCTTGGGCATGACGCCCACGATCGAGTAGCCCTTGCCGCCGATGACCAAACGCTTGCCGATGACGCCCGGGTCCTGGCCGTAGCGGCGCGTCCACAGGCCGTAACTGATCACGGCGACAGTGGGTCCGCCCTCGACGTCTTCGTCACTGTGGAACGTCCGGCCGATGAGTGGCGCGGCGCCATAAACCGTGAAGTAGCGTGGGGACACTCGACGGCCGGCAAGGCGCTCAGGCTCCGTGCCGCTGGTGTCGGTCACGTTTTCGGCGTAGCTGGCACCGATCGATTCGAAGGTTTGGTTGAGGCGATTCCAATCTTCAAGGCGGGCCGGCGCGATCAGGCTGTCCTTCTTATTCTTGGAGGGGCTCGCTTCAAGGAGGGTGACCAAGCGGTCAGGATTGGGGTAGGGAAGCGGCTTTAGAAGAATCGTATCGACGACGGAGAAAAGAGTGGTGGTGGCGCCAACGCCGAGGGCCAACATCAGCACCGCGGTGATCGTATATCCCGGCCTTCGGAGCAGCGCGCGCAGCGCGATTTGCCATTGTTTCATGCGAGCCTCCTGAAGTGATACTACTGAGACTACGCGAAATGGTTCCGGTTAGCTCCTTGAGACGACGCAGCGGTTTTCTGTGGTTTTACTTCAGCGGTCGCTTCCGGCCGTGGACGGCGTCAGCAGGCGAATCACGTTGTTGTCCCAATCGGCGACGTAGATGCTGCCCGAGGCGCTCACGGCGATGCCTTTGGGGTCGAAAAACTGGGCATTGAGAGCGGGTCCCCCGTCACCCGAATCGCCGGGCTGGCCGTTGCCGGCGATGGTCTGAATGTTGCCGCCGGCCGTTATTTCTCGGATCCGCTGGTTCAAAGTGTCGGCGATGTAGAGATTGCCCGCGGCGTCCACAGCTACGCTCTCCGGGTAGTCGAGTTCAGCGTTGACCGCCGGGCCGCTATCGCCAAGGAAACCGGCCGCACCGGCGCCCGCCACCGTGGTCACGACGTCGCTATTGGCGGCGATTTTGCGGATGACGCTGTTTCCAAAATCGACGATGTATACATTTCCCGCGGCGTCGATGGCCAGTCCTTTGGGATAGTTGAACTGAGCGCCGCCGACGTAGCCGCCGTCGCCGGAATAACCGGGGTAGCCGTTGCCCCCCAGTGTGGCGATGTTGCCATTTGCCAACACCTCGCGAATCGCGTGGTTGTTGGAATCGGAAATATACAAGTCGCCGGAGGAGTCGACCACGACTGCGTATGGCGCCCAGAGTTGTGCGCTGGTCGCGGGACCTCCGTCACCCGAAAAACCGTGAGTGTTGTTGCCGGCGACGGTAGCGATGTTGCCGTCGGTGGTGACTTCGCGGATCACGTCATTGGAGGAGTCCGCGATGTAAAGATTGCCGGCGGCGTCGAACGCCAAGCCCAAGGGCAAAGAGAGCTGCGCGTCGACGGCGGGGCCGCCATCGCCCGAATAGCCGCGCGTGCCGTTTCCGGCGATAGTCTGGATGGTCCCGTTCAGCGTGACCTCGCGGACCACGTTATTGTACTGATCGGCGATGTAAAGATTGCCGGCCGCGTCGAGCGCCACGCATTGCGGGGAATCGAACTGAGCGGCCAGGGCGGGCGCCGGGTCGCCATAGGAGCCGATGGTTCCGTTACCGGCGACAGTGTTGATCGTGAATCCCTGGCTGAACGCGAGCGCAGAGGAGAGGAGGACCGTGAAGAGAGAAAACCTGGGCATGTTCAACACGATCACTGACGGGAGCGAGGGACGCGCGGTTTACGTTCACCACAGATACTCTTTTGCATCCGCTCTTCGCTCATAGCTATCGAGCACATGCACTACGCGCAGTTTCTTTAGCTTCGTGGGCGACAACTGGCCGATCGGCACATATAGAATTTTCCGGTTCACGTGCGACGCGATGGACCGGAAAATCGACCGCGGCGGTTTCGCGGCCACGTACACGACGAAGCGCTCTACTGAATAGTCGAGCGCGGCCATCAACAGGCGCTCCGCTTTCGACTCGGTGAAATCGTAGTCGGTGTCCGACCAGACGTCGAAGAGGCGGCGCGGCGGAAGCGTCATCAGGAATCCGCCGTATTCGGCGCGCCCGATTCCGGGGCCGACCAGATTTTCGAAGGGAAACGTCGAGTAAAACGCCATGTCGGATTCGTTCTGATGTTCGCCCAGCCAAGTGGTCAGGTATTGATAGCGACCCGCGGGATCTTCGTCGAAAATCACTACGACGGCGCCGACTTCGCCCGCCAGGCGATCCGCTTTGCGGACGTAAATCTTGCGCTGATGCCAGTTGCGAATGGTCTCGCGGATGTCGATGCCGTCGAGAATCGAGGTAGTGAACGGTTCGACGCGGATGCGCTCTTCGGAGAGAATCGCTTTGGCTCGGTGCTTCAAAAAGCGGCCGTATTCTTCGATCACCAGATCTTCGGGCGGATAGGAGCAGATGGCGTCGCCGGTGGTCTGGCGGGCCCACTCGCCGGGAAATTTCTCGCGCTTGCGAGGTTTGAGACCCGCGGGTTTCAGCCGCTGTTTGGGGCGGGGGAGGCGTCGGCGAATGCGCAGGCGCTTGGTATTGATCCAGATTTCGCTGGCGCTTAGATGGACCGTTTCGAGGTCCGAAACTTCTTGTTGGGCCAGGTACCGGTTGGCCATTTGCCAGGCTTCCCAGCCATAATTGTCGTCTACGACAGAGCGCGCCGCGATGGCGATATCGTAAACGCTGGCGACCAAGTCACCATTCATCTGCGCGAGGTTACGGGTGTAGCGCGCGATCATGCGGCGCTGCCAGTGCGCGACCTTCTCGCCGGTGGAGTCGGTGTATTTCAACTCGGCTTCGCGCAACAGGTCTAACTGGACGCGCGGGCGGTCGAGGCTTTCCTCGTTGCGCAGGTCCAGGCGAAAGAACTCGTAGCGCTCCTGCAGGTAGGGATATTCGATGGTGATTTCGGCCAGGCAGTCCGGATGCGGATTCAGGAGTCGAACGTCGAAGGGCTTGGAGCGCGGCGGCGGGGTGCCGGGTGCTTCCATGGCGTCCAGCAGCGGGTCGAGCAGATTCAGGGAGACGACCACGAATACGCGTGCCGACGGGTCGGCGCCCTGGAGCTTCCACGCCATGGCCGCGGCGTGCGCGGAGACTTCGTCGGTACGGGCCTGCGGCCAAACGCGATAGGCTTCAATGTACCGGTCGAGCCCGATCCGGCGAATCGCGTAGGTGTCCGGATAGGTGTCGGGCAGATGAGGCCTTTCGATCGAGTCCGGTTCGAGAAAGATTACTTCCGCGCCGATTTCCTGGGCCGTACGCAGCGCCTCCGTGAACGGGTCAGCCGGCTCGACTGGAACGTAGATGGCGCGGTCCTCGTCCGCTTCATCGATATATAGAAGCACCGACATTTCCGGAAGGCGGTCCAATGCGCGGCGATAATGATCCGCTAAAAAGCCGGGTAATTCTACTGCAATGATCGCGGGTTTATCGGATAAAAGCAGGCGCCGCAGCTCAATGGAGAACTCCAGGCGGCCGGGGACCACGGGAAAATAGCGGAAGCGGCCCCGCTCCAGGCTTCCGGACTTGATTTCAGCTTCGAGGGACATACCGCAGGGCCTCTTCGCCCAGCGTTTGCACGATGGCGGTGCGGAGGATCTCGCGGCCGACCTCCGTGCCGGTTTCGAGGCCCAGTTTCATCGCGAAACGCGCAATGTTAATCCCGTCGCGAGCCGTGTAACGCTCATCCGCGGCGTGAGCCTGCTGCAGGAAATCAGTCACATAATTCAGAATACGGTCGTCGCCAAAGGGTAAATTCTCATGCAATATTGCAAATTCTTCATGACGCTCCGGAAAATCAATGAGAATTTGCGGTTGCAGGCGGGAATGGATGTATTCGGGAAGGTCGAAGGTGCTGGCGTCGTCGTTCATGGTCGCTACCAGGCGGAATAGCGGATGGGCCTTGATTTTCACCCCGGCCACCAGCGATTCCACGTAGCGCCGATTGTCGAGCAGCGGGGCGAGACTGGCCCAACTCTTCTCGCTCATGCGATTTCCCTCGTCCAAAATCGCGATTCCGCCCCGAAGCATGGCCGAGACGAGAGGCGACGCGACGTAGCGAAGCCGGGCTTCGCCCTCGATCACCGGGGTGATCAACAAATCCTCGGGACGCGTGTCGACAGTGGCTTGCAAGATGTAAACCTCACGGCCCAGGCGCTTGGCGGCCGCATAGGCGAGCGTGGTTTTGCCCACGCCGGGCTTACCCAGCAGGCGCGGATTCATGGGCAGATCCAGCGGGTCCACGACCAGCCAGGCGGCCAGGAGCTGCCGCATGACTTCTTCCTGGCCGACCCAGTTCACGGGAAGCTCGTCGGGATGCGCCAAGTGCAGCGAAATCCCCTCGATTTCGACAATCATTGTTTCTTAATGTATCAGACGGCGTTTCGGCCGAAACCTTTAGTGTCCGCCTTCGGCCGCGGGAGCCTCGGCTTTGAGCGGGAAATGCGCACCCTTTGGGATCGGGACCAGCATCTGCTCCTTGCGGTAGATCAGTGTGGAAGTGTTGTAGCTGGCGATCTCAAAACCGTGGCCGTGCGTGATCGCGTCGGTGGGGCAGGCTTCCACGCAAAATCCGCAGAAGATACAGCGATTGTAGTCGATGTTGTACACCTTGGCATAACGCTCGCCGCCGCTCATGCGGAGTTCGTCGGTATTCTCGGCGGCTTCAATGTAAATGCAGTCCGCGGGGCAAGCAGCCGCGCAGAGGAAGCAGGCGACGCATTTCTCCAAGCCGTTTTCGTCGCGCTGCAGCTCATGGACGCCGCGGAAACGCTCCTGGAACTTCGCGGGAGCTTCAGGATAATCCTCGGTGATGGTCGGGTTGAGCATCTCGTTGAAAGTGATACCCATGCCCTTGGCGATCGCCGCTGCGCCGCCGACTAGTTCCGAAATGTTCGCCATGTCTATTTACAGGTTACCGCAGCTTGTCATCACGCACTTAGCTTCGCACCGAAGCTCAATTTTTCGAGCCTCAGCCGGCTTTCCATGCGGGAACGTCCTCGTCAACGTGGAATGTTTCGATGCCCGCGCGCTTGCCGATGGATTCCAGGTCGCGTTTGACGAAGCCTTCGGCCGCGAGCGACACCGTGCCGTCCGCCTCCACCAGGAACAGGGAGGGAACGTGCTGGATGCCGAACGCATTGCTGACAGGGTAGCCGTCGCGATCGCGGTCGAGCAGCGTGATCATGTTCGCGACGCCGAAGGTGCTCTGGAAACGCGCAGTGGCGCGTTCGTCATCCTGGGAGATGCCGATCACCTGGAGCGAGCCCTGCGAGATCCGGTCGAGATACGGCAGCGTCAACTGGCACACCGGGCAACTGACCTTATAGAGAACCAGCAGTGCCGGCCCGCGCTCCAGCACGCTCGAAAGCGCGTGCTTCGCCCCGGACATGTCATCGAGCGTGAAGGACGGGGCTTTCGCACCGGCCTTCAGCATTACTTTTCGTCCTCCTGGTTTTGCTTTACGAAGCTCAGGATGTCGAAGTGCTTGATTTCGCGGTCCGGGAAGAAGCTGTTGACGGCGTCCTGCTCGTCGGAAAAGACTTCGAAGATGGTGTGCAGCTTGGTCAGCAGCAACAGCTCGATGTTGCGCTTGTTGAGATTCAGCAGCTTCAGCGTACCGCCGGCTTTCTTGATGGTGGTGTAGCAGATCACCATGCTGCCGAGGCCGGTGGAATCGATGTAATCGACGTTCTCGAGATCGAAAATCACGTTCTTTTTCCCCAGCGGGAGCAGCTCATTCACTTTTTCGCGAACGCTGGACGCCTCACCGACCGTCAGGCGGCCCTTCAGGGCGAGGATGGTGACACCCTCGCGTTCGGTCTCGCGGATTTCTAAACTCATGGGATTCTCTTTAGTGTATCCGAACCTGCAAGGAGGCTGAAAAAATGGTCAGCCCCCTTTTCAGCACCTCCTAAACGATCGGCTCCGCGGCGTTGTGCTCGTGCACGGGGGGCTCGATCGGGGTTTCCAGCAACGGCAGCAGCACGGTGAAGCGCGTTCCTTCCGCCTCCGTGCTGGCGACGTCGATCCGCCCGCCGTGCACGTCCACGATCCACGCCACGAAGCTCAGGCCGAGGCCGAGGCCGGGTACGACGTTGGTGTGCGCGCTGCGCACGCGATAAAAGCGGTCGAAAATGTGCGGGAGGTTATCGGCGGGAATCCCCACGCCGCTGTCCTCGACGACGAGTTGCGCCCATCCCTCGGATTCGGCCGGTCCTACGCGGACGCGTAACTGTCCGCCGGCGGGTGTGTACTTCACGGCGTTGGATAGCAGGTTTGAAAGTAAGCGCTCGATCTGCGTGTGGTCCGCGGAAATGACGGCGCCGGGATCCAGGTCCGCGGTCAGCTTCAGGCCTTTCTCTTCCGCCGGAATCTGGAACTGATCGACGACGTCGCGGGCGAGCTCGGCTAGATCGAGCGGGGCTTTTTGCAGCACCAGCTTGACCCGATTCGGCTTGCGAAAGCAGCAGCAGGGCGCGCACGATGCTGGACAGTTTCTCCACGTCTTCGAGCGCGTTGATCATGGCCTCGCGATACTGTTCCGGGGTCTCGGCGGTGAACAGCGCGACTTCGAGCTGGCCGCGAATCGCGGTCAGCGGTGTGCGCAGCTCATGCGAAACGTCGGTCGAAAAGCGCCGGATCTGCTCGAAGGACTGGTTCAGGCGCTCCGTCATTCGATTGAAGCTGTCGATCAAGCGGTCCAGCTCGTCCCCGGCGCCGCGCAACGGAATTTGCAGCGAAAGATTCGACCCGGTGATATTCTGCGCCGCCTGCGCCACTGAGTTCACCGGCTGAATCGCGCGGCCGGCCAGCGCCCAGCCGAGGAGCCCCGTCAGGGCGATCATCACCGGCAGCATCAGGAAAAATTTGGAGGTAAACCGCTGCACCGTGGTTCGCGCCGGCTCGAGCGACCGGCCGATGGCGAAGAAGTACGGGCGGCCTTTGTCGTCGGGGACGCGGCCCGCCTTGATCAGATACGGAGTGCCGCTTTTATCCGTGCGGATGTGCACGACCGGATCGTGAAGCGCAAGGATGCGGCGGATCTCGTCCCGCGAATCGAGGCCGATGGATTCGTAGGTTTCGTCGAATTGCAACGCTTCGCCGTTGCCGTCGGTGATCAGATAAACGTGCCTGAGACGGCTGACGATGAAGTTTTCCTCGGGGTCATTCTGATCGGCGATCCAGATCGGGCGCTGGTTTTCAATCTTGAGATAACCCTTGGCCGCGTCCCATTCTTCTTCGAGCGCGTCGCGCACATCACCCTCGGTTTGAAATTTCAGCGTCTGGCGGAAAATCAGGCCTATCAAGGCCAGCAGGAGGGTGAAGAACAAAACGTAGCTCAGCGTGAGCCGGAAGCGCATCCCGCGCACGAAATCCACGCGCAGGGTGGGGACCCCGA
>CAWJHI010000052.1:0-23869 GCA_963842485.1 Terriglobia bacterium | reverse complement strand
TGTTGTTGCTGGCTCGAATCATCGTATTGCTAATCGGCGGACTGGGAACCGCCTTGAGCCAAGTCTTCACGAGTCAATACAATACGCGGGTCGCTCAGCTCAGCTTCGGTGGACCGCTTCGGAACCGGGCGGACCAGGCCGATCTCGGGATCGATCAACTGACCTTGCGCCAGGGCGACTTGCAGGAGCGCAAGAACCGCAACGACATGGTGGTGGCCATCTCCAACCAGATGATTGGCGTCCGGCAGGCGAGCCTGCGGTACCGCAATGCGGTGGCCTCGCGCGAACTTCAGCAGGATCTACTTGACAAGGAACAGCAGAAATTCCGGCTGGGAAGCTCGACCATAGATCTGGTGATTGCGGCGCAGCGGGCGTTGACGTCGGCGCAGTACGCGGAGATTTCAGCGTTACAGAACTACAGCCGGTCGAGGGTGGGGCTGGATCAAACGCTGGGCACGACGCTCGAGACCAATGGCGTTTCGGTGGATGAAGCGATGAAGGGGACGGTGGGGTACGAATCGAAGCTGCCGGCGGATGCGAAGTAGTCTACCCTCTGGCGAGTCGGGCTCCGATTAGGGGTTACGGCCAAGCGAGTCGCCCCTGGGCGCTTGCTAGGCGATAACATACTTTATCGTCTAATAAAAGAGACGGATGACCGCAGCCGCTAGCGGAGGCCGGAACCGCACCGACAGCGCGAACGCCGGATTTCTCAGGTCAATTAGGGCTGACAACGACCGCCGCTCCGATGTAGAAACCGTCCAACGTCAGGAAAAATTCATTAAACGGAAACGTTGGAGGCGTTCCGACCTGAAGGTTGAACTGCGTCACCCCTGCTACGATCCCCGGTGCTGCGCCCGCGTACACCACTGTCGTGGGGAGCGACGCCGACCCCGCGTGGAATAAAGCGACCGTCTCCGCACTGATCGAGCATTGCGCCGATTCGAGAGCGAAGCACGCGTCGTTATTGGCCACCGTGGCTACTTGCCCGTCGGCGAGCGGAGCAAAATTGAATTGAAAACCTGTGACATAGAACGTCACGATGGAGCCGGCCGGCGCGGGGTTCGAATTCGAATTGATGGTGCCATCCTGATTGATCACGGTCGGATACGCGTGCGGCGCAGAACCGACAATGCGAACCGGGTAATTCGCAGTGACCGCCGTTCCGTTGGTGACGCGAACCGTTGCCGCTGAATTCGCGGTGACTTCCATGGGAAACACCGCGTTGATCTGATTGGCGGAGACGTAGAGCAACGGGATATTTGCGCCGTTGACGCTGACCTCGACGCCTCCAAGGGTTGTCGGATAGAAGCCGTTCGTGGGCGTGGCCGATACGGCGTGGCTGGACCGATGCCGGGTCCGTAAATCGCGACCACTTCCGCAGGCGACAGGCGCGCAGTGACGTTGCCTCCGAAGACGTTCTGGAACGCGAAAATATTATTTGCGGGTGCGGCTTGGGGGTCGATGGCGGCGACGAAGGCGTTCCCCCCGGCGACGTGGACCAAACCTGAAGGATCGACCGAAACCGCCTGCTCCACGGTGAGCGAGGGATAGAGCGCGGAATAAATCAATTGTGAGCCGGAAGCATTTACGCCTACGAGGAAAGTCTCGTACCGGTGGTCCAGCCGTTGGCGTTGGGGAACGTCGTCGAGGTTGTCATTCCCGTGGCCCACACGTTACCGCTGGCGTCGAGAGCGATGGAATTCGGAGATTCATCGACGATCCCTGGCGGCAAAGTAAATGTCCAAGCTGCCGTGCCTGCAGGATTGAGCTTCTCGATCGTGCCTCCTCCGATGGCAAGGTACGTATCTCCCGCCGCATCCAGAGTGATTGCGTTAACAGTAGCCGGAAAGGAAATCGGAGCGAAAGCGAAGCCCGCGCCTCCCGCGTTGATCTTAGCGACGAATCCGCTGTTGTTGTCGTTGTTGTATCGTAGAAATGCTTCCCCTGCGGGATCGACAGCGATGCCGGACGACTCCGGGTATGTTGCGAAACCCGTGTTTCCGGTTGGCACGACCGCGCCGGAGTAGAGAATCTTGCCGCCCGCCGCAGGGATCTCCGCGACGAACACGGCCCCCGCCGGGGTCAACGAAACCGTCGGCAGACCCGAAGTCTGCGGAAAATCGGAGGCGCTGGTAAGGCCGGTGACGTAGAGATTTCCTTTCGCGTCGGTCGCGAGCCCGGAGACGGAGCTTGCGCCGAGCGCGCCTCCAAAGTAAGTCGAATAAAAAATGGTCGTGCCATCGTTGGTCAGCTTGATGATGAAACCGGTGCCGTTCGAGTTGGATTGCGTTTGCAGCGCTTCGGTCAACGGGAAATCGGGCGAGGTGGTGGTTCCTCCGATGTAGATGTTGCCGGAGGGATCGAGGGCGATGGCGGTTCCCCTGTCAACGCCTTTACCCGCGAAAGTATCGGTGAAGAGGAGATTGCCGGAGGGATCAAGCTTCGAAACGAAGACGTCGGTGCCTGCCCCTAAATTGGTGGATGAGTTCAGGGTGACGGTGCCTGCGGTGGCGAGTTGACGGCTGCCCACGATGTACGTGTTGCCCGCAGAGTCGGTGGTGATGGCGGAGATGCCGTAGGGATAAGAATCGCCGAGCGAGGTGGTGAATTGCCCTGCGAACGAAACTCCAGCGATAAAGAGAAAAAGGAGGAATCGCATGCCTTATTCTAATGCGCTGTTCTTGCGTTGGACCTCCCTGGGCCCACCTCCGATAATCCGGCGTTATGTTTACTTGGCCGTCGCCAATGGGAGACTGATCCGCTCTCCTCTTTCGCGCTGCCGGGAAGTTCTAAACTACAAGAACCATGAACAAGCCAAGAGTGCGGTGCCTGCTTCTGACGCTGATCGTATCGCTGGGGGCGTGCTTTGCCCAGTCGAATAAAGCGGCGGGAAGGAACGCCCGCTATGACCTGAAGATGGAGGACCTGAAGTACGTCTACGGTCCATCCGCGCCGGTTCTGAAGATCCACGCCGGCGATACCCTTGAAACCAATACCGTCGACGCCGACGGGCACGCCGTGGAAAAGGCCGGATTGAAGCCGCGCGGTCCGAATCCGCTGACCGGACCGTTTTACGTCGAAGGCGCCGAGCCGGGCGACACGCTGGTGGTGAAGTTTCTATCCGTCGACGTCGACGGCAAAGAAGGCTGGGGCAGCACCGGTGGCCGGATTCGGCGCGCTGAACAACAGCCGCTATACGCCGATCCTGGGCAAGGGAATCCCGGAGAAGGTCTGGGTCTACCCGATCGACAGAGCGCGCAACCTGGCGACGTTCCACGCCGTCGATTCGAAGTTCACGGTGAACATCCCGCTGCATCCGTTTCTTGGCTGCGTCGGCGTCGCGCCGGCGGATGGAGAGGCGCGCAGCTCGATTGTCCCGGCGGAGTTCGGCGGAAACATGGACGCTCCGGAGGCGAGCGTCGGCAACACGCTGTACCTGCCGGTGAATGTTCCCGGCGCGCTGCTGTTCCTGGGCGACGGGCACGCGGCCATGGGCGACGGCGAAGTCGCGGGGACAGCAATTGAGGTATCCATGCGTGTGCGCGTCAAGGTGGACGTGATCAAACACAAGACCATCCAGTGGCCGCGCTTCGAGAACGACAACTACATCATGGCGGTGGGAATTTACCGGCCGTTAGACGACGCGCTGCGGATCGCGTTCACGGAGCTGATCAAGTGGATGCACGAGCGCAACGGACTGTCCGAAATGGACGCCTATGAGCTGCTGTCGAAGACGGCCGAGATTCACCTGGACGAAATGGTGGACCCGAACTACGTGATCGTCGCGAAGATCAACAAGAAATTTCTTCCGATGAAGTAGACGGGTTATTCGTCGGCGTGTTTCTGGACGTACTCGGCTTGGGCGACGTTCTTGTCCTTGAAATCCTTGGCCTGGACACTCGCGCGCCGCGCGGCCAAGGCATTTGCCTGGCGCATTCCGTCAGAACTCATGCCGAAGGTGGAGAAAAGCTGTTCCAGGTCCTGGCTCTGGCAAGAGGGGCACTCGGGCACGGTCCTGGCGAGCACGAGCAGTTCGAATTGTTGGGAGCAGCGGCGGCATTGGTACTCGTAAATGGGCATAGCGCTTTGAAAATATCATAGCGCGAGGAGCTGGTTGAAAACGGACGGTCCGCTCTGTCCACGTTCAAGAA
Organism: Terriglobia bacterium; assembly: GCA_963842485.1. GTDB lineage: Bacteria > Acidobacteriota > Terriglobia > Bryobacterales > Bryobacteraceae > Palsa-187. The sequence continues at coordinate 19,718 of CAWJHI010000052.1, read as the reverse complement.
GCTGCTAGCGCAGATAGGCGGGTGTTGTGCGGCGTTTCCGGCGGGGACGCGCGCGCAGAAAACGGTTCACGTCTTCGAGGGAACCGAAGAATCCGGCGAAGGAGCCCTGGAGCCTCCGGGGGAGTGCGCGGGTCTGATGGAAGTCGCCGCGGCGGAACTGGCCGGTGATGGCGATGGCGGCGGCGCCCATGGGGCGGTATTCCTGGGTGCCCTGGGCCCACGCCATGCGGTCTTCGTCGTCGAGCCAGAGTGCGAATCCCATCGGTTATTTGAGAATACCGGCAAGCATCGCGGCGCGCTCGGCGAACTTTTCGCCGGCGGCGAACGCGCGGGCGGAGCGGCCCATGCGGCGGAGTTCGGCAGGATCGGCAAGGAGCCGCGAAATGGCGGCGGACAGATCCCGCGCCTGGACCAGGGCGCCAAATTCTTCGCGCATGATTTCGCGAGCGCCGTGATGGTCCAGACACACGGCGGGCAAACCGGCTGCCAGCGCTTCAAGCAAGGTCAGGCCGTAGCTTTCGTGACGCGACGGGAAAATGTACAGATCGGCGAGCGCGAAAAAAGCGCGCTTGCGTTCTCCGGTGACGTATCCGGGAAAGATGACGCGAGTGTGCCGCAGGCGCGCCGCCAGTTTTCGCAGCTGGCCCAGAAATCGCGGGCCCTGCATGAACGCGGCGTCTCCGCAGATGAAGACCCACAGCGGAGATTGGTCGCCGCGACGCTCGCGATCGAGCAGGGCGTGGAGCAGCAGGTCCTGTCCTTTCTCGGGCGAAATGCGGCTGAGGGTCAGGAGCACGCGCGCGTCGCGGGGGACGCCGAATTCGGCGCGCAAGACTTCTGGGGAAGCCGCCGGGGACGCCGCGGGACCGCTGTCCCAGACACCCCAGGGCAAGACGTGAATCGGCGCGCAGGAGGGGTAGCATCGTTTCAGTACGTCGCGCATTCCCGCGGATGGAACGATCAACCCGCGCGAATAGAGGACGCTGGCTTCCTGTTTTTCCCAGACCAGCCTGGCCATTTCCGGCAGGATTCCGCGCAGGCGCGAATACCAGCGCACGGCGGTTTCCGGCGCGATCGATCCGCGCAGATAAATCGCGGATACGTAGGCGACCACGTCGACGTGATAGATGGTGAAGACGCGAAAGCCGCGCGCGGCGAGCTGTTGAAAGCCGGGGCCTTCGGAAACGTCGTTGCTGAGAACGACAGTGGCCGCCGGATCGTGACGCAGAATTTCGGCGGTGGCGGCGCGCTCGAAGGCCCGGCAGAAGCGGGCGTAATCGCGCTCGCCGAAACGAACCAGTTCGAGGGCCGTAGGCGCGGATTCGCCGAGGATCGACGGCGTGATCAAACGAAAATCGAAGGGACGGGTGCGGGTCCATTCCTCGACCAGGTGGTCGCATACGGCGGCGCCGCCGCCCAAAGGAACGGCTTCCCGCGAGAAACCGCCGTGCGCGGCGGTATAGAGGATCACGCGGGCGAGTACTCAATCACCAGCGCCGTGATGTCGTCGCGGACCATGCCGCCGTCGACAAACCGATCCACTGCGCCGAGCAAGGCGGCGTGCAATGCGACGGCGTCGCGCGCGGCGTTGTCGCGGAGGCAGACGCGCAGGCGCTCATTGTCGAAGAAGACTCCTTCGGCGTTCTCGGCTTCGGTGAGGCCGTCGCTGAAGATGACGACCTTGTCGCCTGGCGCGAGCTGCGTCTGGACCATTTGAAAGGGCGCATTCTCGATCATGCCCACGGGCATTCCGGAGGTGTGAAGCTTGCGCAGGCGGCCGTCCGGGCTGACCAGGAACGGCGCGGGGTGGCCGGCGTTCGCGTAGCTGAGGAGGCCGGAGGAGTCCAGGGTGCAATAGAACAGCGTCGCGTATTTTTCGCCGCGCGTGCGCTCCAGGAGAAACGCGTTCAGGCGGTCCAGAATGGATTCGATACGGCCCGCGGCCATCAGGAAGGAGCCTTGCAGGAGGCTAGCCAGCAGAGCGGAGCTGACGCCTTTTCCGGAAACGTCGGCTACTACGGCGGCCCACAGGTCCGGCGAAACCTGGCGCACATCGAAATAATCGCCGCCGACCTGCGTCGACGGGAAGCTTGAGCCGGCGGCGCGAAACCAGCCGACGGAAGGCAGCGCGGCCGGAAGCAATCCCTGCTGGATGTCGCGCGCGATCTTCAGCTCATCTTCCATGCGGACCTTGACCCGCTCTTCTTCGAACAGGCGCGCGTTTTCAAGGATGGTGGACGCTTCGATGGCGAGGGTCTGCAAGAGTTCACGGTTGCCCGCCGAAAGATCGGCCGGGGCTTGGCGCGAGTCCATATAGAGTAGGCCGATGGTGTCTTCGATACTGGCGACTACACGGGTCTCTTCGGACGTTCCACTGCGAATATGAATCAGCGGCACGCACACGACGGAGCGCAGCTCGAGATTGGCGATGCTCATCTCCGGGCGGACGCCCTGCTCGGCGAGCGGGTCGAAATGCATCGACAGCAGATCCCGCCGGCTATTCAGGGCGCGCTTGATCAAGCTGCGGGGAACGCGCAGATCGTCGGCTTCAAGCGCCCGCCCCTCGCGATCCCGGGACACGGAAACGTCCAGTTCCACGCCGTTGCGCAGCAGCAGAAATCCGCGCTCGCATCCAGTGACCGCAAGGCCGGCATCGACCACCGCGGTGAGCACTTCCTGGGTGGAAAGCGAGTTTTGCAACGCGCGGGCGACCTCCACCAGGCTTCGCAGTTTGGCGAGATTGTTCGATCCCATGTCCCCCGAGTGCGAGGTGGAAGAAATCTGGTCCATCATGCGGGTGATGCCGCCCTGGTCGAGCGTGAAGGTCAACTGGTAGGATTCCCGCACGCCCAGGTCGATGCGATCAGAGTTGCGGAGCACGTGGCGCGCGGTGCGTTCGCCATTGACCCAGGTTCCGTGGCGGCTGTTCAAATCCTCGATGACGTACTTGCCGTTTTCGGCGAAGATGCGCGCATGACTGCGAGAGGCGCGGCTGTCGCGCAGAATCAGGTTGTTATCGGCGTGGCGTCCGATCAGAAACGGCAGCGGCATCAGAGCCACGCGCGTGCGTTGTCCGGAAGGATTCAGAACCAGCAGGGCCGCAGCCGGCAAGCCCGCTTCGCCGGGCGCCGCCATCAGCCGCGGTCTCCTTTGGGGGCGATGGGCGCGCGCGCCGCATCCGCCACTTCCTGAGCTTTCAGGGCCTGGCAGTGGGGACAATAGCCGCCGATTTCGGTGCGCGCGAGCACGATCTGAAATCCGAAGTGCGACTCGACTTGCCGCCGCAGCTTGTGCAGCGGCTCGCCGAAAAACTCCTCGACCTTGCCGCAGCGCAGGCAAATGACGTGCGCGTGTTCCTGTTTGAGACGCGTTTCGTAGTAGTGCTGATCGCCGCCGTAGTGCATCAGGTCGAGCTCGTCGACCAGGCCGCCTTCTTTAAGGAGTTTGAGAGTCCGGTAGACGGTGACGCGATTGAGCTTGGGGTCCTTCTCCTTGGCCATCTGGTAGAGGCTTTCGGCGTCGAGATGCTGGCCGGATTGATCGATGAGATCGAGCAGAATGCGCCGCTGGCGTGTAAGCCGCACGCCGCGCTCGCGGAGAGAGTCTTTGATTCCGGCGGCGGGCATACTTACAAGGATACAGCGTCGCTGAGCGGTTTACCGATTTCGTTTCCACAAGAGCAATCCGAACAGCAGCGAAACTCCCGTGAGCCCGGCGCCGAGATAGACGGGCATGGGGCGATACCGCAGCTCGATTCGATGATGGCCGCTGTCGACCACTACTCCGCGCACGATCGAGTACGCCGGAAACAGGGGAACGGGCTTTCCGTCCACGGTAGCCGTCCAGTCCTTCGAATACGCGTCACCGAGGATCAGCATTCCGCGGCAAGCCATGTCGACGTCGACCGCGGTGAACTGCGATTCATGGCGGACCAGCAGGGCTCGATCGCCGGTGCAGGTCTCGAGTTGCGGCGGGGTTTGGTTAAACAGGAACGTGGTTTGGTTCAGATCGATGGCGTTCAAGGTTGCGTGGACCAGCCTGGGATCGGAGACGCTGGTGGCCTGGTGAACGGTCCAGGCGCGCGGCATGGCGCCCGGCGTTTCGAACACCTTGATTCCGCCTTCGCCCGAGAAAACTTCGCGCTGATCGGGGCGGGCCGGCGTTTTGGCCAAATAGTATTGAACGCCCAGTAACGCGCGCTCACGGGGCTCGCCGATCATCCGTATGAATGGCACGGGTGCCGACGAGACGTAGCCGAAGAAGGTTTCGATGCCGTACCAGTCGCCGAAATTATACGGAATATCGTCTTCTTTGTAATCCACGCGGAACGGTCCCGGCCGGGTTCGCAGAAACCGGGCGACGTCCTGGTCGCGACTCAATTGGGGCCAGTAATGCCAGCCGAGATCGCGATTCTGCCAGTTCCTTCCGGCCAAGCCGCCCAGCTCGATCATCATCAGGACGATGAGCAACGCTGCCGGGGATCGAACGACGCCGCTGGGCATCGCGCATAGCAAACACGCGAGCAATGCCGCCGCGAATGCTGTTATTCCCACCTCTCCGGGGCGCACATTCCAGTCCGCTTTGGAGACAAACGTGGCGAAGACGAACAGCCATAGTAGAAATGCGACGCCGCCTAGAGCGATCGCCGCTCGCTTCAGCCAGACGGCGGGCGCGCTCAGCAACGCATCCAACCCGAACGCGGCCAGGGGACAGACGCCGAGATGAAAAATGAACGCCGCCATGGCGGGATTGCGCGCTTTTTCGACAAACGGCACCAGACTGTACAGGATGCCGTGGAAAATCGTATAGCTCGAAAATGAAAAAATCAGACCGCCGGCGGCGAGGCACGCAAGCAGACGCACGGCGCGATTTTCCCACGCGAGCATTACGCCGCAGACGGCGAGAAAGAAAACCACTACGCCGACGAACGGATTCGAGTTCGCAAAAATTCCGTTTATAAAGACGCCCAGCACCGCGGCCGGCGGCTGGCCGAACTGGTCATGCACGGAGTACGGCACCGGTTCGTTCCAGGTCACTTCATGGCTCGCATTCACCCAGCGGACGACGTCGTGGCCGTAGGAGAACGCGGGGAACATCTGCATGGCGCCCGCCGCCACCATCATCGCGACCAGCGCCAGATACAAGAAGGCGCGATCCACCCGCATGCGAGTGTTGGCCCCGCCGACGATGTGGAAAATCCACAGGCCGGTGATCGCGAGCACGGTGAAGGCAGGAAGCTGATGATGTCCACCCAGCCATTGGACGCCGAGGAACAATCCGGAAAGCAAAGCATTGACGAGCGGTTTTTCATCCCGCATGGCGCGCAGGGAAAACAGCAGAGCCAGGGGAGCCCATACCGCCGCATGCAGCAATTGCGGCCATGCCGTAGAGGCCACGTAGCCGCCGAAGGCGAACGCGGCGGCTCCGAGGACCGAGGCGGCGCGGGAACGGCCCAGGCCGCGGCACAGGGCGTACGCGGCCAGCGCGGCCATGAAATGAATCAGCACGAAATACCAGTGCAGCGTGCTCATGCGGATGAAACCGTTTCGCAGCGGCGCCAGGAACAATAGCCAGTTGAGCGGATAGGCGGTGGCAGGCTGCATCTGCCCGATCAAGGATTGGCCGCCTGCAAGGTATGGGTCCCACAGCAACGGAATTTCGCCGCGATGCCAGGCGGCGGCCTGCACCTGAAGCCACGGGGCGACTTGATAGGTGAGATCGGGCGAGTCGAGATAGGTGTACTGGCGCGTCAGCACCAGTTTCCAGAACACGCCGATCGTCATCGCCAGCAACAACATAGCCAACGACGCAGGCACGATCAGCCGCTTGCGCATGAATTCCTACAGGAAATAGTCTTTGACTTTGTCGAAAATGCCCTTTTCAGCGGGCTCATTTTCGACGGGCAGCAGATCGCGGAGCTGCTCCACCAGCTTGCGCTGTTCGCGCGTCAGCTTGGCGGGGACCCGGACATCGAGGTGGATATACAGGTCGCCGCGGCCATTGCCATGCAAGTGCGGCACGCCGAGCGATTTCAGCTTCAATCGCGCGCCGGGCTGGGAGCTTTCGGGAATTTTCACGGTTTGCAGACCGTCGAAGGTCAGAATATCGATGGACGCCCCGAGCGCCGCCTGCGCAATGTTAATCGGGACAGTACAGTGCAGATCGCTCTCGTGGCGCTCGAAGATGGGATGCTCGGCGACCTTCAGGACCACGTACAGATCGCCGGTGGGTCCGCCGTTCGCTCCGGGCTGGCCTTCCTGCGAAAGGCGAAGCTGGGTGCCGTTGTCCACGCCCGCGGGAATGTTGACTTTCAGCTTGCGTTCCCGGCGCAGATAGCCGTCGCCTTTGCACTCCTTGCAGGGCCGGCGCACGATCTGCCCGCGTCCACCGCACTGGGTGCAAGTTCGCCGGACGGACAGAAACGCCTGCTGGTAGATCACTTCCCCGCGCCCGCGGCAGGTGGGACAGGTGACCAGACCGTCCTCCGGCTCCGCGCCTTTCCCATGGCAGCGGCCGCACTCTTCGAGACGCGGCACCTGGATATCGACGGACAGGCCGCGCATGGAATCCTCGAAGCCGATTTCGAGATCGTAGCGAACGTCTTCTCCACGCTGGGCGCGGTTGCGGCGCTGCTGGCGCGAACCGCCGAACATATCGGAGAATCCAAAAACGTCGCTGAGAATATCGCCGAGATCCGGAAATCCCGCGCCATCGAAGCCGGGGCTGGCCGCGGACGGGACGCCCTGGTGGCCGAACCGGTCATACGCGGCGCGCTTCTGCGGATCGCTGAGGACACTATAGGCCTCGGCTGCTTCCTTGAACTTTTCTTCGGCCGAATGATCCCCGGGATTGCGATCCGGGTGAAATTGCAGCGCGAGCTTCCGGTAGGCGCCCTTCAGAACCTGGTCGTCGCAGCCCCGGTCGACCCCGAGGATCTCGTAGTAATCGCGTTTGGTTACGCTCATTTCGACGCGGGCTGGACAGCCACCCTCACCATCGCCGGCCGCAGCGGACGGCCCTTAAAGTTATATCCGCGCTGAAATTCATCCAGCACGCTGTGGTCCGGCGCCTCGTCCGTCTCCACCATATCCACCGCGTGGTGGATCTGCGGATCGAAAGTCAGCCCCCTGGAATCAATCGGCTCCAGGCCGAGTTTCTTGAGGGATTCGTAGAAACGATTGTAAATCAGCTCGATCCCGGACACGTATTTCGGGTCTGAGCTTTCGGCCTTGAGGGCTCGCTCGAAGTCGTCGAGGACCGGGAGCAGCATGCGCACCGCCTCCATGCTGGCGTATTCGAACAACTCTAATCTTTCGCGCTCGGTTCTCTTCTTGAGGTTCTGAAATTCAGCGTGGCTGCGCAGCAGACGATCGTTCAGCTCGGCCTTTTCAGCGGCCAACTGGTCGCGCTCGGCGGTAATGGCGGCGAGCGCCGAAGCGGCGTCCTGCAAGCCGGCGGAGTCCTGTTCCCGGTCCCCGCTCATTTCCATTTTTTCAATTGCCATGCCCTAAGTTATTAGATTAACATTCGGCGCAAAATGGTTAGCCGCAGATGGACGCCGAGGTTGCGGGAAAAAGGGGGCGAATACGCGGCTCGACGAGCCTACCGGCGGGGGCAGAGTGGTCCGACCCCTGTTTCCCGCGTCTCTTCAAGAACCTTGGAACGCCTTGCCGACGTGCTGGACGGCGCTCATCACGCGGCCATAGTTCATGCGAATGGGCCCGAGCACCGCGATCACGGCCGAAATCCCGTTTGGCAACACCACCGGCAGCCCGATCAGGGACAGCTCGCCCATCGAAGGATGCATTTCTCCGAGCCCCACGTGCACTGCGATCTCGCCGACTCCTTCGTCGCCAATCGGACTGAGGAACCGGTCCAGCAGCGCCAGCACGCGCTTCTTCTCTTCCAGCGCGCGGAACAGCTCCCGCATTTTCCCTTTGGTCAGATGCAAATCCAGGCCGACCAGGTTGCTGGCGCCTTCCATGTGCACTTCCGGCGCCGCGCCGATGTCGAGCAACCCCTTGGCGTAGAGCAGCGTCAGCTTGCGCAGGATTGTATCGTAGGCGGCGCTGGCGTGGGCCAGCCGCGCGGCCAGTTCCCGCCGGACATCCTCGAGCGTCCATCCCGAAAAACTGTGGTTGATGTAATTGCGAATCGAGACGAGCTCATCCGCAGTTACCGGTTCATCCAGCATCACCACGCGATTGCGCACTTCGTGATCGCGCGTCACCACCACCATCAAAACCCGACGGTCCGGCAGCGCGACCAGCTCAATCTGATCGAGCGCAGGCTCGATCTGCCGGATGGCCGCGGCCATACCGACGCTCCGGGTCATTTCGGTCAGCGTGCGCGAGGTGTGCTCGACGCGAGCCTCCACCGAATCGAGGCGACCGAACTCGCTGCGCAACCGCTCCAGTTCCTCGGCGGCCATCCGCCGCAGGCTGAGCGATTGAACATAGCTGCGAAACGCCTTCTCGGTGGGCACGCGCCCGGCCGAGGTATGGGGCTGCGAAAGGTACCCTTCGTCATCCAAGTCCGCCATGATGTTGCGGATGGAAGCGGCGCTGAGCGGGTCCCGGCGGCGGCGGGCGATGGAACGCGAGGCTACCGGGTCACCGGTGTCGATGTAGGCCTCGACGATCTCGTGCAGAACTTCCCGGCCGCGCGGCGTCACCTGAATCCCTCTATTTACAATCTTAACGGAACTGAAGGCTGCGTGCTGGTAACGGGCAGTACGCCAAATCTCTCTCCCTCTTAGCGGCGCCCGGGATCGCTGATCACGTCTGGACCGTTCGGGAACTGCCGGAGAGTGCGTGAGTGATGAAATTTTCTTGCAGCGGGTCAAACAACCGTGGAACGAAGAGCCTTGCTGACTTGGCTTGAAAACCTCCTTCTACAGCGATACTTCCGCGGTCGCGGGATCGAAGTAGGCGCTTTATGGAAACGTTTCCCATTGCCCCGCCGCGCCCGGGTCTGGTATCTGGATCGCCTGGACCGCGCGGAACTTCAGGAGCACTACGCTGAGTTGAGCGGGAGATTATTGCGTCCGGATCTGTTGGCCGAAGCAACAGAACTGCCGGTACCCTCCGGCAGCCTCGATTTTCTGATTGCAAGCCACGTGCTCGAACACATGGCATTCCCGCTCAGGGCGCTACGCGCTTGGTACGATGCGCTCGCTCCGGGAGGTGTCCTGCTATTGAAAATTCCGGATAAACGCTATACCTTCGACGCAAGGCGCAAGCGAACGCCGCTCCAGCATTTAATTGCAGAGAACGATGACATGCAAGGATTTGATCGGCGGGCTCACTTTGCCGACTGGGTAGCGAATGTCGGGAATCAAGGTCATGATCAGCCTGGGTTTGAAGACGCCGTAAGCGACTTGATGCGGCGCGACTATAGCATTCATTTTCACGCATGGATCGACAACGATGTCCGCGAAATCATTGACTTCACCCGAACAGAATGGCGATTTCGCTGGGAACCGGTGGTTTTCTGGGGAGCGCATTTCTACCGCAAGGAAACCACGGTCGTGTTGGTTCGAAGTAGTTAAGCTTCTACGCTAGCGAACCGAGATTTAGCGCACTATTGCTTATTGCGTCGATGATGGCGCCACCGGCAATCCCGCCTCCGGCCAGCAACCCTGCATGCACCGGATGGTGATCGCGGCCGCCGTTCTGGTTCAGCGGACCGGGCGTGCGGCCGAACTCGCCCATTGCGACGATCCTGGTCGAGCGTAAGACTCCGTCACGATCGAGCCCCGCAATCAGCGACGCGACTCCGGCATCGAACGGCTGCGAGATGGTCCGCAACTGCTCGTACAGATTGCCATGATGATCCCAACCGCCTAGCCTGATGTGGACGCGTGGCGCGCCGTCGCGAATCATCCGGCTCGCACGCTGGCAGGCCGCTTCGAAAGACGCCCCAGAAGCTCTCAGGAAAGGCCAGCCGGATTCGATCGGCCGGTGGATCAGGCTGCCGGCCGTGATGCCGCGCAGTAACGCAATCCGATCGAACATTCCAGCCAGACTCGGCATCAGCCCGGCGGGAAACAGAATCTCGCCGAACCGGACGGGATTCATCCAGGCCGGGGTCCAGGGGCCGATTTTCAAGTCGAAGGTATCGGTATGGCTGGGGCCGCCGCTCATCTCGATCAGAATCGTCGCGCGAGGCGAACGATGTGCCATAAGACCACCTAAAGAGGCGGCAAGCAGCTCGCGGCGGGTCATTTCTTCATCATAACCACACTTATTAACGACACTTAGACTAATGGACCTTAGGGAAATGGGGCCAAAACCTCAGGGCCCTCCCTTACTCCGGGTGTTAAGCACTAGTCGAAACTAAAGTCAGGACCCTAGTCCGCCGATCAATTTGACAGGGCTTTACAGGCTCGAAATCGATGGACCCGATCTTCAACGCGTTTCGCTGGTCGATGCAGTTAGCGGCCTGGGCGGCGCCTCGCATGGATGCCTGGAGCCTGGAGCGCGGGCTGGATCGCGTCGAAGGCGAGCGTCAGCTCAAGGCCCGCAACTACGCCGAAGCCGAAAAGTATCTGGAACGCGCTCTGCAAGAAGCCGACGTACAGCGGCATTCGGTGCGGCGGATTCAATTCCGGCTGGAGCTGGCGGAGGCGCAGCGCAAGCAGGGAAAGCTCAATGAAGCCGAGGAGACGGTGCGTCAGGCCCTGGAGCTGACCGCGCGCGTTTCGAATCCATCGGGCTACGTGCTGTGCCTGGACGCGCTGGCCGAAGTATTTCACGACGGCGGGAATTATCCGGCGATGGAAGCGGTGCTGCAGGAAGGCGTGCGGATTGAAGCGGCGATTCCGCATCCCGATCCGATGCGGATGGCGCGGCGCATTCACCGGCTGGGAACGGCTCGTCACAAGAATGGCAGATCGGAGGATGCCATTCCAGCGCTCGAAAAGGCCGTCAAGCTGCACGAGGAGATGTCCGGGGAGGATCACCTGGACACCGGCAATTTACTGAGCGAGCTGGGCGCGATTTATCGCGCGCAGGAAAATCACGAGGAGGCGCAGCGGTGCCTGCGCCGCGCGCTCCGGATTCATGAGGGCGCGCTGGGACCCACTTCGGATGTGGCGTTGCACGACCTGCATCACCTGGCGGGGTCGCTCGAGTCATCGGGCGATATCGAGCAGGCGGCTCACCTGTATGAGCGCATGCTGCTGCTGAAGGAGCGCATCGTCGGCGGCGACCTGGAGGAACTGGCCGAGATGCAGTTCGGCGTCGCGGGGATGTACATCGGGTGGTCGAACTATGCGCGGGCGCGGGAACTATTGGCGGAAGCGATCGGGACCTTCAAGCGCAAGAAAGGGGCCCGGCTGGCGGTGGCTTACGAAACGCTGGCGTACGTCAACGAATATTCGGGCCGCTATCTGGAAGCGATCGCCGAACTTGCCCGGGCGGGGAAAGTGTGGGAGTCCTGCGGGCCGGAGCGCGGCATGGAACTGGCCACAAATATGGAGCATCGCGCGGAGTTGCTGGATCAACTGCGGAAGCGAAGCGAAGCCGCCTGGCTACGCGAAAAAGCCGCAGAGCTGATTGCGGCGCGCGCCACCGAGACAGTCACGCAGTCTACTTAAGCTCGGGACTGGTAGCGGTGGCGGGCTCGGCTGTGTAGCTCTGGCGAATCACCAGGGTCTGATCCGAAAAAAATGTCCGGCTTCCGGTGCTGTTAAACGTCTCTGGAACCGCAGTGACGCTATAGCCGGTGGGCGAGCCGGTTACCGCAAAGAGGTACCCGCTGTTCTTTCCGTCGGCGAGATTCTTGGGGATGATATCGGCGGCATTTGGCCCGGCCGCGCCGCTGGCCGGCGGGCCGAGCGCGGTCAGGCTTTGAGCGTAGCTGCCGAACTGCGAATAATATTGCGTTTCGGCCTGATGAATGGTCCCGATCTGGCGAATCGCGGCCTGCTCCCTGGCGAGCATCAACTGCTTATTCATCTTCGGCACAGCGATGGCCGCAATGATGAGAATAATCGAGATGACAATCAGCAGCTCGATGAGAGAAAACCCGCGACGGCGCCAGTTCGTTTTCATACCTATATTTTAGACGCTTCCAGACGATCCGGCGTGCAAACCGAGTTTATCCTCTGTAGCTTCCGCCACAGGGGACCGAGCAGATCGAGGCGCAACGCGTTGGCGCCATCGGATAGGGCGCGCTCCGGGAATTCGTGGACTTCCAAAAACACCGCATCGACGCCGGTCGCAACCGCCGCGCGCGATAGGGGCTCAATGAACTCGGGTTGGCCGCCGGAAGCCGTACCCGCGGCGCCCGGGAGCTGAACGCTATGGGTCGCGTCGAAGACCACCGGCCATCCGAAACCGCGCATGATCGCCAGGCCGCGCATGTCCACCACTAAGTTGTTGTATCCGAAGGAACTGCCGCGTTCCGTCAGCATGATTTTGGTATTACCCGTGGAGGCGACCTTGTCGGCCGCAAGGCGGATATCCTGCGGCGAGACGAACTGGCCTTTCTTGATATTCACCACGCGCCCGGTGCGTCCGGCTTCGACGAGAAGATCCGTCTGACGGCACAGGAACGCGGGGATTTGCAGGATGTCGACGGACCCGGCGGCCTCCGCGGCTTGCCGCGGCTCATGGATATCTGTGAGGACGGCGAATCCGGCATCGCGGACGGCCTTGAGGATCCGCAGGCCTTCTTTGAGGCCGGGTCCGCGATACGATGCGACGCTCGACCGGTTGGCTTTGTCGAAAGAAGCTTTGAAGATGAAAGGTCCCGCGATCCTGGCGATCTCGCGCGCCAGAAAGTGGACGTGCTCCTCGCTTTCGATGACACAGGGTCCGGCGATCAGCGCGAGCGGCGCGCCGTTGCCGACTTCGATGGTCGCTGTGATACGCACGGGGTCAAGTTTCAAAAGACGGTTCAGAACCGTGCATGTTTGCGGCGGTGTGAAAAACCGCGATATCAACCGCTCCCTGTGGTCGCGGCTCATAGGGAGCGGTGGGTCGCTTTTCACGCAGGCGGATCTTCATAGCCCTAGCGGCCGGCCAGCGTCTCCATCCTCGCGGCGGAAGCCTGCCTCCGGCTTTCCTGTTCTAGAGCTGCGCCGATGAAGGAGCGGAACAGAGGATGCGGCTCCATGGGCTTCGATTTGAACTCCGGATGAAACTGGCAGCCGAGGTACCAGGGATGGTCCGGGAGCTCGCAGATTTCCACGTAGACGCCGTCCGGGGTCTCGCCGGTCAGGCGCAACCCGTGCCGGGTCAGCACGTTCTCATAATCGCGATTGAATTCGTAGCGGTGACGATGGCGCTCACTGATTTCGGGCTTGCCGTACGCGCGGCGAGCGGTGCTGCCTTCGGCTAACATGCATGGATACGCTCCCAGGCGCATGGTGCCGCCCAGTTCGTCGACTCCTTTGAGCTCGCGCAATTTATAAATGACGCGATCCGGCGTGGCGGGGTCGAATTCGGTGGAATTGGCCGACGCGAGGCCGCACACGTTGCGGGCGTACTCGATCACCATGGTCTGCATTCCCAAGCAGATGCCGAAATAGGGCACCTTGCACTCGCGGGCGTAGCGGATGGCGCAGAGCATACCTTCGACGCCACGGCGCCCGAAGCCGCCGGGGACCAGGATACCGTCGAAGATTTCGAGCTCGGCCATCGCCTCCGGCCACTTCAGCCGTTCCGATTCCACCCAGGTGATGTTGACTTTGGCGTCGTGCGCCAAGCCTCCGTGCAGCAGAGCTTCTTTCAGGCTCTTGTAGGAATCTTCGTATTCGACGTACTTTCCGACGATGCCGATGGAGACCTCGCGCGCCGGGTGCTTGACGCGGCGCACCATGTCGCTCCAGCGGGTCAGGTCGCGGGGCCCGGCCTGGAGGGCGAGCAGACGCATCGCGATCTCGTCGACGCCCTGCTCGGCAAACACTAGCGGGCATTCGTAAACGCTTTCGACGTCGCGCGCCGTGACCACGGCTTCGACGTCGACGTCGCAAAACAGCGCGATCTTTTCCTTCATGTCCTGCGGCAGGGCATGATCGCTGCGGCACAAAAGAATATCGGGCTGGATACCGATGGCGCGCAGCTCCTTGACGCTGTGCTGCGTGGGCTTGGTCTTCAGCTCTTGCGCGGCTGCGATCCAGGGAACCAAGGTCACGTGCACGAACAGCGTGTTTTCGCGTCCCAGTTCATGGCGCAACTGGCGAATGGCTTCGAGAAACGGCAGCGATTCGATATCGCCCACCGTTCCGCCGATCTCGACGATCACGACATCGATGAGAGAACCGTCGGCGGCAGTGGAAACGCGGCGCACCGCGGCCTTGATTTCATTGGTGACGTGCGGAATCACCTGCACGGTCTTGCCGAGGTAGTCGCCGCGGCGCTCACGGGAAATGATCTGTTCGTAGATGCGCCCGCTGGTCAGATTATTGGCCTGCGTGAGCGGGGCATGCGTGAAGCGTTCGTAGTGGCCCAGGTCGAGATCGGTTTCGGCGCCGTCGTCGGTGACGAAAACTTCGCCGTGCTGGAACGGGCTCATGGTGCCGGGATCGACATTCAGATACGGATCGAATTTCTGAAGCGTGACTTTGAGCCCGCGGCTTTCGAGCAGGCAGCCGAGGCTCGCGGCGGCGATGCCTTTGCCCAGGGAACTCACCACGCCGCCGGTTACGAAGATGTATTTGGCCATTATTTTGCTACCCCGCCACCATCAATTTTTCATACAGAGCCGCGACTCGATGCCAGTCTTCCGGCGTATCGACGCCCAGCGATTCGTACTCGGTTTCCACCACGCGAATCTTGAAGCCGTTTTCGAGCGCGCGCAGTTGTTCCAGGCGCTCGGCGCGTTCGAGCGGACCCACCGGCAGATCCGAATACGCCAGCAGGAAATCGCGGCGGTAAACGTACAGGCCGATGTGCTTGAAATATGCCGCGGACTCGCCTCCGGATTCGCGCACGAACGGAATCGGCGAGCGCGAAAAATAAATCGCGTTGTCTTCCCGGTCCGTCACCACCTTGACGACATTCGGATCGGTAATCTCGGGCGCGCAGCCGATGCGCTTCTTCAGCGTGCCCATAGGGGCTTCGCGATGATCGAGCAGGGTCAGCACGGCGGCGTCGATCGCCGCCGGGTCGATCAACGGCTCGTCGCCTTGAATGTTCACCACGATCTGAGCGTCGGACGTCGAGGCGACCTCGGCCACACGATCGGTTCCCGAGGGATGGTCGGCGCGAGTCATCACGACGCGCGCTTTGAACGCCGCAGCGGCGGCGCGAATCCGCTCATCATCGGTGGCGACGATGACGTCGGTCAGGTAGCGCGCCTGCGACGCCCGCTCCCACACGTGTTGCAGCATGGATTTGCCTGCGATCGAGACGAGAGCCTTGCCAGGGAACCGTGAGGAAGCGTACCGTGCGGGGATTACTCCAAGAATCCGGTGCGGCACAATCGAAGATAGCACAGGAGGGAAGGTGGTGCAATCATCGGCGCATCCCCTACCGACATCATCGGCGCGGCACCTACTGATATACTATTGGCAATTGGGTGAGAATTATGCGGGCTTTGGCGTTGAGTCTATTCTGTTTTGCAGGCCTCGGCCTGGTGCCCGCGCAGGATCCCACCAGCCCTTCCATTACTCCCCGGACGCGAGGGAAAAAGGCTGACAAAGCCGAAACCGCGGTCGACCGGCCGGGCAATATTCGCGTCGACACCACGCTGGTGCTGATCCCGGTGACGGTGACGAATCCGCTAGGCCAGTTTGTCACCGACATGGAAAAGGAGTATTTCAAGCTTTTCGAAGACAAGGTGGAGCAGGAGATCTCGACGTTTTCGAGTCGAGGACGCTCCGCTTTCCATCGGCATTGTGTTCGATACCAGCGGGAGCATGGGGACGGCCAAGCTGCGCACGGCGCGGCAAGCCGTTTCTCAGTTCATGAAAATCGCCAACCCGGTGGACGAATTTTTCCTGGTCCAGTTCAACGACCGCCCGGAGCTTGTCGGTCCCGTTCACGCCCAGCGTCGAAGAAATTCAGAACCGCCTGTTGTTCGCGAATTCCAAGGGAAGAACGGCGCTGCTGGACGGCGTCTACATGGCGATGAATCAGATGAAGAAGGCGCGCAATCCCCGCAAGGCGATCCTGATCCTCTCCGACGGCGGCGACAACTCCAGCCGTTATACGGCCAGCGAAGTGAAAAGCGCGGTGATCGAATCCGACGTGCAGATCTACGGCATCGGCATCTTCGAGAGCATGTCGGTGCGGTCGCGAACGCCGGAAGAGATGTCGGGGCCGGAACTGCTGCGCGAGCTGGCGGGCCGCACGGGCGGCCGCAGCTTCGAGGTGGGCAATCTGGCGGAGCTGCCAGACGTGGCCAGCAAAATCGCGATCGAGCTGCGCAATGAATACGTGCTGGGCTACTCCCCGAAAAACCCCGCGCGCGACGGAAAATACCGCCGTGTGGAGGTGAAATTGAAGCCCATCAAGGGACTACCCCAGCTGAAAGCGAGCTTCCGCACCGGGTACTACGCCGCCACCCAATAACGGCACCAGTCTCACAGTTCCGCTGTTATACTAAATGGCAGATTGGGTGAGACAATGCGGCCTACTCTGACCCTCGGTCTGCTGTCCTGCGCCGTAGCGGCAGCCCTTCTTACGGCGGACGACCAGAAGCTGGACGCCCAGCAGGAACCCGCCAATGTAACGATCACTCCGCGAGCGGCGCAAAAACCGGCGCCCGAGACGGTCCTCGACAAGCGCGCGAACATTCGCATCGATACCACGCTGGTCCTGATTCCGGTGGCGGTGACCGACCCGATGAGCCGTTTCGTCACCGGTCTCGAAAAAGAAAACTTCAAGCTGTACGAAGACAAAGTCGAACAGGAGATCGTGCAGTTTTCGAGCGAAGACGCGCCGCTTTCGGTGGGCGTGGTGTTCGATACCAGCGGAAGCATGGGCGCCAAGCTGGCGAAGTCGCGGCAGGCGGTGGCGCAGTTCCTGAAGACCGCCAATCCCGAAGACGAGTTTTTCCTGATTCAGTTCAATGACCGGCCGGAAATGTCCGTGGGGTTCACGCCGGACACCGAAGAGATTCAGAACCGGCTGACGTTCGTCGAGTCGAAGGGACGCACGGCGCTGCTCGACGGCGTGTACATGGCGATGAATCAGATGAAGAAGGCGCGCAACCCGCGCAAAGCGATCCTGATTATTTCCGATGGGGGAGATAATTCCAGCCGCTATACTGAAAGTGAAGTGAAGAACGCCGTACGCGAGTCCGATGTCCAGATTTATGCGATCGGAATTTTCGAGCCGGCAGCGTCGCGCGGGCGGACTCCGGAAGAGCTCAGCGGTCCGGCGCTGCTGGGCGAGATCACGGAGCAGACCGGAGGGCGTCACTTCGCCGTCGATAATCTGGCGGAGCTGCCCGACGTAGCGGCGAAGATCGGAATCGAGCTTCGCAATCAGTACGTGCTCGCCTATTCGCCGAAGAACGCCGCCCGCGATGGCAAGTACCGCCGCGTGACGGTTAAGCTGGTAAAGACCGCAGGATTGCCGCAGTTGAAAGCGTCTTTCCGTACCGGATACTATGCGCCGATACAATAGCCTGTTCGCCCTATTCACCTTCTTCTCCTTCTCTTTCGCGCAGCAGCCGCCGCCGGCGCAGCAGGACGACACCGCTATATTTCACGCCGAAACCAATCTGGTGCCGCTGCAGGTGACGGTGACCGACAAGAGCGGAAAGCTGCTCACCAACATCCCGCAATCCGCTTTCAAAGTCCTCGAAAACGGCGTCGAGCAGCCCATCAAGATTTTCCGGAGGGAGGACGTTCCGGTTTCGATGGGGATCATCATCGATAACAGCGGCAGCATGAACAACAAGCGCGCCAAGGTCGCGACGGCGTCCATGGACCTGGTGAAGGCGTCCAATCCGCAGGACGAAGTCTTCATCGTGAATTTCAACGATGATGCTTACCTGGACTGTCCGTTCACCAGCGACATCAAGAAGCTGGAAGAGGCGCTCGAAAAGATCGATGCCAAGGGCGGCACTGCCATGCGCGATGCCATCAGCATTTCGATCGACTATGTCAAGGACCACGGCAAGCGGGAAAAGAAAGTCCTGCTGGTGGTGACCGACGGAAACGACAACACCAGCAATGAGTCGCTGGAGCAACTGGTGCGCAAGGCGCGCCAGAGCGAGATTCTGGTATATTCCATCGGCTTGCTGAACGAGGAAGAGCCGCGCGAGGCGGCCAAGGCCAGGCGCGCGCTCAAGGCGCTGGCGGAAGCTTCGGGCGGCATGGATTATTATCCCAAGGACTTAGCCGAGGTTGACAAGATTACACCGCAGGTGGCGCACGAGATTCGCAACCAGTACATCATCGGGTATAACCCGACCAACACTGCGCTCGACGGCAGCTTCCGCACGATCAAGGTGTCGGTGAAAGGCTACGGCAACGCGACCGTGCGGACGCGCAACGGCTACTTCGCGACACCGACCCCGCCGCCCAAGGGCTCCTCGGGTCTTGTCAAATAGGTGATCCGGTTTTTGTGGCGTGCTTCGCAAGGTTATCGCCTTCGCCCCTGGCGCAGTCCATACTTACGGTGGCGCGTGGAAACGTATTGGGGCTGGCACGCCGAGAACATCACGCCTCGGGAATTCCGGGCCTTCGTGTGGGCTCATCGAGATGAGCTGCTCCGGTTCCTGCGGTGGGCAGGCCGCATGTCGCGGCGTACAATAAAAACATGAAAATACGCGCGGTAGTCATGGTATTCCTGCTGCTCGCGGTAGTGGCGTTCGGCCAGAGCCCGGTCAAGTCCGGACGAGCGATGGGGACCGCGGCCGCCGCGATCCGCATCGAAGTGTTCAGCGATTTCCAGTGCCCGCATTGCAAGGAACTGTACGAGAAGACGCTGATCCCGCTGGTTAAGGACTACGTCAACACCGGACGAGTCTACCTGGTGCACCGGGACTACCCGCTCCCGCAGCATCAATTCGCTCAACCGGCCGCCTGCTACGCGTGCGCCGCGGAGCGGATCGGCAAGTACGAACAAGTCTGTGACGTTCTATTCCGCGAACAGGAGTCGTGGTCGGTGACGGGCAAAGTGGACGAGACGGTATGCAGCGTGCTGACGCCGGCCGAGGCCAGGAAAGTCCGGGAGCTGGCTAAAGATCCGGCAATTCTCGGAGAGATTCAGAAGGACATCGCTCTGGGAAATCAGGCCAGGCTCGCGCAGACCCCGACCATGTTCATCTCCTATGCCGGCAAGACGTATCCGGTTGCGGGATCCGTCAGTTACCCGATTCTGCGCAGGTTTCTGGATAACCTGCCCAAATAATGAATCCTCGCCGCACCGCAGTGCTTGCGTTTCGCGCCGTCATCGGCGGAGTCTTCGTGTACGCCGCGTACACCAAGCTGCGCCAGCCCTGGCTGCTGTTCGCGATGTCGATCGACTCCTACGGGATGCTCTCTGAGTGGGCCGTCCTGGCCGTCGCACGCACCCTACCCTGGTTTGAGCTCGCCGTAGGCGCGCTGCTGCTCACCGGAGTCTGGCTGCGCTATGTTTCTGCCGCAGCGGCCACGCTGCTCGGTGTGTTCTTCACCGTTATGATTCTGGCCTACGCGCGAGGCCTGGGAATCGACTGCGGATGTTTCGGCGTCGGCGAGGCTCTGAGTCCCTCAACCTTGGCCCGCGACGGCGCCCTGTTAGGGATTGCCATAGCGCTGGCGGTTTTGTCGG
>CAWJHI010000051.1:0-4810 GCA_963842485.1 Terriglobia bacterium | reverse complement strand
CCAGATTCGATCCGGCGACGGGTTCGCGTTTGAAACCCCGAATTACATGCAGCTCTGGGGCGTGCCGCGCAGCCTGGGCGCGCAGGTGCGCACGTTCCGGCTCCGCGCCGGAAGCCTGCTGGGAGCCCGATTGGGTCGAATTCGAGCGCGCCGTGAACAGCGGAACTCGGCTGGTGTACGTCTCGAATCCCAATAATCCCACCGGTTCGGTGCTATCCGACGACGCCATGAAGCGCATCGTCGAGCGAGTCGACGAAGTGGGCGCGTTTCTGATCGCCGATGAAGTCTATCAGGGCGCCGAGGTTGCCGGGCCGCGCACGAAAAGCTTCTGGGGCATGAGCGATCGCGTCATCGTGACCAGCGGATTATCCAAAGCCTGGGGCATCCCCGGCGTTCGCATTGGCTGGATCGTGGGGCCCAGGCAGGTGATTGCGGAGTGCTGGGCGCAACACGACTACCTGACCATCGGGCCGAACAAACTATCGGATCAACTGGCCAGAATCGCGGTGACGCCAGAAAATCGGGAAAAATGTTACTCGCGGACTCGCGCCGTGCTGAATACCAACCTCGAAATCGCGCGCGAATGGGTGCGGAGCTTCGACGGCTTCCTAGAGTGGCGCGAGCCGCACGCCGGCGCCATCGGTCTGATGAAGTACAACTCGAAAATCCTTTCGGTGGAGCTGTGCGAGCGCATCCGTACCCGCCAGAGCACGCTGATCGTCCCGGGCAAGCAACTGGGGGTGGAAGGATACGTGCGAATCTGGCTCGGCGGGCGCGAAGAGTTTCTTCGCGAGGGGCTGCGCCGTGTGGCCGAGGAGCTGCGCGCCGTTTAGAAGCTTCCGGCAGAGGCCCAGACCGGACAGAGCGGTCCATCCCCCGTTTCAACACGGTTCTAGAGCTTTCACCTTACTAAGGCGTTTCCCCGATCCTCGGTTTGAGCACAAACACCGATAAATACCACAGCGTCTACTCGGAGCCATGCCAGACGATCTGCATTTAAGCGCGCTGCACACGTCGGTGAACTGTTATCTCTCCGTGCTGTTGTCCGTGGCGGAGTGCCTGGGTGTATCGTGCCCTGTCATCGGCGGGCTGTATCACCATCGGCTGAGCCGGCTCCGCGCCAGGCTCGCGTTCGATTCGTCGCCTGAGGCGTTGAATGAGAGCTGCATCGCGATAGAAGCTGAGCTCAAAGAGTACGCGGACAAGGCCTCGAGCTACGTCGCGCAGCACGGCATCGAACTGCGAACGGCTGTCGGCGCGCTCGAAGAGATCGTACGGTCGCTCACCAAGCGCCAGGATTTCTACGGAACACGCCTGCGCCAGTTCGCCATGCAGATGGAGGCCGCCGAGTATCCCACGGATCCGGAGCATTTGCAGGAACTGGTGGCGCTCCAGGCCGCCGGACTGTTGAGCTGCATCGAAAGCATGAGCCATGAGGCGCAGTCCCTGGTGATGCGGATGCACAATGAGCTGGCGGCCGTGGAGCACCGCCTCAAGGAATCCGAGGTCACCGATCCGTTGACGGGTCTGATGAATCGCCGCGAGATGGAGCGGCAGATTGAAGCGCGCAGGGCCGCCGGCGCGCCGCCCGTACTGTTGCAATTCCAGCTCAGCGGGGAGATCAGCGACCAGGTGGCCAGGCAGGTGGCGGCGCGGCTCGGGTCACAGTTCCGGCACAAGGATTTCGTCAGCCGCTGGACCGACACGGATTTTCTGGTTCTGTTTCAGGGTCCGCTGGAGATCGCGCAGGCTCGCGCCGATCAGATCGTGCCGTGGGTCGCGGGACGGTACCTGCTCGACAACGGAGATAGCGTGCAGATCGGTGTCGAGGTAAGGCTCGCCCAGGGCGAACTGGTAGCGTAGTAATATGACCAGTCGTAGACGCGAGCCTTAGTTCCCCTGTCCTGGTACCTCAACAGCCCCGCGGTAGGCTACTTAGAACTTGCCCATTTTTCGTACTTCCGGCATACTAGAGGAACCATCACCATGGATCTTCAACCCAGCGACGTATTGTTTATCGCCATCGTAATCTGGCTCGCGATTGAGATCATCAACGGAGATTGGGGCGGCGGATACCGATCCCGAGTCCCGGTTCGCTAGCCTCGGCGATGGCCGAAGTGATCGTGATCGGCGGGGGCCTGGCAGGCTTGGCGGCAGCGGCTGCCTTGGGCGGAGCGGGCCATCGCGTTCGGCTGTTTGAATCCCGGCCGTTTCTCGGCGGGCGCGCAACTTCCTACACGGCAGGCTCGGAAACCATCGACAATTGCCAGCATATTTTGTTGCGATGCTGCGTCAACCTGCTCGATTTCTACCGCCGCCTCGGGGTTTCACAAGACATCAAGTTTTATCCCGAGTACGTGTTCATCGAACCCGGCGGACGGCGCAGCGTGATGCGAGCCGGCATGCTGCCCGCGCCGCTGCACTTCACCGAATCGTTCTTCAGGCTGAAATTCCTGAATTTTTCCGAAAAGCTGGCCGTCGCGCGAGGCCTTCTGGCGATTCGCCGCGAGCATTCGCGCGGCGACCTGGACCAGATCACCATGCAGCAATGGCTGGTGGAGCATCGCCAGCCGCCGCGCGCGATCGAGCGTTTCTGGCGGCAGGTGCTGGTCAGCGCGATCAGTGAGGAGCCGGAGCGCATCGCCGCGGTGCACGGTTTTCAAGTCTTCCGGCTCGCGTTCCTGGCGACGTCGAATGCCTATGAAATGGGCGTGCCGTCGGTGCCCCTCGCCGAGCTGTACCGCCCCGAGGCGTGGCAGAAAATCGGAAATGTGGAGATGAACCTGCGCACGCCGGTGGAGCGAATCCTCAGGAAGGACGGCGAGGTCAAATCGATTCAAGCCGCGGGCGAAGAGCATTGCGCCGATTACTTCATCAGCGCGCTTCCCTTTGAACGGCTCTCCGGAATCGATCTCGATATCGACGTCGCTGGCTTCACACATGCGCCCATCACCGGAATTCATCTGTGGTTCGACCGCCCGGTGATCGATTTGCCGCAAGCCACTCTGCTCGACCGCACCATTCAGTGGATTTTTAACAAAAGCGGCGGCCGCTACGTGCAGTTGGTGGTCAGCGCGTCCCACACGCTGGTCCAGATGCCGCGCGCTGAGGTTATCGAGTTGGCGCTTCGAGAGCTCGCCGAGTTTTTCCCGGTGGTGCGTGAAGCGAAGTTGGAAAAAGCTCACGTCGTAAAAGAAGTGCGCGCGGTGTTATCGCCGCAGCCGGGGTTGGAATCGCGGCGTCCGCCTGCGCGTACCGCGATTCGCAATTTGTTTTTGGCCGGCGACTGGACCCGCAACGGCTGGCCCGCGATCATGGAAGGCGCGGTGCGAAGCGGGTATCTGGCCGCGGAGGCGCTAACGGAAGCGGCGGGCTCGCCCCAGAAATTTCTGCTGCCGGATATCGCCTGACGGCGCGCGTGAGATAATACCAGCACATGCGGAACGCAATCATTCTGCTCCTCTCTGCGCTTTTACCCCTGGCCGCGTCCGACGATCTCACCAATCTGCAAGTGGTGGTGACCAACCAGGCTGGCAAGCCGGTGGACAACGCCAGCGTGATCGTCAAATTTGTAAAAGGCCGGTCCGCGGCCAAGTTCGGCGCCAAAATCCGCAAAGAGTGGGAAATGAAAACCACCCAGCAAGGGATCGTGAAGGTGCCCAGTATCCCCCAGGGGAAAATTCTGATTCAAGTGATCGCCAAGAATTATCAGACCTTCGGCGAGACCTTCGATGTCGATCAGGAAGAGAAAACCATCGAAATTAAACTGAATCCGCCGCAGGATCAGTACACCGCCCATCCCAAGTAAGCTAGAATCCGTTCAAATGAGCAACGCCGTTTACCCGCCGAGCGACGAATTCGTCCGCAAAGCCCACGTCCAGGGCATGGACGCATACCGCGAACTGTACCGCCGCGCCGAACACAACCCGGAAGAGTTTTGGGGCGACCTGGCTTCGCGCGAGCTTCACTGGTTTGAAAAATGGTCGCGCGTGCTCGAATGGAATCCGCCGTTCGCCAGATGGTTCGCCGGTGCGAAGATCAACATTTCTTATAATTGCCTGGATCGCCATCTGACCACGCCTCGCAAGAACAAGGTCGCGATTCTGTGGGAAGGCGAGCCGATCGACGGCGAGAAATGTGAGCAGCGTTTCCTGACCTATCAGGAATTGCACCGGCAGGTGGTGCGTTTCGCCAGTGTTCTGAAATCGCGCGGCTTCAAGACCGGCGACCGCGCCATCATCTACATGCCGATGGTTCCGGAGCTGCCCATCGCGATGCTGGCATGCACGCGCCTGGGCATTGTCCACAGCGTCGTGTTCGGAGGATTTTCGGCGGAGGCATTGAAGGCTCGCATTCAGGACCTGGGCGCGGAGCTGGTGATCACGGCCGACGGCGGATACCGGCGCGGCAAGGAAGTGAAACTCAAGCCCGCCGTGGACGAAGCGTTGACCGGGTGTCCCGGCGTTCGCGACGTCATCGTGTATCGCCGCACGGGTTCCGATACTCCCATGCAGACCGGCCGCGATCTGTGGTGGCATGAGCTGGACCAGACCGCGACCGAGGATTGCCCCGCCGTCCATCTGGACAGCGAGCATCCCGCGTACGTGCTCTACACGTCCGGCACTACGGGCAAGCCCAAAGGGATTCTGCACACCACCGGCGGCTATCTCCTGCACGTCACCGCGACCATGAAATGGGTGTTCGATCTGCGCGAGGAGGACACTTACTGGTGCTCGGCCGACATTGGATGGGTCACCGGCCACAGTTACATCGTGTACGGACCGCTGTCGGCGGGCGCGACCACGGTGAT